>JBFMGV010000056.1:0-139835 GCA_040752615.1 Pseudomonadota bacterium | reverse complement strand
CGGTCTCAACCATTGTGGTTTCAGTCTCACACAATGTGCGCCGAGTAGGCACAGACGTCTCAGCTAATATGCGTCGAAACACGCCTTGTATCTCGCGTCGAGCCGTTCACTATTGCGCGCCGCTACAGGTATGGGTTCTCGCAGGACACAGAGGGCGACATGTCGCCCCTCCCGATCTTCGACTACGACCACCACGAGCATTACAACCAGTTCAGCCAGGAGATCCGGCTGACCTCTCCCAGCGGGGAGCGGCTGGACTACATCGTGGGCCTCTACTTCCAGGAAGACGACCTGATCGCTTCCGCGCGAAGCGATCTCAACCTCGCGGCGCAACCGGCGCCGTTCGGGGCCCCTCTGCCGCCGTTCGGCCGTTACAACTACATCGACCAGACCACGCAGAACTTCGGCGCCTTCTTCGACGCCAACTTCAAGCTAACCGATCAGCTCAAGCTGAACCTCGCCGCCCGCTACATGCACGTGACGAAGGATGCGGTGCAGAGCGCGCGCGCCTCGATCCTGAACACCAATGCGCTCAACACCGCCGCCGAAGCGCCGACGCTGCCCGGCGGCCGCTCCCTCTACAACCTCGTGTTCGGCGCACCGCATACATTCACGGGCCTGGAGCTGTCCGAGTCGCACTTCATGCCGCAGGTCGGGCTGCAGTACGAGTTCGCCAGCGGTGGGATGGCCTACGCCAAGTTCGTCAAAGGCGCGAAGGCCGGCGGGTTCGACTGGATCTACGCGGGGGCGACGCCCACCGGCGCCGAATTCCTGCCGGAGAAAGCCACGTCCTACGAGATTGGCTATCGGGGCGACGCGTTCGACCGGCGCCTGATGTTCGGCGTCACGGCCTACCGCACAGAGGTTCGCGACCTGCAGGTCAGCGTGTTCGACGGCGCCACGTCGTACGTGGTCGGCAACGCCGCCGAACAGCGCTCGGATGGGGTGGAATCGGACTTCGTATGGCGGCCGTTCACACCGCTCACGGTTTCCGGCTCCCTCGGCTACAGCGACGCCAAGTACGTCAGCTATCCGAACTCCGCCTGCTACATCGAGCAGCGGCTGGCGACGCCCGCGGGAACCGTGTGCCGTCAGGACCTTTCGGGCACGCGTGCGCCGCTGAACTCGAAGTGGACCTACAATATCGGCTTCACCCATGCCGCCGAGCTGGGCGCGTTCGTGCTGACGACCCGCGCCAACTACAGCTACCGCACCAACTACAACCTCGGGCTCTCCAACGACCCGCAACAGGTGCAGGAAGGCCATGGGCTGCTCGACGGGCGCATTGCGCTGGCGCCAACCAGTGAACGCTGGCAGGTGGCGGTCTTCGGCAAGAACCTCACGAACGAACGCTACAGCGATTACGGCACGGACGCTCCGAGCATCGCCGGCGTTCGGTTCCGGGACCTCGCGCGGCCGCGGCAAATCGGTGTCGAACTCGGCGTCCGCTTCTAGGAAGCGGCTTACCTGATCAACGGGCGACGCGATCGGCCGTCCGCCATCGTCGGTCGCGGGCATCCGGCGAGCGCTAGCCCCAATCGGGACGCCGGGCTCGTCGTCAACCCGTGCGGGCCCTGGATGACGGAGGTCAGCTAAGCAGGTGCTCGCCAGGGCCCGAGCCGGAACCCCAGCCGATGCCTGCCGGCGTGCTCGCTCACCTTGATGCACGCCCTCCTCTCCCCTGCGTACGTCGCGAGGCGCCGCGAGGCCGGAGAGGTCAGCCGGCTCGGGGACCGCGGCGCACGGTGCGGAAGCCGATGTGTGAGGCCCCGCCGTCTGGCGGCCCGGCCGTGCGCGCGGCGGGGCGATAGCGCCAGCAGAAGTCCTCCGAACACAGATAGGAGCCGCCCTTTAGGACATGTTTCGGCGCGAAGGAGACCTACAGCTCGGCGCCAGACCGGACCTTGAGAGAGCGGGGCCCAAACTCTCGGCGGGCGTCGCGGTTCGAGGGGGCGTCTGCCCGCGGGGTTAGAGTGTGAAGTACTTACTCTCGAGGGTCGCCGGCCTGCAGATCCAGCCAACCGAGCCGCGCTGGAAGCGAGTGCGCCGCTACCGCCACGTCGCGAGCTCGGGCTTCTTCAACCGACGCTTGGCGTCCGAGGTTCGACGGCGGGAATTGGCCGCCTAGTTCGGCGCCGCAGCCTCGCCCAGGCGTGCATCGCGAAGCGCCGCCCGGCGCACCTTCCCTGCGTCGTGGCGCAGCGGCTCGGCGGTGAATTCGAGGCTTCTGGGCCGCTTGTACGAGGCCAGGCGGCCGGCCACGAAGGCAAGCAGGTCTTCTTCCGAAAAGCGGGCGCCCTCCACCGGCTGAACGATGGCATGGACCCGCGCGCCCCACTCCTCGTCGGGCAGTCCGATCACCGCGCTGCTCCGCACCTCGGGGTGCGCTGCCAGGACCCACGTTGCCGAGCTACCCGGGACGCCGACGAACGTCCCGTACCTGCAATTCTACCAACGGGTTCGTTCGGTGCTGCGGGGGGATGCCGGAGACACCCTCGACGTCGAGCCGCAGCCCCCGGGATGCCGAGCGACCCCGCTGCTCCGGTTCTCGCATCTCGCCTCAGTTGCGGTACTGAACGAGCCAGCCTCTGAGTGGCCCCCGCGATCGATCTCGGAAACCTGACGCGGGGCGTTCGTCGCGCGAAGTCGACCTGCCTTGCAGGCGGGCCTGCTCGGGTCCCACCCATCTTCGGCTGGCGCCTGCAGACCGCTTCCCCCCGGGCCCGGATTTCGCGCGCCGCCCTGCCCCACGTCGACCGGCTCCGTGATCGCGGGATGGCCCCGCGAGCGGCCGGCTCAGCCCGGCCTTGGAAACGGAGACGAGACGATGCTGAACAAGGTCCAACTGATCGGCCGCCTGGGCGCTGACCCGGAAATCCGCAGCCTCAACGACGGCGCAAAGGTCACCAACCTGCGCCTCGCCACCACCGAGACCTGGAAGGGTCGCGAAACCGGCGAGCGCAAGGAGCGCACCGAATGGCATCGAGTGACGGTGTGGGGCGACGGCGCCGCCAAATACCTGTCGCACGCGAGCAAGGGCGCGATGCTCCTGGTTGAAGGACGCCTCCGCGCCCGCAAGTGGACCGATGCCGATGGCGCCGAGCGCATCAGCACCGAGGTCGTCGTCCAGACGCGCGGCGGCGGTGATGTGAAGATCCTCGGCGATCGCAACCGTCGCGGCGACACAGCCCAGACCTGCGGCCTTGACCACTCCGCCCCCGAGCAGGCCCCACTGTCCTTGTAGAACACAGACGGGCCCGCTGGAGCGATCCGGCGGGCTCCTCCCCCATGCGAAGCCAGCCCGGCCACCGACTTTTGCGCCCCAAAGCGGCGAGACTCGCCTTGCTCAGCGTGGCCGGGGACCGGCCGCTTCACGCCCATTTTGGAAGATCGACCTGCAGGAAGAGCGCCCTGGGCCCGTTTCAGGACGCGGCAAGGTGCGGCAGGGCGTCGCAGGCCGTTCGCAGCCACCCCTCCAATCGCGCCAAAACGGCTGGCGGACCATTAGGCAGTGCAATGGCAAACCGCTCCAAAGGGCCTCGAAGAGGTGACATACATCCCTCGTCTAGTCAATTGAGTTCATTGACCAAATCCCAGAATGGGACACAAATGTTCGCTTGTCGTTCTCCTCCCGAACGTTTTCCCTGTGGAGGTCGGCCCGCCCGACACCCTTGGCCGCCTCGGCCGCAGAACACAGGACTTTTGATGAACTACGAGACGTTGATCAGTTGGAAGACCCTTCGCCCCAAGGTCGGCAACATGGGACGCACGACTTGGTGGCGGCTTATCCGCGCCGGCGAAGCCCCTGCTCCCATCCGCATCTCGCCCGGCCGTGTTGCATGGCGCTGGTCGGACATCGCGGAGTGGATGGAGCGCGCTCGCGCCGAGCGGCCTGACTAAGCCCTCAAGTCGCGGGGGCAGCCGGCACGGTTGCCCCCTCCCCGCATCAGCCCCAACAGTTCAGGGACGTTTCATGTGCACGCTCCAGCGCGCGTCACACTTCGCCAAACGCGGATCAGCGACGACCACTCGCCGACGCGAAACTGTAGCCTCGTTGTAGCCCGATGAAGCTTCTCTGTATCCTTCGCGTATCTTTGCTGTCTCCTCCGTGTAGCCCGGATGTCGCCTAGGCCTTCCCCGGAAGCGTTCGCGCGAGTTGGACGCGAATTAGACGCGATTTGTACAACTCTTGTACGAGGTTTGTACAAGCGTTGTACGCCTCTGACGCGTTGGCACGCTTCGATTGCCTCCCCTTTCTGGCTCTCGATGACGCCCTCAGCCCTTAAATGGGCTGATACACCATACGCACCCTCGCGGTGCCGCTAGCCAATTGATCTAGCTGAACTTTCTCCAGCTCAACCTCGCGACAGCCGTAGTGCTCGCGAACTACAAAAGCGGCGCATACGCCGGCCAAATCTTCATGACTTCAAGGTGTTAGATGTATCACAATTCTACTACGAAGAGCGGCGCGCTCTCCGACCCCATCCAACTGCGCCTCAGCCCGGTCATGGTGCTGTCTCTTCGGACCGCGGCACAGGTCCACGGTCGCAGCCTCCACGACGAAATCCGGGATCGCCTCGAGCGGGTCGACAAGTTCGACCTGCAGATCCAGGGCCTCAGAGCTGAGCTCGCCCTTCAGGGCGCGGAGGGTCCTCGGCCGAACGATCGTATCCTGCACTACCTACTTCAACTGCTGGGCATGGTTGCGGAGGTGCTGAGCTTCCTGCGCTGCAGTCGCCCCGTCGACACCGAGGCAGCCCAGCGCGAGGTCGAACGGCACAAGCTTCCGGTCTGGGGTCGCCGAAAGGAGGACCGCTGATGCTGACGCACAAGGTTCTCACCCGGCAGGACGTCGGCGACGTGGCCAGTTACTACGGCGACGCCGCCGACGACTACTACGCCAAGAACGGCGAGGCGCAGGTCTGGCAGGGCAAGGGCGCCGAGTTGCTCGGTCTGGTCGGCGAGGTCGATGCGGACCGTTTCCGCCAGCTCCTGGCGGGCCAGGTCCAGCCAGGCGGATCGGCATCGCGCCGCTCCACCCGGGACGACGCCAAGACCCGGATCGGCATCGACCTGACGTTCTCAGCGCCCAAGAGCGTTTCGTTGCTGGCGCTGATCGGCGGGGACGCTGCTGTGGTCGCCGCGCACGACCGGGCGGTGACACTCACGCTGGAGGATGTCGAGCGCCGCGCGGAGGCTCGGCAAAAGGTCGATGGAACTTCGCGGGTCGAGAAGACCGGCAACCTGATCATCGCCAAGTTCCGCCACGAGACGACGCGGGCCTACGATCCGGCCCTCCACACCCATGCTGTGGTGATGAACTTGACCCGGCGTGCCGACGGCGAGTGGCGGGCGCTGCACAATGACGAGATCATCCGCGCCACCGCCTACATGGGCGCCGAGTACCGCGCCCACCTGGCGCGCGAGCTCGAGACCCTGGGCCATGAGCTTCGGTATGGACCTGGCGGCACGTTCGAGCTGGCGCGCTTTTCTCGGGAGCAGATTGAGGCCTTCAGCGTACGTAGCCGGGAGATCGAGGCGGAACTGGCGCTCAAGGGGCTAACCCGTGAAAACGCCTCGCGAGCCGAGCGACAGGCGGCGACCATGAAGACCCGTGGGCGCAAGGAACCCCACCTCGACCGCGCCCGGCTCCATGCCGAGTGGGCCGAGCGCGCGCGTGAAGTCGGGCTGGACCTGCAGGGTGTTCGGAGGGCCAGAAGCCTCTTCAAGATCGTCCAGAGTCTCTGGTCGCCGGCCAAGGTGGCCGAGCACGTCAAGGCGCGCCTCGCTGTGGAATCGGCCATGCGGCACATCGGCGAACGCGAGGCGGCCATCCCCCATGTGCGCCTGATCGCCAAGGCGCTGGAATACGGCATGGATGGCGTTCGGTCCGGGGCGATCTTTACTGCCATCCGTGAGGCTGTGGCGAAGGGTGAAATCGTCGCCGAAGCGCCCCGCTTCTTTGCCGCAGGCGAGCGGGGCGAGGCTGCCCGCACGGTCGATGATCTGGTGCGTGACCTGATGACCGAGGGCCAGCGCGAGCCTGTGGCCCTGGAGCTGGTGCAGGACGCCATCATGACGGGAAGGCTCATCGAGGCCCCTCGCCGCTACACCACCCCCGAAGCCATCGCGCGCGAGGAGAAGGTGCTGCGGATCGAGCGGGAGGGCCGCGGCGCCCTCACCCCGCTCGCGAAGGACGAAAGCGCCCTGGAGCGCCTCCTGCGGACCAAGCTGAATGCAGGCCAGTTGGATGCGGTCAGGGTCATGCTGACCACCCCGAACCGCGTGGTCGGCATCGAGGGGCTCGCGGGCACGGGCAAGAGCTTCATGTTGAAGGCAGCGGCCGCCGAGGTCGAACAAGCGGGCCACAAGGTGCAGATGCTGGCGCCCTATGGCGGCCAGGTGAAAGCGCTTCGGGAGCTCGGGCTCGAAGCCAGGACCGTCGCCTCGTTCCTGGGCTCACAGCGGAACAGCCTAGGCAGCAAGTCCGTGCTGGTGATCGACGAAGCCGGCGTCATGCCCGCTCGCCAGATGGCCAAGGTGCTTGGGGCTGCCGAGGCGGCAGGCTCGCGCGTGGTCCTGATCGGCGACCGCGCGCAGACCAAGGCGATCGAGGCCGGCCGGCCCTTCGACCAGCTGATCCGGGCGGGCATGCCGACGGCTGGCATGAAGGAGATCCAGCGGCAGTCCAATCCCCTCCTGCGTGAAGCCGTGGGGTTAGCCGCCGAGGGGGCGGCGAAGGCGGCGCTGGAGAAGCTTGGCCACGTGGTCGAAATCCGTGACGCCAAGGCGCGCCGGCAAACGATCGCAAAGGACTATGCTCGCCTCTCACCTGAGGCGCGCAAGAAGTCGCTTATCCTCTCCGGCACCAATGAAGGCCGGCGCGAGATCAACACCCGGGTGCGCGAAGCGCTGGGCCTGGCTGGCCAGGGCAAGGTGCTGGAGTGTCTCGTACGGCGCGACACCACCCAAGAGGAACGGCTGTTCGCCCGGAACTATCACGTCGGCGACCGGGTGCAGCCGGAGCAGGACCATCGCGCCCTGGGCCTGAAGAGGGGCGAGCTCTACACGGTCGAGGACACGATCGCCGACAAGCTGACGCTCCGGAGCCCCACGGGTCGTCAGTTGCGCATCGATCCGGCTGAGCTGCGCAATGTCTCGGTCTACGAGACGGTCCGCCAGGAACTGGCGCGCGGCGACGTCGTGCGGATCACGCGCAACGATGCGGCCAAGGACTTGGCGAACGGCGACCGCTTCACAGTGACATATGTCGGCTCGGAAAACGTCTTCCTGGAGTCAGGCAAGCGGGAAGTCAGTCTCCCCCGTGATCGGCCCGTGCACATCGACTGCGCCTACGCGACCACGGTCCACAGCAGCCAGGGCCTCACCGTGGACCGGGTTCTGATCGAGGCCGAAGCCAACCGCAAGACTACCTCCGGTGACACCTTCTATGTCGCGATCTCACGGGCCCGGCTTGAGGCGCACGTCTACACCGATGACGCGCAAGGTCTGCCGCGCGCCATCGATCGGGAGTTCCAGAAGTCGGCGGCTCTCGACCTGCAGCGCCACATGGAACGGCCATCCAAGGCGAGCGTCGGCTGGGAGCGAGAGCGATCGAACAAGCCAAGCGGCGATTGGGAGATGGAACGGTGATGCGGGCTCCGCATGTCCGCGCTCCGGAAGAAGAGGAGGAGGGAAGGGTCTGAAGGGGCGCGAAAACGCGCTTCAAAGGAGCACATTGTGCAACTGCCTTCCTCTTCCGAGACCGATCAACACCACGACGCGACCTCGGACACCCAGCCGGGACGATCTGCGATCCGCCCCGCCACGACGCGGCTGATCCGCATGGGCCTCTACGCCCTCTCCTATCTCGGCGGCGCCGCGACCGGCACGTCGGCGATGACGCTCTTGCTCTACCAGCCCACCGATTGGCGCTGGGCCTGGCTGGGCGCTGGCGGTCTTCTCGCCGGCGCCTGTGCCGTGGGGCTCATCGCGTACTTCCCGAAGGATAAAGAGGCGCCGCGGTGAGCCGCCGCGCCGAGCGTAGACGTCACGCCAAGCAATTGCGTGTCCTGCACCGGGCGCAGTGTGGGATCTGCGCGGGCTGCGGAGAGCCCATCAGCATCGACGGGGATGTGCCCGCGAACAGCCCGCTTCAGCCGACGTTCGATCACTATGACCCCGCCTACCTTGGCGGGGCAAGGAAGGTCGGGAATGGCCTTCTGAAGCACCGCCACTGTAACCAGCGCCGCGGCCCGCAACTGCCCAACGGCTGCGACATGATCTGGCACTGGAGTGTGCTGGCAAGGCTTGGCGTCTGGCCCAAACCACCACGGCCCGCCCGCCAACCTGCGCCGCGCGACCAGCGCTGAGCGCCGGGAAAGAAGGAGGGAGGAAGGGGAAGCATGAAGACTCTCAAATTGGAGAAGACCCATGCTTCGCTCCCCCACCGCTCCGCTGCCGGCTGGCGACTGGAGACTGCCCCAAGATGTCGTTGAGCTGATCTACGCCGAGATTTTCGAGCCGCTGGCGGAGACGGACAATCCACACCACTACCACTACATCCTGCAGCGCCGCCTCAAGGCGCTTGGGCTGCGCCTCGGCTACGACGCAAAGCTCGAATACCCGACGCCCTGGATCGACCGGCACAAGACCGGCCGCGTCGACGTGGTGTGGACGGCGCTGGACGGCGGTAGATCCATCGCGATGGAGATCGACACCTGCTGGAGAGCCAAGTCGATCACCAAGCTGCTGTTCATGGCGAAAACCCACCTGCCGGTCTGGATCTTCCTGGGTAGCCGCGTGGTCCCGCACATTCCGCAGGACCACGAGATGGCGAAGCTCCATTTCATCCGGGTCGACCCCGCCCGCGTCCTGCATGGTCGCGAACGGGTGCCCAAGACCAAGCACTCCTGGCGCGACATCGACTTTTACAAGCGGCGGGCGGCCCGTCGGAAGAGAGCCGCCAAGTGGGTGAAGACGCAGGCGTCAAAGGGGATGCGCGGGCGCCAGTCTTGATGTCCGAGTGGCGCCAATTGGTGACATTGAGGTCGGAGCTGAAAGCGGACGTCTGAGCAGCTGCCGTGGACCTTGCCGAAGCGCAGCCGTTCGGAGAGAAGGTTCTTCCCGAGGTCGCCATGAAAGTTTCGCCCTGTGGCCGAACGCCCGCGTGGTTCCACAACCCAGTTGCTTACGCTGTGGGAAGAACAGTCGACGGCATCTGAGCGGCTCTGTGCGGACGTTCTCCGGCTGGAAGGCTTTGAGAACGTCGACCCGCAGTCTCCGCTGGGGGGGCCTGACGGTGGTAAAGACATCCTCTGCGAGAAGCGCGGTCTTAGGTACGTCGCAGCATGCCACTTCCCACACGGAACGATTAAGTACACCAGTACAAGAAAGAAGTTCAGCGACGACCTGGCGCTATCACTTCGCCATGCGCGTGACGGGTTCATCTTCATGACGAACCAGCAGCTCACACCGTTGCAGCGTGCCGAACTGGAGAATGAGGCCGCGAAGCAAAAGAAGCGCTGCCTAGTATTTCACCGCGAACATCTCCGTGTCGTCCTAGATTCGCCAAACGGCTACGGCGTGCGTCTTCGACACCTCAACATCCCCCTGAGCACTGAGGAGCAATTCGCCTACTTCGCCACAGCCAACGAAACTACGGCAAGTGCAGTCGCGGCAAACACCCGGGCAATCGAGCGCCTAACAGATCGGATCGAGCGGATTGGCAATGCTCAGATGGGGCTCGCTCTCAAAACGACCGCGGTGATCATTGATGCCGTGCGGGGTGACGAAAGGGATGTCGACGTCGGGGCCATGCTCCAAGCTTCGGCGGCTGCGTTCACAAGTCAAATGTCCAACTCCGTGGACGACGCAATATCGGCCCGGCTGACACCCGCCCTGATCCGGTACATCCATCGATTGACCGTGCCCGATCCGAAATTCGGCGGTCGTTATCGCGAAACGCAGGTGTGGCTCGCCGATCCGACGGGAAAAATACGTGAGGACCAGGAGTGTCCTTCATTCGATAAGGTGCCAGTCCTGATCGAGGAGTTGATCGAAGACTGGAACCGGCAGTATCCGGAGCTGGTTGAAAAGAAGGGCGAGGGCGCTGAGCTTGCAATTGCAAAGTTCATGCATCGCCTGCTCATCATTCACCCCTTTATCGACGGAAATGGTAGAGTCGCCGGAGCGATAGCGGCACTTCAGGCGCGCGAGCTATTCGGCCTTAGCGAGGATATCCTCTTGGACAAGGGCGTATCCTACTACAGGGCGCTGAAACTCGCCGACCAGGGCGACCTTTCAGAGCTCGCGACCCTAGTCGAGACCGCGATCGAAGACGCGTATTGATTGCGTCGAAGCTCGGATCGCTCGGCCACACTCAGGGTAGACCCCCGTCAATTGGCCGAAGTTCGGCTAGAGCACGGTTTTCGCCGGGAGAATCCCGTGTCGGTCGAAAAGGCGCCTGAAGAAGCGTTCGATCGTCGGCGCCGCACCGGGGCCGACAAGTTCGTTCGCTCCGAAGCGATAGATCTCGTATCCGGCTAAGCGCAGTTCGCGGTCCGCGGACACCATATCCGCGTAACGGCGCAGCGACGCCCGCTCGCCCTCGGCAAAGTGATGCTTCCCGTCCACCTCGATGAGGACCCGCTGCCTCTCCGGAAGAAGGAGGAGGAAGTCCATACGCTGCCGTTGGAGCGGAAGCCGGTGGCGCAGGTACTTTATGATGGCAGGGTCGTAGTGCAGGTAAACCTGTGGGATCAGGGCGGGCAGGGACTTGCCGGCGACGGCTCGATCCGCGCGCATCGCCTTCGTAACACCTTGCTCCTCAGGAGGAACCTCCAGGCCGATCGAGGCCGCCCTCTCACCCATCCGAGGGTGTGATGCAAGTTGTATCCAGGCAGCGAGCGCGCCTGCGAGTTGATCGCGAAGGTCCATCAGCAGGAGAACATCGTCTTGTGCCGGGCGAAGCTCAAGCATACCGCGCGTAGGCGCCGCTGTTGCCGCAAGGCCTATTGCAGCCTCTGACGTCGGCGTGAGGACATAGACCGTCGGTCATGAGCGCGCCGTCGCGACGCTTCGAGATAGGCATCGCGCCAACGCTCAATCTCCAGCGCCCTGACCACCGCTTGCCTGCGCAGCTCGTCAATCCGCCGCTGATCGGCGGATCGCTGGAGCTCCAACAACGCCGCGCGTGCCCGCAGTTGCACGACGTCGGCTGCAATCTCCAGGCCTGGTCGGTCGCAACTTCAAGGATCTCCCATATCCGGCTCAACGCGCGCTCGGCAGCAGCGAGCACCGCCGGTGCGGCCTCGGAAGCGAGCGCGCCGGGCTCATCTGGCCGTCCAAGCAGATGCTCAAGGTCACACCGGATCGCTTCGATACTCTCGATGTAGGAAGGCCAGCCCATTTGCCCGCTCCGCTTCTCCTGGCAAGAGCGCCAGGGTGGAGCGCACGGCGAGGGCCGAGGCAGACTGATGGCGTACGCTCAACGCTGACGCTGATCGTCAGCTCTCTGAGGGGAACCGCCCGAGCGTGGCGGCGGTGCAGAGCCGGGCGCTCCCGAACTCCGCTGACGGTCTCCCGTCACACCTCGCGCATATGACGCGCGATCTGGGTCCTTAAGGACACCAAACTTAAGGTGGCGCCTCCCCGATCTCGGCGCAAGCGCTCCAAAAGGTGCCGGCTCGCAAAACGCGATTCTTGTTGTCTGATTTTCGGACATGATTTATGTAGTACGTCTGACAATCGGACGGAGGCTCTTATGGCCACCCTGACAAGTCCGCAGGTATCGACGCCCGAGTTCCCCGCCGCGGCGGTTGAGGCCTGCATTCGGGACGAACTGCAGCGCCAAGCCGACAGCCAGAGCTTGCTTCGGCTTCCGAAGCCTTCGGACGCGCCAAAATGGGAGCCGGAGATCGACTCGCTCGTGGTCGTGGAGATCATCTGCGCCGTCGAGGATCTGCTGAATGTATCCCTGCCGGAAACATTCACGCCCCGCGGCGGCTACGACAGCGTCGAAGACTGCATTGCGGACGTCGTGGCCGCCGCAAGCGCGGTGTGGCACGAGGTCACCAAGAAGGAGACGCAACATGTCTGACGAACGCGCCGGTTTTGCTCCGCCCGCCATGGAGCCGGGTCGCCAGGCGTTGGCAGAAAAGCTGCGTCAGGCTCGCGAGTACGTGGGCCTGAAGCAGGACGACGTCGCGAAGCGTCTGAATATCCCCAGGAGCGCGCTCTCCAACATCGAAGCCGGGCAGCGCAAGGTGGACGCCCTTGAGCTCTCGGAGCTTGCTAAGCTCTACCAGCGCCCAATCGCTTGGTTCACAGGCGAGGAGGCTGCTTCGACGGAGGAGCTTCCCGCTGAAGTCGCGCACGTCGCCCGGGCCGCAGCGAGCCTTTCGCAGCAGGATCGGCAGGAACTCGCGCGATTCGCCGACTTCTTGAAATCTCGTGCTAGGACGCGGGATGCGAGCCATGGCTGACAACCGCGCGGCCATTCTCGCCGGGGCGCATGCTGCGCACAAGCTCCACCGAGACCTCGGGGTGCGCGAGCAGCTGGAACGCGCGGGCGGTGGTCGCATCGACGTGTTCGGCGCGATCGCGAAGCTCGGCGCGACGCTCATGTTCCAGCCATTGGACAAGCTGCTGGGCGCGTACGTGCCCGGCGAGGAGGCTGGCATCCTCATCACGACTCAACGGCCCCTGCCGGTGCAACGGTTCACGGGGGCCCATGAGCTGGGCCACCTCTACATGGACCACGAGCCCAGCCTCGACGACGAGAACATCCTGCGGCGCGCGCCTTTTTCCGTGAGCGGCCGGGTAGAGCGCCAGGAGCGTGAGGCGGATGCTTTCGCCTCAATGTTCCTTTCCCCGGCTTGGTTGATCGCTTTGATCATTGAACGCCAGGGGTGGACGCGAACGCGAAATCACCTTGCCGACCCGGTCATCGCTTATCAAACGTCCCTGAGGCTTGGCACGAGCTACCAGGCGACGTGCTATGCGCTCGAACGCCACCGGGTCATCAATCGATCAGAGCGGGACCAGCTGCTCGCAGTAGAGCCACGCGAAATCAAGCGTACGCTGCTTGGCGGTTACGTTCCGCCGGATTGGCGATCGGACGTTTGGCTGCTCACCGACCGCGACGAAGGGCAACTCATCGAAGGCGGCCGACGTGACTTGTTCGTCGTCCGGCTCAAAGAGAACAGCGGCGCGGGCTATTTGTGGGACATTGAGCAGCTGCGGCACGCCGGCTTCGCGGTGCTGGCGGATGGCCGTGAAGACGATGCAAATGAGACCATCGGGGGCGTGCTGACGCGCCGCGTCACGGCGCGATCCGACGCGGGTGTGTTTGGCGAGGTCGTGCTGCAGGAGCGTCGCCCGTGGATGCCTCAGCAGCCGCTGCACGAGTTGCATCTGCACTACGACCTTCGCGGCCCGGAGGAGCCGGGCATGTGGGAACTGCGCAGGGAGCTGCAGGCAGCCTGACCCATGGCCATCGATGTGATCAGCGACCTGCGCGGACACTTCGGTCCGGCGCGGGACCAGGGCGCGCGCCCCACTTGCATGGCGTTCGCGGCCAGCGACGCACATGCGGGCGTGCGTCCCGGCTGGCAGGATCTCTGCGTAGAGTGGGCCTATTTCCATGGCCTCAAGCATGACGGTGGCACGCTCGGTCAGGGCGTGACCTTGCCGGGTATGTTGGCTGCCTTGGAGGTCGTGGGCCAACCTATCGAAACCGCATGGCCGTATAGCCCTAGCGTGATCGTGGACCCGAGCACCTGGGCTCCACCCGCAGGCGTCCAGCCATTGTACCGCCGGTTGAGCGCGCTCTGCGCGCCGACGCCAAGGGATGTCGTGCAACAGGTCGACGCCGGTCACGCCGTGCTGATGGCCATGCGCCTGTCCGACGCCTTCTACTTCGGCGCAGATGCGGATGGCGTGATCGCCTCAAGCGAACCACCGGATCCGCGCCGGCGGCATGCGGTTGTCGCACTGGGCCATGGACGCCGAGGTGCCACCGAGCTGGTTCTCATCCGCAATTCGTGGGGCCAAGGCTGGGGACAAGCCGGCCACGCCTGGATCGACATCGCCTATCTCGCGCCCCGCCTCTACGGCGCCGCCGTTCTGACGCAGGAGCCCTGACGTGTACCTTCCGATCCCTTCCCAGCCGTCGAATGCGCGCGCCTGGTTGGCGGCCGCGCTCGCCGTGCAGAACGCCGGCGGCGAGGCCCACAACGTGGTCATCGACATCGTCGATCCGCTCGCCGCCGACGAAATCGATCTCGCGATCATGGCACAGGTCGACCGGTTTCTCCGCGACCATCGCCGCAACACCCTGCTCGGCGTCGCCAACACGATCTTTCCGCAAAGCACCTTCGAGCGGCATGGTGCCGAGGCGCTCTACGGCGTCTATCACGACCGCGTGCTGCCCAAGATGAAGCAGATGACGCGCGACTGGGGCCGCTACTTTGACCGGCTCACCAGCTGGAAGAAGCTCAATGGCGCCAAGGTCGAGCTGATCAATCCACTGGACGATCTTGTCCAGTTCATGCGCGGCCAGATCGCCTCGGATCGGACCTACCGCAACACCTATGAGATGACGATCTACGATCCGACGCGTGACGCTGGAAAGGTCGCCAACCGCCAATGCCTGAGCTTCCTCAGCTTCAAGCTCACCCATGACGACGAATTGCTGCTCACCGTGATGTACCGCAATCACGCCTATGTCGCGCGCGGCCTCGGCAACTTCATCGGACTGGGCCGCCTGCAGGCGTTCGTTGCTGCGCAGACAGGCGCCAAGATGGGATCTCTGACCTGCATCTCGACCCACGCCGAGATCGATTCCGGCAAGGCCAACAAGAACGGCCTAGTCGAAGGCTGGACGAAAGCCGAAGCCGACGCCTTGGTTCAAGGCTGCAGCCGTCTTCTGCCCTAAACCTCGGAACCTTCTGCGCCGGGAGCCAAGGCCTCGAAGCGGAGCTCCCGCGCAACCATGTCCGCCACGATCACACCGCGGCGAGCCGCCCTCAGCTCGCGAAACGCAGCGTAGCCCTGCAGAATGGCGCTCTGCCAAAGCCACATCGGCAGCCGATCCGCCTCATAGCCGCGGACGAACTGCTTCACCGACTTCAGAAGATCGAGCCCCAGCTGGGGCGTGTTGGCGAAAAAGTTGTGGCGCTTGGCCGTTTCGAAGATCCAGGTGGTGAGGCCCTCCTCGATGAGGATCGCCCGGGCGCCGTCCTCGTTCTCATCAATCTCGGACCGGCTCTTGCGCTTGACCTTGAGCAGCGCCCGGCTGACGGGCGACCAACCCAGCACCGCGGCGTGGGCCAGATGGAACACGTCGTGGAACCGGTAATCGTCCTCGGGGATGTGATTGTCCGTCAGGCGATCGCCTATGAGCAGACCGTTGGCCTTCTGGAATACGTATATGCGGCTTCCGACCTTCCGCTCGTAGATTGAGACGCGGAGATGCCGCGGCAGCTGTTCGTCGATGTGGTAGCCGTCATCGAAAGGCGGCGGCGGCGCTTGGTCCTTTGCCCAGAAGTCATCGATCTTCTCGACATTGCGCCGGCCGGCTTCGCTCAAGGTCACATCCGCCGCCCGCGCAGCGCGGCTCAGCGGCCGCAGGAGCTTGACCAGGTCTCCGCGCAGGGCGTCGATGTTGTCCTGGTAGGCTGCTCCCGCAAAGCGTTTCGCAAGGTCGCCGGCCTCGCCGGCCAAAGCCAGAAGAGCGGCCTCGAAGACCGCCTCAGTCTTGCCGTCGGCGTCGCCGCCGATTTCGTCGAGGCGCACCTGGGCGGATGCTAGGCCTCCGCCGGCGGCGACGGCGTAGGCCTCGGCCAATGAGGTCCCACCTCGCCGCGCCACCGCCGAAATGTACCAGAGGACGTCTCCGAGCTCCTCCAGAACCGCGTCGCGATAGCCGAAGTAGCCGTCGGTATCTCGGCGCTTCTTCTTGAGCGCGCTGACCAGGCTGCCGACCTCGCCGACCAAGCCAAGAATGGCCGTGTCGAGTTCCAGCTCCAGCTTGTCGGTCCTGATTGCATGAGCCTCGTACTCAGCGACGCCAAAGGGCGCCTCCACAGTCTTCATGTTGCCTCCCCCTTCGCCGCTGCAGGCGCCTCGGCGATCCGATATCGTGCCCTGACTCGTGGGCCCGCGTTCGTCGCGCCGGATACCGACTCAGGGCCCCAAGGTTGCAGGACTGCATGATAACAACTGTCGTCTACGAGACCTACTGGCGCTTCGCGGCGGAGCGCCTAGCGATGTTCTATCGTCGACTGAGGGGCGAGCCGGCCCCCTGGACCGACGACCCAATCCTCCGCGCGCACCGCTTCACGAACAGCTATCGAGCCGCCGATCGTGTGAGCCAATATCTAATCGGGGAGGTTCAGTATCGGCCGGATCGGCCCACGGCTCCGCGGGAGGTCTTCTTCCGCACCCTGCTCTTCAAGATCTTCAATCGCATCGATACGTGGGAGGCGCTCGAAGCTGCGCTCGGACCGCTCGAATTGACCCGTGTCGGGTTCGAGAAGATCGATGAGGTCCTGCACCGCCTTCTGGCACGGGGAAGGAAGATCTATTCGCCGGCGTACATCATGCCCGCGCCACCCTTCGGCCACTTGCGTAAGCACAGCAATCACCTCGCCCTGCTGGCCCGCATGCTTGAGGACCGCTTGCCGGATCGCCTGCGCCAGGCACCGTCGCTGGAGCGGGCCTATGAACTTGTCCTCGCCTACCCAGGCCTGGGACGGTTCCTGGCGTTCCAATACACAATCGATCTGAACTACTCGGAGCTCCTGGATTTCCCGGAGTCTGATTTTGTGGTCGCAGGCCCGGGAGCGCTCGACGGCATCGCCAAGTGCTTCGCTGACAGAAGCGGCAAGACCGCGGAGGACGTCATCCGGTGGGTCTGTGAGCGGCAGGAACAGGAGTTCGCCGCCCGCGGCCTGGACTTCGAGGGGCTGTTCGGCCGCCCCTTGCAGCTGATCGACTGTCAGAATCTGTTTTGCGAAATCTCGAAGTACGCCCGGGTCGCACACCCGGACATGCTTGGCGCCTCGGGCCGCACGAGGATCAAGCAAAGTTATCGGCTGGACCCAACGCCCCTGCCCGCCTTGGCTTTTCCGCGGCGATGGGGCCTGGTCGTCCCCGAACCTCAGTTGACCCCGGGACTGCCGCTACAGGGCCAATTGGCGCTCTAACCGCACGTTCAGTAGCGGACCGCGCGAGTGTCTCAGAAGAGTCAGACCCGATCCTTGCGGTTAGTCGAAGCGGTTGGGGCACCCTCGACTCACGCTGCCCTCGCTTGGTTTCCCCGCGTCGGTTGAAGTTCAAGGACGTGTGACGCCCATGCCGCCAAGGCAGCCCGTTTCTCCGGCAAGTACTCATTGCGATCGTACACCGCGGTCACGGCTGCGCCCTCCTTGGGATCATGGCTGAGGACTTTGCCTACAATGAAGCGCCGGATGCCGTAGCGCTCCCCTGTCAGCGTGGTGGCGCCCGAGCGTCGGAAGTCGTGCGGCGAGCCGGGCGGCAATTCCAGCCGCTTGCACAACCGGGTGACGGCTCTGGTGAGGGCGTGTGGGTCCAGGTGCTCAGCAGGATCTTTGGGCGACGGGAACACGAAGTGGCTCCGACCGGCCAGCGCCCTCGCCTTCTGCAGGATCTTAGCGGCGGCGGGTGAGAGCGGAACGATATGGATCCGTTTGGGCTTCGTTCGCTCTGCCGGGATGGTCCACGTCCCTGCGGCCAAATCGACCTCAGTCCACCGCGCGCCCGCGACCTCGGTCCGCCGGCTCAGAGTCAGGATCAGGAATTGAAGCGCCAGCGCCATCTGTGGGCCCATCCGGGCGTGCGGATCGCCCCTCTGCTCGCCCTCCTTCCGAATGACCGCTGCTTCTTCCAGAGTGGCCCATAGGGCAGCCAGGGCCACGTCGTCGAAGAGACGGGAGCGCGACTCCCACGCCAGCGGCCTCGTCAGGCCCAGAGCCGGATTCGCCTCGATCCGGTCCTCGTGCACGGCGAAGCCCAGAATGTTGGACAGCACGCCGCCGACGCTCGCGATGCTCGCGGGCCTAAGCCTTCCCTCCAGCGCGAGCTCCCGCATAAAAATCTTGATGTCAGCTCGGCGAAGATCGGCGAACCGGCGGTTGCCTAGGGTGCCCTGGATATGGGCTTTCCAAAGGCTCCGCTCGTTCTGCAGCGTGCGATCCCGTTTGGGCCGCCGGCGCCCTCCGTGCAGACCTTTGGCGGCCGCGCGCCAGTAGGCTTCGGCAAGCTCCTCCAACGTCTCGCCCGTGCGCGCTACTTCCTTGGCGATGGCCCTCGCCTCCGCCGGGTCCGCGCCCTCGACAACGGCAACTTGGTGGGCGGCCGCACGTTCGCGAGCCTCCGCCAAGGACAGACCGGGATAGTTGCCGAGCGGCAGTCGACGCCGTTCGCCACCAACCGCGACGTAGCGGAGCACGAAGGTCTTCGTACCGGTGGGATAGACGATGAGGCAGAGACCGCGCGCGCCCGCGACGGCACGCTCATAGCGCGAAGCCGTTGGCTTGAGCGCAGCGATCTGGCGGTCTGCGGTGATGTCCCGGGACGTACTCAAGCTACCCTCACAATTCTGCCTCCCCTAGAGCCAAGGGGGGCATTAGGGGGGCAGCGACGACGGTACTAGCCGGAACCCGTCGGTCAACAGAAGAACGTGATTAATGTGTTGTTTCAGATGCTTATGAACATCTTGAAACTCCGCGAAACCCGTCGAATATGACCTGAATTTCGTTCACACCGAGGGGGTCACAGGTTCAATCCCTGTCGCATCCACCATTCTTCTCCTCAAACACACCCGCTCACCCAGCCGCTTCCTCCTCCTCGCGCGCGTGCCGGATCGTGGCTGGACGCGGAGCTGTGGGGGTCTTGCCGGCGACGCGTAGCGGGCGCGGCGGCGATGGCCGCTAGGTTGGGCCAGAGTCGGCGACCGTCCAAGGCAGGCCGAATCTCCTGGCCGGCTCGTCGATGAACTGGCCCGGGGTCCCGGTCGGCCGCTCGTGCGGCGCGAAGGGCAGCAGGATGGCGTCCAGGCGCGCCATGGCGTCGAGCAAGGAAAGACGCTCCATCGCGGTGGCGACGCCGGTCTCGAGCAGACCGCTGATGCGGCGACGCTCGACCTCCTTGATCACCAGATGCCGGCCGTCGAAGCGGCGCAGGCACACCGCCCACGCACCGGCCATCCAGGCGGGCCACTCCTGGGTCACATAGGCGCGCGCCGCGGCAGGGTCGCAGCGCCCATCGCGGAACAGGTCTGTCCAGCCGTGGATCATCGCGTCCGCCGCCGACGCGTCGAGGACCGCGACGAGATCGTTCGTCAGATCCTCGGCCAACGCGTCGCCCAGCCTCGATAGTGAAACTTGCTCGGCGGCGACGACAGCCCGACGCAGCCAGACCACGACCGCCGGGCCGAACCAACCTCGCGCATCCGCACCGGCCTCGCCGATCCGGCCGATCGCGCTCTCGACCCCTTCGCGCCCGACCCGGTAGGTGGGCGCGGGCACCACGCCGGCGGCGTCGAGAGCCCTGAGGTCCGCCTCCGAGATCCCGACGCCGGCCGCGAGGTCGTGGGCAGGCCAACAGACGCGGGTGACATAGGCCCGGGCCGCGCTCAGCGATGTGTCCGTCGTGTCGTCATTCATGGGGGCATCGTCCACGGCGCGGACGCCGCTTGCTTCGCCCTCGATCGAAATCTGCAGGCCGGACCGCGGGTGGCCGACCCCACGGCCGTCCGCGCAGTCAGGGGACGTTCCTCGGTCGAACGCCGCCCTGTACCGCGCTCGGGCCTTCAGGCGGCCGTCGTCTCCAGCGCCGGGTAGTCGGTGTAGCCCTCGGCGCCCGGGGCGTAGAAGGTCTCCAGCTTCCAGGGCGTGAGGTCGGCGGCGGCCCTCAGGCGGGCCGGCAGGTCCGGGTTGGAGATGAAATCCTTGCCGAACGAGACCGCATCGGCGTGGCCGGCGTCGAGCAGGGCCTGGGCCGTCTCACCGGTCAGTCCTTCGTTGGCGATGTAGACGCCGCCGAACTCGGCCTTGAGCTGCGGGCCTATGCTGTCGGCGCCGACGTGCTCACGGGCGAAGATGAAGGCCAGGCCGCGCTTCTTAGCCTCACGCGCAACGTAGCCGAAGGTGGCGAGCGGGTCGCTGTCGCCCATGTCGTGGCTGTCGGCGCGTGGGGCGATGTGCAGGCCGACGCGGTCGGCGCCGAACACCGAGATCGCGGCGTCGACGGCCTCCAGCATCAGCCGGGCGCGGTTCTCGATCGGGCCGCCGTAGGCGTCGGTGCGCCTGTTGGTGCTGTCCTGCAGGAACTGGTCCAGCAGGTAGCCGTTGGCGCCGTGCAGTTCCACACCGTCGAAGCCGGCCTTCTTGGCGTTCTCGGCCCCCTTGCGATAGGCCTCCACCACCTCGGCGATCTCGGAGAGTTCCAGCGCGCGGGGCGTGGGATAGGGCCGCTTGGGACGCAACAGGCTGACGTCGCCCTTGGCCGCGATGGCGCTGGCCGAGACCGGCGCCTGGCCGCCCAGCAGGCTGGGGTCGGAGATCCGGCCGACGTGCCAGAGCTGCAGGAAGATCACCCCGCCCTTGTCGTGAACGGCCTTGGTGACGGCCTTCCAGCCCTCGACCTGCTCGTCGGACCAGATCCCGGGGGTGCGTTCGTAGCCGACGCCCAGCGGCGTGACCGAGGTCGCCTCGCTCAGGATCAGGCCCGCTGACGCACGCTGGGCATAGTACTCGGCCACGATCGGGCCGGGCGTCCGCTCCTCGCCGGATCGCGCGCGGGTCAGCGGCGCCATGACGATGCGGTTCTTGAGAGTCAGGTCTCCGACCTGGATGGGATCGAACAGGGTGGGCATCGGGTAGTCCCCAGAGAATGTTGCGGCTCAGGTAGGAACGGGTCGGCGGGTCCGCGACCGTAGATTTCCTGCGGTCGCTTGCAGGATCGGAAAGGGCGATCCGCGACGGGATCCCCCGGGCACGCCCCCACGGTGGTCAGCCCGCCCTGGTTGGCGCCCGGCCGGGACGCATGGCAGGAGACGGGCGTGGAAGATCGCATCGAGGTCAGCACCTCTCACGGACAGGTCTGGTTTCACGGCCGCGACACCGGCCGACCCGTGATGCTGCTCCTGACCGGCGCCTTTGCCGAAGCCAACGTCCTCGACCACGCTCAGCCGTTCCTGCCCGACATCGACCTCTGGCGCGCCCATCTGCCGGGAAACCATTGCCCGCCGATCGAACCGGTCTCGGTCGCGAACTTCGCGGCGGCCTATACCGAAGCGCTGGACACCCGCGCGCCCGGGCGTCCCGTCGCGGCCGTGGGCCTGTCGACGGGGGCGCTGGTGGTCATGGCGCTGAGGGCGCGCGGACTGAAGTCCATGCTGCTGGTGGAGCCGCCCCTGCGCTCGGCGGACTGCTGGCCGCTGTTCGCCTTCCGGGAACAGGGGCCGGCGAACTGGGAGGCGCTGATCGAGCCGGTCTTCGGGATCGGCCGGGAGAGCGCCCGTCCGACCGACTACGCCCCCCTGCTCGACACCCTGGCCGTGCCCGCCCTCGCCCTCGCCGGCGACATCCCGCTCCAGCCAAAGCGCCCCCTGGACGTCATGCCCAGCCTGGTCGACGCCGAAAGCCGGGTCCTGCTGGCGGCTCATCCCCGGATCCGTCTCGAGGAACTGCCCGGCGTGGGCCACAACGTGCCGGCCCAGGCTCCCGAGCGCTTCCTGAACGCCCTGCTCCGCGTCGCGCGTGTGGCGGCGGCTCAGTAGGGCCGCCGGGTCGTCATCGGCGCATTGGGGTCCGGGGTGGTCGGCGGAGTGTAGGTCGGCAACGGCTCGGCGACGGCCGGCGCCGGCGTGATGACGACGGGCTCGGGCGCGGCCGGCGGCAGGGCCAGCACCGGCGCCGGAGGTGTCGCGGCGCGCGAGGCGGCGGTGCGCGAGACGGCGGCGGCGACGCTGGGCGTGCTCCGGGTCGTCACGATGCGTCGCGCAGCGGGCTGAGGAGCTTCGGAGACGGGCGTAGCGGCGGGCGGCGTGGGCGCGCGCGCGGCCACCGACTGCTGGGTGGTGGTCACCATGGCGCGAGCCGGCGCGGGCGCACGGGGCGCGGCCTCCCGCCCCTGGCTCAGCGCGAAGATCAGCCCGGCGAGGGCCAGCACGCCCACGGCCGCCGCCGCGATCGCCGGCGTCCGGTTCGTGCTCGCGCGGGCGGACGTGGCGCGCGGTCTGGCGGGCGGCTGGATGACCAGGGGTTCCAGTTCCACGGGCGGACGGACGGGCGGCTCGACGGCGGCGGGCGCCGGTTGCGGGGGCGGTCGGGATGGCGGCGCGGCTTCGGCGCGCGGCGGCGCTGCGGCGGGCCGCGCGACCTGCGCGGGCTGGGGCGGCGGGCGGGTGATGAACGTCGGCCGCGCGGCGGCCGCGGGCTGGGGCGCAGGGTCGGCCGGACGGACGAACACCGGGGTGATGGTGGCCGGCGCGGCGGGCGGTTCCACCGGCGTCGGCGTCTCCTCGGCGGCGCCTGCCTTGGGCAGCCCTCCCATGCGGAAGGGCGCCTGGGGCATCTTCGGCCAGGCGCTGTTGCGGGCGAAGGGGTTGTCGTCCGGGTCTGAAGCCATGGTGCGAGCCTCGCGGGCGAGTTGGACGGGACTATGACCTGTCGCGGCCGCGCCGGGCCAGCACGAGGGCGAGATTGTGCGGGATCGCCAGGCTCTCGCGCAGGGTCATCCCCAGCCCGTGAACCAGCGGCGGCCCGCTCCTGACCGGCCCCGGCCGGCTGGCCACCCCCGCCAGGCGCAGCAGGAGCCGCACCCGGGGCAGATGATAGGCGTCGCTGCAGGCCACCACATAGGGGTGCCCTCCCCTCGCCACCTCGGCCGCGGCCGCCTCGACGTTCTGCTGCGTGTTGCAGCTGAGTTCATCCAGGATCAGACGCCCGGCCGCGACGCCCGCTCTCACCAGTTCGTCGGCGATCAGCGAGGCTTCGGACGGTCCCGGCCGGCAGACGCCGCCGGAGCAGAGGATGGGCGCCACGGGATGTTGGGCCGCCGCCTCCGCGCCGAACGCGGTCCGCCGGAGCAGCGCCGGCGAGGCGCGCCCGTCGGGGCCGACCGCGGCGCCGAAGATCACGATGAGGGGCGGTACGCTCACCCCTCAGAGCATGCGGCGACGGCGCTAGCTGTTCAACGGCGGGTGATAGGCGTCGATCAGGTCGTTACGCTCGGCCTCGCGCACGGCGCGGGTGACGTTCAGGCGCGTCAGCACCGTCGCGCCTTCGTGCTCACGGCGGGCCCGTTCCAGGTCCGACCGCCACGATTGGCTCGCGAGATTGTCGGTCTCGCCCGCGTAGAAGACCCTCGCCTCGCCCTCGGGCGTGACTTCGGCGATCACATAGTTGGCCCCCGCCGGCGGCAGGAAGCGGCTCTCGTCGATCTGAGTGTAGCGGTAGCGTGCGCCGGAAGCCCCGGCGAGGTCGATCGGGCGGGTCACGTCTATGGCTCCACTGGTCGGCACGAATCTATCCCACATGCCGCCGATGAATTGAGGCTGACTTGGACCAAAACTTGGCCGAGCTTGGCTGTCGATTCCCGCCCAACGCCGGTTTGGCTGGCGGAACAACCTTCGCCATATGTACGTTCGGGGCCCATGCCGCCTCGCTTCGCGGCGCCGCCGCACGAAGGGAGTAAGACCGTGTGCCTCCGGGGCTGGACAGCCTTGGCGCACACACGGGACAAGGCCTGCATGGACAAAGCCGCCGCCTTCCAGCTCGAAACCGCGACGGATCGCCCCACCGCGGTCCTCACGGGCGATTGGACGGCGCGCTGCATGGGCGGCGCGGGCCAGGAGTTGCACCGCGCGCTGTCGGGCCAGTCCGGGGTCGCCCTCGATCTCACCCGGGTCGGGCGTCTCGATACGGCCGGCGCGAACGCGATGATCCGCGCGGCCGGAGCCGGGTTCAGCCTGGAGCAGGTCAAGGCCCGCCCGGAATCCCGCCGCCTGCTGGAACTTGTGGATAACGCCATCCGGGTCGAGCCGGTGGTGCGCCGAGAACCGGTCGGCTTCCACGAGATGACCATCCGGATCGGCAAGGGCGTGATGGACGTGGGGGTCGAGTTCATCGACACCATGGGCTTCTTCGGCCACCTGATCGTCGTGGCCTTCCGCGCGCTGGTGAACCTGTTCGTCGCGCCGAAGCGGATCCGCTGGGCCCCGATCTTCACCCAGATGGAGCGCGCGGGCCTCGACGCCATCCCGATCGTGGCGGTCACCACCTTCTTCATCGGCGCGGTCGTCGCCCTGCTGGGCGTGAACATGCTGCGCCAGTTCGGCGCCGAGGTGTTCGTCGTCGAGCTGATCGGCGTGGCGGTGCTGCGCGAGTTCAACATCGTCATCACCGCGGTGCTGCTGGCCGGCCGCTCGGCCTCGGCCTTCGCCGCCGAGCTGGGGTCGATGAAAATGCAGCAGGAGGTCGACGCCATGCGGGTCATGGGCGTCGACCCGTTCGAGGGCCTCGTCCTGCCGCGCTTCCTGGCGCTGCTGCTGACCATTCCGCTGCTGACCTTCGTGGCCACCCTCGCGGGCCTGCTGGGCGGCCTGATGATCACCTGGACGACCCTGGGCTTGGGCCCGACGTTCTTCCTGCAGCGGATCGTGGACAATGTGGGCGTCACCCACTTCTGGATCGCCCTGTCGAAGGCGCCGGTCATGGCCGGCGTGGTCGCCAGCATCGGTTGCCGCCAGGGCCTGCTCACCGGCGGCGACGTGCAGTCGCTGGGCAAGCGGGTGACCGCCGCCGTGGTCCACGCGATCTTCTCCATCATCATGATCGATGCGGTCTTCGCGCTCATCTTCATGGAGCTCGACATATGACCGCCGAAGACGTACGCGACGACGACGAACTGCTGGACGGCGCCGGCCCGGCCATCGAGGTCAGGGGCCTGAGGTCGCAGTTCGGCGATCACGTCGTCCACCAGAACCTCGACCTGACCGTCAGGCGGGGCGAGGTGCTGGGCGTGGTCGGCGGCTCGGGCACCGGCAAGTCGGTGCTGCTCAACACCATCATCGGCCTGCGCGAGCCCGACGCCGGCAGCGTGACGGTGCTGGGCCAGGAGCTGCAGCGCGCCTCCCGCCGACGCTGGAACGCGCTGGAGCGCGCCTGGGGCGTTCTGTTCCAGGGCGGGGCCCTGTTCTCGAACCTGACCGTGCGCGAGAACGTCGCCGCCCCGATGTTCGAGCACACCAACCTGTCGCGGCGCGACGCCTACGAACTGGCCGACCTGAAGATCGCCATGGCGGGCCTGCGCCCGGACGCCGGCTCGCTGAAGCCGGCTGAGCTGTCGGGCGGCATGAAGAAGCGCGCCGCCCTGGCCCGCGCCCTGGCGCTGGACCCGGAGTTGCTGTTCCTCGACGAGCCGACCTCGGGCCTCGACCCGATCGGCTCGGCCGCCTTCGATGAATTGATCGCCGATCTGGCGGCCAGCCTGGACCTGACGGTGTTCATGATCACCCACGACCTGGACTCGCTCTACGCGATCACCGACCGCGTGGCCGTTCTGGCCGACAAGCAGGTGGTGGCCACCGCGCCGGTGGCGGAACTCGAGCATTCGGATCACCCCTGGATCCGCGAGTATTTCCTCGGGCCCCGCGGCCGCGCCGCGCGCAGCGCCCGGATTGGGAAGGACGGCTGATGGAGCGCAACGCCAACTATGCCCTCGTGGGGCTCTCGACGCTGATCCTGACGGCGGCCCTCGCGGTGTTCGTCATCTGGCTGGCGCGGGTGCGGCTGAACGCCGAATACGACCTGTACGACATCGTCTTCCAGGGCCCGGTCCGCGGCCTCACCGAGGGCGGCGAGGTCCATTTCAACGGCATCAAGGTCGGCGAGGTCACCAAGATCGCGCTGGACCAGACGAACCCGCGCAACGTGATCGCCCGCGTGCGGATCACCGAGGACGTTCCGGTCCGCACCGACAGCTACGCCACCCTGGAGCCCCAGGGCATCACCGGCCTGAACTATGTGCAGATCACCTCGGGCTCCACGGCCCGGCCGTTGCTGAAGGACTACGCCGAGGCGCGCTGCGAGCAACAGCCCCGGCGGATCGGCGCCGACTGCATTCCCGTCCTGCGCAGCCAGCGCAGCGCCATCTCCGACCTGCTGGAGGGCGGCGGCACGGTGCTGACTCGCACCATCGAGGCCCTGGACCGGGTGAACCGCGTCCTTTCCGACCAGAACATCAAGACGTTCTCGGCCGCCCTCTCCGACACCCAGGCCTTCACCGCCGAACTGCGCGAGCGCAAGGCGATGATCGCCGACCTCCAGAGCGCCATCCAGCGGATCGACACCGCCGCCGACGAGATCGGCAAGCTGTCGGCCAGCACGCGGGGCCTGGTCGAGGGCGATGGGAAGCGCGCGATCTCGAACCTGGCCGACGCCGCCGAGGAGGCCAAGGCCACCGCCGCTGAGGCCCGCACGCTGGTGGCGCGCCTGCAGGGCCCGACCACCGAGTTCGCCACCAACGGCCTGCCGCAGGTGACCGCCGCCGTGATCCAACTCCAGTCGGCGGCCGAGTCGCTCGAGCGCCTCGTCAACGACGTCCAGTCCAGCCCCACCGGCGCGCTCGGCAAGCCGCGCGCCGAAGAGGTGAAGGTTCCTCAATGATGCGCACCAGCTCCCTCCTCCGCCTCGCCGGGACGGCCGCCGTCGCGCTGGCCCTGTCCGGCTGCGTCTCGCTGCTGCCGAAGACCAAGCCCGCGCACCTCTACCGCTTCGGCCAGCCGCTGGCGGCGGAGGCGATGACGGCGCCGCAGGGAACGGTGGGCGTCTTCCGCGCCGCCTCGGTCTTCCAGCGGGAGTCGGCGGGCGACCGGCTGCTGACCCTCACCAACGGCAAGGCCGCCTACGTGGCCGACACGCGCTGGGTCGCGCCGGCAGCGGTGCTGTGGGACGAGGCGGTGCTGGCGGCCTTCGACGCGGACCACGGACCCGTGCGGGTCATCTCGCGCGGCGAGCCGGCCAGCGCCGACTACGCGCTGCGGCTGGACGTGCGGAACTTCGAGGCGGTCTACGAGCGCGGCGCCAAGGCCCCGCCGACCGTCGTGGTGCGGGTCCGCGCGGCCATCACCGGCGGCAAGGATCGCAGCCTGATCTCGGACAGGATCTTCGAGAAGCGGGTGACCGCCGCCGACAACCGCGTGGGCGCCATCGTGCCGGCCTATGACAAGGCGGTGGCCGAGGTGCTGGCCGAGGTCGTGGAGTGGACCACCGACCTGGCCAAGCCGCTCTAGCCGAGCTTGCGGGTCCGGTACCAGGCGGCGACGAAGAGGCCCGCCAGGATGATGTCGGGCGTCACGGCCCACGCCACCAGCGGCTGCACCCGGCCGGCTATCACCAGCGCCCAGCACGCGCCGAAGAACAGCGCCTTGCCCAGCGCGCCGATCAGCATGAACGGCCGGTAGCGGACCGGGTCGCGTCCGATGACCAGATAGCCGATCTGCCAGGCCAGGGTGGAGGCGGCGAAGCCGTAGTAGGTGTCGGGATGGCTGAACGCCCCCGTCATGGCCGCCAGGCTGTCCTCCAGGAAGAACAGCGGGGCGATGATCAGCACGCCCCAGATACCGCCGATCGTGAAGACCCACCTGGCGAACGTCATCGCGCCCTCCCCCGTCGAGCCACCAGAATCGGCCCTTCCGCGGAAGTTTCCAAGCGTCCGTCGAGGCCGAACACCGTTTGGAGCACGAGCGGCGTCAGAGCCTCGACCGGCGGCGCGTCGGCGTGGACCCGCCCATCGGCCAGCACGACCAGCCGGTCGCAGAAGCGCGCCGCCAGCCCCAGGTCGTGCAGGGTCACCACCACCGCCGCGCCACGGACGGCCTCCTCACGG
This sequence comes from Pseudomonadota bacterium, assembly GCA_040752615.1. Classification (GTDB taxonomy): domain Bacteria; phylum Pseudomonadota; class Alphaproteobacteria; order Caulobacterales; family Caulobacteraceae; genus Phenylobacterium. The sequence goes on along the minus strand of JBFMGV010000056.1, from coordinate 111,914 downwards.
AACAGCTCTAGCGCCAGCAACTGAGCATCCGGGTCCAGGCCAGCCACCGGCTCGTCGGCCACCAGCAGCGGGGCCTCGGTGACCAGCAGGCGGGCCAGCAGCACCCGGGCCCGCTCGCCGCCCGACATCTCCAGCACGCCTCGCGACTCGAACCCGGCCAGTCCGACCCGGCCCAGCGCCGCCACGGCCCGCGCCCGCGCGGCGGCGGCCGGGGTGTTCAGGGCGCCCAGCCCGGCGACCCGCTCGGCGGTCATGTTCCAGCCCACATGCCGCTCCTGCGGCAGGTAGGCGGCGAGGCGCGCGCGCTGGGGATCCGAGAGCCTGCCCACGTCGCGGCCGCCCAGCTCGACCCGCCCGGCATCGAGCCGTGCGAGGCCCAGGGCCGCCCGCAGCAGGGTCGTCTTGCCCGCGCCGTTCGGGCCCACCACGCCCAGCACCTCGCCCGGGGCCACCGACAGGCTGACGCCGTCCAGCACCCGCCGCCCGCCCCGCCGCACGCGAACATCCTCGACGCGCAGCGCGCTCATCCGCGCCAGCTCCGGGCGGCGCGCCAGGCGATCAGCGCGAACAGCGGCGCGCCGGTCAGGGCGGTCATGACGCCCAGCTTGAGCTCGAGGTCCGTGGGGATGACCCGCACCGCGATGTCGGCCGCCGCCAGCAGCACGGCCCCGGCCAGGGCCGACGGCAGCAGCACGCGCCCGGGATCCCCGCCCGCCCCGGCGCGCACCAGATGGGGCGCGGCCAGGCCCACGAAGCCGACGATTCCGGCCATCGCCACCGAGGCGCCGGTGAGCAGCGAGGCTCCCGCCACAGCCGCCGCGCGCATCCGCATCATCGGCAGGCCGGACAGCGCGGCCGTCTCGTCGCCCAGGGTCAGCACCAAAAGGCCGCGCGACGCGTAGAGACAGAGCCCCGCGCCGATCGCCAGCGCCGGGGCCTGGCGCACGATGTCGCCCCAGTCGCGGTTGGCCACGGACCCCAGCAGCCAGGAGAACACCTCGGCCAGCGTCACCGGCGACGGCGAGAAGTTGAAGACCAGCGACGTCAGGGCGCCCAGGAAGGCCGACAGCGCCACGCCGAACAGGATCAGGGTCTCGGGCTCACGGAACCGCGCCGCCAGCCAGGTGAGCGCCGCCCCCACCGCCAGGGCCGCGCCCAGGGCCGAGGCCTCGATCACGCCCGGCTGGCCGGCCATCCCGAGCGAGATGGCCAGGGCCGCGCCGAATCCCGCGCCCGCCGACACGCCCAGGACGCCCGGGTCGGCCAGCGGATTGCGCAACAGGCCCTGCATGACCGCACCCGCCAGCCCGAGGGCGGCGCCGACCACCAGGGCCGCCGCGGTGCGCGGCAGGCGGATACCGAAGAGCACGTCATGCGCGCCGGACGCCGGGTCGGCGAAGGCCTGGGCGATCTGCGCGGCAGTGAGCTGCGTCTCGCCCAGCAGCAGGCCCGCGCCCGCCAGCGCGACGGCCGCCAGCGCGAGCACGACGTTCATTACCCACGGCCTCATCGACGCGTCCCCCGGCCGGGCGCGCGCGCCGCCAGCAGTTCGGCCGCCTCCGCCGCGCTCCAGTCAGGGCAGCCGAGCATCGAGCCCGGCAGGCTGGCCACCGCCCTCTCCCGCGCCACGCGCTGCAGGATGCGGTGACGCCCGATCCCCCAACTGTCCCCCGAGAGCATGAAGGTGTCGAAGAATCCCAGGACCGCCGTACGCGGCGGCGCCAGGGCCATCTGCTCCAGCGAAATGGTCTGATATCCCGGCCGCGCCTCGACGTTGCGCATGCCCGCCGCGCGCAGCACGGCGTCCACGAGGGTGCCGGGGCCGGCGGTCACGCCCCCGGGCGTGAGATACAGCGCGCTGGCCCCGCCCCAGGCGCCCGCCGACCGCGCCAGCCGGGCGTCCATACGCGCCACCAGCGCGTCGCCGGCGGCGGGTTGCTCCAGCGCCGCGGCCACGCGCCGGATGCTGGCCCGCACGTCCGAGAACTCGGACGCCTCGCCGATGGTCACCACGCGCACCCCGCGCGCCTCCAGCGCGCTGATCAGGCGCGGCTCGCCGCCCCAATAGCGGATCACCACCTCGGGCCGCGTCGAGAGCGCGGTCTCCAGGTCGACGCGGCGCATGGGCAGGCCCCGCGCCACGGCGCGCAGCCGGGAATCCGCATCGTCCGCCCGCGTGGACAGCCCGACGATCGACGCACGAGGGCTGAGGGCCAGCACGAACTGATCGGCGCACTGGTCCAGGGACAGGACACGCGGCGCGGCGGCCGCGGTCACGGGAATCAGCAGCAGGCCGGCGGCGAGACCGCCTAGTCGATGACGAGGCCGTGCAGCAGGCCGTCCAGGGTGATGGTCATCAGCTCCTGGCGGTCGGTCCATTCGAAGTTGGGCCGGCTGATCATCAGGGCGACGACGCCGTGACAGGCCATCCACAGCGCCTGGGCGGCGGAGTCGGCGTTGCCCGTTCGCAGACGCCCGTTGGCGGCCACCTCGCGCACCACACCCGAAAAGGCTTCGTAGCATTGGCGGCTCAGGTCCGTGGTGCGCTCCGGCGTGGGATCGCTCGATACCGGACCCTGCGAGCAATAGACAAGCTGGTACGCGTTCGCGTGCTCCAGCCCCCAGCGCATGTAGGTGTCGAGCATCATCCGGGTGCGAACCACCGGGTCCAGCGGCTTGTTGGCGATCTCGGTGTTGTTCTCGAGCAGCTGGCTCAGCGTGCCGTCCACGATCTCGTGGAGGATGCAGGCCTTGTCGGGGAAGTGCATGTAAAGGGCGGTGGACGAAACCCCCACCTCGTCGGCGATCTTGCGGATCGTCGCGCCCTCGTAGCCTTCAGCCACGAAAATACGCTGCGCCGCCTCGAGAATCTCGGCCCGACGGAGGTGGCCGTCACCCTTCGCCTTGCGCGCGGTCTTCCGCGTCGCGGGCGCTACTGTGCTCATGGTCTCTCCCCAAACCCGTAGCAGCCGACAGCGGACCCCAATTCCACAACTGTGACAAGTCCTTGTCGCCCGGGGTGGACGCATGCGCCTCTGAACGCGTAAGGGGCGCGCCATGAGCGGGCCGCATATCGCAGAGGAATCGCAGGTGATGCGCACCGCCGGCTGGGGCGACTATGCCCTGCTGGATTCCGGCGGCGGCCGCAAGCTCGAACGCTATGGCCCCTATCGCGTCGTGCGCCCCGAGCCCCAGTGCCTGTGGACGCCGCGCCTGCCTCAGGGCGAGTGGGACACCGCCGACGCGGTGTTCGACCCGACCAACGAGGATGAGGACGCAGGGCGCTGGCGCTTCCGGGGCAAGCCGAAGGAAACCTGGCCGCTCGGTTGGGGGGACGTGAAGTTCCACGGCCGGTTCACAGCCTTCCGCCACCTCGCCTTCTTCCCCGAACAGGCGGCCAATTGGGCGTGGCTGGACCAGCAGGTCCGCGCCGCCGGCCAGCCCCGGGTGCTCAATCTGTTCGGCTACACCGGCGTCGCCAGCCTCGTGATGTCCGCCGCCGGCGCGTCGGTGACCCACGTGGACGCGTCCAAGAAGGCCGTGGCCTGGGCCCGCGAGAACGCCGAGTTGTCCGGACTGTCCGACCGCCCCATCCGCTGGATCACCGAGGACGCCCGCAAGTACGTCCAGCGCGAGGTGCGCCGCGGCTCGAAGTACGAGGGCATCATCCTCGACCCGCCGAAGTACGGGCGCGGCCCGACGGGCGAGGTCTGGCGCCTGTTCGAGGACCTGCCCGAGCTGGCCGGCCTCTGCGCCGAACTGCTGTCGGACAAAGCCTGCTTCCTCGTGCTCAACGCCTACGCCGAACGCATCTCGGGCGCCGCCCTCGCCGGCCTGCTGGCCGAGAAGCTCGCGAGCCGAGGCGGCCGGATCGAATGGGGCGAACTGGCCCTGGCCGAGGATCGCGGCGACCGGGCCATCGGCATGAGCTTCTATGCGCGGTGGTCGGCATGAGCGCGCGGATCACCTCCCTGACCAACCCGACGGTGAAGGCCGTCCGCGCCCTGCACATGCGCAAGGAGCGGGACGAGACCGGCCTGTTCGTCGCGGAAGGCCTGAAGAACGTCATCGAGGGGATCGATACCGGCCACGCACCGAAGATCCTGATGCATGGCCCGGACGCCACGTCGCACCCGATGATGCAGAAGGCCGTCCAGGCGACGCTCGCCGCCCGGGGCCAGGTCATCGAGGTGACCCACGACATCCTCGCCAAGGTCTCCCGGCGCGAGAACCCGCAGGCCGTGGTGGGAGTGTTTCCCCAGGCCTTCGTCGACCTGGACCAGGTAAAGGCGGGCGCCGCTCAGTGCGTGGTGGCCCTGCATCGCGTTCGCGACCCCGGCAACCTGGGGACCATCATCCGCACGGCGGACTCCGCAGGCTGCGGCGCGGTGGTGCTGGTGGGCGACTGCTGCGATCCCTACTCCGTCGAGGCGGTGCGGGCGACCATGGGTTCGATCTTCGCAGTGCCGCTGGCCAAGGCGACCGAGGACGAATTCGCCGCCTGGCGTCGGGGCTGGACCGGTTCGGTGGTCGGGACCCTGCTGACCGCCGAGGTGGATCACCACGCGGCCAGCTACCGCAAGCCGGCGCTGGTGCTCATGGGCAACGAGCAACAGGGTCTGACGCCCGAACTGGCCGCGCTCTGCGACGTCAACGTCAAGATCCCCATGCGGGGCCGCGCCGACAGTCTGAACCTCAGCGTCGCCACCGGCATCATGATCTACGCCGCCACGGCCTAGGGCGAAAAATCTCCGGCGGCGCGTCACAGCGGCCCGCCCTGCCCCGTCCTAGGCGCAGAAAAGGAGATCACCGATGACCGCCCGCCTCAATCCCTGGACCGTCGCCCCCGACGCCTTCAAGCCGCTGATGGACCTCGAGGCCCAGATCGCCGCTTCCAGCCTGGAACACAGCCTGATCGAGCTGGTGAAGATGCGCGCCTCGCAGATCAACGGCTGCGCCTTCTGCCTGCACATGCACAGCCGCGACGCCCGCGCCGCCGGCGAGACCGAAGAACGCCTGTACCTGCTGAACGGCTGGCATGAGTCCAGCCTCTACACCCCGCGTGAGCGCGCGGCCCTGGCCTGGACCGAGGCCCTGACCCGCGTCGCCGACACCCACGCGCCGGACGCCGACTACGACGGCCTCGCGCCGCACTTCAGCGAGGTCGAGATCATCAACCTCACCCTGCTGATCATGACGATCAACGCCTGGAACCGGATGGCCGTCGGCTTCCGCAGCCAGCATCCCCGCCACTGGGTGGCGAAGGCGGCGGCTTAGGCCTCGACGCCCGCGATGCGCTTGGCCGCGGTGACCGTGTTCTGCAGCAGGCAGGCCACGGTCATCGGGCCGACGCCCTTGGGCACCGGCGTGATCGAGCCGGCCACCTCCAGCGCTTCCTTGTAGTTCACGTCGCCGACCAGCTTGGTCTTGCCGAGGGCCGCCTGCTCGGGATTGTCGAACGGCACGCGATTGATGCCCACGTCGATGACGCAGGCGCCCGGCTTGATCCAGTCGCCGCGCACCATCCGCGGCTGGCCCACGGCCGCCACCAGGATGTCGGCGCTGCGGCACACCGCCGGCAGGTCCACCGTCTTGGAATGGGCCATGGTCACCGTGCAGTTGGCCGCCAGCAGGAGTTGGCCGATCGGCTTGCCCACCAGGCGCGAGCGGCCCAGCACCACCGCGTGCTTGCCCGTCAGGTCGCCGAGGGTGTCGCGCAGCAGCACCATGCAGCCCACCGGCGTGCAGGCCGTCAGCGCGGGCAGGCCCACCGCCAGGCGGCCGGCGTTCACGACGTGCAGGCCGTCGACGTCCTTGTCGGGGTCGATGGCGTCGATCACCGGCTTCTCGTCCAGATGCTTGGGCAGCGGAAGCTGGACCAGGATGCCGTGGATCCGGGGGTCGGCGTTCAGTTCGCCCACCAGCTTCAGCAGGTCTTCCTGCGAGGTCTCGGCCGGCAGGCGATGGGTCACCGAGTGCATCCCGGCGGCCAGCGACTGTTCGCCCTTGGACTTCACATAGGCCTGGCTCGCCGGGTCCTCGCCCACCAGCACCACCGCCAGGCCCGGCTGCAGCCCGTGCTCGGCCCGCAGGCGCGCGACTTCCGCCGTCACGTCGGCGCGCAGGCGCTCGGCGACGGGCAGGCCCTCGATGATCTTTGCTGTCATGGCGCGCCTGCTAGCGCCTCAAGCCCGCGCGCGCAATCGCAGCCACGTGACGAGGGCCCAACAGTGCGAGTCGCGATCCAGCCGCCGCACGGCCTCGTCCGGCGCCATCCACAGCAGCCGGTGGTCGGCCTCGATGTGCAGGGCCGGATCCTCGCCGAGCATCTTTCCCGCGAAGAACTGGCCGCGGGTGTTGCGTACGGCGTCGTCGTTGTGGAGGAAGAAGTGGTCGGCGCGGGCGAAGGGCTCGGTCTCCAGCCGAACCACGAGACCCGCCTCCTCCCCGCATTCGCGGACCGCCGCCTGCCCGGCGGTCTCGCCGGGGTCGATCCCCCCGCCCGGCAGGTCGACCACCAGGCCCCGGCCGTGCCGCTCGACCTCCACCACGGCGATCAGCCCATCGCGTTCGATCACCGCGAAGGCCGCGGGCCGGTCCGGGTACGGGCCTTCCAGACCCGCCTCGCCGAACTGGGGGACCGGCATCAGTCGATGCCGTAGAGCGCGGGATAGGGGTCGGTCTTGCCGGCCAGCACGTCCTTCACCGCCACCGGCCTCCAGCCGACCTTGCTGTTCTCGCTGGCCCGCCAGGCCTCGACGATCACGTCGCGCAGCTCCGAGGCGCCGGTCGCTATGCGGCCCGTGGCGAACGCCGGGCCTCGCGGATCGCCCGCCTTCAGGCCGCCGGCCTTCTCCAGTTCGTAGAACGGGATCACCTGCTGGCCCGTCGTGATCAGATAGTCCGTGACGCGCTTGTCGATCGCGCAGTCGCACGACTGGAACGGGACCATCCTGGCCCGGACGTCGGCCAGCTTGACATTGTCGTAGACGAGGTCGCCTTCGAAGGGCCCGTGCAGCTTGGCGTTCGAGTAGCCGTTGGGGTTCGGATAGTCGCCCCAGCCGTTGTAGTGCGTGGTCACGTGGAGCGGCTGGCTGCCGTCGCCGATGAAGTGCGAAAGCTCGCCGATGTCCTTCAGGATCAGCGCCTCGCGCCGGATGCGATCGGCCTTGAACCACTTGCGGTTCTTGGACCACTTCGGATTGGCCTCGGCCGCCTTCAGGACGCGCCAGTAGGCGAAGGCGGCGGTGAGCTGCTGGTAGCGGTCCAGGATCGAGTACGGCAGGTAGCCGCCCTTCCACTGGTCCAGGTTGTGGGCGCGCAGCGTCGTCTCGTAGTCGGCGCGGGTGGCCGAGAGCGGCAGCATGGGCGGGCCGCCCAGGATCTTGCCGTCCTCGTCCAGGTCGACGAAGTGAGCCGCGTCTCGATCGTGATCGTGCAGCCGGCCCGAGCCTTTCGAGCGATCCGGTTCGCGCGACAGCTCGCCGATGTCCTGCGCGGCCCGGGCGGTGCGCAGGAAGGCCGGCATCTCGCTCGGGAAGGCGCGGGCGGCCGCCTCCCCCAGCATGCGATGGCCGGCGTTGCCCCAGGCCAGGACCTGGCTGGGAGCGGCGAGGGTCAGGCCGGCGAGGGCCAGCGCGGCAAGGCGTTTCATGCTTCCCGTTTGGCGAGCCCCTGCCGCAAAGGCAAGCGCCTCAGCGGATCGACAGCGCCGCTTCGGTCCGCGCCACCCAGGCTTTCACCGCGGGGTAGAGGTCCAGGCTGAAGCCGCCCTCGTGGCAGACCCGCGTGTAGGCGACCAGCGCCACGTCGGCGAGACTGACGCGATCCCCGACCAGGAAGGGGCTGTCGCGCAGCGCCAGCTCCATCCGCTGGAGGGCCGCCCCGCCACGTTCGACGAGCCGCGGCTCCAGCTCCGCGACCGGCTTGCCCAGATAGGCCACCTGGAAGCGGGCGACGGCGACGTAGGGCTCGTGGCTGTACTGTTCCCAGAACAGCCACTCCAGCATCCGGGCGCGATCGTAGGCGTCGGCCGGGACCAGCGCCGAGCCTTCGGCCAGGTGCGTGATGATGGCGTTGGACTGCGAGAGCGGCCGGCCGTCATCGAGGACCACGGTGGGGACCTGGCCGGCCGGATTCATCGCCAGATACGCCGGCGTGCGCGACTCACCCTTCAGGATGTCGAGCTCGATCCACTGATAGGAACGGCCCAGGAAATCGGCGGTCCACCGCACCTTCAGGCAGTTCCCGGACTTGCTGTCGCCGTAGATTTTCATGTGCTGAGCCTCCCCGCTCGACGGCGGAAATCGCCGGAATCCCCTGTACGGGCAAGCGATGGCGTCTAACCTGAACTGTTAGGGAAACTCACAAGCCGCGGCAAACCGCCCGGCCGGGGTTGCCCCGGCGAGCTTCAGCCGGTAGGACTCCGGCCACCAGTTCAACGACGAAGGAGGACGCCGTCAATGCGACGCCGCCTCGCCGCCCTGGCAGTACTTTCCGCCATCGGTATCGCCTCAAACGCGCAAGCCGCGACAAACGATCCGCTTGGTGACCTCGTCACCTCTGTGATCACGGGCGCCCTGCCCGGCACCGGCGTCTTCAATGTGAAGGCGACCCTTTATCACCGCGGCGCCGCGGGTGTCGGCGCGCTCGACAGCCTGGGCTGCAAGGTCGTGCCCATGCGCACGATCGCGGTCGACAAGAGCATCATTCCCCGTCGCACGGTCCTGTTCATCAAGGAGACCGTGGGCCTGAAGATGCCCGACGGCGGCGCGCACGACGGCTACTGGTACGCCTCCGACGTCGGCGGCGCGATCAAGGGCCAGCGCATCGATCTCTACACCGGTCACGGCGCGGCCTCGATGAAGCCGATGCAGAAGCTGAACCTGTCCACCCTCACCGCGGTGAAGGTCGGCCAGTTCAAGGGCTGCCCGCCGAACTAGCCTTTCCCGCCCCGGACGCTCCGGGGCGGACCCGGATGATCCTCGAAAAGCCCAACTTCTTCGTCCTCACCGGCGGCCCCGGCGTGGGCAAGACGACGTTGCTGCGCCATCTGCAGGCCTCGGGCGAGCTCGTGGTCGAGGAGACCGCGCGCGCAGTGATCCGCGAGGCCATCGACAGCGGCGGGCGGGCCACCCCATGGCGGGACAACGCCGCCTACGTCGCCGAATGCGCGAGACGTGACATCGCCATCTTCGATCGAATGGCCGGCGAGACGCGCCGGGTCTTCTTCGACCGCGGGATCATCGACAGCTACGGCGCCAATGGCGAGCCACCCTCCCCGGCCCTGGTCGAGGCCGTGCGCACGCGGCGCTACAATCCGCGCGTCTTCCTCTTCCCGCCGTGGCCCGAGATCTACGCCACCGACGCCGAGCGCCGCCAGGACTGGGCCGAGGCGGAACACACGTTCGAGCTGATACGCGCCCGCCTGCCCGAGCTGGGCTACACGCCCGTGATCGTGCCCCAGGCCAGCGTCGAGGATCGCGCGGCCTTCGTGCTGGCCCAGACGGTCTAGGCGCTCGCCAGGCCGTACACCCGCTGCTGCCCGGCCCGGCCGCGCAGGGCCACCTGATCCAGCTCGACCAGCCCGGCGTCGATCGGCAGGCGGCTGGCGGTTTCCTCGCCCAGGATCAGCGGGGTCTCGTAGGTCTTGCACAGCCCTTCCAGGCGCGAGGCCACGTTCACCGGGTCGCCCAGCACCGAGTAGTCGTAACGCCGACGGCCCCCGACATTGCCCACCACGCAGGCCCCCGAGTTGACGCCGATGCCGATCTCGATGCGCGGCAGGTCCAGGTCCGAGAAGGCAGCGCGGACCCACTGGTTCACGGCGTCCATCGCCGGGATCATCGCCCGCGCCGCCTCGAAGGCGCGCTGGGCATGGTCTGGGTCATGGTCGGGCGCGCCCCAGAAAGCCATCACGCAGTCGCCCATGTACTTGTCGATGGTCCCGCCGTGGGCCAGCACCACCTCGCTGAGCGGGTCCAGGATGCCGCAGATCAGGTCGGCCAGGCGGCGCGGATCGTCCTTCAACGCCTCGGCGAAACCGGTGAAGCCGCGCACGTCGGCGAACAGCACCGTGACGTCGCGGGTCTCGTTGGTGTCCCCCAGCGCGGAGGGATCGGCCAGCAGGCGATCCAGGACGGCCGGCGATGCGGTCGGCGGGCGCGGCCGCGAACAGATGTCGGGCTCGGCGTCGAGTTCGGCCGCCAGTTCCACGATCGGACGCCAGGCCTCGGCCTCGGCCGGCGACAGGTCGCGCATCCCCACCCAGGCGGCCGGTTCGCGCGCGGGGTTCATCTCGACGGTGGTTCGGGCGACACGCCCCTTCGACGAGGATCGGGCGATCCGGTCGCGGCGCGCCGGGCGTCCGGCCTGTCGACCGGAGAACAGGGCGGCGACCTGCTCAACCAGTGATGGGCGGCGAAACGGCTGATAGCTCGACACGGACATACAACTTCTCCCGTCAGGGGAAAGTCGCACACTCGCCTTATGGTTAAAATTCAGCGCGTTCCCCTAAGGGATTCTGCTGAGACAGCGCGCCACAGGCGATCGACCGCCGCACCCCGCTCAACCGGACGGAGAGCGGGGAAATCGGATGGATCAGGTCTCGACGAAGGCCTTTTCCAGGACGAAGTCGCCGGGATTCGCCAGCGAGCCCTCCTCGAAGCCACGGTCGATGAGCTGCTGCTTCAGGTCGACCAGCACCGACGGGCCGCCGCACATCATCACGCGGTCCACCGCCGGGTCGAACGGGGGCAAGCCGAGGTCGCTGAAGAGCTGGCCGCTCTCGATCAGGTCGGTGATCCGGCCCTTCGTGCGGAAGTCCTCTCGGGTGACCGTCGGATAGTAGTGCAGCTTGCCGGCGACGATCTCGCCCAGGATCTCGTCCTGGGGCAGTTCCTCGTTGAAGAGCTCGGCATAGTTCAGGTCGGCCACCTCGCGCACCGTGTGCGTGACGATGACCTGCTCGAACCGGTCATAGACCTCGGGATCGCGGGCCAGCGACAGCCAGGGCGCGAGGCCGGTGCCGGTGCCCAGCATGTAGAGGCGCTTGCCGGGCTTCAGGCCGTCCAGCACCAGGGTGCCGGTGGGCTTGCGGCCGATCAGGACCTGGTCGCCGACCTTCAGGTGCTGGAGGCGCGAGGTCAGCGGGCCGTCCGGCACCTTGATCGAATAGAACTCCAGCTCTTCGTGCCACGAAGGCGAGGCGATCGAATAGGCGCGCACCAGCGGCTTGCCGTCTTCCTTCTGCAGCCCAACCATCACGAACTGGCCGCTGGCGAAGCGCAGGCCCGGATCACGGGTGGTGCGGAAGGAGAACAGCGTGTCGGTCCAGTGCTGGACCCAGGTCACGGTCTCGACAAAGAAGGCGCCGGACGCCTTCGGAGCGGGGGCGGCGGCCGACTGGGCCACGGACACGTCGTTCATTCGTTACCTCAGATATCGCCGCCGACGTTGTTGGGCGTCCCCGGCGCACGCGCCACATGGATGCCGCACTCGGTCTTGTCCATACCCTTCCAGCGGCCGGCCCGGGCGTCCTCGCCCTCCTCCGCCGGCTGGGTGCAGGGCCAGCAGCCGATGGACGGGAAGCCCTGGGCCACCAGCGGATGGGCCGGCAGGCCATGTTCGGCGGCATAGGCGTCGAGGTCGGCCTTGCCCCAGTTGGCCAGCGGATTGAACTTCACCTTGCCGTCGGCCTGTTCGACCACCGGTAGGTTCAGGCGGTCACCCCCGTGGAAGCGCTTGCGCCCGGTGATCCAGGCGTCGAACTCGCCCAGGGCCTTGTCCAGCGGGATGACCTTGCGGATCTCGCAGCAGGCGTCGGTATCGGTCTGCCACAGCTTGGCCTGCGGATCGGTCGTCGCCAGGTCCTGATAGGCGGGCCGCAGGTCGCGCACATTGGTCAGCCCCAGCCGCGCGGCCAGGCTCTTGCGGTAGTCCAGCGTCTGGCCGAACAGCATCCCGGTATCCAGGAACAGCACGGCGATGTCCGGCTTCACCTTGGCCGCGATGTCCAGCAGCACGGCGCTTTCGGCGCCGAACGACGAGACCAGCGCCAGCTTGTCGCCGAAGCTCTCGACCGCGGCTTCCAGGATCGTTCGCGGGTGAGCCCGCCGCAGTTCGGCGTCGAGGCGGATGGCCGCCGCCGCCGTCCGGTCGATAGAGTCGTACGCCACGCTCATCACTCCCGCTCGGCGAAGGCCGGAAGCCGGTCGTCCGCCGCCCGCTGGTAGACGTGGCGGTAGCGCTTCAACGCCGCCTGCCACTCGTTGGAGCTGGAATCGTCAGCCGGCTCGTAGGCGTCGAAGCCCACGCGCACCATCCACGGCGCCTGCTCGCGCAGGATGTCGCCGACGGCGCGGATCTGACCGCCATACTTGAACCGCTCCCGAAGCAGGCGCGCGTTCGAATACGAGCGCCCGTCCAGATGCTTGGGGAACTCCAGCGCGACCACCGCAAGTCGCGGCAGGTCATAGGCCAGGGCTTCCACCTGTTCGTCGGTCTTCAGCCGCACGCCCACCCGGCGGCCCTCGGAGAGCAGGCGCTCGCCATCAGCCTGGAAGCGGGTCAGCGACAGGATGACGTCGCCGGTGGCCATCTCGTCCTCGTCGCCCACATGGGTGAAGGCGTCGGGGACGGTCTTGGCGATCCCGTCATGCAGCTCAATGAGCGTCGGCATAGACGGCCTCCTTGAAGGGCGCGACGCCGGTGCGTCGGAAGGTGTCGAGGAAGCGTTCGCCGTCCTGGCGTTCACGCAGATAGACGTCGACCAGGGTGTCCACCGCGTCGGCGACCTTGTCGTAGGGCAGAGCCGGGCCCAGCATCGAGCCGACGGCCGCGTCCTCGGCGCCCGAGCCGCCCAGGGTGAGCTGGTAGAACTCCTCGCCCTTCTTATCGACGCCCAGGATGCCGATGTGGCCCACGTGGTGGTGGCCGCACGCGTTGATGCAGCCGCTGATCTTGATCTTCAGCTCGCCCACCTGCTCGGCGCGGTCCTGGTCGCGGAACTTCTCGGCGATGTTCTGGGCGATCGGAATGGCGCGGGCGTTGGCCAGGGCGCAGTAGTCCAGGCCCGGGCAGGCGATGATGTCGCTGATCAGGTTGATGTTCGGCGTCGCCAGGCCCACCGCCTCCAGCGCGGCCCAGACGGCCGGCAGGTCGTCGAGCTTCACGTGCGGCAGGACCAGGTTCTGCTCGTGCGTCACCCGGATGTCGTTCTGGCCATAGCGCTCGGCGATGTCAGCGACGACGTCCATCTGATCGGACGTGGCGTCGCCGGGCGTCTCGCCGATGGCCTTCAGGCTGATCTCGACGATGCCGTAGCCGGCCTTCTTGTGCGGCTTGACGTTGTTGCGCGCGAAGCGGGCGAACGCCGGCTTGGCCGCTTTCGCCGCCTCATAGGCCTCGGACCGCTCGGGCAGCGCCTCGAAGCCCAGGGGCGCGAAGTCGCCGCGGATGCGCGCCAACTCGGTGTCGGGCAGGTCGACCGCATCGCCGATCTTGGCCCATTCGGCCTCGACCTGCTTGGCGAACTCCTCCTTGCCGAGGGCCGAGACCAGGATCTTGATCCGCGCCTTGTAGATGTTGTCCCGGCGGCCGTGGCGATTGTAAACGCGCAGCACCGCTTCCAGGTAGGAGAGCAGCCGGTTGGCCGGCAGGAACTCCTTGATGGTCGGGCCGATGTGCGGGGTCCGCCCCATGCCGCCGCCGACGATCACCTCGAAGCCCAGGGCTCCGTCGCGCGAACGCTTCAGCACCAGGCCGATGTCGTGGACGCGCGCCGCCGTGCGGTCCTTCGGGGCCGCGGTGATGGCGATCTTGAACTTGCGCGGCAGGAACGAGAATTCCGGATGGAAGGTCGACCACTGGCGGATCGCCTCGGCCCACACGCGCGGATCGTCCACCTCCTCGGCCGTCGCGCCCGCATAGGGGTCGGTCGTGGTGTTGCGGATGCAGTTCCCCGAGGTCTGGATGGCGTGCATGTCCACGCTGGCCAGGTGGTCCAGGATGTCGGGCGCGTCGGCCAGCTTGATCCAGTGGAACTGCAGGTTCGTCCGCGTGGTGAAGTGGCCGTAGCCCTTGTCGTAGGTGCGGCCGATCCAGGCCAGCTTGCGCAGCTGGTTGGCGTTCAGCGAACCGTACGGGATGGCCACCCGCAGCATGTAGGCGTGGAGCTGCAGATAGAGGCCGTTCATCAGGCGCAGGCGCTTGAACTGATCCTCGGTCAGGTCGCCCGAGAGGCGGCGGGCCACTTGCCCACGGAACTCCGCCGACCGGTCGGCCAGGATTTCCTTATCGATGACGTCGTACTGGTACATGGCGGCCCTACTTCCGCTTGATCAGGTTGACGCGGCCGGTGGACCGGGCCGCGCCGCTGGCGTGCTGCAGCGCCTCGACCACCGCCCCGCCCTCGGCCTGCTTGCCGTGGTGGAGGTGGTTCGTGGGGCCCAGCGCCCGGATGCGCTCGCGATAGCTGAGCGGCGCCCAGAAGCCTTCGGATTCCACGAGGTCGATCAGATAAACGTCGACCACGGTCGTGCCCTGGCTCTTGCCCAGGGCCTCGGCCTCGTTGCCGGCCGGGTCGTCGCCTTCCCAGAGCTGGGCGTCGGCGAACCGCTCGACCCAGCGGCCATCCTTCCAGAACACGACTTCGCCGTCGGTGAGACGATTGGCGGTCAGGGCCTTCATGCCCGGGCCTCCCGGATCAGGGTTTCGACTTGAGCCGACGCGTCGCCGGCCCCTTCAACGTGCGTCGCCGCGCCACCGGCCCGGGCGAGCGCCATGGCCTCGCCCACGATCAGCAGCGCCGGGCCCGACACCGCCTCGGCGGCGGCGGCCAACTGGGCCAGGGTGGTGACGATCCGGCGCTCGTCGGCGCGACTGGCATTCTCGACGATGAGAGCCGGCGTGGCGCCCGCGCGGCCGGCGCCCAGCAGGCGGCCGGCGATCACCGGAGCCATGGACAGGCCCATGTAGATCACCACCGTCTGGTTCGCCTTGGCCAGGCTGTCCCAGTCCAGGTCGGGCTCGCCGACGCCCCCGTCTTCCTTTGGCGCCGCGTGGCCGGTCACGAAGGTGACGGCCTGGGCCGAACCCCGGTGGGTCAGCGGCGCGCCCGCGCCGGCGCCGGCCGCCAGGGCCGCCGTCACGCCCGGTACGATCAGGCACTCCAGCCCCGCCTCGCGGCAGGCTTCCAGTTCCTCACCGCCGCGGCCGAAGATGAAGGGATCGCCGCCCTTCAGGCGCACGACCTCCAGGCCTTCCAGCCCGAAGGCCACCAGCATCCGGTTGATCTCGTCCTGGCTGTACGAGTGGCGCGACTTGCGCTTGGCCACCGAGATCCGGCGCGCCGACGCCGGCGCCAGGGCCAGGATCTCGTCGCTCACGAGGCCGTCATGGACCACCACCTCGGCGCCCTGCAGCGCCTTGAGCGCCTTGATGGTCAGCAGGTCCGGATCGCCCGGTCCCGCGCCCACGAGCCACACGCGGCCCGGCGCGCGGCGGCGGGTCGAACCACCCAGCACCACCAGGCCTTCCGCCCGCTTGTTCCCATCCCGGCTAACAGCCATGTTTAGCTTCTCTAATGATACCGTAGCCCCTAAAAGCACGGCGGGACGGACTCTCGCCCGCCCCGCCTCGCGCCCGCAGATGAAAAGGGCCGATACACCGGCGGACGCTTGCAATAAGGGCGGGTGACCTCCAATTCGCAACCCAAGGACTTCTGCCGGGGCGTTCAGGAATTCTCGAATGGATAGAAACCATCAGCGCCGCCGGCTGCCGCCGCTCAACGCCCTCCGGGCGTTCGAGGCCGCCGCGCGCCACCTGAACTTCAGCCGGGCCGCGGACGAGCTTTCGGTGACGCCGGGCGCGGTCAGCCAGCAGATCCAGAACCTCGAGGACTATGTCGGCGCGGCCCTCTTCAAGCGCACGCCCAAGGGCCTCCTGCTGACCGACGCGGCCCAGACCGCCCTGCCCGCCCTGCGCGAGGCCTTCGACCGCCTGGCCGAGGCCGCCAGCCTGCTGACCGCCGCCGTCGACGGGCGCCGCCTGACCATCACCGCCCCGCCCTCCTTCGCCGCCAAGTGGCTGGTGCCGCGTCTCGGCGCCTTCGAGCGCGCCCACCCGCAGGTCGACGTCTGGCTGTCGGCCGGCATGGAGCTGGTCGACCTGACGGCGGGCGAGGTCGACCTCGCGATCCGCTATGGCGGCGGCCGCTACCCGGCCCTGGAGGTCAAGCGCCTGGTCAGCGAGAGCGTGGTGCCGGTGCTGAGCCCAGCGCTGCTGGCCGAGACCCCGCTCGAGAAGCCAGAGGATCTGGTGAACCACGTGCTGCTGCACGACGGCTCGCCCGAGATCGACGATTCCTGCCCCGACTGGCCGATGTGGCTGGCCGCCCGAGGCCTGCGCGGCATCGACGGCCATCGCGGTCCGCGCTTCAACCAGTCCAGCCTCGTCATCGAGGCCGCCGCCAACGGCCGGGGCGTGGCCCTCGCCAAGCGGACCCTGGCCCAGGCCGACCTCGACGCGGGCCGGCTCGTGGCGCCGCTGCAGATCGCCACCGCGGTCGACTTCGCCTATTACCTCGTTCATCCCAAGGCCAAGGGACGGTTGCCGCAGGTGAAGGCCTTCATCGGCTGGATCGAGGCCGAGGCGCAGGCCCACGAGGCGGCGTTGCGGGCCATCGACAACGGCGCCGGGATTTAGGTTGAGGTTGCTAGGAGGTCTCGTGGCGGCAGTTCTCGCCGCGACGGCGCCGGGTTCCGAAGGAGCCGCCGCGCCAGCGTCGCATTACGTCCAGCGCCTGCGCCTGCAGGCCCAGCTCCAGACCCTGAACGCCGAGCTTCTCAGCCACGACAGCGCCACCGCCGTGCTGCAGGCCCTCTGCGACCGCCGCGACCCTGCCGGCCCGCGCATCCGCGCCCGGCGCTCGATCCTCGACGACTCGGCCGAGGTCGCGTCCGACGTCCGCAAGCGCCTGTCGGCCGCCTCGAACGAGCCGGTGATCCATCGCCGCGTCGAGCTCACCTGCGGCGAGGCGGTGCTGTCGCGCGCCGACAACTGGTACCTGCCCGACCGCCTGAGCGCCGAGATGAACCGGTTGCTCGACACCACCGACACCCCGTTCGGCGTGGCGGTGAAGCCGCTGGCCTTCCAACGGCGCACCCTGTCGTCCGAACTGCTGTTCCGCCCCCTGCCCCCGGGCTGGGAGGCGCAGGCCCCCGAGGGCTTCGATCAGCCGGTGGCGATCCCCGCCGAGGTCCTGCAGCACCGCGCGGTCCTGCAGACGCCCGACGGACGGCCGTTCAGCCTCCTGGTGGAAACCTACTCGGACCGCGTCCTGGTCCCCTGAGGGATCAGCCGCCGCCGATGCGGGTGAGATAGCCCTCGATATCGGCCACGGCGGCGTCCAGCGTCGCCCGCAGCTCCGGAGCCATGGACGCGTCCCCGCGCTCCCCACGGTCGGCCACGTCGCCCAGAGACGTCGCGCCGATGCCCCGTGCGGCGCCCTTGATCGTGTGAGCGAGATCCCGCCAGCCGTCGCCCGGGGCGGCCAGCTGCGCACGCCACGTCTCGGCCTGGGTCAGGAAGATGGCCAGCACCTCGGTCACCACCTGCATGTCGCCGGCGGCGAAGCCTTCCAGGTAGTCGAAGTCCACGGGTTGCTCGCTCATCGGCCGATCCTCAACGATCGGCGAGCTCTTTACAGGATTCGACGCGCGCCCTCAGTCCCGGCGGCCACGCACCGCGCTCTCCAGCGCATGGCGCAGGCTCCGGGATTCGTACGGCTTCTCCAGGATGTTGCGCTCGCCGTGCCGCTGAGCCACGCCGGCCCGGCCATAGCCGGTGGCGAAGATAAAGGGCACGCCCTTGGCCGCCAGCGCGTCGGCGACCGGAAAGACCGGCACGCCGTCGATGTTGACGTCCAGGACCGCGGCCTCGATCCGTTCGCTGCCGATCAGCTCCAGGCCTTCCTCGACCGTGCTGGCGGGTCCGATCACGCGGCAGCCGAAGGCGCTGAGGGTGTCTTCCAGGAGTGCGGCGACGAGGAACTCGTCCTCCACGATCAGAACCCGCAGGTCCTCCAGCAACGAGCGCCCGCGCCCAGCGCCGGGCTGTTCGTTCGACGACGGCGACGATGCGATCATACGCTCCTCACTAGGACCCGCTCGCCAACAAACTGTAGCCTTGTCGACATTACAACGCCTGATCGGCGCTGTGGCGACCTAATCAACGATCAGGAGTAGTCCGGGATCCCTCGCGTTCCGGCCCACGGCACACGGACGGCCGCCGACGCGCCGCGCCGGCCTGCAGAGATCGCCCCTAGGGGCTGAATTGTCTGAGGAAGTGGTGGGTGTACAAGGATTCGAACCTTGGACCCGCTGATTAAGAGTCAGCTGCTCTACCAACTGAGCTATACACCCGTCCCGGCTCCGGCGTCCGAAGAGGCCAGCGGCGAGGGCGCGGAACATACGCATAAAAAGACGCTTGGCAAGGCCCGTTTGCAAAGCTTCTGAAGAAGCGCCGCAGCGACCAGTTGACACGGTTCCGGTCGCTGCGGCTTTCGCCTCTGCCGCCCGGGTCAGGCGGCGACGAATTCCCTGCGGCGGCGACGCAGAACCACGCCCGCCCCGCCGAAGCCGGCGATCATCAGCGCCCAGGTGGCGGGCTCGGGCACGGCGGTGTTCACGGTGGTGATGCTCGACTCGCCGTCACCCAGCGACGAGGCGGTCGAGAATCCGACGAGGCTGAAGATGTCGACGGAACCGAACGCGCCCCCGTTGCCGCGGATCTGGTCCGAGAAGTCGCCGATCAGGTTGAAGGCCAGCTCCTTGTCGTCGAGGTTGTCCTCGGTGTCGGGCGAAGCCAGGAGGTCCAGCGCCGAGATCAGCGCGCCCTCGTCGAAGCTCGGGAACAGGTCGGCGAAGTCGAAGCCCAGGATCCCGGCGGCGAACGCGTCGTCCAGCGCCAGCACCAGGTGGTCCGTGGGCTCGCTGTCGTCCGCGCCATAGCTGCTGACGCCCAGGAAGTAGGTGCTGACGATCGCCTCGGTCTTGAGGAACGGATCGGTCAGGAAGGTCGAGGGCGCGGTCACCTGGAAGCTGTTGGTCGAGCCGCCGCCGCCGGCCGTGTACTGCAGGAACACGATCGAGCGGATGTCGACCGACGAGTTCACCAGGTAGTTCTGGTAGAAGGACAGGGCCTGGGCCGGCGCGGCCGGAACCAGGCTGCCGATGGCCACGGTGGCCGCCGCGAAGGCGCTCGCCAGCATACGTTTCATCATCACACCCCACGAAGCGGACCGCGCCACGGCGGCGCGTTTCCGATGCAGAGCTTGCTGCGGCGCAACAGCGCGCGACACCTCACGGAATCGGGGGGTTGAAAAAGTTCGGCGCGGCGTGGCCCGCTTTTCCGGGCGTCTGCGCACTCGGGAGCATGGAGGACCACCATGCCCGCAACCGCGCTCGCCGTCTCAAGCCCTCAAGCCGCCCCCACGCGCCTGACGCCCCGGGAACAGGACGCCCTGTCCTGGGTCGCCGAGGGCAAGTCGGACTGGGAGATCTCGGTGATCCTGGGGCTGTCGGAGGCCACCGTCCGGTTCCACGTGGACAACGCCCGCCGCAAGCTGGGGGCCGTCAACCGCGCCCATGCGGTGGCGCGGCTGCTGCGCGGCGCCCTGGCGGCCTGAGCGGGCCTCAGCGGCCCGTGTAGAGCTCGCCCAGGCCGATGGCGGCCGTTCCCTTGCCCTGCGCCAGTTCCTCCTGCACGGCGGCGGCGGCGGCGGCGGCTTCGCGCTTTCCGTCCATCCGCTTCAGCGCCGCGCGCAGGATGGTCGGCGGCGTGGGCGTGGCGATCGCCACCACATTGTCCACGCCGAAGGGCGCCGAGGCCTTGGTGCGGCCCAGCACCACGCGGGTCTGGCCGTCGCCCATCTGGCCCTCGCCCTCCCCGGCCAGCGGGTAGAGCAACTGCACCGTCCCGTCGCCGGCCAGGTTGAAGGCCGTGAGGTAGGACGAGGCGCCCTTGTGCAGCACCACCAGGTCGACCGCCTCGCCGTTCTTGTAGAGCTTGCCCTGCGGCTTCGGCCCGATCTCGACCTTGACCCGCCGCTCGTTGGCCGAGGCGGCCAGTTGCGCCAGGGCCTTGCGCTTGTTGATGACACCGGCCAGCTGTTCCGGACTGGTCAGGTTCTCGGCCACCCGGTCGCCGCGGCTGTCGGTGACCCACCCCTCCTTCGCCGACCAGGTCAGGTCGGGCGTGCCACGGGGGATCGAGGCCCACGGGCCGCGCTCGCCCAGCAGTTCGGCGGCCTGATCATCGGCGGCCTTCACCTCCACGGGCCGTTCGTCGGCGGGCGGCGCCTTCAGCGGCTGGAAGATGACGCTGCGCTCGTTGCTGGCCGGAACGGCGGCGCTGGACCACTGCTGGGTGGCCGACAGTTCCCGGGTGCGGGTCTCGAGCGTCGAGGTCAGTTCCGCCAGCGAGAGCCGGCCGTCGTCGTCCTGGTCGGCCGCCAGCCGGCCGTTCGGCCGCCGGTCGGTCAGCGCGCCCTCCAGCGCATAGGTCAGCAGGCCGCGCGAGGGCGAATCGCTGCGCGGCAGCGGCCCCTCCAGAGCGAACTGATCGTCCTGCGCGGCGCCCACATAGACGAGGTTGGGCCGGTCGGCGCCGGCCGGAGCCTTGGCCGCCGGGTCGGCGGGCCGCGCTGGCAGCGAGATCGCCATCGGGTTGTCCAGCGCCGTGCGCTTCCTGAACACCGAGGGACCGGCGAGCGAGCGGTTCATCGTGCCCGAGTGGCAGGCGTCGGCGATCTGCAGGACGTTCACGGTGGTCGGGAAGAAATTGACCAGCCAGCCGCGCAGGTCGTCGTCCAGGATGTACTGCTCGGTCTCGGGCTTGGTGACCCTGAAGCCGGACAGGGCCAT
This sequence comes from Pseudomonadota bacterium, assembly GCA_040752615.1. Lineage (GTDB taxonomy): Bacteria > Pseudomonadota > Alphaproteobacteria > Caulobacterales > Caulobacteraceae > Phenylobacterium. The sequence goes on along the minus strand of JBFMGV010000056.1, from coordinate 90,990 downwards.
GAACTCGTCCATGCCGTCGGTCTCGCCGGGGTCCAGCGACTTCGCCTGCGCCCCGTGGCCCGCGTAGTAGAAGATCACCCAGTCGCCGGGCTTCGAGCGCTTGCCGAGCTCCTCCAGCGCCGTGCGGATGCTGGACCGCGTCGCAGAGGTGTCATTGAGCGTGACGATGTCCTTGGCGCCCTGCTGGGTCAGGACGGCCTTCAGCGCGCCGGCGTCGTTGGGCGGACCGTCCAGCGACGGGATCGGCGCGGTATACTTCGACACGGCCACGATCAGCGCGCGGATCTCCGCCTGCGCCGGCTGAGCCGCCGCCGTGAGTGCGGTCGCCGCCGCCAGTGCGGCCATCATCCTGCGCATACCTGCCCCCATACCCAGCCAATTCGCACCAGAATGCCCCTGGCCCAGCTCGGGCGGAAGCGATGTCTGGCAGGTACGTGTGCGGCGAAGTTTCGGAGGCGCGCCAGCGCGCCCAAGAGTCGGGGGTTTGAGGTCGTCCCCCGCGCCCGTCCGTCGCGCCGCGCTTTGCGTGACGCGGTGCTAGAAGCTAGTGGAGGGCCGCATCGGCGTTCGCCGACGACCTCCAGGAGACTTCCACCGCCCATGACCGCCTCGCAGGCCGAACAGATCGCCGGCGTCCGGCCGATCCTGCGGCGGGTGGTCGCCAACGCCGGCCTCCTGCTGGGCGGCCGCACCGTGAACGCCGTGCTGGGCCTGGCGGCGGTCGCGATCACGGCCAGGGCGCTGGGCGCGGCCGAGATGGGCCTGCTGGTGCTGATCCAGGCCTTCTCGCAGTTCCTGGGCGAGGTGGTGCGGTTTCAGTCCTGGCAGACGATTCTGCACTACGGGACGCGACCGCTGTCCGAGGGGCGCAACGCCGACTTCCAGCGCGTCCTGCGCTTCAGCCTGATCCTCGACATCGCGAGCACCTTCGTCGGGGTCGCGGTCGGGATCGTGGGCGCGTTCCTGTTCGCGGGGCCGCTCGGCTGGGGGAGCGACTACGCGCCGATGGCCGCCGTCTACATGGTGACTGTGGCCTTCTCGGTCTCCGCGACGCCCCTGGGTCTGCTGCGGCTGTTCGACCGTTTCGACGTGCTGGCCTGGCAGGCGGGGCTGATCTCGCTTCTGCGCGTGGTGGCCAGCGTGGCGGCCCTGCTGATGGGCGCGGGCATGGTGGGCTTCCTGTTCGCCTGGGGCATCGGCACCATCGGCAGCTGGATCTATCTGGCCGGCTCGGCCTTCGGCGAGCTTCGCAAACGCGGTCTCACCCAGGACTTCTCGTGGCAGGGACCACTGACCGAGGGGATGCCCGGCGCCTGGCGTTTCGCCTGGAACACCAACATGACCTCGGCGCTCGACGTGGCGTTCACGCATGTGGCGACGCTGGTCGTGGGCGCATTGGTCGGGCCGACGCAGGCCGCGTTCTGGCGGATCGGGCGGCAGGTGGCCGACGCTCTGGCCAAGCCCGCCAAGCTGCTCACCCCCGCGCTCTATCCGGAACTGGCCCGGCTGCGGGCCGAGGACCGGCAACACGCCATGTGGCGGCTCGCCCGCAACGTCGGCCTGCTGGCCGGCAGCTTCGGCGTCGTCATGCTGGCGGTCAGCGGCTTCGGCGGCCCCGCGCTGCTGACCATGGTCATGGGCAAGGCGTTCGCGCCGGCGGCCGAGGTCATGACGTGGCAGGTGGGCGCGGCCGTCATCGGCATCTTCGCCCTGCCGCTGGAGCCGATGCTGATCTCGCTGGGCAAGCCGGGCCTGGCCGTCCGCGTGCGACTGGCGGTCGGCGCGCTCTTCCTGGCCAGCCTGCCCTTCCTTGTGGAGGAGTTCGGGCTTATAGGCGCGGGCGCCGGGCTGGCCGCCGCCGCCGGCGCACTTGCCCTCGGCATGCTGTGGTTCATCCTCAGAGAGAACGGGACTCGACATCGGGCGGAAACGCCGACGCCGGATTCCGCGAAGACCTCGAAAGGCGACGATTGACTGCGACCCCCACCCCGACCGCTCCGGAGCGTCCGTTCCGGCTCGGCGGCTTCGCCACCCTGACCGAGGCGCTCGACTTCGCCGCCGAAGGTCCGACGGGCGTCAACCTCTACGGCCTGCGCGGCGAACTGGTCGAGGCGATCCCGTACGCCGAGCTGCGCCGACGCGCCCTGGCTCTGGCCGACCGCCTGCTGGCCGCCGGCCTGAAGACCCATGACCGGGTGGGTCTCGTCGCCGAAGCCGACGCCGACTTCGTCACCGCCTTCTTCGCCTGTCAGTACGCGCGCCTGACCCCGGCGCCGCTGCCGCTGCCCGCGGCGCTCGGCGGGCGCGACGCCTATGTCGAGCAGATCAGCCGCATGCTGGGCTCGGCCAAGGCCGCGGCGGTGCTCGGCCCCGAGGCCCTGTTGCCGTGGCTGCAGGACGCCGCCAAGGCCGTCGACGTCCCCCTGGCCCTGCGGGTCTCGGACCTTCCGGAAGCGGCCGCCGTCGACCTGCCCGCGCCGCAGCCTGAAGATCCCTGCTACGTGCAGTTCTCCTCGGGCAGCACGCGCAACCCCACGGGCGTGCTCTGCACCCACGCCGCCCTGATGGCGAACACCCTGGCGATCACGAAGCATGGCCTGAAGGTGGTCCCCGAGGACCGCGCCTTCTCGTGGCTGCCGCTCTATCACGACATGGGTCTCGTCGGCTTCCTGATGAGCCCCCTCGCCGCCCAGATGACGGTCGACCTGATGCCGACGGGCGCCTTCGTGCGCCGGCCGCTGCTGTGGCTGGACCTGATGTCGAGGAACAAGGCGACGATCTCGTACAGCCCGTCCTTCGGCTACGACCTCTGCGCCCGCCGCGGCGACGGCACGCGCGAGGGGCTGGACCTCTCGGGCTGGCGCATCGCCGGCTGTGGCGGCGACATGGTCCGTCCCGGTCCGCTGCTGGCCTTCGCCGAGCGCTACGCCGCCGCCGGCTTCACCGAAAAGGCGTTCGTGGCCAGCTACGGCATGGCCGAGGCGACGCTGGCCCTCACCATGGCGCCGCTCGACAAGGGCCTGGTCTTCGACACCGTCGACGTCGACCGCATGGAGCGTGACGGCGAGGTCGTGGCCGGCGCCGGCGCACGCAGCCGCGCCTTCGTGCGCTGCGGCCCCGTCCTGCCCGAACACGAGCTGGAAGTGCGCGACGAGGCCGGCAAGCCGGTCGCCGAGCGTCAGGTCGGCCGGATCTTCGTGCGCGGCCCCAGCCTGATGAAGGGCTACTTCGGCGAGGCCGAAGCCTCGTCCCGGGTACTCTCGTCCGACGGTTGGCTCGACACCGGCGACCTCGGCTACCTCACGGACGGCGAGGTGGTGCCCACCGGCCGCGCCAAGGACCTGATCCTGCTGAACGGCCGCAACGTGTGGCCACAGGACCTGGAGTGGACCGCCGAGTCCGAGGTCGAGCGCCTGCGCAGCGGCGACGTGGCCGCCTTCTCCATCGACCAGGAGGCCGGCGAGGAGCTGGTGGTGCTGGTCCAGGCCCGCTCGAGCGATCCCGAGGTGCGCCGCACCCTGACCGACGACGTGGCCGCCGTGCTGCGCGCACGTCACGGCGTCGAGGCGCGGGTCGAGCTGGTGGGGGCGCACGCCCTGCCCCAGACGTCCTCCGGCAAGCTCTCGCGCTCGAAGGCCCGCCTGCTGTTCCTGGCCGGCGCCTTCCGCCAGGAGGAGCCGGCCTGAGCCGCGGACTCGCCGCCGTCACCGGCGCGACCGGCTTCCTGGGCCGCCATCTCGTCCGCGCCCTGGCGGACGACGGCTGGACGGTGCGCATCCTTGCCCGGCGCGATCCCGTCGATCCGCTGTGGCCGGACATCCCGCTCGAGGTGGTTCCCGGCGGGCTCGGCGACCGCGCCGCGCTGTCCCGCCTCTGCGAGGGCGCGGAGGTGCTGGTCCATGCCGCCGGGCTGGTGAAAGCTCCGAACCGCGCGGCCTTCGACGCCGTCAACGTCGACGGCGCGCGCCGCCTCGCCGAGGCCGCGAGCGCCGTGCGGCACGTGGTGCTGGTCTCCAGCCTGACCGCCCGCGAACCCGACATCTCGCACTATGCCGCCAGCAAGCACGCCGGCGAGATCGCAATGGCCGAGGTCCTGGGCGAGCGACTCAGCATCGTTCGCCCCTGCGCGATCTACGGTCCCGGTGACCGGGAACTGCTTCCGGTGTTCCAGGCCGCCGCCCTCAGCCCGGTGCTGCCGGTGCTCAGCGAGACCGCCCGGATCTGCATGATCCACGTGGAGGACGCCGCCCGCCAGACCGCCACCCTCGCCGCCGGTCCGCCGCTGCGGCGGGCCGTGGCGATCAGCGATTCCCGCCCCGAGGGGTATCTCTGGCGCGAGCTGATGGCCGAGGCGGGCCGCGCCTGCGGCCGTTCGCCGCGATTGGCGAAGGTTCCGAAGGCTCTGATCCAGGCCCTCGGAATCACAAATGATTTCACTGCCATGCTTGGCGCGTCGCCCATGCTCACCTCGGCCAAGGCGCGCGAACTCCTGCATCTGGATTGGGCAATTCCACAGGAAGAGCGTACAGACGCGCCCCTGCCGTCGCTCTACGACCTGACGCGTGGTTTTTCGGCGACCGTGGCGTGGTACCGCACTGCGGCATGGGTGAAACATTAGCAGCGGATTTGTGACCGACGCTTGCACAGCACGGTGGAAATCAAGGTCGGACATGCTTAGTTACGCGGCTGGCGGAAGCAAAAAGAGAGCCACTGGGGGCCTCATCGATGGTTGAAACGGCGACGGATCTGACCGTCCGCGAGGTCGCGCGAGCGGCCGAAACGGTGTTGGGCCGCAGTGTCCAGGTGACCGCCGAGACGGACATCGCCCGGGACCTGGCCGTGGACTCGCTTGCGCTCATGAACATCGTCATGGAGCTTGAGGATCGTTTCGACCTCTCGATTCCTCTCGACCGCCTCGCCACGGTTGTTACCGCCGGCGACCTTTCCGAACTGATCAACAAGCTGCGGGTGAAGGCTTAACTATGGGGCTGCTCGACAAGCACCTGGGCTATCGCGCCCCCCTGGAAGGCATTCGCGCGGCTGGCGCGGATCCCTCCGCCGTCCGTTTCGACGCCGTCCTGTCGCCCACCGAGGGCATGCTGAACGGTCAGAAGGTCATCCTGCTCGGGACCAACAACTACCTGGGCCTGACCTTCGACCCGGCCTGCATCGAGGCCTCGGCCGCGGCGGTGCGCCAGTGGGGCACCGGCACCACGGGTTCGCGCTTCGCCAACGGCACCTTCGCCGGGCACACGGCGCTGGAGACGGCGCTGGCCAAATTCTACGGCCGCAAGCACGCCATGGTCTTCACGACCGGCTACCAGGCGAACCTGGGCGGCATCTCGGGCCTGGTGGGCCGCGGGGATCACCTGATCCTCGACGCCGACAGCCACGCCTCGATCTATGACGCGGCCAAGCTCTCTGGCGCCGAAGTCATCCGCTTCCGCCACAACGACCCCGAGGACCTGGCCAAGCGCCTGCGCCGCATGGGCGACGCCGCCAAGGGCAGCCTGATCGTGGTCGAGGGCATCTACTCGATGATCGGCGACGTCGCTCCGCTGAAGGAGATGGTCGCGGTCAAGAAGGAGGCCGGCGCCTACCTGCTGGTGGACGAGGCCCACTCGATGGGCGTCCTGGGCGAAAAGGGCCGCGGCCTCGCCGAGGCCGCCGGCGTCGAGGACGACGTCGACTTCATCGTCGGCACCTTCTCCAAGAGCCTGGGCGCCGTGGGCGGCTTCCTCGTCTCCGACGAGGACAACTTCGACCTGCTGCGCATCGTCAGCCGGCCGTACATGTTCACCGCCTCGCTGCCGCCGGCCGTGATCGCCTCGACCCTGACCGCGCTGGAGCGTCTGGAGACCGACAAAGACCTGCGCGTCCGCCTGGCCGCCAACGCCGACCGTCTCTACGACGGCCTGCGCGACATGGGCTATGCCGTCGGCCCGCACGCCAGCCCGATCACCGCCGTGGTGATGCCCGACCAGGCCACCGCCGTGATGATGTGGAACGCGCTGCTGGCCAACGGCGTCTATCTGAACCTGGCGATCCCGCCGGCCACGCCCGAGAACAAGTCGCTGCTGCGCTCCAGCGTCAGCGCGGCCCACACGCCCGAGCAGATCGACACCGTGCTGGACATCTTCGAGCGCCTCGGCCTCGAGTATGGCCTGCTGCAGCGTCCCCGCCGCGCCTCGGCCTGACGAGCTTCAGCTGCGGCGGTGGGCGCGCTGGCGCCGCCGCAACTCCAGCCACGCCCCGGGCGCGGCCAGGAACGGGTGGCGCTCACGGAAGGGCGTCACCTCGATCTCCACCCCCGTATGGCGGCCGATCTTGTAGGCCGCGTAGCGCGCCGCGCCGTCGAAGGTGAAGGCGGCTTTCAGGATGCGCGCCACGTTCAGCGGCTTGCCGGCCAGGCTGGGCAAGGTCCAGCCCGGAAGTCCGGCCTTGCGCGGCGAGAGCTCGCCCCCGTCCTCCGTGAACGCCACCCCGCCCCTCGCCCAGGCCAGGGGCAGGATGTCGGCATAGCGCCCCTCCCCGTGGGCCACCACGGTGTCGGCGCGGTCGGTGGTCTCGACCCGGAACTCGGCCGCGTAGGTCTTGCGGAACAGCGCCGCCCAGAACGCCAGCGGCGGCCCCTTGGCAGGCCCGAGGGCCGCGGCGAAGCGGGCGGCGGTGACCACCGCGCCCGTCACGGCCTCCGCGGCCGCCGAGGCCGACGCGGCGTCGACACTCCAGACCCGCTGGCACGGCTGGACGAACCGCGCCCAGATGGTGGTGTCGAGGGTCCGCCCCTCGGCCGCGCGGCGGAAGGTCTCCAGCGGCAGGGTCGCCACCTTGGCCTTCAGTCCACCGATCTCGTGGTAGCTGACCTCGGGCCAGAGCACGCGCTCGACCACCCCGCGCAGGCCGTTCCGGTGCGGGCGGAGGGTCAGCCGGTAGAAGTCGAGGATGCCGGTGAGGTCGCCGGTGCGCAGCGTGGAACCGTAGTAGAGCACAGCCGCATCGCCGGGCTGCGCCAGGGCGGCCGCCAGCGCCCGCACCGCCTCGGGCGCGGGAGCGGCCAGCTCGGCCTCGATCCGCGCGAGCAGCTCGTCGCTCACGGGATCACGAACTCCAGCTCGGGACCCCGCCGCACCGTCAGATCGCCGCCCGGATAGATCTCGCCGTCCAGCACGAAGCGGCCCGGGAAGCTCATGTCGAAACTGTCGAGGTCATGCCGGCGGTAGCCGCAGCTCTCGAACCACGGCGCATCCCCGCCTTGCAGGATAGTCGGGACAGCCTGCATCAGCCGCTTGGGCGGCGCGTGGACCGAGAGCGCCTTCAGCCCCTCGCGCGGCTCTCCGAAGGGCTTCAGGCCCAACGGGAAGCGCTTGAACGTCGAAGCCATCACCAGGAACCAGGCGTGGTGGTCGGGGTCGAAGGACGCCTCGCCGGGCTCGCCCTTGCGCCAGGGATCCGTGGGCCCGCCCAGCAGGGTTCGGCCCATGGCGCCGGCCAGGGTCAGGACGATGGCCGCATTGTCGAAGAAGCCCAGGCCGTGATGCCGCTGCGCCAGCTCGGTGGCGCGCACGAAGGCGCCCATGCCGAACAGGAACCCGCGCCGCTCGGGATCGGCCTGGCCTGGCCTGACGATCTCCAGGCACTGCCGCCGCTTGGTGGGCCGCCCGGCCTCGGCGGCCGCCAGCAACTGGTCCAGGGTCGTGCCCAGGGGCGTCTCGATGTCGAGCGCCAGGGCGTTGGTCTTGCCATTGGGCGCGACCGCCAGCCGAGGCAACGTCGGGCCATAGGCCTCGGGCAGACGCGAAACCACTTCGCGGATCGTGCCGTCGCCGCCGTCGATGACGATCAGGTCCACGCCCGTGGCGGCGAAGCGTTGCAGGGTCGGCAGCAGACAGTCGGGCTGCTCGGGCGCCACCTCGACCACGACGCCGGGCAAAGGGGCCACGTCACCGCCTTTGTTGCGGTGGCTCTTCTGGTTCCAGATGACGCCGGCGCGGGTCAACGCGACAGCCAGGACACCACCCGCTCACGCGGCGTGGCCAGGGCCTGGACCAGTTGCACGGCGTGGACCAGCAGGCTGAGCGCGGTCCACAACGCCACCAGATGGAAACCGACCTGCGGCGCGGCCAGATTCCAGGCGGGAACCAGCACGCCGACCAGCCACGCGGGCGTGAGGATCAGCAGGTTCGGGTTCCGGCGCGCGGTGATCAGCCGGAAGAAGCTGTCGAACGGCCGCCACGAGTGCACGTGGAAGCCATAGCGGCGCATGAAGACGCCCTCGAAGATCCGCTGCACGACGTACCCCACCAGGATCACCAGCAGGCCGTAGCCCGCGAGGTCGGGGGTGATCGCCACCGCGCCGAAGCAGCCCACGTACCAGGCCCACCACCAGAACGGCGGATGGATCAGGTCGATGCCATGGTCGAAGACATTGCCGATCGCCGACGAGGTGAGCGTCACGCGAGCCAGCTTGCCGTCGACGGTGTCGAGGAACGTCATGATCCAGGCGCAGACCAGTCCGAGGCCGAACTGCCCCTCCCAGAACAGCCAGAAGGCCGCCAGGACGAGCAGGAAGCCGATGAACGTGACGTGGTTCGGCTTCAGTCCTGCGACAGCGCACCAGCGGGTGACGATCCGCGCCGGCACGGGCCACCAGTACTTGGTCACGATGTCGGTGACGCCCTTGTAGGAGCCGGCGAAGGTGCGCGCCTCCACCGCCCGCACGTTCTCGGGCGTGAGGCGGACAAGCACCGGCGCCTCGCGCTTGCGCAGGGCCTCGTTGTACGACAGTTCGGCCAGGGAGAGCGGCGTCAGGCCGGTCGGCGTCTCGCCCCGCTCCAGGGCGGCCGAGGCCTCGGTGACCCGGTCGGCGGTGACGTGGGCGGCGACGGCCACGCCGTCGTCAGTGGTCAGCACCGACCCGGGACGCTTGGCCAGGGTCTTGATCAGGCTCTCGTCGTAGACCCAGCCGCCCAGCGCCAGCACGACGCCCCCCGAAGCCGGCGCCGCATCGGCCACCGCCAGGCCGGCGCGCGTGAAGGTGCGGCGCAGGCGTTCGCGCGCCGTCATCCCCCAGATGCGGACATCGCCCGCGCCCAGGATCATGCCCGCCGGGGCGGCCATCTCAGTCATTGGAATCGCGCAGCGCCTCTCACGCAAATCGGTGGAACCTGATACCGAGCGCCGTCCCCTTAGGAAAGCTCGTGACCGCGTTCCGCCTCGCCCATTTGTCCGATCTGCAGCTTCCGCCGCCGCCCCTGCCCTTTCGCTGGAGCGACGTGGCCTCTAAGCGCCTGCTGAGCCGCTTCGCCTGGCGCCGCAAACGCAGGCGGCACATCCAGGACGTCCTCGACGCGATCGCCGCCGACGTGAGGGCTCTCGCTCCCGACCATGTGGCGATCACCGGGGACGTGATCAACTTCTCCACGCCCGAGGAGTTCGAGGCCGCGCGGGCCTGGCTGAGCAGCCTCGGCGATCCGCGCGACGTGACGGTGAGCCCCGGCAACCACGACGCCCTGTCGCCCCGGGGCGCGCCCCGCGACTTCGCGCCCTGGCGACCGTGGCTGAGCGACGGCGCCGAAGGCGGCTTCCCCTACCTGCGGGTTCGGGGACCGGCGGCGCTGGTCAACCTGTCGTCCGCCGTGCCCACGGCGTTGCACCTCGCCCAGGGACAGCTCGGCGCATCGCAGATCGAGGCTGCCCGCGCCCTGCTGCGCGAGACCGGGGCTCAGGGCCTCTATCGCGTCGTGCTGGTGCACCACCCGGTCGCTTCGGACGTGGTGGCCGGCCGCAAGGAACTGGTCGACGCCGAGGCGCTGCGCGCGGTGCTGGCCGAGGTCGGGGCGGAACTGGTCTTGCACGGGCATGCGCACGAGGCGCTGCTGACCACCGTGCGCGGTCCGTCGGGATCGATTCCGGTGATGGGCGTGCCCGCCGCGTCCACCCCGGCCGGGGGCAAAGGGCAGCCGGCCCGCTGGAACGAGATCGCCATCACCCGCGACGGCGCGGGCTACCGCACCCAGGTGACGGCGCGCGGCGTGACGACCGCACTCGCGGTCGAGCCCATCGGGCGGTTCACCCTGGCGTGAGGCCGGCTCGAACGCCCCGAGTTCGCTTTGCCCGAAGGCCGGCGCTCCCTATGATCCGCCGCCGAACCCCTCGATAGGCAGGACAATTCGTGCCCAACGCCACGGCCCGCAAGTTCGGATACCCGCACACCCAGGTCGCCGAGACAGAACACTGGCTGGTCCTGGTGCGCCCGCAGCAGCCCACGTTCGGCGCGCTGGTGCTGGTCTGCAAGGACGAGGCGAAGGCCTTCTCGGATCTCTCCCCGGCGGCGTTCGGCGACATGAAGACCGCGGTGGACGGGATCGAATCCCTGCTGCGCGAGGTGGTGGGCTACGAGCGCATCAACTACCTGATGCTGATGATGGTCGACCCCGACGTCCACTTCCATGTCCTGCCCCGCTACGAGGGCGAACGGACGCATGGCGGTCACACCTTCAAGGATGCGGGCTGGCCGGGCCCGCCGGCCCTTGCGTCGCACGTCGCGCTGAGCGAGGAGGAGGCGACGGCGCTCGCCGCCGACTTCGCCGCCCGCTGGCCGTCCTGACGCCAGTTTGAGGGACCGTTCTTGAGCCTCATCGACCGCTACCTGCTGCGCATGGCCTTCTGGCCGATGGTCGGGGCGACCGGGGTCACCCTCATCGCGCTGCTGCTCGAGCGCACCCTGCGGCTTCTCGACATGCTGTCGGCGTCCAGCGACCGGTTCGGCTTCGTCGCCCAGCTGGCGGTGAACCTGGTGCCGCACTACGTGGGCCTGACCCTGCCGGCGGCGTTCTTCCTGGCGCTCATCGTGGTGGTGAACCGGATGAACCAGGCGTCGGAGATCGACGCCCTGCTCGCCTCCGGCGTCAGCCTCACACGCCTGGCCGCCCCCTACCTGGTGCTGGCCGCCGCGCTCAGCATGGTCAGCCTGATGGTCTTCGGCTTCCTGCAGCCCTACAGCCGCTACGCCTACCGGGCGGTGCTGCACACCGCGCAGAACGCGGGCTGGAACGGCCTCGTGCCAGCCGAGACGATCCTGACGCCATCCAAGACCTTGACCATGACCACCGACGAGGCCGACGCGGCTGGCCAGCGCCTGTCGCGGATCTTCATCCGGCGGATCACCGAGGGCGGACGCGAGGAGATCACCACCGCCGGCATGGCCGAGGTGCGCCGCGCCACCGACGGCAAGAGCGTCCAGCTCATGCTCAAGGACGGCCAGCAGTTGCGTTTCAACGCCCGGGGCGAGCCCGAGCTGCTGAGCTTCAAGGATTTCACCCTGCAGCTTCCGATGACCGGCCCTGCCCGGCTGCTGCGCGCGCGGGGCGGCGACGAGCGCGAGCTGACGCTGTTCGAGCTGGCCGAACAGGCCGGCAGCGCCCACACGGTGATCCCGAAAGAGACCCTGAAGGCCGAGCTCTACGGCCGCCTCGCCCGCTCGCTCTCCCTGCCCTTGCTGCCCCTGCTGGCCGTGCCGCTGGGCCTCGCCGCGAAACGCAGCGGCCGGGCGCCGGGCGCCCTGGTCGGGGGCCTGCTCCTGCTGGCGTTCCACCATCTGACCCAGCTCGGCGAGGGGCTGGCCGAGACCGGCCGCGTTCCGGCCGAACTGTCGGTCGGCGGCCCCTTCGTCGCCTTCGCCGGCATCGCCTTCCTCGTGTTCTTCACCAGCCGCGATCGGCCGGGCGAGACGCCGATCGGGCGGTTCACCGAGCACATGGGCGCGATGGCCGCCCGCCTGCGCGCCCGCAAGGCGAGCGAGGCGTCGGCATGACGCTGTCGACCTATCTGCTGAAGCTGATGGGCGGCCGGATCCTCACCGCCCTGCTGGTGCTGGTCGGCATCCTGCAGATCCTCGACCTGCTGGAGGTGACGACCGACATCCTCGACCGCAAGCTGGGCGCCGCCGGGGTCGCGTACTACGCCCTGTTGCGCCTGCCGCGCCTGGTCGAGCAGGCCGCGCCGCTGGCCGTGCTGGCGGGCGCCCTCTTCGCCTTCGGGAAGCTGGCCGGCGACAGCGCCGTGACCGCCATGCGCTCCACCGGCATCTCGGCCTACCGACTGACCGCCAACGCCATGCCGGCCGCCATCGCCCTGGCCGTGCTGCAACTGGCCATCGGCATGGTGATCGCCCCCCGCACCGACGCCCGGCTCACCGAGTGGTGGCAGGCGACAGCGCCGCGCGACACCGGCAAGGCCGTGGACCCCATCACCTTCCGCGTCGGCAACGAACTGGTGGTCGCCGTGCCGCGCGATCCGGACGGCCGCAGCCTGGAGAAGGTGACCATCTATCGCCGCGACGTGTCCGGCCGGCTGGTCCAGCGCATGACGGCCGACGCCGCCGTCTATGGCGAAGGTGGCTGGCGGCTGGTTCAGCCCCGGTTCGAGACCCTGGGAACCGACTCGGTGACGGAAGGCGCGGCCCAGACCATGGACTGGACGCGCAGCCTGACGCCCGGCGACATCCGCACGCTCGCCGAGGGCGAAACATCGGTCACCCCCGCCGAAGCCAGCCGCGCGCTGGCCGGCGGCCTTTCGACACGGCCCCGCACCTTCTACGACACCCAGCTCCAGCGGGCCTGGGCCGCGCCGTTCGCCTGCATCGTGATGCTGTTGCTGGCCGCGCCGTCGGCCCTGGCGAACTTCCGGGGCGGCGGCGCGACGATCGTCGTCCAGTGCATGGCCGCTGGCCTGCTGTACCTGGTGTTCGACGGCGCCTTCACCGCCTTGGGCGAGAACGGGGCCGCGCCGGCCTTCCTCGCCGCCTGGGCCGCGCCGGTGATGTTCGGCGCCTTCGGCGCCACCATGCTGCTCTATCGCGAAGGATGACCGCCTTGGGGGGCGTGGAGATCATCCCGGTCAGCTCGAAGGCTGAGCTGGACCGGTTCATCAAGGTGGCCATGCGGATCGGCGCCGCCGAGCCCAAATACGTGCCGCCGCTGATCTTCGAGCGGCAGGAATCGCTCACCGCCAAGAGCAACCCGTTCTTCGAACATGCCGACGTCCAGTTCTGGCTGGCCGTGCGGGACGGCCGCGACGTGGGCCGGATCAGCGCCCAGATCGACCATCTGAACCCGCAGACGAAGGACGGCTACGGCAACTTCGGCATGATCGCCGCCGAGGACGATCCAGCGATCTTCGCCGCCCTCTTCGCCGTGGCCGAAGCCTGGCTGAAGGCCAGGGGCTGCCGCGCCGCGCTGGGGCCGGTGAACCTCTCCACCAACGAGGAGGTGGGACTGCTGGTCGAGGGGCACGACACCCCGCCGATGTTCATGATGGGCCACGACGTCGGCCACATCGGCCCGGCGATCGAGGCGCAGGGCTATGCCCGCGCCAAGGACCTGCACGCCTATGTCTGCAGCGTGGCCGACGACCTGCCCGCGCCCATCCTGCGCCGGATCCGCAAGGGCCTGCCCGAGGGCGTGACCCTGCGCACGGTCGACATGAAGCGGTTCGACGCCGAGGTGCGGACGCTGACCGCGATCCTCAACGACGCCTGGGCGGGCAACTGGGGCTTCACCCCGACGACCGAGGCCGAGACCCAGGTGCTGGCCAGCAACCTGAAGCTCCTGATCGACCCGCGCCTGACCTGGTTCGCGGACATCGACGGCGAGCCCGCGGGCTTCATGGTTCTGCTGCCGAACCTCAACGAGGCGATCGCCGACCTCAGGGGCAAGCTGCTGCCCTTCGGCTGGGCCAAGCTGCTGTGGCGGCTGAAGGTCAAGGGCGTGAAGACCGGACGCGTGCCGCTGATGGGCGTGAAGCGGAAGTTCGCGGGCGCCATGCGCGGCCAGCTCCTGCCCTTCCTGCTGATCGACGCCACGGCCCAGGCGGCGCGGAAGCTCGGCTACGAGCGCTACGAGCTGTCGTGGGTGCTGGAGGACAACCTGCCCATGCGGCGCATCTGCGACGCCGGCGGAGCCCAGGTCTACAAGACCTATCGCCTCTACGAGAAGGCGCTGGCGTGAGCGGTTTCTCCGCGCTGGTGCTGGCCGGATCGCGTGGAGGCGTCGATCCCGTGGCCGCGTATGGCGATGCGCCGCACAAGGCGCTGATCCGCCTGCAGGACAGGACATTGCTGGAGCGCGTGGTCAACGCCCTGCGTGACGCGGGCGCGGCGCGCGTCGCCGTGATCTCGGGCCACCCGCTGGTGCGGGCCGAGGCCGAACGGCTGAACGCCGAGGTGCTGGACGAGGCCGCCGGGCCCAGCCTCAGCGTCAGGGCCGGCGCCGAGCGCCTGGGGACGCCCCTGCTGGTCACCACCGCCGACCACGCGCTGCTGGAAGGCGCCTGGGTGAGCCGCTTCCTCGCCGACGTCCCGGCCAACGTGGACGTGGCCGCGCTGGTGGCTCCGCGCCCCGTGGTCGAGGCTGCCGCGCCGGGCACACAGCGCACCTGGCTGAAGCTGGCCGACGGCGACTGGTCGGGGTGCAACATGTTCTATCTGGCCACACCCGCCGCCCTGGCTGTCATCGACCTGTGGCGACGCGTCGAAGCCGAGCGCAAGCGTCCCTGGAAGATGGCCCGGATCCTCGGACCGGGAATGCTGCTGCGCTACGTGATGCGTCGCCTGGCGCTGAAGGACGCGGCCGTCCGCCTGGGACGGCTAGCCGGGGTGAACGCGGCGATCGTGCAGACGCCCTACGGGCTGGCCTCGGTGGACGTGGACAAGCCTGCCGACCTGGACCTCGTGCGCCGGATCGTCGGCGACCGCTAGGCCGCCCGCCCGACCTTCTGAGGCTCCTGCTCGCGCTGCACGATGCAGCCGTACCAGCCCATGCCCTCGTAGGTCTCGTAGCCGGGCGTCACCGCGTAGCCCACAGTCGCGCCGCCGTCGGCGTAGCTGCCCATGCCCTCGGCGTTCGCCGGCAATCTGAAGGTCTCGGTGAGTTCACCCTGACGGTCGGACGAGGCCAGCACACGGCCGCCGGCGTCCAGCAGCAGGACGCGCGAGCGCGCGCGTTCCTCATCGGTGAGCCGCACGCCGTCGACGACGGCGCGGGCCTGCGGTTGCCAGTCGAAGTGGATGCCCAGCACGCCGATGGTGCGACCGTTGACGTCGCCGTCCTCGCGGATCGCGGCGGCGTAGGTCGCGACCGGCGCGTCGCCCAGAAACGCCTGCCGCCCCACGTCGCAGGCGACGAACTCCTGTCCGGAGGCTGTCCGGCGGGCCTGGTTGAACCAGTCGGTGTTGGCCACCGAGCTGCCCACCACCCGGGGATACCGCTCGGGACGCCCCGTCGCGACGACGCGGCCGTTGATGTCGCAGACCCAGAGATCGAGGTAGACGGTGTAGGCGTCCAGGATGACCTTGAGCCGCGCGCTGGCGTGTTTGGCGGCCGGCTCGGTCGCCAGGGTCACGCATTCCACCATGGCCGAGTCCGTGGCCCACCAGCGGACGTCGCAGGTGCGCTCGTAGAGGTTCCGGTCGATGATCTCGATGGCGTTGAGCGCCAGATCGGCCAGCCGTTGGCCGCGCAGATGCCCCAGGATCGCGGACCCCACCGCCGAGAGCTCCTGCAGGTCCGTCTGGACCTGGCTGCGAAGCTGCAGCGTCACCTCGTCGATGTTGCTGGAGATCCGCTTGAACTCCTCGGCCACGACCGAGAAGCCCTTTCCGGCCTCCCCGGCGCGCGCGGCGGTGATCAGGGCGTTGATGGCGAGCATCTTGGCTTCGCGGTTGATGTCCGCGATCTCGCCGATGCTGGCCGCCACGGCCGTGGACAGCCGGTCCGACAGCTCGAGAATCCGTTCAGGGACCAAGCCCTCGCCAGAACTGGACAGCGTAACCTCCCCGATCGCCTGCGGGAGAGGACAGACGCCAACCCTTGAGAAGTGGTAACCACGGCAACCATCCCGCGCGGAAACCGGTGGACATCGCGAGTTCCACCCGGGCTTTGCACAACTTATCGGCAAGCCCGCTCAAAATGGGTTCAGGCCGAAACCCAGCCCGCCGATAGACGCGTGAGGTTCTCCACATCCTGCGGGAAGTCCATCTCGCCCCACTCCAGGCCCTCGATGGAGCAGACGCGGACGTCCACGCCCGAGCGGGCCAGCTCGTCGATAACCGAGAGGTACCAGCGACGCAGTCCCTCCGGCTTCTGCAGCACCTGCTCCACGCCGGCGACGAACTTCGCCGCGCCCTCAGGCGAGAAGCGGAGGAAGCCGATGGACTCCGCGTCATAGGCCTCGATGGTCTTGCCGATGGCCCGCAGGCGGCCGCCATCGGTCAGCACCTTCATGTCGTCGGCGTCGTAGGCCGCCTTGCGGTCGATGGTGACGGTGATCTCGGCCGGCGGCGCGGCCAGCAGCTTCTCGGCGATCCCCTCGCCGAAGAGGGTGTCGCCGTTGAGCAGCAGGACCTGCCCCTCGAACGCATCGCGCACGATCCAGCAGGACGCCGTGTTGTCGGACACCGTGTAGAAGGGGTTGAAGCGCAGGCGGACCGGCATCGACAGGCCCAGCCGGGCGACCTCGGCCTCGACCGCATCGGCCCGGAAGCCGGTGACGACGACCGCTTCCTCGACGCCCGCCGCCTGCAGGCGCGTGAGCTGCCAGGCCAGCAGCGACTTGCCGGAGAGTTCGACCAGGCACTTCGGGCGCGCCTCGGTCAGCGGGAGGAGCCGCTTGCCCTGGCCGGCGGCGAGGATGATGGCTCGGGTCACGAGACGGTCCGTGTCAGTCGATGATGGCCGGCGCGGGTCGGCCGTGAAAGGCGCGCCTTATGTAGGGGCTCAGGCCCAAAGTGAAGAGGCCCGGCCGAAAATGAAGAGACCCCGCAGGGCGAGCGGCCCGCGAGGTCTCTCACGTCGTCAGACAGCACACCCGAGGGCGTGGCGACCGGTCCTACTTCAGGTGGGCCGCCAGGTGCTTGTTCATCTCGAACATGCTGACCTTGTCCTTGCCACCGAAGATCGGCTTCAGCTTCGCGTCCGCCAGGATCTCGCGCTTGTTCGCGGGGTTCTGGAGGTTGTTCTTCTTGATGTAGTCCCAGATCTTCGACACGGTTTCGCCGCGCGAGAGCTGACCCGCGCCGACGACGGCGGCCAGTTCGGCGGAGGGCGTCAGCGGCTTCTGCAGGGCGTTCGTGTTCTTACCAGTGGCCATGGGCTCCCCCAGCTAGAGAATGTTGGCGCGACCGTCCGGCGGGGGTCGCCGGCGCCGAGTCGCTTAACGCATCCTAGCGCGGCGCGAGGAAGGCGCCACCCGAGATGCATCGTCGACGGTTAACCCGGTCCGAGGCGGTTTTCCGCCGCGCCGGACCGCACTGTTTCTGGTGACCGCAGGGTGCGATCCAGAAGATCGACGAGGTCGGTCAAGTCGGGTTCGCCGCCATAGACCTCCGTGTCGAACAGCACACCAGCGATGCCGAGCGCCGCTTCCAGCAACCCGACACGGGGCGATGAGGTTCCCAGTGGATATCCGAGACGAACGAAGCCGTTGATCTTGTGCGATATTTCCGCCGACGCCCGTGGGCCGAACCCGCGCCCGCCGTAGGCCGCCGCAACCGCGATCCGCTCAGCCCGGGCCGCGGCCAGATCGATCGCCAGGTCGGCGCCGGAGCCGAACCCCACTGCCGCGACCCGCACGTCGTCCACGCGCGGATCGTCCGCAAGGTGGTCGACGCAGGCCCATGCGGCGTCACGTCGCGCATCGGCCGGACGCCCGCCGAGATCGGGCGCGAGCACGAAAAAGTTGTGGGCGGAAAGGCGCGCGGCCTGCGCTCGCACTGCGTCGGTGAGTCGTCCGCGGTCACCGAACAACAGAATCGGCGGCCTACGCCCCGTCCCTTCCGGACAGGCGACGAAGGCGTCCAGGGCGCCATCGTCGAACTCGACTTCGATGTGGGACTGCGGCATGCCCACATCTTATTCCCATCATGTTTGTAGGAATAAAGTCTTTGTCTGGGGGCGCGCGCAGATTTCCTGTCAGGCGCCTTGCAGGTCGACCGTGACCTTGGCCGAGAGCCCCGGCCGCAGCTTGGCCACGTCGGGCTGACCCGGCTCGAACCGCAGGCGGACCGGCACGCGCTGGACGATCTTCGTGAAGTTGCCCACTCCAGGCTCGAACGGCAGCAGCGCGAACTCGGCGCCCGTGCCCGGCGCGAAGCTCTCGACCCGCGCCTTGAGCTTCACGCCCGGCAAGGCGTCGACCTGCACGATGGCGACCTGGCCGCTCAGCATCCGCGCGGTCTGGGTCTCCTTGAAGTTGGCCGTGATATAGAGGTGGTCGAGCGGGCTCACCACGAGCAGGCGTGAGCCGGGCTGCACATAGTCGCCGACATTGGCCTGCCGGTCGCCGACGACGCCGGCGACGGGAGCTTTCACCTCGGCGAAACGCCGGTCCTGATGCGCGAGCTCCAGGGCGGCTGCGGCGCGCTCACGCTGCGCCTTCGCCTGGGCGACGGCGGCGACCAGCTCCTCGCGGCGACCGCTGGTGGCCGCGAGCTGGCTGCGAGAAACGGCCAGCCCGGCCCGGCTGCGATCGGCGGCCGCCACGGCGGCCAGCGCCTGGGTCTCCACGCGGTCGGCCTCGCGGCGCGGCGCATAGCCGGTCTTCAGCAGCGCGTTGTAACGGTCCCAGTCGACCCGGGCGCGGCGGGCCTCGGCGTCGGCGGCGCGGATGCTGCTTTCGGCCTCCCGGATCTGGGCCGATGCGACCGCCTCCTCGGAGCCCAGCCGGGCCAGGGCGGCCTGGGCGGCAGCGACGCCCGCGTCCGCCATGGCGAGGTCACCCTCGGCGGCGTGAACACGGGCCGCATACTCTTCCGGGTCCAGCCGGACGAGCACCTGGCCCGCCTTGACCGGCTGGTTGTCGGCCACCAGCACCTCGGCGACATGGCCGCGCACGCGCGGCGCCACCACGGTGACGTCGGTCTTCACGTAGGCGTTGTCGGTCGTGGCCGACCCCTTGGCCGCGTTGATCCAGGCAAAGCCGCCCACGCCCACGATCAGGGCCGCGCCCAGCACGAGAACCCCGCGGGGCGGCAACCGCCGACGCGGCTTCGCCGGGGCCGCGGCCTCGATGGCCGTTTCCATCTTCATCTGTCGAACACCAGCAGGGTGGAGGTGGCGGTGGCGTAGACGCGGCCCTGCTCGTCCGTGAGGCGACCCTCGGCGAAGCCCGCGCGGCGACCCAACTGGATCACCTTGCCCTCGGCGCGGACCGGGCCGGTCGCGGAGGTCATGGCCCGGTGATAGGCCACCTTGAGCTCGAGCGTCGTGTAGCCCTTGCCGGCCGGCAGCGCCGAATGGACCGCACAGCCGACGGCGGAGTCGAGCAAGGTCGCCGCGTAGCCCCCATGAACTGTGCCGATCGGATTGTAGACGTCCTCGTCCGGCGTGCCGCCGAAGACCACCCTCCCCTCCTCGATCTCCAGCACCTCGAACTTCAGCGTCCGGCCGATGCCGCGCTGATAGCCGGGGCGGTCCTTGTCGAAGGCCATCCTGAGCTGTTCCAGCCCGGTGAGCCCGGCGACGGCGGACGGGGTGACGGCGTTCATTGGACAATTCCCATGCGGTTCTTGATGCGGGCGCGGGCCCCGGCGAGCAGATCCTCGGCCTCCGCGTCGTCTGCGATGGCCCGTGAGAGGGCGACGATGCCGGCCATCTCCGCGACCAGCGACGTGGCCAGGCCCCGCCGGTCGGCGCGATCCTCGGGGAGCCATCCGGCGATGCGCCCGATCAGGCCGCGCACGCCGCTCTCATAGGCTTCCCGCACCGTCGGCCCCTGCCGCGGCAGGTCGCTGGACAGGGTCGCCAGCGGACATCCCCGTGCCGGATGGGCCCGATGCTCGGACGAGACGTAGCTGTCCACGAAGACCGACAGCGCCTCGGCCGGCGCCATGCCCGCCGTGATCTTCTGGAAGCGCCGGCCGCTCTGCCCGAAGGCTTCTTCGACGGCGGCGGCCACCAGGGCTTCCTTGTTCGGGAAGTGTGCGTAGAAGCCGCCGTGCGTCAGGCCGGCCTCGGCCATGATCTCGGCGACACCCACGCCGTCCGGCCCCTTGGCGCGAACGGCGGTCGCGGCGGCCTTCACGATCGTCTTCCGGGTCTCTTCTTTGTGCGTGTCGGAGTAGCGCATGGCTCAGCCCGCGTTATATGATGCATATCATATTAAATGCCGGCCGCCCGAGCGCAAGGGACACATGACCGCAATCACCGCCGACGCCGGGCCGCAGCCGATCAACCCCGCCGCCATGCCCGAGGGGCGCAAGCTGCTGATCTTCGCGATCATGGCGTTCGGGCAGTTCATGGCGCTGCTCGACATCCAGATTGTCGCGGCCTCGCTGAACTCGATCCAGGCCGGCCTGAACGCGGGCCCCGACGAGATCGCCTGGGTGCAGACGGCCTATCTGATGGCCGAGATCGTGATGATTCCCCTGGCCGCGTTCCTCTCGCAGGCGATGTCGACGCGCTGGCTGTTCACGGCGTCGGCGGGGCTCTTCACGCTTTCCAGCCTGCTGTGCGGCCTGGCCTGGGACATCAACTCGATGATCGCCTTCCGGGCCCTGCAGGGGTTCACGGGCGGGGCGATGGTGCCGTTGGTGTTCGCCACGGGCTTCGCGATGTTCGAGGGACCGAAGCGGGCGGCGGTGCCGGCGATCCTCGGAATGGTGTCCACCCTTGCCCCGACGCTCGGCCCCAGCGTCGGCGGCCTGATGACCGAGTACGTGGACTGGCGCTGGCTGTTCTTCATGAACGTCGTGCCCGGCGTCGCCGTGACGCTGCTGTTCCCGTTGCTGGGCAAGGTCGACGAGGCCAAGCCCGAGATGCTGCGCCGGATCGACTGGCTGCACGTCGCCTCGCTGGCCCTGTTCCTCGGCGCGCTGCAGTACGTGCTGGAGGAAGGCCCCCGGCACGAATGGTTCAACGACCCGGCGGTGCTGAGCGCGGCCTGGCTGTCCATCGTGGGCGCGGTGGTGTTCTTCGAGCGCACCTTTTTCTCCACCATGCCGGTGCTGAAGCTGACGCCGTTCAGGCGGCCGACCTTCGCCATGGCCTGCGTGCTGAACCTGGTGATCGGCTTCGGGCTCTACGCGGCGACCTTCCTGACGCCGGTCTACCTGGGCCAGGTGCGCGGCTACTCCAGCCTGCAGATCGGGACGACGGTCTTCGTCACGGGCATCGCCATGACCGTCACCGCGCCGATCGCGGCGCGCCTCTCCACCAAGGTGGACGGCCGCTACGTGATCGCCGTGGGCTTTGCGATGTTCGCGGCCTCGCTCTTCATGTTCTCGGGGATCAACAGCCAGTGGGGCTTCCACGAACTGCTCTGGCCGCAGGTCATGCGGGGCCTCGCGATGCTGCTGTGCATCGTGCCGGCGGTGGGCATGGCGCTGAACGGCGTGCCACCCGAGGACCTGCGCTATGCCTCGGGCCTGTTCAACCTGATGCGGAACCTGGGCGGCGCCATCGGCATCGCGGTGGTCAACACCTGGCTGATCGACTTCACCCGCGAGCAGACCTCCCGGATCTCGGCCGCCATGGGCGAAAGTCCCGACAAGGCCGCCGCGATGATTCAGGGACTGACCCAGATGGCCCAGGGCTGGACGACCGACAGCGCCCACGCATTGCAGATGGCGCAGACCATGATGGGCCGTGTCCTCGGCCGTGAGGCCGCCGCCCTCGCCTTCGCCGACACCTATCGGCTGATGGCCATGCTGTTCGTCGCGGCCCTGCTGATCGTGCCCTTCGCCAAGCCCGCGCCGATCGGGGAAGCGCCGCCGCCGGTGGAGTGACATCGCGGCCGGGGGCGGCTGTTATGGCGACGGGAGGACCACCATGACCGACGCCGTGCTCTATGAGGTCGCCGCGCCGCACGTCGCGCGCCTGACGCTGAACCGGCCCGAGAGCCGCAACGCCCAGGACACCAGCCTGCTCTACGCGCTGAACGACGCCTTCGACCGCGCCGCGGGCGACGAGGCGATCAAGGTGATCATCCTGGCCGCCAGCGGACCGCACTTCTCATCGGGCCACGACCTGCGCGAGGGCGGATCCATCGCCGAGCAGATGGCGCCGTTCGATCCCGTCGGGACCTGGTGCGGCTTCGGCTGCGCCGGCGCCGAGGGACGGATGGCGCGGGAGAAGGAGATCTACCTCGGGCTATCCGAGCGCTGGCGCAACATCCCCAAGCCGACCATCGCGCAGGTTCAGGGAAAATGCATCGCGGGCGGACTGATGCTGGCCTGGCCCTGCGACCTGATCGTCGCCGCCGACGACGCGGCCTTCTGCGACAACACCGTCGGCATGGGGGTCGGCGGCGTCGAGTACTTCGCGCACCCGTGGGAAATGGGCCCACGCAAGGCCAAGGAGCTGCTGTTCACCGCCGACTGGCTGAGCGCCGCGGAGGCCAAGGCCCTGGGGATGGTCAACCACGTGGTCCCCGCCGCCGACCTCGCCGACTTCACCCTGACACTGGCGAACCGGATCGCCGCCAAGCCGGCTTTCGCACTGAAGCTGGCGAAGGAGGCGGTCAACGCCGCCGAGGACGCCCAGGGCCGGCTCGGAGCCATGAACACCGCTTTCGCCCTGCATCAGCTGGCTCACAGCCACAACATGCAGGTGCACGGGATGGCGGTGGATCCCACCGGTCTTCAGGTGCGCCCCAAGGCGCAAGCCTAGCCACAGGCTCGCCAATCCGTAGAATGCGGTTCTCCTATGAGGGGAATTCGCATGGACACCGTCCTCGACAGCATCGACCGCCGCATCCTGCGTGAGCTGCAGCGCGACGCCACCATCGCCATCGCCGACCTGGCGCTGCGCGTGGGCCTGTCGCAGACCCCGTGCTGGAAGCGCATCAAGCGCCTGACCGACGCCGGCGTGATCACCAAGCGGGTGGCGCTGCTGGACCGCGAGAAGCTCGACCTGGGTCTCGTGGTGTTCGTGTCGGTGCGCACCAGCCGCCACGACCAGGAATGGCTGGACGCCTTCGCCGGCGCCGCCTCGCACATGCCCGAGGTGATCGAGTTCTACCGGCTGTCCGGCGACACCGACTACCTCCTGAAGGTGCTGGTGAAGGACATCGCCGCCTACGACGCATTCTACAAGCGCCTGATCGCCGCCGTGCCGCTGTCGGACGTGTCCTCGGCCTTCGCGATGGAGCAGATCAAGTCCACCACGGCCCTCCCCGTTTGACATAACCCCACGGCAGCAGGCCAACTTCCTCCCAACAACGAAAAGTCAGTGGGAGGTATCGGATGGCCTGGACGTTCGCGGACGTGTGGGAGGCGATCGCCAAGGCGCAGCCGGACACTCCGGCCCTGGTGCAGGCCGATCGCGTGATCACCTGGAGCGAGATGGACCGGCGGGCCGACGCCCTGGCGCAGCATCTGATCGCCTCGGGCCTGGGCCATCAGGCCAAGGTCGCCGGCTACCTCTACAACGGCGTCGAGTACCTCGAGACCTACTTCGCGGCCTTCAAGGGCGGCTTCGCTCCCGTCAACACGAACTACCGCTACGGGCCCGAGGAGATCGTCTATCTCTTCGACAACGCCGACGCCGAGGCGGTGGTGTTCCACGCCGGGTTCGCCGACCTGCTGGACAGGATCCGCGGCCGCCTGCCGAAGGTGAAGGCCTGGATCGCCGTGGCCGAGCCGGGCCACCCGGCCCCGGCCTGGGCCAGTGACTATGAGACCGTGGTGAGCCGGCCGGTCGAGACCCGCCCCGTCCGCGCCCCTTGGGGCGTCAGCGGCGACGACCTGCTGCTGCTCTACACCGGTGGCACCACCGGCATGCCCAAGGGCGTGATGTGGCGCCAGGACGACCTCTTCCAGGTGATCGGCGCCGGCGGCAACGCCGCGCTGGGCATCCCGCCGGCGGAGTCGATCCCCGAGCTGATCGCCCGGATCCAGGGCCCGGAACACCTGCGCTCCACCATGATCGCCTGCGCGCCGCTGATGCACGGCACCGGCCAGTTCTCGGCCTTCATTTCGTTCAACGGCGGCGGCACGGTCTGCTCGCTGCCGACCCGCAAGTTCGACGCGGTCGAGTTGTGGAACGAAGTCGAGCGGCTGGGCGCGACGAACATCGTGCTGGTGGGCCTGGCCTTCTCTACGCCGATGCTGGAGGCGCTGGAGGCGCATCCCGGGCGGTGGAACCTGTCGACCGTGCGGTCGATGAGCTCGTCCGGCTCGATGTGGAGCCAGGAGAACAAGCGCGGACTGCTCTCCCACATCCCGCAGGCGATGATCGCCGACAGCTTCGGCTCGTCGGAGGCGGTGGGCCTTGGGGCGTCGGCCTCGGCGGCGGGCATGGAGGCCCAGACGGCGGCCTTCATGCTGGGCCCGAACACGGGCGTGTTCACCGAGGAGGGCCGCCGGGTCGAGCCGGGATCGGGCGAGCGTGGCCTGGTGGCCGTCTCCGGCTTCCTGCCGCAGGGCTACTACAAGGACCCCGAGAAGACGGCCAAGACCTTCAAGATCATGGAGGGCATCCGCTGGAGCGTGCCGGGCGACTGGGCCGAGGTGAACACCGACGGCACGCTCAAACTGCTGGGCCGTGGGTCGGTGTGCATCAATACGGGCGGCGAGAAGGTCTTCCCGGAAGAGGTCGAGGAAGCGTTGAAGCGCCACGCCACGGTGCGCGACGCCGTGGTGGTGGGCGTGCCCGACCCCCGCTTCGGCGAGCGGATCTGCGCGGTGGTCGAGGCCGAGGCCGGCGCCGCGCCGACGCTTCCCGAACTCTCGGCCCACGTCCACGAGCAGCTCGCCGGCTACAAGGCCCCGCGCGAGCTGGTGGTGGTGGACACCATCGGCCGGGCCCCGAACGGCAAGGTCGACTACAAGGCCATCAAGGAGCGGGCGCTGAAGGCGCTGGGCGTGCCGGCCTAGCGCTTCGGACGCGGTTCCTTGGACAGGCGCGTCATCAGCAGGGCGGCGCGCTTGGCCTGGATCTCGAGGCTCTTGAGGTCGGCGGTCTCGCCCGGCGCGTGGCTGCCCTCGCCCGCCATGCCCATCCCGACCAGGCCGTCGACGAAGGCCACGAACGAGATGTCGCCGGCGCCGCGATTGGCCGGATCGCCCTGCGGCATCGCCGGAAGGCCGAGCGTGGCGTTCACGTCGTTGAGCTTGGCCAGCAGCGCCTTGTTGCCGTCGGTCGGGGCCATCGGCGGATAGCCGTCGTCGGAGAACTCGATCGCGGCTTCGGTCTTGTCGAGGTGGCGCGCGACGATCGCCTGCATCTTGCCGCGCACCCGCGCCTCCTGCTCGGGCGATAGGGTGCGGATGTCGCCTCGGGCGATGGCCTCGGCGGAGATGATGTTGGGCTTGCCGCTGGCCTCGCCGCCGGTGTCGCCGGCGTTCAGCTTCGCCTGGGAGCCCCCGAGGATCAGCCCGACGTTGTAGGTCAGGTTCGGCTCCGGCAACTCCTGGCGGAAGGCGTCGACGATGCGCGCCAGCTCGTAGATCGCGCCGCAGCCCACCGTCGGCTTGCAGACACCCGACGAATGACCGGAGCGCGCCTTGGCGGTGATCGTCCAGGAGGTCGAGGAGCGGCGCGCGATCGAGCCGACGTCCTTGCCGTCGATCCGGGAAAGGCCTTCGAAATCAAGCGCCACGTCGCTGTTCTTGCCAGCAGCGATAAGGTCGGCTCGGGCGTCGGCCAGCGGCTCGCCCGGCTTCTCCTCGTCGCCGGTCAGGACGACCGTGATGTTGGCGCGCTTGAGCGTGCCGGCGGCATGCATGGCCCGAAGCGCCGCCAGGATGACGACGTCCCCGCCCTTCATGTCGCCGACGCCGGGGCCTTCGACGATGTCGCCGCGCCGCGTCCAGCCTTGGAAGGGACTGTCCGGTTCGAACACGGTGTCGAGGTGGCCGATCAGCAGCAGGCGCTTGCCCTTGCCGTCGCCCTTGTGGGTCGCGATCAGGTGCCCCGCACGGCCGACCTTGGCCATGGGGATCCAGCGGACCTCGAAGCCCAGTTGCTCGAACTCGGGCCGCAACATGCGCCCCACCTGCTCCACGCCGGCGAGGTTCATGGTGCCGGAGTTCACCCGCACCAGGGCTTCGAGCAGCTTCACGCTGCGCTCGCGTTCGGCCTCGATCACCGAGACCATCCTGGTTTCCGCCGGATCGCGGGGCGCCGCCTGGCCGGGCGATGCGAACGCGAGGGTGGCGACCGCCAGGGCGGTCCCGATCATCAGGCGCGCCACGGGCTCAGCCGGGCTGACGCAGGCTGCGCACGAACTCCACCAGCGCGGAGCGGGAGACGCCCCGCGGCAGGCTGGCGTAGGCTTTCAGCAGCTCGAGCGCGCCGGGTTCGGCCAGGAGCGCGGCGACTTCGTCGACAGCACCGCTGTTGACGGAAGCCTCGCCGAACATCTCGGCCACCGGTACGCCCAGCGTCTTGGCGATGCGCGTGAGCATCGAGGCGCTGACGCGGTTGGCGCCGCGCTCGTACTTCTGGATTTGCTGGAAGGTCACGCCGGCAGCCTCGGCCAGAGCCTGCTGGGACAGTCCGCGCACCTTTCGCAACAGCCGAATTCGGGCGCCGACGGCCACGTCAACGGGATCGGCCGCCGCTTCGGGTTTATTGGCCATCAGTCGTCTGGATCTCCTTGAAGTTCGCCGTCGGGCTATCGCGCCCGGCTTGCCTCGTCATTTGAAGGGGGGACGAGGTCCTCTTGCGGCGAAGGTTGGTCAGAAATGAAATAGCAGGCCTCGGCGATCGCGATGCCCACGGCACGACGAAGAGGCGCATAGGCAGGAGCGTCGCGCTCGAGTTGGATCAGTTCTTCCTCGTAGGACATCAGGAATTCCACGAGGTTTTGGGCCAGTTGCTTGCCGTGGTCCGAATCCATTTGGCCCCTCTTTTGCTGGAACCTCGACCATCACCCGGGCGAATGCAAGCAACCCACGCGGGCGCTTCCGCGAACAGCGATCTTGTGTCGCAGGAGGGCGGAACCCCTTGCCTCAGAATGGGTTTCTCGCATCCATGCCCAACGCTCGCACATCGGAAAGCCCGCATCAGGCCTGCCAGGTCTTCGACTTCGACCGGGCCCTGCTCGGCGCCTGTCCGGCGGGGCGCAAGACCGACCTCATGATGGAAGCCGAGCTGCTGGCCAGCGTCTTCGCTCCCAACCGCGACAGCGCCGAACTGGAGCGGATGGCCGAGCAGCTTTCCTCAGGCCAGCGCGACGGTGAGATGAGCCGCGCCCATGCCCGCCTGCTGGCCGCGGCGCTGCGCGATCTCGCCCACAAGGCCGACAGCTAGCCGGCCACGACGGCGGCGCGACGCGGCTCTCGCTCCACCGGTCGATCCAGCAGCCGCCGCAGCATGGCCGCCAGCTGAGCCGTCTCGTACGGCTTGTCCAGCAGGGGAAACTCGCAGTCCTCCCCTGCCCGCGTCTCGCCCACGAACCCCGAGGTGAGCAGGACGCGCAGTTCGGACCGCAACTCGCGGGCGGATCTGGCGAGGTTCAGCCCGCTGACGCCGCCGGGCATCACCACGTCGGTGAAGAGCAGGTCGATCGCGGGGTCGGCCCTCAGCTGTTCCAGGGCCTCCGCCGCGTGGGTGGCGGTCTGTACCTGGTAGCCCATGCCGCTCAGGACATCGAGGGTCAGGGCCAGAACGGTCGGATCGTCCTCGACCAGCAGGATGCGTTCAGTTCCCCCGACGATCTCCTGGGGCCCGCTCTCGCGGCGCGGAGCCTCGGCCTTGGCGTTGCTGGCCGGCAACAGCAGCTGGAACACCGTGCCCTCGCCCGGCGCGCTCTCCAGCCGGACCTCCCCGTCCGACTGGCGGACGAAGCCGTACACCTGCGACAGCCCCAGGCCCGAACCCTTGCCCACTTCCTTGGTGGTGAAGAACGGCTCGAAGACACGGCTACGCACGTCTTCCGCCATGCCGACGCCGGTGTCGCGGACCTCGATGCAGACGCGGCCAAGCTCGGTGGGACCGCTTTCGGCCCGTGTCGCCACCACGAGGCGGCCGCCGTCCGGCATGGCGTCGCGCGCGTTCACCGCCAGGTTCAGCAGCGCCGTTTCCAGCTGGGTCGGGTCGACGTGGGCCTTCAGCGCGGCGTTCCTGGAAAGCTCCAGGTCCAGGGTGACGGCTTCGCCGACCGCCTGCCGGAGCAGCGGCGCGAACTCGCGGATCAGCAGATTCACGTCCAGCGTCACGGGAGTCAGGTGCTGGCGGCGCGAAAAGGCCAGCAACTGCCCCGTCAGGTCGCGCCCGCGCTCGGCCGCCTGTCGCACGGCCTCGATCCGGCGCATTCGCCGTTCATCGGCCTCCTTGCGGGTGGCCAGCATGTCGATGTTGCCCAGCACCACCGTCAGCAGGTTGTTGAAGTCGTGGGCGACGCCGCCGGTGAGTTGGCCGACGGCCTCCATCTTCCGGGCCTGGGCGAGCTGTTCCTCGAGGTTGCGGCGGTCGGTGGCGTCGAGCATGACGCCGAAGATCTCGCGCGCCTCTCCGTCCTCGCTGGGCGCCAGAACGCCCTGGTCCTGCAACACCCGGTACTCCCCGTCGGCGCAGAGCCAGCGGAACTCCACCGCGTAGTGGCCATTGCGCGGCGCCGAGGACAGCCGTTCCAGCACCAGTTCGAGGTCGTCGGGGTGGACGCGGCTGGTGCCGAACTCGGGCTCGTCGAGGAACCGCTCCACCGGGAAGCCGGTGATGGCCTCAACCGATTCCGACAGGAACAGCGGCGCGAACGGCGGCTCGACGCTGCGCGAATGGAAGACGATCGGCAGCGACCGCAGGATCGCCTGCTGTTGCGCCTCGGTCTTGCGCAGCGCCCGCTCGGTTCGCTCCTTCTCGGCCTTCACCCGCGCGTGCTCGTCCAGCAACCACTGCTGATAGGCCGACTGGCGCTCGACCTCCTTGGTCTTGAGATAGAGGTCCACGAAGACCTGCACCTTGGCCTTCAGGATGAAGGGGTCGATCGGCTTGAACACCACATCCACCGCCCCGGCCGAGTAAGCCTGGAAGATGTGGGCCTCGTCCCGGAAGATCGCGGTCAGGAAGACGATCGGCGTGTGCTGGTTGCGCTTGCGCGAGCGGACCAGCTCGGCGGTCTCGTAGCCGTCCATTCCCGGCATATGCAGGTCGAGGAGGATCAGGGCGAACTCCTCCGAGAGAAGGCGCTTCAGCGCCTCCTCCCCGGAGCGCGCCACGATCAGGTCGTGGCCCAGCTCGGCGAGCGCCTCGACGGCCGCGAAGGCGTTCCGCTCGTCGTCGTCGACGATGAGGATACGGGCCTTCAGCGGCGCCTCCAGGTCGGGCGGAGCCGGAAGCTCCACCCGCCAGGGTCTGGGCGCGGACCTGACGCGTGGGGTCTCGCTCACGTCAACTCGCTTGCGGGATCAGGGAGACGACGCTGTCGCTGGCCAGCTTCAGGGCGTCGGCCCGCTGGATGGACACCCGCAGCACCGAGACCAGGTGGTCGATGTCCACGGGCTTGGACACATAGTCGGAAGCGCCGGCCTGGATACACTTCTGGCGGTCTCCCTTCATGGCCTTGGCCGTCACCGCGACGATCGGCAGGTCGACCGACTCCGGCCGCGAGCGGATCTCACGCATGGTCTCGTAGCCGTCCATGTCGGGCATCATGATGTCCACCAGGACGACATCGACGTCGGGGCGCGCATCCAGCAGTTCCAAGCCGGCCCGCCCACTCTCGGCGTAGCTCAGGTCGATGCCGTACTCCTCCAGGGCCGAGGCCAGGGAGAAGATGTTGCGGATGTCGTCGTCGATCACCAGCACGCGCCGGCCGGTCAGGACGGCGTCGTCGTGCTTGATCTGGCTCAGCTTCGCCTTCGCCGGCGCGGAGAGGCTTTCCAGCGGAGCATGCAGAAGCAGGCTGGCCTGATCGACAAGCTGATCGGGTGTGCGGGCCATGCGGACGAGGCCGCCGAAGACGGACAGGCGCAGCCGGCGGTCCTCGTCGGGCTCCAACTCCTGGGGCGCGTAGACCACCACCGGCGTGCACCGGCCCTCGGCCTGCTTCAGCTGGTCGATCAGCTGCGGCACGGCCACCGCGGTGCTCTCCACCACCACCGCATCGGGCAGTTCGGCCGCCGGCCTGGCGATCACCGAGGCGAAATCGCCGGCCAGCTCCACGTCGGAGAAGCATTGGCGCAGCGTCTCGGCCGCCTCGCCCTCGGCGCCCACCAACACGATGCGGCGCTCGGCCTTGTCGGCGAAGGTCTTCACACCCTGGAGTGTCGAGACCACCACCTCGCGCTCGACCGGCTTGTGGGTGAAGCCCACCGCGCCCATCGACATGCCCAGGCCCTTCTGGTCGTCGGCCGAGATCACGTGGACGGGGATATGCCGCGTCTCAGGCGTCCGCTTCAGGAGGTCCAGAAGCGCAAGGCCGTCCATGTCGGGCAGACCGATATCCAGCATGATCGCATCAGGTCCGAAGCGCCGCGCCAGCGAGGGTGCGGCCGCGCCCTCGCCCGTGACCACGCCCTTGAAGCCCGCGTCATGCACCAGGCTGAGGAGGATCGAGGCGAAGCGCGGATCGTCCTCGACGATCAGCACCACCGAATCCTCGGAGGTGATGGTGTCGCGGTCGTCGGCCACGGCTTCCGCCGGCTCGTCCGAGAACGACGACGGCAGGAGCACCGGACGCATGATCGGGCTGGAGAGCCCGGGACGCGCGACCGGCGCCTGGGCCGGGCTGAAGTTCAGCGGCAGGTAGAGGGTGAAGGTCGACCCCTTGCCCGGGACGGAGGTCACGCGCAGCTCGCCGCCCAGCAGCCGGGTGATCTCGCGGCTGATCGACAGGCCCAGGCCGGTGCCGCCGTACTTGCGGCTGGTGGTGCCGTCGGCCTGCTGGAACGCCTCGAAGATGATGCGCTGCTTGTCCTCGGGGATGCCGATGCCCGAGTCCTCGACCGAGAACGCCAGCACCTGACCGGCGGTGTTGAGGTGATCGTTCGTCGGGCTCCAGCCCGAATGCGCGCGGGCCACCCGCAGCTTCACGTGGCCCTTCTCGGTGAACTTGAAGGCGTTCGACAGCAGGTTCTTGATGATCTGCTGCAGCCGCTTGTCGTCGGTGTACATCGAGCGCGGCAGCGACGGGTCGAGGTCGACCACGAAGTCCAGCTTCTTGTCGGCCGCCACCTGGCCGAACGTGCGGTCGGTGTGGTCGCGGAGGCTGGCGAACGACATCTCGCTGATATCGAGCGTCACGGTGCCGGATTCGATCTTCGACAGGTCGAGGATGTCGTTGATCAGCCCCAGCAGGTCGGCGCCGGCGGCGTGGATGTTCTGGGCGAACTCCACCTGCTTGTCCGACAGGTTGCCCTGAGCATTGTCGGCCAGCAGCTTCGACAGGATCAGCAGGCTGTTCAGCGGCGTCCGCAGCTCGTGGCTCATGTTGGCCAGGAACTCGGACTTGTATTTCGAAGTCAGCGCCAGCTGCTCGGCCTTGTCCTCCAGCGCCAGCTTGGCCTGTTCCACCTCGCGGTTCTTGGCTTCCACCTGCTGGTTCTGGATCGAGAGCAAGTGCGCCTTCTCCTGCAGCTCGGCGTTGGTCTGCTGCAGCTCCTCCTGCTTGGTGCGCAGCAGTTCCTCGGACTGACGCAGCGAGGCGGCCTGTTGCTCCAGCCGGTCGTTGGTCTTCTTCAGCTCCTCCTGCTGGGCCTGCAGTTCGGAGGTCAGCAACTGCGACTGCTTGAGCAGCCCCTCGGTTCGCATGTTGGCGGCGATCGTGTTCAGCACGATGCCGATGGACTCCATCAGCTGGTCGAGGAACGCCTGTTGGGTCTCGTTGAACTCGCCGAACGTGGCCAGCTCAATGACCGCCTTCACCTCGCCTTCGAACAGCGCGGGCAGAACCACGATGTTCGCCGGGGCGGCTTCGCCCAGGCCGGATGAGATCTGGACATAGTCCTTGGGCACATTGGTCAGCAGGATGCGCGACTTCTCGTAGGCGCACTGCCCGATCAGCCCCTCGCGCAGCTTGAACGAGTTGGCGAGGTGCTTGCGGTTGTTGAAGGCGTACGAGGCGGCGAGGTTCAGGATCGGCAGGCCGTCCTCGTCCCGGTCGCTGACGTAGAACACCGCGTGCTGGGCG
Organism: Pseudomonadota bacterium; assembly: GCA_040752615.1. Taxonomy (GTDB): domain Bacteria; phylum Pseudomonadota; class Alphaproteobacteria; order Caulobacterales; family Caulobacteraceae; genus Phenylobacterium. The sequence goes on along the minus strand of JBFMGV010000056.1, from coordinate 58,920 downwards.
TTGATGAGCGGCGCCAGCTCCGAGAGCACAAGGTTCGACACGGTCGACAGGTCGCGCTCGCCCTGCAGCATGCGGGTGAACCGCGCGAGGTTGGTCTTCAGCCAGTCCTGCTCGGTGTTCTTCAACGTCTGATCGCGGAGGTTCCGGATCATCTCGTTGATGTTGTTTTTGAGTTCCTCGACCTCGCCCGAGGCCTCGACCGTGATCGAGCGGGTGAGGTCGCCCTTGGTCACGGCCGTCGACACCTCGGCGATGGCGCGGACCTGGGTGGTGAGGTTGGCGGCGAGTTCGTTCACGTTGTCGGTCAGGTCGCGCCACAGCCCGGCGGCGCCCGGCACCCTGGCCTGGCCGCCCAGCTTGCCCTCGATCCCCACTTCCCGGGCCACGTTGGTCACCTGGTCGGCGAAGGTGGCGAGGGTCTCGATCATCCCGTTGATGGTGTCGGCCAAGGCCGCGATCTCGCCCTTGGCGTCCAGGGTCAGCTTGCGCTTCAGGTCGCCTGTGGCCACCGCGGTCACCACGTCGGCGATGTTCCGCACCTGGCCGGTCAGGTTGCCGGCCATCATGTTCACGTTGTCGGTGAGGTCCTTCCAGGTGCCGGCCACGCCGGGCACCTGCGCCTGGCCGCCCAGCTTGCCCTCGGTGCCCACCTCGCGGGCCACCCGGGTCACTTCGCTGGCGAAGGCGTTCAGCTGGTCCACCATGATGTTGATGGTGTTCTTCAGCTCCAGGATCTCTCCCCGGACGTCCACGGTGATCTTCTTGGAGAGGTCGCCCCGGGCCACGGCGGTGGTCACCTCGGCGATGTTCCGCACCTGACCGGTCAGGTTGCCGGCCATCAGGTTCACGTTGTCGGTCAGTTCCTTCCAGGTGCCGGCCACGCCCTTCACCTGCGCCTGGCCGCCCAGCTTGCCCTCGGTGCCCACTTCGCGCGCCACCCGGGTCACTTCCGAGGCGAACGAGTTCAGCTGATCCACCATGGTGTTGATGGTGTTCTTCAGCTCCAGGATCTCGCCGCGCACGTCCACGGTGATCTTCTTGGAGAGGTCGCCGTTCGCCACGGCGGTGGTCACCTCGGCGATGTTCCGCACCTGGCCGGTGAGGTTGTTCGCCATGAAGTTCACGTTGTCGGTGAGGTCCTTCCAGGCGCCGGTGACGCCCTTCACCTGGGCCTGGCCGCCCAACTTGCCTTCCGTACCCACCTCCCGGGCCACCCGGGTCACTTCCGAGGAGAAGGCGTTCAGCTGATCCACCATCGTGTTGATGGTGTTCTTCAGCTCCAGGATCTCGCCCTTCACGTCCACGGTGATCTTGCGCGAAAGGTCGCCGTTGGCCACGGCGGTGGTCACTTCGGCGATGTTCCGCACCTGGCCCGTCAGGTTGTTGGCCATCAGGTTCACGTTGTCGGTGAGATCCTTCCAGGCGCCGGCGACGCCCTTCACCTGCGCCTGGCCGCCCAGCTTGCCCTCTGTGCCGACTTCACGCGCCACCCGCGTCACTTCCGACGAGAACGAGTTCAGCTGATCCACCATGGTGTTGATGGTGTTCTTCAGCTCCAGGATCTCTCCCCGGACGTCCACGGTGATCTTCTTGGAGAGGTCGCCGTTGGCGACGGCGGTGGTCACCTCGGCGATGTTCCGCACCTGGCCGGTCAGGTTGCCGGCCATCAGGTTCACGTTGTCGGTCAGTTCCTTCCACGTGCCGCCGACGCCCTTCACGTTCGCCTGGCCGCCCAGCTTGCCCTCTGTGCCCACCTCGCGGGCCACCCGGGTCACTTCGCTGGCGAAAGCGTTCAGCTGGTCCACCATCGTGTTGATGGTGATCTTCAGCTCCAGGATCTCGCCCTTCACGTCCACGGTGATCTTCTTGGAAAGGTCGCCGTTCGCCACGGCGGTGGTCACCTCGGCGATGTTCCGCACCTGGCCGGTCAGGTTGGCGGCCATGAAGTTCACGTTGTCGGTGAGGTCCTTCCAGGCGCCGGTCACGCCTTCCACGCGCGCCTGGCCGCCCAGCTTGCCCTCGGTGCCCACTTCCCGCGCCACCCGGGTCACTTCCGAGGAGAAGGCGTTCAGCTGGTCCACCATCGTGTTGATGGTGTTCTTCAGCTCCAGCACCTCGCCCCGCACCTCCACGGTGATCTTCTTGGACAGGTCCCCCCGGGCCACGGCGGTGGTCACGTCGGCGATGTTGCGCACCTGACCCGTCAGGTTACCGGCCATCAGGTTCACGTTGTCGGTCAGGTCCTTCCAGGCGCCGGTCACACCCTTCACCTGCGCCTGGCCGCCCAGCTTGCCCTCGGTGCCGACTTCGCGCGCCACCCGCGTCACCTCCGAGGAGAAGGCGTTCAGCTGGTCCACCATCGTGTTGATGGTGTTCTTCAGCTCGAGGATCTCGCCCTTCACGTCCACGGTGATCTTGCGTGACAAGTCGCCGTTGGCCACGGCGGTTGTCACCTCGGCAATGTTCCGCACCTGGCCCGTCAGGTTGGCGGCCATGAAGTTCACATTGTCGGTGAGATCCTTCCAGGCGCCGGTCACGCCGCGCACCTGCGCCTGACCGCCCAGCTTGCCCTCGGTGCCGACTTCACGCGCCACGCGCGTCACCTCGGCGGCGAACGAGCCCAACTGGCCCACCATGGTGTTCACGACCTTGCCGATCCGCAGGAACTCGCCGCGCAGCGGGCGCTCCTCGTTCTCCATGTCCATGGTCTGGCCGAGATCGCCCTTGGCCACCGCGCCGATCACCCGGGCCATTTCCGCGGTCGGGTGGATCATGTCGGTGATGAGGGTGTTCACGGCGTCCACCGACGCGGCCCAGGACCCCTGCGCGGTCGGCAGCTTGGCGCGATGGCTGATCTTGCCCTGCCGTCCCACGGTCTCGCCCAGGCGCTCGAACTCGCGGGTCATGCGGTCGTTCTGCTCGACCACGTCGTTGAACGCCTCGGCGATCTCTCCGGCGATGCCGGTCGCGCGCGGCAGACGGACCGAGAAGTCACCCCGCCGGAAGGCCTTCAGCGCGGCGAGAAGCTGGGCGGTATCGACCTCCGTCTCGGGGCGCGGCGCCCGTCGGTTGCTGGCGGACTTCGCGGCGGCGGCTGCAGGCATGACTTCCCCGACAACTGGTCGCGGGGAGACGCCTGGGCCCAGGCTCCAGGCATACCCCGCCCTTCCGGGGTAACGACGTCAGGTTGAGTGGGTTCCAGCTTGGCTAGAAATATAGTCCGCGGCCGCGCTGCTGGCCGGGGGACACTAGTCCGCGCGACGGCTCGCGACAATCGGACGGGCGGAACCCGTCGCAGGCCGCGCCGTTAGCTGGCCCGATGTCACAGGCCTACGACGCTTCCGCCTTCGAGCCGCCGCCGGACGCCGAGGCGTTCTATGCCGAGAGCCTGCGGCTGCTCACCGAGTCCGGCATTCCGTTCCTGCTGTCGGGCACCTACGCCGTGTGCGCCTACACCGGCATCGTGCGGCCGACCAAGGATCTCGACGTCTTCTGCAAGGCCGGGGATTTCCCGAAGATCCTCGCCTACTTCCAGGCGCGCGGGTACCGCACCGACGTCGAGGACGAACGCTGGATCGCCAAGGTCTGGCAGGGCGAGCGCTTCTTCGACGTGATCTTCGCGATGTCGAACGGCGCCGCGCCGGTCACCGACGCGTGGTTCGAGAACAACGACACGATCGAGGTCTACGGCGCCACGGCCAAGATCACCCCGCCGACCGAGTTGGTGGTCTCGAAGATGTTCATCCAGGACCGCTATCGGTACGACGGCGCGGATGTCGCCCACGTCTTCTACCGTCAGGCCGAGCGCATCGATTGGAAGCGCCTGCTCGGCTATATGGAGCCCTACTGGGAGGTGTTGCTGATCCACCTCCTGAACTTCCGCTTCATCTACCCCACGGAGCGGGACCTGATCCCGGCGTGGATCATGACCGAGCTGACGGACCGGCTGGCCGCTCAGATCACCCTGCCCCCGGCGCGGGTGAAGGTGTGCCGCGGCCGCATGTTCAGCCCGCGCGACTATGTGATCGACATCATCGAGTGGGGCTTTGCCGACGTGGTGGGCAAGGGGCTGGAGGAACGGCATGAGCCTATCGCCTGACCCCGCCAACGACGCGGCCATGGTCCACAAGCCGCTGAAGGTCGCCGCCATCGGCGACCTTCATGTGGGCGAGAACGCGCACCAGCCCTATCGCGAACTGTTCGCGCGCATCGGCCAGGAGGCCGACGTGCTGGTCCTGTGCGGCGACCTCACCAACTTCGGCAAGACGCCCGAGGCCGAGATCCTGGCCGAGGATCTCCGCGCCTGCACCATCCCGGTGGTCGGCGTGCTGGGGAATCACGACTACGAGTGCGGACAGCCCGGCGAGGTCGCACGCATCCTGCACGAGGCCGGCATGCGCGTGCTGGACGGCGAGGCGTTCGAGATCGAGGGCGTGGGTTTCGCAGGCTGCAAGGGCTTCATCGGCGGGTTCGGCCGCCACATGCTGAGCGCCTTCGGCGAGCCCGAGATCAAGTCGTTCGTCCAGGCTTCCGTCGACGAGAACCTGAAGCTGGAGAGCTCGCTGCGGATGCTGCGCTCCGAGCGGATCGTGGTGGTCACCCACTACTCGCCGGTGATCGAGACGGTGGAAGGCGAGCCGCCCGAGATCTTCGCCTTCCTCGGTTCGGCCCGGATGGGCGAGACGATCGACCGGTTCGAGGGGGTGAAATGCGCCCTGCACGGCCACGCCCATCGCGGCGCTCACGAGGGCCGGACCACCGGCGGCGTACCGGTCTACAACGTGGCGCGGCCCGTGCTGAACCGCGACCTGGGCGTCGAGTTCGCCCTGTTCGAGGTCTGATCAAAAAAAAGGCCGCACCCGGGGGCGCGGCCAGTTCATAGGGAGGAAACGCCCAAAAGGGCAAGACCTTCATGCGCCTTTGCTGCACTGCACGCAAGCCAATTTTTCGCGTTCAGGTGAAAAAGGCGCCACCGGTGTCATTCTGCCGCATCCCCTAGGGAAACCCTGTGACCCGGCGTCATGTTGCGCCGCAGCGAGCGTGGCCTGCGACTACTCGACCCAGTCCCGCTTCAGGCCTCGCGAGGCGATCGCGAACAGCGCGGCGCTGACCAGGTAGAAGCCCAGACCGGAGTAGATGGCGTAGCGCAAGGCTTCCACGCCGAAACGCGGCGTCAGCGCGTCGGAGACGGCGCCGAAGTACCAGGTGCCCAGGCCCAGCCCGATCAGGTTGTTCACGAACAGGAAGCAGGCCGAGGCCGTGGAGCGCTGGGCCGGCGCCACCAGGTGCTGAACCGCCGTGATGACCGGGCCCAGCCAGACCAGGTTCAGACCGGTCGGGATCAGGAAGAGGATGAAGGCCAGCCACAGGACCTTGGCCTGGACGGCCAGAACGAAGCACGGCAGCGCGATCAGGAAGGCCGTGGCGGGAATCAGCAGGTAAGCGGCCGGACTGGCCTTGCCCAACCGATCGCCCAGCACGCCCCCGAGCCAGACGCCCAGCACGCCGCCGATCAGGCTGATCGCCCCAAGGAACAGCGAGCGGTCGACTAGGTCCATGCCCAGACTGCGCTCGAAGAAGCTGGGCAGCCAGAAGGCGACGCCGTAGCCGCAGACCGACGAGGCCGCCGCGCCCAGCGAGATCAGCCAGAAGCTGCGCTTGCGCAGCAGCGCGCGCACGCCGCCGGTCGCCGGCGCGCCGGCCGCGACCGCAACCGGAGCGGCTTCACGCGGCGGCTCGCGGACGATGAGGCGGAAGATCGGGGCCAACAGAACGCCGGCCAGGCCGACCACGACGAAGGCCGCGCGCCAGTTGATGGCGCTGGCGATCAGGCCGCCGAACAGGATGCCGAGGGCGGTGCCGATCGGAATGCCGAACGAATAGGCCGCCAGCGCCCGCGCGCGCTGTTCCTTCGGGAAGTAGTCGCTGATCAGCGAATAGGCCGGCGCGACGCCGCCCGCCTCCCCTACCCCCACGCCCATGCGGCACAGGAAGAGCTGCCAGAAGTTCGTCGCCAGGCCGCAGGCCGCCGTGAAGGCGCTCCAGAGGGCCAGGGCGATGGTCATGATCCAGGTGCGGCTGGTCCGGTCGGCCAGGGCGGCGATCGGCACGCCGAGGCCGGTGTAGAACAGCGCGAAGGCCAGGCCGCCCATCAGCCCGAGCTGGCTGTCGGTGAGGCCGAGGTCCTTCTTGATGGACCCGGCCAGGATCCCGAGGATCTGCCGGTCCAGGAAGTTGAAGGTGTAGGCGATGATCAGGACGACCAGCACCACGATCGGATAGGCGCCGCGACGCGGGCTGGCTTCCATTCGAAACCTCTACGCAAAGAAGAGCGCCCGGCCTCCTGGGGAAGCCGGGCGCGTCTGTCGTACTAGAACTTGGCCTCGAGCGAGACCGTGACGGTCCGCGGCGGGCCGTAGAAGCCGCTGACCGAGTTGCCGAACAGCACGCCGGCCGACTGCGGGAAGTTGTAGCCGCCCACGCGGTACTCCTCGTCGCCCAGGTTCTTGCCGTGGACGCCCACGCGGTAGCGCTCGTCGGCCGAGGTCCAGACGAGGCTCGCGTCCAGCAGCCAGTAGCTGTCCTGGTCGAGGATCGAGGGGACCTCGAACATGTGGAACGACGAGCGGTACGAGGCCGACGGAATGAAGGCGATCGAGCCGTGGTCGCCCAGGTCATGGCGCCAGGTCAGGCTGACCGAGCCGTTCCACTTCGGCGTGTTCTGGAACACCCGCTCGTCGGCGAAGTCACGGATGACCGGCGGCGTGCGGGTGAGGTCGAGGGCGCGATACTCGTCGAACTCGGCCTTGGTGTAGCCCAGCGAGAAGTTGGCGAAGATGTCGGGCGTGAAGCGCGCCACGCCTTCGAACTCGGCGCCGTAGATGTGCGACTTGCCGACGTTGGCGACCTGAGAGGCGATCGAGGCGCCGACCGGGGTCTGCAGGGTGACCTGCTGGTCCTTGTACTTCGAGTAGAAGACCGCCGAGTTCAGCGACAGTCGGCCGTCGAGGAAGTAGCCCTTCAGGCCGGCTTCGTAGCTGTCGACCTTTTCCGGGTCATAGCCATCGACCGAGCTGGGGGTCAGGATCGCATCGGCCCGCATGTCGAAGCCGCCCGACTTGAAGCCCTGGCTGAACGACGCATAGGTCGTGACTTCCGGGGTCCAGTCGTAGCTGACGCTCACGCGCGGGGTGAACCGCTCGTAGGTGTCCGAGCTGGTGAAGTTCGAGCGGACCAGGCCCGGAATGGCGGTGCTGTTGCCGAACAGCGGGCTCTTCAGGCCCGTGAAGTTCTGACGGTAGACCTGCCCGGTCTTCTTGTCCTTGGTGTAGCGGCCGCCGACCGAGATCGAGAGCTGGTCGGTGAGGTCGTAGCTGAAATCAGCGAAGGCCGAGTAGCTCTTGGTGTCCACGTGGCCGGCGGTGGCGATGCTGAGGTTCGCCTGGCCCACCACGGTGTCGAAGGCGCCGGCGGCCGTGGCGTTCAGGTAGTAGAGGCCGAACACGCCCTGCAGGCGGTCGCTGGTGTAGAGCGCCTGGAATTCCTGCGTGAACTGGTGGTCGTTGTAGCGGGCCGGCACGTCCAGCAGGGCGGCGGGCTCGTTGTCGAAGTCGATGACGCCCTCGGTCTCACCCGCGCGATAGGCGGTGATCGACTTGAACGTCAGAGTCTCGCTCGCCTTCCACTCGCCCAGGAACGACACGCCACGCGCTTCCACGTGGTTCTTGTCGCCCGCGCCGGCGCGGGTGTCGTAGACGTCGTCCAGCACGGTGGCGGTCGGGATCGGCGCGCCGGTGGCGGTCAGGCCGGGGGTCTCGCGGTGGCCGTGACGGGGGTTCGAGCGGTCGGTGACGATGTCGCCCGACAGGCGGAAGAACAGGCTGTCGGTCGGCGAGAACTCGACGGTCCCGCGAGCGGCCACCACGTCCTTGTCATAGTGCTCGGCGCCCGTGGTCAGGTTCTTGCCGAAGCCGTCGCGGTTGAACGTCGCCCAGGTCAGGCCGACGCCCAGGTTGTCGGTGACCATGCCCTTGGCCGAGGCGATGAAGTCGCGCTGGTCGTACGAGCCCAGATTGGCCCGCAGCCGCACCTGGGGGTCGCCCTGAATCTTTGCCGTCACGTACTTGATCGCGCCGCCGATGGTGTTGCGGCCGTACAGGGTGCCTTGCGGACCCCGCAGGACTTCCAGGCGCTCCACCTCGAAGATGTCGAGCACGGCGGCCTGCGGACGCGCCACATAGACGTCGTCGATGTAGAGGCCGACGCCGGGCTCGAAGCCCCACAGCGGGTCCTGCTGACCCACGCCACGGATGAAGGAGATCAGCGTCGAGTTCGAGCCACGCGCGACCTGGACGGTCAGGTTCGGGGTCGACTGCTGCAGGGTGGTGATGTCGGCGGCGCCGGTGGCTTCCAGCCGCTCGCCCGAGACGGCGGTCACCGCGACCGGCACGTCCTTCAGGCTTTCCTCACGGCGGCGGGCCGTGACGGTGACTTCCTCGATGGCGACCTCGTCGCCGGCGGCGGCCTGGGCGAAGGCGAGAGTCGGAACGACAGACCAAGCCGCGCCCGCGAGGAGGGCGGCTTTCACGAAGCTCTTCATGTGTTTCCTCCCGACGGCGCCGCGCCCACCATGGACGGAACGGCGTCGAAGATTTCACCTCTGGGTGAATTAGGCGGGAGTGTTGGGCCAAACCGGCGCGTCGCGCCAGCCGTTCGCGCCGGACGTCCCCAGGTTTTTAATCGACTGATGAATTTGCGCCACAGTGGCGCTGGCCGCCCTCAGGGACGGCGGCGGATGATCTCTTCCAGGCCCGAGGCGCACCAGGCGTAGAGCCGCGCGCGAACCGCCACGAGGTCCGTCGAGCGGCAGAGTCCGTCCGAAAGCTGGTCGATCCGGCCCGTCTCCGAGAGGGTCAGCATCATGGCCCCGGTCAGGAACTGGTAGCTCCAGTAGAGGTCGCGCAGCTCGGCGTGCGGGATCGCTGCCTTCAGCATGTCGACCAGCTGGTGCACCACCGGATCGAAGAAGCGGTGCATCGTCTCCCCGCCCCACGCCGGGGTGTTGTTCACCAGCGCGACGAGCCGGAAGTAGTTCTTCCAGCCCTCGTCGTTGGTCAGCGACAGCTCGACCAGCGGATCGATGAAGGCCTCGATGATTCCCTCGGCGGTCATCCGGCCGGAGTGACTCTCGGCATAGGCCCGCATCGCCGCAATCCGCGCGTCGTTGAGGATCTGGGCCCTACGGGCGAACACGCTGTCGAACAGCTCGCGCTTGGCGCCGTAGTAGTAGTGGATGAGCGCGGTATCGACGCCGGCCTCCGCCGCGACCTGACGGACGGTGACGCCGTAGAAGCCGTGACGGGAGAACAGCGCCTCGGCCGCGTCGAGGATCGCTTGCCGCAGGTCGGGCCCCTCGCCCTTGCGCCGCCGACCGCGCAGCGCGCTCCCTGACTGTCCGTCCGCCCGCGCCATAGGCCCTCCGCTGCGGTAAGGCCTGGGCCTAGCACTGTTCGGGCGCGTTGACAGCGATGGCGCAGCGGCCAATCTCCCACAACGACGATACGGGGGAGAGGCCAATGACCACCGGGACCGCAGAGCGGCACCTGTCGATCGACGCCGTGCGCGGGTTCGCGGTGCTGGGCATCCTGCTGATGAACATCGTCGGCATGGGCCTGCCTTCGTTCGCCTACATCAACCCGACCTATGCGGGCGGCTCCACGGGGGCGGACTTCTGGACCTGGGCGGTCAACAACGTGCTGACCGACGGCAAGATGCGGGCCCTCTTCACCCTGCTGTTCGGGGCCAGCATGCTGCTGATCGCCGAGCGGGCCGAGGGACGCCGCCCCGGACCGGTCTCGACCCACTACCGCCGGATGTTCTGGCTGCTGCTGTTCGGCCTGGCCCACGCGGTCTTCTTCTGGTTCGGCGACGTCCTCGTGCCCTACGCCATCGCCGGCATCCTGGCGTTCCCGTTCCGCAAGCTGTCGCCCCGCGCGCAGCTGGGCTTGGGGATCACCGTGCTGGTCGCCCTGCTCGCCAAGAACGTCTGGCAGGCCCAGCAGATCGAGGCGCTGCACGCCGCCGCCACCGCGCCCGGCGCGCCCGCCTCGGTGGTGAAGGCCTGGCAGCAGGCGTCGATGGCCCTGGGCCCGCCCGCCGAGGCCGCGAAAGCCGACCTCGCGGGCTTCGGCGGCACCTTCGCCTCCGCCCTGCAATCACGCCTGGGCATGGTCACGCTGATGTACCTGGTGATGATCCCCACCGACATGCTGCCCGAGACGATCGGCCAGATCTTCATCGGCATGGCGCTGTTCCGGATGGGCTTCTTCACCCTCGGCTGGAGCAGCCGCGCCTATGCGGCGATCATCGCCGTCGGCTATCTGATCTGCGTTCCCGTCACCGCCTGGCTGGCGTCCAACATCGCAAGGGCCGGCTTCGACCCGCTGGTCCTGCATGAACAGGAGGTCTGGCAGCAGACCACCCGCACGCTGATCGGGATGGCCCACGCCAGCGTCGTGCTGCTGGTGGTCCGCGCCGGCGCCCTCGGCTGGCTGGTGCGGCGCCTGTCGGCGACGGGCCGCATGGCGTTCAGCAACTACCTGATGACCTCGATCATCACGACGTTCCTGTTCTGCGGCTTCGGCTTCGGCCTCTACGGACAGCTCTCGCGCTTCGAGCTGCTGTATGTGGTGGCCGCCATCTGGGCCTTCATCCTGCTGTGGAGCCAGCCCTGGCTCGAGCGCTTCCACTACGGCCCATTCGAATGGGCCTGGCGCTCGCTCGTCCAGTGGAAACCCCAGCGCTTCGTGAAGGGCGCGAAGCCCGCCGCCGTCGCGGCCTAGGCGCCGAAGATCCAGCCGCCCGTCAGCGTCGTCATCGACACGCCCACCAGGATCATCTGGCCACCGCCGGTCATGCTGATGACCGTGTCGGCCCCGACCTGGGCGACCGTGTAGGTCGTACCGGGATCGACCATCACCCGGTCGCCTTCGGCCAGGCTGAAGTCGGTGACGCGGTCGATCCCCGCATCGCCGAAGGTGTGGAAGATGTCGGCGCCCGCCCCGCCCGTCACCGTGTCGTTGTCCCGGTCGCCCGAGAGGTAGTCGGCGCCGTCGCCGCCCGAGAGCACGTCGTCCTGCTGGCCGCCGCGCACCACGTCGTTGCCCGCGCCGCCGGAGCAGGTATCGGCTCCGAGGTTGCCATAGACGAGGTCGCCGCCGTCGTCGCCCGACAGCATGTCGTTGTCCTTGCCGCCCACGACCCAGTCGTCGCCGAGACCACCCGAGGCCGTGTCGTCCCCGGCGTTGCCGTTGATGTCGTCGAACCCACCGCCGCCGCCCAGGCTGTCGCCGCCGTCGTCGCCTCGCAGGTAGTTGGCGCCGTCACCGCCGCGCACGGTGTCCGCGCCCGCGCCGCCAAACAGCCGGTTCGCACCCGCGTCGCCCACGATGTTGTCGCTGAAACGCGTGCCGATCAGGTTCTCGACACCCGCCATGATCTCGCTACCGCCGGCCACGGCGCGAGGCGCGTTGATCGTGACGTCGATCGCGTCGGTTTCGTCGGAGAAGTCGACGGTGTCGTTGCCGGTCGCACCCGAGATGGTGTCCGCTCCCGCCCCGGGGCGAAGCAGGTCGTCGCCGCTCCAGCCTTCCAGGAAGTCGGCGCCGTCGCCGCCCGCCAGGGTGTCGGCCCCCGTGTCGCCGAAGAGCTCGTCGTCGGCGGCGGCGCCGTTCAGCGAGTCGGCTCCGGCCCCGCCGAGCAGCACGTCGGAAAGCTCCCCGCCCTGCAGCGTATCCATGTTGCCGTAGCCGGACATCAGCACCAGCTCGATGCCGCTGTAGCTGCCGCCCCCGGCGGTGAGATCGGCATAGCTCAGCGAGGCGCTCGCGCTGGAAGTCGGCACCAGCCAGAGCTGGTCATAGCCCTCGCCCCCGTCGATCACGTTCCGCCCGTTGGCGACCATGATCACGTCGTTTCCGGAGCCGCCGGACAGACGGTTCAGGCCGCTGGAGTCGCTGAGCGTGTCGTCGCCCTCGCCGCCGCTCATGGTGTCGCTGCCGGCCTGCCCCCAGAGGTCGTCGTTGCCCCCGCCGCCCTCGACCAGGTCGTCGCCGAAGTCGCCGTTCAGCACGTCGGCGCCCAGGCCGCCGATCAGCGTGTCGGCCGCGTCGCCACCCGACAGCGTGTCGGCGCCGTCCTCGCCGTCGATGCGGTCGGCGCCGGCGCGTCCCATGACGTAGTCGTCGCCCGCGCCCGCTGTGATCTGGTCGTCCACCGCCACGCCGGCCAGCGTGTCGCCGCCGGCGGTTCCGGCCTGGGTCAGCACATACCGCAAGGCATCCCACGACCAGCGCGACACGTGCGAGGCGTCGGAGGTCGGCCCGCCGTACAGGAACTGCACCGCCTGAATGTCCAGCGAGCCCAGCGCCGTGGCCGGACCGCCGGCGCCGTTGTAGGTCATCACCGTGTGGGCGAGGTCGTCGACGGACGGGTCCAGCGTCGTCGTGCCCTCGAAGGGGTGCTTCAGGCCGATCGCGTGGCCGATCTCGTGCGCCAGGGTGTCGAAGTCGGCCTGACCGAGGTCGACGAAGACGTCGCCGCCGAAGGCATACTCGATCGCCCCGTCCGGATAGTTGAGGACATAGGGTTCGTAGGCGAACGCCGCGGCGTCCTCGATATCCTCAGGGCCGAGGCGGAAGTCGTAGACGCCGAAGCGGATGTCGCCCTGCCCCGCCGGCACTTCCAGGAACATCAGTCCGCTGGCGTCGGCCCAGGCCGCGAGGGCCTGGCGCGCGATGGTCTGCTCAGCCGCGGTGAAGGCCTGGAAGCTGTCCACGAACGCGGCCGGAAGCCCGATGTCCGCCGCCACCGATGTGGTCTCGAACGAGTAGGTGACAAAGGCCGGACGGCCGGTCACACCGACCCCATACCAGCTCAGGCCGCTGAGCACGGCTTCGTACGACGTAACGACTGGCACTGATGGATCCCCCAGATACGCGGGGGACACGCCCACCCGGCGCGCACCCCATCCCCGGCCGGAATACAGCCTCTAAGGCGAAGCTTGGCAAGTTCCCCCTCGAGTTGCACGACGAGGTTCGGCGCCGTTTCCGTGCAGGCGCGCCGCCGCCGCTCCACGACAAGGCGTGACCTTCGGGGAGCCGTGAAATACGATAGCTGTTCTAAGCGGATGGCTGGCCCCGCGCGGCCCCGCACAGACGATCCGAACAGCCGCCAGAGGTGAGATGACCAAGCGCGCCGCGCAGCCCCAGGAGCCCGCCGACGTGCCGCTCACCGCCCGGGCCCAACCGTCCCAGAGCCGGGCGCGGAACACCTTCGAGGCGGTGCTCACCACCGCGGGGGAACTGCTGGGTGAAGTCGGGTTCGAGCGGCTGTCCACCAATCTGGTGTGCGAGCGCGCGGGCATGACGCCGCCGGCGCTGTACCGGTACTTCCCGAACAAGTACGCGATCCTCAGCGAGCTGGCCCGCCGCCTGATGGAGGCCCAGGACGAGGCGGTGTTCGCGTGGATCCAGGCCGGCGGCCTGGAGGCCGAGACCTTGCGCGAGGCGGTGGAAAAGAACCGCGACATGCAGCGCCAGGTGAACGAGATCACCCGCCGCAGCCCCGGCGGCATCTGGATCATGCGGGCGCTGCGGGCGGTGCCGCTGCTGCGGGATATCCGCATCGAGTCTCGCGACAAGGTCGCCAAGCACATCAGCGAGCGTCTGACCGCCGCCTACCCCGGGGTGCCCGAGAGCGAGCTCTTCCGTTCGGCCCGGCTGACCACGGAAGTGATGTACGCCGCCACCGAGATGGTGCTCGAAGAGCCCACCGAGGACGAGGACCGCATCAACGAGGACGTCTGCTGGATGGTGGCCATGCACTACCAGCGCCTGGCCGAGCGCTACGCCCGCAAGGGCTAGACGCCCTCGGCCAGCGGCCCTCGCCGGGCCAGCACCGTCACCACGGCCAGGATCAGCGCCAGCGCCGCGACCAGGCAGGCCGCCGCCAGCTTCATCGCGCCGCCCGCGTCGGTGTCGCCCACCAGCAGGGACGCCGCGAGCGGGCCCGCGCTGCTGCCGAGGAGCTGGGCCGCGCCCAGCTGCATCGAGGCGCGGCGGGTCGGGTCTATGCCGATCAGCAGCACCGTGTGGAACGGCAGCACGAAGAGCCACAGGAAGCCGAACGCGGCGACCAGGCCGATGAAGGCCGCGCCCGACGGATGCGACGAGAGGGCGAACACCAGGCCCAGATTGATGACGCCAGCGCTGATCAGCACGTGACTGGCCTTGAGCCGCTCGCCGATCAGGGTGGCGGCGAGCCCGCCCAGCACCTGCATCGCCAGCGCCGCCGCCACGGCGTCGTGCGCGCGGGCCGGCGGCAGCCCCACGGCGGCGGCCAGCGGCTCGAGGTAGACCCAGATGGCGACGATGAAGGCCATGTAGAGGAACACGGCGGCCAGGCCGGCCCAGGCGAGGCCCGAGAAGCCGCCGCCCTCGGCGTCCGACTTCGGAAGCGGTGCGAAACCCTTGGGCGCGGCGAAGGCGGCGGCGGCGGCCGTCACCGAAATGACGGCCAGCGCGATCAAGGCTCCATCCACGCCCATCAATGTCATCACCGTGCGCGGCAGCAGCGCGGCCAGCAGCAGCTGGGCCAGGGTCTGGACCGTGACGAAGATGCCGGCCTGACGCTCGGGTCGCGCCGAGCGCGAGATCATCCCCACCGTCGACCACAGCATGACCCCGGCGAAGAGCCCGGTGACGGCGCGCAACCCGATCAGGGCGCCATCGGCGACCCATAGGGTGGCGAGATTGCAGGCCGCGTGCGCCAGGCAGGCGACCAGCATCTTGAGGCGCAGGTGCGTCGGCTTCAGCAATGCGGCCGAGAGCCCGCAGGCCGCCCCGAGGGCCAGCAGTTCGGCGGTGGCCGCGAGGCCGATGCCCGACACCGACAGGCGCCCCGCCTCAACCAACCCGCCCAGCACCACCGGTTGGAGTCCGGCGATCAGCAGGGCCACCACGCCGATGTAGAGCACCGGCATACTCAAAGGTTGGGGCGCGTGCAGCGCGTCGGGCTCGCCGCTCACGAGGACTTCTGCCCGTAGGAGCGGAACTTCAGCATGATCTCGTCCATCTGGGGTTCGCTCAGCAGATTCGGGCCGCCGATGGCCAGGCAGCCCCAGTAGACGGCGGCCTGTTCCTCGATCTCCTCGGCGATGAGGAGCGCATGCTTCAGGCTGGGCGCCACGGCGATCTGCCCGTGGTTGGCCATCAGCGCGGCGTTGCGGCCGCTCAGCGCCTCGACCACCGCGTCGGCCAGATCCTCGGACCCGAACGTCGCGTAGGGCGCGACCGGCACGCTGGCTCCGCCGCTCACGCCCACCATGTAGTGGACGGCGGGGATCGGCTTACCGGCGCAGGCCAGGATGGTGGCGTGGCGGGAGTGACAATGGACCACGCCGCCCACGTCGGGCCGGCGACGCAGGATCTGCATATGCATCCGCCATTCACTGGAGGGCTTGAGCTGGCCTTCCGGGATGCTGTCGTCGGCGCCGACATAGACCATGGCCTCCGGCGTCAGGCGTTCCGGCGGCACGCCGCTGGGCGTCACCAGCATGCCGTCGCCGAAACGGGCCGAGACATTGCCGGACGTGCCGCGATTGAGGCCGCGGGCGTCCATCGCCTGCATGACCTCGACGAGCTGGGCCCGGAGCTTGCTCTCCTCGTCGCCGGACATCAGGCGGCGTCCTTCAGCGTCATGGTCTTCATCGCCTCCAGCACCCCGTCGTAGCTCTCCAGCTTGCCGAGAGTCGCCAGTCCCTGCGCGACCAGCGCCGCGACGGCGGTCGCAAAGCGGGTGGCGTCCAGCGGCGACAGGCCCCGGCTGAGGCCCGCGATGAAGCCAGCGCAGTAGGAGTCGCCGCAGCTGGTCGTGTCCACCGGCGTGATGGCATAGGCCGGCAGGCTGGCGCGATCCGCACCCAGCGCGACATAGGACCCCGCCCCGCCGTTCTTGATGATCACGGCGCCGGCGCCGAGGCCCAGGAAGAAGTCGGCCGCGGCGTCCAGGCTGTCGGTCTTGGACAACGCGAACGCCTCGCTGACGCTGGGCATGAAGTAGTCGACGTGCGGCAGCAGCCGTTCCAGCTCGGCCAGGGCCGTGGGCTGGGGCGAGATGAGGTCGCAGGTGACGGTCGCGCCGCCGGCCTTGGCCGCCTGGACCACCGCCAGCCCCGGCCCGCCGTCGGCGCGCGGACCGCCCACCGAGGCATAGTGCAGGAAGGCCGCCTGCCCCGCCGCCGCGATCACCGCCTCGTCGGTCGGCGCGAACATGCCGGCGCCGAGCGCGTGGAAGTTGGGCCGGCGCCCCTTGGAATCGATGGTCAGGATCGTGGCCGAGGTCGGGAAGCTGTCGATCACCTGCAGCAGCCGGGTGTCGACCCCCTGCTCCTCAAGGCCCAGACGCACCACGCGCCCCATGAAGTCAGCGCCGATACTGCCGGCCAGGGCCGTCTTCACGCCCAGGCGGGCGGCGACCATCGCGGCGCCGGCGGCGGTGCCGGCCGGGGCGACCGCGATGCCCTCGATCAGTCGCGTGCCCTCGCCCTCGGGCAGAACGTCGATCGGCCGGGCCACCATGTCGAGGGTGGTCAGCCCGATGCAGAGAAGCCCGTCGCCCATGTTTCCCCCTCGTTGGAAGCGCTGTTGATTTGTATCCGCCCGGCGATAAGATAGTCAAAGCTATCTTTTTCACCGGGGGCTGCAATGAGCTGGACCAACAGCAGGAACAAGGCGCTGACCGAACGCGCCCAGGCGGTCATCCCCATGGGCATGTACGGGCACCAGTCCGTGCTGCTGCTCCCGGACGACTATCCTCAGTTCTTCGGCCGCGCGGAAGGCGCGTACCTGTGGGACGTCGACGGCAACCGCTATCTCGACTTCCTCTGCGGCTATGGCCCGAACCTGTTCGGATACGGCGACAAGGAGATCGACGAGGCCTACGTCCAGCGCATGCGCGCGGGCGACACCATGACCGGCCCCGGCGAAGCGATGGTGGAGCTGGCCGAGGCGATGACCGGTATGGTCGACCACGCTGACTGGGCGATGTTCTGCAAGAACGGCACCGACGCCACGACCATGGCGCTGATGATCGCCCGCAACCACACCGGCAAGAACACCGTCGTCCTGGCCCGGGGCGCCTATCACGGTGCGGCCCCCTGGTGCACGCCGCTGAAGCGCGGCGTGGCGCCCGGCGACCGGGCCAACCAGATCTTCTACGACTACAACGACGTGGAAAGTCTGGAGGCGGCGGTCCGCGAGGCGGGCAGCGACCTGGCGGCGATCTTCGCCTCGCCGATCAAGCACGACACCTTCATCGACCAGGAACTGCCCGACCCGGCCTATGCCAAGCGCGCCCGCGAGCTCTGCGACGAGCACGGCGCCCTGCTGATCGTCGATGACGTGCGGGCCGGCTTCCGCCTCGCGCGGGACTCGAGCTGGTCGCTGGTGGGCGTGAAGCCCGACCTGTCGAGCTGGGGCAAGGCGATCGCCAACGGCCACCCGATCTCGGCCCTGCTGGGCTCGGACAAGGCGCGGATGGCGGCCTCGACGATCTACGCCACCGGTTCCTACTGGTTCTCGGCCGCGCCGATGGCCGCGGCGCTGACCACCATGCGGCGCATCCGCGACACCGACTACCTGGAGCGCACCCAGGCCCTGGGCCAGCGCCTGCGCGACGGCCTGAACGAGAGCGCGGCGCGGCACGGCTATGCCCTGCGCCAGACCGGCCCCGCCGAGCTGCCGCTGATCATGGTGGACGACGACGCGGACCTGGCGAAGGGCTACTTCTGGAACCAGGCGCTGATGAAGCGTGGGGTCTACTTCCATCCCTGGCACAACATGTTCATCTGCGCGGCCATGACCGACGCCGACATCGACTTCGCAGTCGAAGCGGCCGACGACGCCTTCAAGCTGATGAAGGCGGCCGGCCCACTGGAAGCGCCGCAGAAACTGGCCTTCATGAGCCAGATGCTGGACCACTAAGCCACGTCGCGGAACCTCATGGCCCGGCTTGTCCGGGCCATGACGGCCTTGGGAGGCCCGCGCGCTACGCGACGGCCGCGACGACCTCGATCTCCACCTTCGCGCGCGGATCGGGCATCTGGGCGATGATCATGGTCTGGGCCGGCCGCACGTCGCCGAACCTGGCCTGCAGGAACGGCACGATCTGCGGCAGGTCCGCCCGGTCGGCCACGAAGATCCGAACATGCGCCACCTGGGCCAGCGAGGAGCCCGCCTCGGCCAGGGCCTTCTCCAGGATCGTGAAGGCGTTGCCGACCTGGGCCGAGAAGTCGTCGGGCAGCTCGCGCGTCACCGGATCGACGCCCATCGTGCCCGAAACGAACACCCAGCCATTGTGGACCACCGCCCGCGAGTAGGCGGCGATCGCCTCCATGGGCGACCCCGAACTGATGGTTCTACGCATCTGAAGATACTCCGGAATGTCAGGCAGCGACCCTGCCGCCGCCCTTGACGGGGAACAGCAGCACGAGGCCCGCCAGCATCATCACCACGATCGGGATGAAGCCGGCCGGCTGGCTCTTGAAGGTGCGGGTGAAGACGTCGATCAGCAGCGGACCGACCCACATGGTCGCCGTCTGCGACAGGGCGAAGAGGCCGAAGAAGGCGCCCGCCTCCTCCGGCGGCGTCAGGCGCGCCATCAGGGTGCGCGACGAGGCCCACGACGCGGTCCCGAACAGCGAGATCACCACCGCGCAGGCCAGGTAGACGACCTCGGGCGCGCTGCCGAACATCGGCCCGGCCCACAGAGGCGCGGCGTCGGCGGTGACGGGCCAGAAGTAGGCCACCCGCGCCGGCGTGGTGCCGAGTTGCACGATCAGCGCCAGCACCGTCACGGCGATCTCGATCTTGAAGGCCTCGCGCGGGCCGACCGCGCGGTCCAGCCAGCCGCCCATCACCCCGCCCACCACGCCGGACAGCGTGGCCACAATGCCGAGGACCAGCAGTTCCAGACCGCCCCAGCCCATGACCCCGGCCGCGTAGACGCCGCCGAAGACCAGCAGGGCCATCTTGCCGTCGATGTAGAGCATGCGGGCCACGAGGTAGAGCACCACGTCCTTGGGGGCCCGCGCGCCGCGAAACAGGCTGGCGAGGTGGCCCGCGCCGTCCTTCAGCGCCCGACCGAACGGCACGCCCGTGCGCGCGCCATCGCGGGCAAAGAGGAACAGCGGGGCCGCCAAGGCCGCGAACACCACCGCCACGATGGGTCCGACGATCCGGTCCGGCTGATGGGTGTCGCGGTCGAGGCCGAACAGCGGCGCTGGCGGCAGCCAGTCCATCCCCGGCAGGCCCGGCATGGCGAAGGCGAACAGCACCGCCAGCAGCATGACGATCGAGACGGCGTTGCCCAGCGACAGCGCCCAGCCCGAGGCCGAGGGCTGCTCCCCGGCATCGGCCGCGCTCATCAGCATCGCGTTGTAGAAAACGTCGCCGTACGACAGCAGCACCGAGATGGCGGTCAGCACCGCCAGGGTCGGCAGCACGCCCATCCCGGCCACGCCGGCCGGGGTGGCGAACCACAGCGCCGCGATCAGCGGGATGGAGAGCGCCGTGAGCGCCAGTAGCCAGGGCTTCCTGGCGCCCATCCTATCTACCGCCGCCCCCAGCACGGGCGCGGTGAAAGCCACCAGCAGGCTGGAGATCAGGCTGTAGGCGGCGACGAACGACTGCCCCCTTACCGCATCGCCCACCACCGCCGTCGCGAAGTAGGGAATGAAGACATAGGTGCCGATCAGGATGATGTAGGGGTCGCGGGCCCCCTGATAGAGCGACCAGCTCCAGGCGCTGGCCGACATGCGGCCACTCGGAACACTCATGGGGAACTCGAAGCCTCTTACGCGGCGCGGTTGTCGGTGAGCAGGGTCTCGGCGCAGATGAAACCCCACGTCAGGCAGGGGCCGATGGTGGTCCCCATCCCCACCGCGCGGGTGCCGAAAGGATTGGCCATCACATTGCCGGCGGCGTGCAGGCCCCGGATCACCGAGCCGTCGGGACGCAGAACCCGGCCGCGCGCGTCGGTCCGCGGCCCGCCCTTCGTGCCCATCAGCGAGATGTTGAACGGCATGGCCGCGAAGGGCGCGCGGGAGATCGCGCCGAGCACGCCGCGCTTGCCGCCGTGCAGCCGGTCGAAGCCGCTCTGGCCGCGCCCGAACTCGGCGTCGAGGCCCTCGGCGTCGGCCTGATTGAACCGCGCCACCGTCTCGGCGAGGGCGCCGCCCGGCAAGCCGATCTTCCGGGCCAGCGCCTGCAGGGTCGGCGCCTTGACCAGCCAGCCGCGCTTGTTGCGGGCGAAGGTGGTGACGACCGGCATGCGCGCGAGGAACGCGGCGTCGGCGATCACCCAGGCCGGCAGGTGGCGGTACGCGCCCGTGGCGGGATCGCGCTCCAGCAGCTTCTCGCCGAAGTTGAAATCGAACTCGTTGCCGAAGCGGCGGCCGGTCCCATCGACGACGATGGCGTGACGCGCGGCCTGGAAGCGCAGCGGCATCCCGTGGACGCGGCCTTCGTAGCGGGTCGGCAAGGCGCCCGCGACGTTCATCTGGTCCATGCGCGCCAGCCGGGCTCCGACGGCCTCGGCCATCCGCTGGCCGTCGCCCGTGTTGGTGTCCGGGCTGCAGACGAAGTCGCGGTGCGCCGGGAAGTGTTCCGCGTAGCGCTCGAGGTCCCATTCGAACCCGCCCGTGGCGAGGACGACACCGCGCGCCGCGGCGATCTCCAGCCTCCGCCCCTCGGCCTCGGCCAGAGCACCGGTGACCCCGCCCTCGGCGGCGGTGACCAGTTCGGTCACCCGAACGCCCAGGCGGATGTCGCAGCCCGCATCCTGGCAGCCCCGCAGCAGGCCCGCGATCAGCGCGCTGCCCTGGGTGACGAGGCCGCTCAGCCGGCGCTGCAGGATCTTCAGTCCGTTCCGGCGATAGGCGCGCACCGGCCGATGGATGAAATCAGCCCAGATCATCTCCTCATAGGTGAGGCTATGGGGCTGGGTCGACGCCCGGATGTGGCAAGCAAACGGACCGGCGACAGCCTTCTTCAGCGGTCGGGGCGAGAGCATGCGGCCGTACGACTTGCCGCCAGGGGCTTCCAGCTCGGGATCCGGCTCGGACAGCAGTTCGAACTCGAGCGGCGTGCGATCCTCGACGAACCGCAGCATCCGCGGCGCGGCCTCGACGAAGGCGCGCCAGAGGTCGCCCTCCTCCTTCGCCCAACTGGCGGGCGACACGGCCTCGATGTAGGCCAGCGCCTGCGCGGCGTCGTCGTCGACGCCCTTGGCCACTGCGTGGTGGTTGGCGGGGATCCAGGTTCCGGCCCCCGACATGGCGCTGGTGCCGCCGACCTTGCGGCTCTTCTCCAGAACCAGCACCCGCAGGCCGCCATCGGCCGCGCGCAAGGCCGCCGAGAGGGCGGCGGCGCCCGAGCCGACCACGAGCACGTCGCAGTCGATCCGCTCGCCACCGCCGACGGTCATGCCGCGGCGCCGGCCCGGCTGACGCCGAAGCGGGCCATGACGTTGTGGGTGATTTTCTCGACGAAGGGATCGCGCGCGCCCAGGCCGTGGGCCCACTCGGTGGTGCCGGTGTTGAACACCTCGCCCTTCCCCCGCTTGAAGCTGGCGAGGATCGCATGGCCGCGAAGCACCTTGGCCTGGGACTCGGGACTGCTGTCGCCGAAGATCACGTCGGCGATCACGTCCAGCTTCTCGGGCGGGATGATCGGGTTGTAGCCGCGGCCGGCCTCCTCACCGAAGGCGCAGGGGGCGATGCCGATGATCTCGAGGTTCGCCGGCACGCCCAGCATCGGCGTGGCCCTGGGCAGGCCGGCGTCGTCGAACTGGAAGCGGCAGCCGTCGCTCTCGTAGCCGATCAGCGGCAGGTCGCCGCCGACCACGTCGCCGTAGAAGAGGTCCGAGCCTTCCAACGCCCAGTGCCGGTCGTCGTAGATGGTGAAGCCGCCCTGTCCGCGCGACACGCACATGCCCAGGCGGTGATAGCCGGCGAAGACGAAGCTGAGGCCGGTGATCTCGGCCTCGGGCTTCTTGAAGGCGGCGTGCGACCAGAGGTGGGTCGCCAGCTCAGGCGACACATCCTCGGCTTCGAAGCCCTTCCACTTGTGGCAGACGTAGGTCTTGCCGTCGTTCTCCCAGCGCACCTTCCAGAAGCAGGTGTTCCCCGAGAGGATCGCCGCATTGCCGCCGGCGTCGACGAAGCGCTCGACCTGCTCGCGCTCGCCGCCTGACCAGTACTCGCTGTGACCGACGAACAGCGCCGCCGAGTAGCCGTCCAGCAGGTCGGGTTCGACCTCCAGGTCGTAGTCGGTGGCGAAGTCGAGGACGTACCCGGCCTCCTCCGCCCAGGCCACGAAGACGTGCTCCCACTTGTGCAGGAAGCCGGCGGACCCGTCGTAGGGCGAGGCGCGGTGTTCACGCATCCACGCCGGCTCGGCGGCCCACGGCCGCTCCTCGAAGCCGCGCTTACGCATGTTGACCAGGCGGGGAGGATTGGCCGGCGGCGACACGATCAACGGCGGGAACGGGCGCTGCGTGGAGAGCACGCCGATCGCCTCGTCCATGGCCTGGTCGAACGGGACCTGACCGCTCATCAGGCCCGTGACGTTCGAGTAGGCGTTGGCGCCGCCCCAGTAGTTGTAGGACTGGTAGGTGTTGGTCGCGAGCACCATCAGGGCCGTGGAGCGCCGCACGCCCACGGGCGGCTTCACGATCACGAAGTGATGCGCCTCCGCCCCGGCGGCGTCGGTCAGGACGATGTCGTAGTAGCCGGAAGCCCACCCCTCCCCGACCTCGATCTCGAGCGCCACCGGCCAGCCGCACCCGTCACGGTCGGCATGCGCCGGGACCGGATGCTCGCCGATGCTGAGGCCGTCCAGCTCCAGCACGTCTTCCCGCGACAGGCCCACGCGGGCGATCGACAGGCGGCACGGGCCGTTCGTCGCGCTGGCGTGAAGTTCGAAGCGTTCGCCGGGGCGCACGCTCAGACGGTCGGTGTAGCAGGCCAGCATCGGGCGCCCCTTTCGTGTCGATCAAAAGAATAGCTTTTATTACCGTATTCAAGCCGGCGGGCCAGAATTTCCCGACTTTCGCCCGGCCTGCGCACCGTGCGCCCAACGGACTGCGGAGGGCGCCGCAAAACCGCCCAACCGGTTTGATGCGACAGCGTGACCGCCCCGCTCGTATTGCTTTTCATAGCTTTTACTATCGTATACGAGACTGTCGCAAACACGACACGGTTAGGGGATGACCATGAGAACGATGCTGTTTGTGGGCTGCGCCGCGCTCGCGCTGTCCGCGGGAAGCGCCTTCGCGCAGGACAACGCCGACGACTTCGCCGTCGAGGAAGTGGTGGTCACCGCCCAGAAGCGGGCCGAGAACCTGCAGGACGTGCCGGTCTCGGTGACGGCGATCTCCGGCCAGGCCCTGGCGGACCGCGGCGTCACCAACGTCATCGGCCTGAACAACCTGGCCCCCGGCCTGCGCGTCAGCAGCGGTGACGCGGCCGCCAACCCCAAGATCTTCATCCGCGGCGTCGGCCTGTCGGACTTCAACCCGAACTCCTCCAGCGGCGTCGGCATCTACGTCGACGGCGTCTACATCAGCTCGCCGCTGGCGCAGATGGCCGGCTTCTTCGACATCGGCCAGATCGAGATCCTGCGCGGCCCGCAAGGCACGCTCTACGGCCGCAACACCAACGGCGGCGCGGTGAACGTCACCACCAAGCGCCCGACGCACGCCTTCACGGCGGAAGCCACGGCCGAGTACGCGACCTACAACGCCGTGAACCTGACGGGCGCGGTGGGCGGTTCGGTGATTCCGGACGTCCTGGCGGTCCGCGCGGCCGGCCAGCTCGTGAAGGACGACGGCTACACCTACAACCGCGTCACCGGCCACGACATCAACGACACCGACTACTGGGCCCTGCGCCTGTCGGCCCTCTATACGCCGACCGAGAACCTCGAGGCGCTATTCCAGGTCAACCGTTTCGCCAACCGCGGCGACGCCACCCAGCCGCAACACCGCGCCCTCTTCCCGCTGACGCCCGGCGCCGCGGGCCCGACCGGCTTCTGCGCGCCCGCCTTCTACGGCACGAACCAGTGCGGCGACGCCTTCGGCTACAGCGACACGGACGGTTCCGACCGCGTGACCTCGGCCAACCAGGAAGGCAAGGACAAGATCGACCTGTTCGGCGCCTCAGGCCAGATCACCTGGGACCTGGGCAAGGTCTCGGTCGTGTCGGTCACCGCCTATTCGTGGGCGCACCGCAACGCCTTCGAGAACACCGACTCCAGCCCGCTGCGGATGATCGAGATCAACTATCTCGCCCGCCAGAAGCAGTTCACGCAGGAGCTGCGGATCCAGTCGAACGACGATCCGGATTCGCGCCTGAAGTACGTGCTGGGCGCGTACTACATGGATGAGACGGTGAAGGACGCCTCGACCCAGGACGTGCTGGCCGACCTTCGCCCGCTGTTCCCGGACGGCTTCAGCCTCGCCGACAGCGTCGCGGCCTTCAGCTATCCCTACACGCAGAAGACCAAGAGCTACGCCTTCTTCGGTCAGGCCGACTACAAGCTGACCGAGAAGCTGACCGCCACCCTGGGCATCCGCTATTCGGCCGACGACAAGTCGTTCGACTACCAGAGCCAGGCGGAAGGCGGCCTGATCGTCCTGCTCACCTCCAAGCAGGACAAGACGTTCTCGGCGTGGTCGGGCCGCCTCGGCCTGCGCTACGAGGTCACCGACGATCTCAGCGTCTATGCGACGTACAACCGGGGCTTCAAGAGCGGCGGCTTCTTCGGCGGCCTCGCCACGACGCCGGAAGAGCTGATCCCCTACAACAACGAGAAGCTCGACGCCTATGAAGTGGGCCTGAAGTCCGAGCTGTTCGACCGCCGCGTGCGCCTGAACGCCTCGGCCTTCTACTACGACTACAAGGACCAGCAGGTCTTCGCCCAGGCGCTGCGCAACGGCCTGACCGTGCTGGTGCTGGACAACGCCGCCAACTCGAAGGTCTACGGCGCGGAAGTCGAAGGTTCGGCCCGTCTCAGCCAGCACCTGTCGGTCAACGCCGGCCTGTCGCTGCTGGACGCCGAGTACGGCGACTACTTCTCAGAAGGCCAGGACTTCACCGGCAACCGCCTGCCGCAGTCGCCGAAGGTCACCTTCAACGCCGCGGCCAACTACAGCCACCCCGTCCCGTGGGGCGGCGAGGTCGTGGGCACGGTGGACGCCGCCTACTCCTCGAAGATCTACTTCGAGAACTCGAACGCCGACCGCCTGTCGCAGGACGGCGTGTGGGTGTTCGGCGCCCAGGCCGGCTGGCGCGCCGACGACGGCAAGCTCGAAGCGGGCCTCTTCGCCCGCAACCTGTTCAACGAGACCTACTTCGTCTCGATCTCGAACATCGACAGCCTCGGGGTGGACCTGCTGACGCTGAACCGTCCGCGCAGCCTCGGCGCCTACCTGCGCTACCGCTACTAGGACGCTGGCGTCGGAATGATGCGAAGGCCGCCGGCGACCCCGGCGGCCTTTTGCATGTTCAGGCGTCCGACCCCGACAGGCCGGGCAGGAAGGTGAGCGGCGCACCCCAGACGCGGCTGAGGATCTCGGTCAGCTTGCGCAGGTCCGCCTCCCCCAGCCGCTGGGCCAGTTCCTCGGCCTGGACCGACATGGCCCGCTGAGCGTCGGCGCGCATGGTCTCGCCGAGGTTGGTGGGCGTCACGATCTTGACCCGGCCGTTGGTCGCGTCGTCGGACAGCACGACGATGCCGAGGTCGACCATCTGGTTGATGGTGGCATGGATCGCCTGGCGGCTGACGCCCATGTTGCGGGCGATGTCGGAGGGGCGGTTCACGCCCAGGACCAGGTGGGCCATGACCATCGACTGGGGCCGGGTCACCTCGGGCCATCCCCGGGATCGCAGGTAGTTCTGCAGGCTCTCGTCGCACCAATAGAACGCCTGCAGCAGTCCGAGCAGAAGCGGCTTCTGTTTTGGTGGCTCCGCCAAAGTCGAGGTCTTCCGGGCGTTACAGGCTCGCCTCAGTGGGCCGCTTCAGGGCGATTGTCAAAGCGGCGAGACCGTCAACCAGACTCACAAACCAACCTGCCGGCGCGCCGCGTCAGGCCTTGATGGTCCGGCGGTGCGCGCCGACCATCAGCCCCTCGATGCGCGAGCCCTCGGCCTCGAGCACCGGACGCAGCCGACGGAACAGGCGCGCGTAGTTGTAGAACGGCACGCTGGGCCACAGGTGGTGCATCAGGTGCAGGTTCTGCTGCAGCAGCAGGACGGTTCCGCCAGCCCACAGGCTGATCCGCGTGTTCAGGTACCGCTCGGTCTGGTCGAACGGGTGGTGGGGAAGCCACTGGAAGAAGATGTTCAGGATCAGGATCGCGAGGCGGGTCGGCACGAACCATAGCATCAGCCACTCGGCGAAATGGCCCGTCGCCAGGGCCGCGACCAGCAGCGCCAGGGTCAGCAGCGTCACCGCCGAGACCTGGGCGATCTCGGACGGGCTGAGGATCGCACCGATCCGGCGATAGCGCGCCGGGCTGATGAACCGCAGCGCCATCAGCGGCAGCAGCGACGGCGGGACGGACATCAGCCACTTGGCCAGCGCCTGCGGGAAGGTCCCCTTCCAGACCACGTCGGGATCGCGGTCGGTGTTGGTGTGGGAATGGTGCAGCACGTGCGTCCGCTGCAGCGCCGGCCACCCCGCACCGAGCCCCAGCGACCCGATCCAGCCCACCACCGTGTTGATCCACGCCAGCGTCCTGGGACGGCTGACCACGTTGCCGTGGATGGCCTCGTGCACCAGCGTGTAGTGCGCGTAGGACACCGCCGCCAGGACCGGCGCGCAGACCCAAAGCGGCATCGCCCCGGCGAACCCCAACGCGATCACCGCAGCCAGCGTCGCAGGCAGGATCACGGCCAGGACCAGCGTCGGCCAGGCCACGGCGGGCGACAGTTCCAGCGCGATGCGCCGCTCTTCCGCGTGGGAAATGCCGATCGCGGCGCGTAGCGCCTTCGCGTCGTGTGAGCCGTCCGCCATGGGGTTCCTCCGCCTTCCCTGTCCCGGGTTTGCGGCGAACGATAGCAACTTCGAAAATCAAAGCGACTCAAAAATGACGCCGTCGTCACGTTCGAAATGCGCGGCTGGACAACTTGGATATGAAATTCATAGCCTTATGGCGACAAGCCGATCCGCGCCGCGGAAACGCCGAGAATTCTGGAGCTTGCCCCGCGTGAACACACCCGGCCCCGACGACACGCTGTGTCCCATCGCGCATTCAACCGGCCTGGTGGGCGACCGCTGGTCGATCCTCATCGTGCGCGAACTGTTGATGGGCCAGAGCCGTTTCCAGGACCTGCAGGCGCAGACCGGGGCCACCAGCCAGATGCTCGCCGCGCGACTGAAGCGACTGGAGGCCGATGGCCTGGTCGAGCGCAGCGCCTACTCGCAACGCCCCCTACGCCACGAGTATCGCCTCACCGCCAAGGGACGGCACCTGATGCCGGTGATCCTGGCGTTGCGGACCTGGGGAGAGCAGTGGTGCAAGCCGGACGGCGAAGGGCCCGCGACACGGATGTTCCACCGCGCCTGCGAGACCGAACTCGAACTTGACGGCCAGTGCCCGACCTGTGGCGTCCTGGTCGCCTGGACCGAGATGCGTGGCCAACCCAGCGAAGCCTGGGCCGACGAGCGTCGCCAGCGCGCGGCGGACTTCAAAGACCACCTGCGCGCGGCGCCTGGACAGCCGCAGGACTAAATCGTCCCGGCGGCGCTCAGCCTGGCGATCTCGGCCGCGTCCATCCCGAGGCGGCCGCCCAGGATTTCCATGTTGTCCTCGCCCACGGTCTGCGGCGCGATCGCGCGAACGCTGCCGGGAGTCTCCGAGAACTTCGGGAACGGCGCCTGCATCTTGAGCCCCGGCCAGCGCGGATGGTCGGGCATGTCGAGGATCGCACCTCGCGCCTGGAAATGAGGATCGGCCAGCATGTCGGCGGGACCGAAGATTCGGCCGGCCGGAACACCGTGCTCCTGCATCAGCGCCTCGAGCTGATCGACGGTCAGGGTGCGGGTCCAATCAGCGATCAGGTCATCCAGTTCCTTTTGCCGCGCACCGCGGGCGGCGTGGGTGGCGTAGCGCTCGTCGTCGGCCAGGGCCACTCTGCCCATGGCCTCGCACAGCCGCCGGAAGACGCCGTCGCCGTTGGCCCCGATGAGGTACTCCATCGCTGCAGGGATAGACGTTGGACGGGGCGATGCCCGGCAGGATCGCGCCGCTGCGCTTCCGCGCCTGGCCCGTCACCACATACTCGGGGACCAGCGCCTCCATCACCTGCAGCACCGACTCGTAGAGCGCGCAGTCGACGACCTGCCCCTTGCCCGTGGCGTCGCGGGCCCGCAGCGCGGCCAAGGCGCCCATCGCGCCGTAGCTGGCGGTCAGCGTGTCGCCGATGGAGACCCCCATGCGAGAGGGCGGCCTGTCGGGCTCGCCGACGATGGCGCGCCAGCCGCCCATGGCCTCGCCGATGCCGCCGAAGCCGGCGCGCTGGGCATAAGGCCCCGTCTGGCCGTAGCCGGACATGCGCACGATCACGAGACCGGGATTGTCCTGATGCAGGCGCTCTGGCGAGAGCCCCCACTTCTCGATGGTGCCCGGCCGGAAGTTCTCGATGAAGACGTCCGCGCCCGCGATCAGCTTGCGGGCGATCTCCTGGCCCGGCGCGCTCCGCAGATCCAGCGAGACCGACTTCTTGTTGCGGGCGATCACCTCCCACCAGACAGGCGCGCCCTGCCCCCACTGGCGCATGGGATCACCGGTCTTCGGCGGCTCCAGCTTGATCACCGTCGCGCCCATGTCGCCCAGCAACTGGCCGCAGAAGGGACCGGCGATCAGTTGGCCGGCCTCCACGACGACAAGACCGGCCAGCGGGCCGGCGGGCGCTGTTTGCTGTGACATGAAGGGCCTCCCGGACGTTTTCGGGGAGCCTAGCGCTCGCCCATATAATGTCAATTAGACTGACAATCAGACTCGCGCGCGCGCCCAGTCGCAGATCAGCGCCGCCGCCTGGTTCCTCACCTCTGGACTGTCCTCGAAGTAGTGGGCGCCCGGGATGAACTCGAGCGTCTTGTCCTTTGAGCCGATGAAGCCGTGGATGTCCTTGGCGTCCTGCGGAAAGACCCCGGTGTCGGCCGTTCCCTGCACGACCAGCGCCGGCATGCGGAACTTCTCCAGATGCGGCTTGCCGCGGCAGTTGGAGGTTTCGAGGCTCCACATCGAGAGCCACGTGCGGATGTTGTTGGCGCGGCCGATCGAAGGCATGCGGTTGGCCATCGCCGGGTGCCCGCGGTAGCACATCGGGGTGTTGCGGTCGGACGGATCGATGGTCCCGTCCATCATCCGCAGGTCCCCCCAACAGCGGAACAGCGGGAACAGACGGTCGGGAATGCCGGCGGCGTTCAACCGCTTCAGCTCGGCCTTGGCCCAGTCGGTGATCCTCTGGTTACGCGCGCGCTGGGCGGCCCGGTATCGGGCGATGAACTCCGGCGTGTACGGGGGCTTGTTGAGCTCGCCAAACGGATCGAGCTCTGGATCGGTGGCGACGGGATCGTTCTCGTCCACCACCGAGGCGTCCATCCAGTCGGTCAGCACCTCGGGACGCCCCTGGTGGGCGTTCAGCGACACATAGAGATCGGCCTTGGGCAGGTCCTGGTACAGGTCCTGCGCCGCGCCGGTGAGCAGCTTGGTCAGCGTCGGCTGGATCGCCTCGCCCTGATAGGCGCCCATCAGCGAACCGCCGCCGGAGTTGCCCAGCAGGATCACCGTCTCGACCCCCGCGACCTCGCGCAGCCACTTCACGCCGACGCTGATGTCCAGCACCGCGTGCTCGAGCAGGAACTGGTCCTCGAACCCACGATACCGGGTGTTCCAGCCCAGGAACCCGAAGCCCCGGGTCGCCAGGTACGGCGCCAGGTAGTGCTCGGAGAAATCGACGTTGTAATGGGTGGCGATGAAGGCGGCCTTGGGCTTGCCGCCCTTGGGCGTCCAGTACAGCCCCTGGCAGGGATGGCCGCCGGCCATGATCCGCGGCGCGGTCGGCGATGCAAAGCCCAGGAACTGGGTGTCCACCTGCTCCAGAAGCGCGCTCAGGCCTTCCATCCTCGACCTCCCTCACTTTGCGGCGCGTCCCGAGACGGCGAGGCTCCAGCCCCTGCCCGCACGGCGCGCCTGCTTTGTCGACCGTGATACGGCTTTCGAAGATTGCATTCAATATCAGCAAATCTGGATGCAGATTGCCCCATAATGCCCTTGTATCCACCGCCAGATTGGATGCAAAAGAGCCGCAGAACTTTAGGGAGGTGAGATGGCGGGCGCCGTCGACAAGGCGTATCGCGCGATCCGGGACGGGATCGTCAGCGGGACCTTTCGGCCCGGC
Organism: Pseudomonadota bacterium; assembly: GCA_040752615.1. Lineage (GTDB taxonomy): Bacteria > Pseudomonadota > Alphaproteobacteria > Caulobacterales > Caulobacteraceae > Phenylobacterium. The sequence goes on along the minus strand of JBFMGV010000056.1, from coordinate 28,394 downwards.
ACGCACCTCACCGCCCAGGACCTGGCCACCACCACCGGCATATCGCGAACGCCCGTCCGCGAGGCGATGCGCCGGCTGCATGCCGAGGGCCTGATCACCTTCATCCCGCATCGTGGCGCCTTCGTCGCGCACATGGACGACCGGGACATCACCAAGATCTACGACCTGCGCGTCGCGCTGGAGGGTTACGCCGCCGAGGCCGCCGCCGCCGAGGCGCGCGACGAGGACGTCGCCGAGCTGCTGCGGCTGGCCCGCGCGATGGCGGCGCTCGTCGAGGACGGCAAGCCACAGGCGATCGACGAGTTCGCCCAGCTCAACGACGCCTTCCACAAGCAGATCGTCAGGATGGCGGCCAACCCGCGCCTGGAGGTCGCCCTCGCGAGCGTCGTCGAGATGCCGCTCGTCCTGCGCACCTTCCGTCGATACGGCCTGGAGGAGATGCGTCGCAGCGCCGCCCAGCACCTGGACCTGGCGGCGGCGATCGGCGCGCGCGACGGCGCCTGGGCGCGCAGCGTGATGACCAGCCACATCCTGTCCGGGCGCAACGCCCTGCTCGGCGCGTTCGCCGCCGAGCGCGACTGACCCACCCGTGCCTCAGCAACAGATCGCAGAGCTCCCATGACCCTGACCATCACGCGCAATTCCCTGTCCCAGGCCGCGGCGGACCGCCTGATCGAGGCGGCGGCCGCCAAGGCCACGACGATGGGCGTTCCTATGGTCATCGCGGTAGTCGACGAGTCGGGCGTGCTGAAGGCGTTCCGGCGCATGGACGGGGCCCCGCTGCTCAGCGTCCAGATCGCCCAGGACAAGGCCTATACGGCCGCGGCCTACGCCATCCCGACCCATGGCTGGTTCGACTTCATCAAGACCGATCCGCCGCTCCTGCACGGCATCGTCCACACGCCGCGCCTGGTGGTGTTCGGCGGCGGCTTCCCGGTGGAACTGGACGGCGGCGTGGTCGGTGGGATCGGCGTCAGCGGCGGCCACTACAGCCAGGACATGGAGGTGGCCGAGGCCGCCCTCGCCGCGCTTACGGCGTGACCCCGGCGCGCGGCCCGGCTACGCATCGCCCATGAAGGCGGTGTTGCAGTACCGGGCCAGCCCCGGCTTCCTGGCTGAACTGGGGCGGCGCGCCGACATCGACGGCGTCGACTGGTCCTGCGTGGACGAAACCGATGACGATGGCTTCGCGCGCGAGATCGCCGACGCCGCGGCGTTGCTGCATGTGCTGAAGCCCGTGACCGCCGCGATGATGGACACGGCCCCGCGCCTGAAGCTGATCCAGAAGCTGGGCGTGGGCGTGAACACCATCGACCTGGACGCCGCGCGGGCGCGGGGATCGCGGTCGCCAACATGCCCGGCACGAACAGCCAGGCGGTGGCCGAGATGACCCTGGCGCTGGTCTTCGCCACGCTGCGGCGAGTGCCCTATTTCGACGCGCTGGTGCGCGCCGGGCAAGGCTGGCGGCCCGACCTCGGGGTCATCGACGCAACCGGCGAGGTGGCGGGCCGGACGGTCGGCTTCCTCGGCTATGGCGGCGTGCCCAGCCGGCTGGCGCCGGTGCTCCAGGCCCTGGGCGCGGAGGTGATCTACACGGCCCGCTCGCCGAAGCCCGAGGCGGTCGGCCGCGCCGTGGACTTCGACGAACTGGTCGCAAAGTCCGACATCCTGTCGCTGCATATCCCGCTGAGCGATCAGACCCGCCACATCGTGGACGCCGGCGTGCTGGCGCGGATGAAGATGGGCGCAATCCTCATCAACACCGCGCGCGGCGAACTGGTGGATCAGCCGGCCCTCCACGCGTCCCTGTCGTCGGGCAGGCTCGCCGCGGCGGGCCTCGACGTCTTCGCGGCCGAGCCGATTCCGGCGGGCGAGCCGCTGCTCGCCCTACCCAATGTAGTGCTGGCCCCGCACGTGGCCTGGCTGACGCCGGAAACGCTGTCCCGCAGCCTGAACGTGGCCTTCGACAACTGCCGCCGGCTGCGCGACGGCGCGCCGCTCCTGAACCAGGTGGTCTGAGCCGGGCGTCCGCGAGGCGCGCCCGGCCCTCGCCGACTAGAAGTTCACCCGCGCCGTGACGCCGTAGTAGCGGTCGGCCTCGCGGGGGATGATGTAGCGGTAGCTGCCGCCCGGACCGCCGCTGGTGATCGCCGAGGCGAAGCTCTCGTCGAACAGGTTCTTGATCTGGGCAGTGACGCGGTAACGGTCGTCGCGGTCGGCGATGCCCACCGAGAGGTCGACGATGGCGTAGCCGCGGATGGTCGTCGCGTCACGGATCGCGGCGTTGGCGTCGAACTGAGCGATCTGCTTGCTCTGGAACGAGCCCTGGGCGCCCAGGACCACATCCACCGGCCCCACGTCGCGGAAGCGATAGTCGACCGCCAGCGAGCCTTTCCACTTCGGCGCGTAGCCGAGCTGGGTTCCGGACGGGACCACGCCGGTGACCACGCCGTTGGTCGGCACCTTGAACTTGTCCACCTTGGCGTCGGTGTAGGCCAGGCCGCCCGAGAGGTTGAGGTCGGTGATCGGGCGGAACAGGAAGTCCAGTTCCCCGCCCCGGGTCGAGATCGTGCCCGCGTTGGTGAAGCGGGTGACCAGCACGCCGGCGACCACGTCCGGATTGTTCGCCTGGAAGTTGTGGTACTTCGCATAGTAGGCGGCGAGGTTCAGGATCAGCCGGCCGTCCAACAGCGTGTTCTTCAAACCGACTTCGTAGCTGTCGGCCGTCTCGGCATCGATCACGTTCGTGCCGGTGGCGGTGAGATTGTAGAAGACGTTGTAGGCGGGGCCTTTGTAGCCGCGCGAGTAGGTCGCGTAGCCCGTCGACTGTTCGCTGATGTCGTACTGCGCGCCCGCCTTGCCCGACAGGTTGTCGTTGGACGTGCTGTCGGTGAACGGGCCGAAGCTGGGCTGGATGCCCGGTCCCGCCAGGGTGGTCAGGCGCTGGTGGTAGACCGACAGCTTGTCGGAGGTGAAACGCAGCCCCCCGATCAGCCGGAACCGGTCGGTGAGATTGGCCGTCCCCTGCCCGAACAGCGCGTAGTTCTTGAACACCGAGCCGAAGGTGGCCGTCCCGGAAGGACGGGTGACGACCGTGCCGGGCGATCCGCAGGTGGTCAGCACGGTCGGCGCGGGCGCCAGGGTGCAGACGACGTCGTTGCGGGTGAAGGTCCGGTCGGTGACGGCGCGCGAGTAGTAGGCGCCCACCACGTACGAGAAGAACTGATCGGCCGGCGAGGTCAGCCGGACTTCCTGCGTCAGGGTGTTGCTGGTCTGCGGCCCGACGTCGTGGAGTTGGTTGAAGCCGACGTAGGCGCCCGGCAGCCAGTCACCGTCGCGGATCTCTGTGTTGTCGTACTCGCGGTACGAGCCGATGTAGGTCACCACGTGGTCGCCGATGCTGTAGTCGGCCTGCAGCGAGACGCCCCCGCTCTTCTCCGTGGTGCGGGTGATCAGGTCCTGGGCCACCCGGCGGGTGCGATCGCCGCGCGGCGTCGGCAGCACGGTGGCGGTCAGGTTCGTGGGAACCGTTCCGATCAGCTCGGCGCAGCAGTCGTCGTCGCTCTCGCGGTAGTCGGCGATCACGGTGAGCTGCAGGTTCTCGGACGGGTCGGCCACGACCACGCCACGGACGCCCCAGTGTTCATAGCCGTTGACCCGCGTGTCGCGCGTCACGTTGCGGATGTTGCCGCCGTAGGTGCTGTAGAAGGCGGTGAAGCGGCCCTTCACGGTCTCGCTGAACGGCACGTCGACGCCGGCGCGCAGGCGCCATTCGTCGCCACCCGAGAAGTAGCCGCCCTCGACGTAGCCGCCCGCATCGTTCCCCGGGCGCTTCGTCACGATGTTGATGACGCCGGCCGAGGTGTTCTTGCCGAACAGCGTGCCCTGGGGCCCGCGCAGCACCTCGATCCGCTCGACGTCGATCAGATCGCTGAACGCCTCGCCCGCACGGCTGAACACCACGCCGTCCACCACGGTGGAGATCGAGGGCTCACCGGCGATCGAGAAGGTGGAGGTGCCGACGCCGCGCAGGAACAGCGTCTGATTGATGGTGGTGCCCGACTTGCGGAAGTTCAGCGTGGGCACGAGGTACTGTGCGCTCTCCAGGCTGACCGAGCCGCGCGCCGCGATGGCGTCGCCCGTCAGCACCGAGACCGCCGCCGGCACGTCCTGCAGCTTTTCCTCGCGCTTCTGGGCCGTCACGACCAGCTCGCCGAGGCTGACCGCCTCCTCGCCCCCGGTCTGCGCCCACGCCGGCGCGGCGGCCAGCAGCGCCGCGGCCGCGGCGCCCGTGATCAAGATCGTCCTCTTCATGGCGTCCCCCGAAATCCTCTCGTTTTGCTCGTCGCCGTGTTGTCCGGCGCTGTCATATCGAAGCCTGATCAATGGCTCCGGAAGTTGATCTGCGCCGTCCTCAGAAACCCAGTTCCGACATCTCCACCGCGCGCTTCTCGCGTGCGCTTATCTCGGCCGCGGTCCCGATGGCGACCGCCATCAGTCCGTCCCGCGCCGTGACCTCCACCGGCCCCTCGCCGCGCACGGCGGCGTTGAACCTCTGGTGTTCGTAGAATGTCGAACCGTGGTGGGTGCCCGCCTTCAGCGCGGTCTCGTCCACGTCCACGACGCGCTTCTCGACCTGCTTCGGGTTGCGGAACCCAACACGCGGCGCATATACCACCATCCCAGTAGGAATTAAAACATCCAATCGCGCCTTGTCGCCGACCGCCGTGATCTCTTCCTGGTTCTCCGCCCCTTCCGCGAACATGCTGAGGTCCAGCATGGCCCGCACGCCGTTGGCGAAGTCGACGGTGGTGAAGCTGTTGTCGATGATGTCCGGCTGGCGACCGTCGTAGCGCTCGTCCAGGTGGTTCACGTCCATGGCGCCCGAGCAGTAGACCCGCACCGCTTCCGAGCGGGTGATCAGCCGCATCAAGTCGAAGAAATGACAGCACTTCTCGACCATCGTGCCGCCGGTGTTGGCGCCGAAGCGGTTCCAGTCGCCGACCTTCTTCAGGAAGGGGAAGCGGTGCTCGCGGATCGACAGCATCTGCAGCCTGCCGACCTTGCCGCCGTGCACGTCCTCGATGAAGGCCGCGGCCGGCGGCATGTAGCGATACTCCATCGCCGTCCAGAAGGGCGCGGACGACTTCTCGGCCTGTTCGACGACCCAGCGGGCGTCGTCCAGCGTGGTGGCCAGCGGCTTCTCGCAGAGGATCGGCAGCCCTGCGTCGAACAACGGCTCCAGCACCTTGCGATGCGTGTAGTTCGGGCTGGAGACGATCACGCAGTCGACGCGACCGCTCCGGGCGAGTTCGGCGCTGGTGGCGAAGGCTTCGACCTCGCCGGCCTTGTCTCCGAGGGCGTCGCGCGCCCAGCCCAGCGAGCGTTCGACAGGATCGGCGATCGCCGTCACCACCGCCCCCGGCGTCACCGCCAGGTTATGGAGATGCTCGACCCCCATCATGCCCGTGCCGACCAGGCCGTAGCGAACCACCTCGGGCAACCGCCCCTCCTACAAACGATATGACAACGCTATCAGACTGTGAGCATTCTCCACTCGACCCGGCCGGGCAAGCCCAAAAGTTGCGCAGACAATGGCGGTCCCGGCCCGCTGGGGGAGAGCTGACTTGACACCTTCCGACCGCGTGGCGGCCGCCGACCTTTCCCTGCGGGCGCGCTGGATCCTGTTCGCGTTCCTCGCCGCATCGGGGGTGCTGGCGCTGGTGGATCGCCAGATCATCTCGGTGCTGAAGCCGGAGATGGCGGCCGAACTGGGCTGGACCGACGACGACTACGGCACGCTCGGCGCGTGGTTCCAGGGCGCCACCGCCGTGGCGCTGCTCGCGGCGGGCCCGCTCGTCGACAAGCTCGGGGTGAAGTGGGCCAACCCGATCGCGGTGGTGAGCTGGAGCATCGCCGCCCTCTTCCATGGGTGGGCCCATTCGCTGGTCCAGTTCACCCTCTGCCGGATCGGCCTCGGCGCCACCGAGGCGGCGGTGACGCCCACGGCGGTCAAGACCATCGCCACGATCTTTCCGCCGCACATGCGGTCGACGGGCGTCGGCCTGCAGAACGCCATCGCCAGCTTCGGCGCGATCACCGCCCCCTTCATCATCCCCCTGATCGCCAGTCCGTTCGGCTGGCGCGGCGCCTTCCTGCTCGCCGGCGTGGCGGGCCTCGTCTGGGCGGTCGGCTGGGTGCTGATGACCCGGCGTATCCGGTTCGACGACGCGGCTCCGGCGACGCCCGGCACGACCGCCCTGCCCCGCCTCGCCTTCTTCCGCGACCGCGCGGCCTGGGCCGTCGCGGGCGCCAAGCTGCTCAGCGATTCCACCTGGTGGCTGCTGCTTTTCTGGATGCCCGACTTCCTGAACCGCCAGTTCGGCCTCTCGGGCAAAGCGATCGCCGCGCCGCTGGCCCTGGCCTACACCGGCGCGGCGGTCGGCTCGCTGGTCAGCGGCACGCTGGCGACGCGGTTCCTGGCGCGCGGCGCCTCCGTGAACCGCGTGCGCAAGGGCTTCATGCTGGTGAGCGGCCTGCTGGTGCTGCCGATGCCGCTGGCGCTGCAGGCGCAGAGCCCGTTCGCGGCGGCCGGTGTGCTGGCGCTGGTGCTGGCCGCGCACCAGGGCTTCTCGACCAACCTCTTCGCCCTCATCACCGACGTCACCGACAAGTCGAAGATCGGCCGGATGACCAGCTTCGGCGTCTTCAGCGGCAACATCGGCGGCATGGCGATTCTGAAGGTCGCCGGCATGGTCCTGGCCGCGGGCCTGGGCTACCTGCCGCTCTTCCTGTTCGCCTCGATCTCGTACCTGCTGGCGCTGGGCTGGATCCATCTGATGCTGCCGACCATCCGACCGGTGGACGGCGAACGCGGCGAGGCCCCGCTGATGGCGGCCCACTGAGGCTCAGCGAGGCCGCCGCCCCGGTACCCCTCCCCCTACGGGTGAGGAGTGGGGGACGCGACGCTCAGACTGCCAGCGGGCCGTGATCCAGCTTGGGCAGGACATGACGCGCGAAGAGGTCGGCTTCGGCGGCGTGGGGATAGCCGGAGAGGATGAAGGCCTCGATGCCCATGGCCCGATAGTCGTTCAGCTTGGCCAGCACCTGGTCAGGATCGCCGACGATCGCCGCGCCACAGCCCGAGCGGGCCCGACCGACGCCGGTCCAGAGGTTGGGTTCGGCGTAGCCGTCGTCCGCCGCGCTCTCGCGCAGCGCCGCCTGGGCCGCCACGCCCACCGAGGCCGAGTCCAGCGACTTGGCGCGGATGGCGGCGCCCTGCTCGGCGTCCAGCTTCGAGAGGAGGCGGTCGGCGGCGGCGCGAGCCTCGGCCTCGGTGTCGCGGACCACGACGTGAGCCCGATAGCCGAACTTCAGGGTGCGACCATGCTTCGCCGCGCGGGCGGTCATGTCGGCGATGATCTCGGCCACAACCTCCTTGCGGTCCGGCCACATCAGGAACACGTCGCAGCCCTTGGCGGCCGCCTCGCGCGCGTCCTCGGAGAGGCCGCCGAAGTAGAGCAGCGGCGCCTTGCCCGAGACCGTGGTGATCCGTGGCGGATCCAGCTTCAGCTTCCAGAACTCGCCGTCATGATCCAGCGGCTGTCCGTTCAGCATGGTCTTCAGGATGCTCATCGCCTCGACCGTGCGGGCGTAGCGCGGCGCCGAGGCCAGCTTCTCGCCCGGCATGTCGGACGAGATGATGTTGACGGTCAGCCGGCCGCCCAGCATGCGGTCGATGGTGGCGATCTGGCGGGCCAGCTGCGGCGGCCACATCTCGCCGATCCGCACCGCCATCAGCAGGCGCATCCGCTTCAGCATCGGCGCCATGCCGGCCGCGAAGGCCGTGGTGTCGATGCCCAGCTCATAGCCTGACGGCAGCAGGATGTTGTCGAAGCCGCCGGCCTCGGCCTGGCTGACGATGTCGCGGCAGTGCTCCCAGCTCGACTTCAGCATCGGATCGGGCACGCCGAGGAACTCGTAGTCGTCGTCGCACAGCGCCGAGAACCATGAGACCTCGCAGGGCGGCAGGGTTTCGGTCATGGCAGCGGTTCTCCCTGGGCGGCGACGAGGACCTCGTACCATTCGGCGCGGGTCCACTCTGGTTTGAAGGCGTCGGGGATCTCGGCGATCCGGGCCGGCGACTGGGTCCCGACGATCGGGATGGGCCGGGCGGGATGGGCCATGATCCAACTGTAGGCTGCGGCCGCGCGGCTGACCCCGGCCTGCTCGGCCTTGGCGTCCAGCGTCCGCGCCACGGCGCGCGCGCGATCGGTGGTGGGGTTGGCGAGGCGACCGCCGCCCAGGGGCGACCAGGCCAGCACGGTGAGACCGCGGGCGACCGCCTGGTCCAGCGTGCCGTCCCGCAGCGGCGCGATCGCCAGGGGCGAGAACTCCGGCTGGGTGGAGACCACTGGCATCGGCAGGTGCGCGGCCAGCGCCTCGACCTGCCAGGGCGTGAAGTTGGAGACGCCGACCGCGCCGATCTTGCCGGCCTTATGCGCGGCGGCCAGCGCCTCACCGATCTCCGCCGGATGGGTCAGCATGTCGGGGCGATGGATCTGCCAGAGCGCCACGTGATCCACGCCCATCCGCGCCAGCGAGGCGTCGATGGCCGAGGTCAGGTAGGCACGGCTGGAGTCGTAGGGCACCCCCATCGAGATGCCGCCCTTCGTGGCGATCACCATCCGCCGCGCCAGCGACGGATTGGCCGCGAACACGCGTCCCAGCAGCGCCTCGGCCGCGCCGAACGGCTCGCCGTTGTCGGGACCATAGATGTCGGCGGTGTCGAAGAGCGTGACACCGGCGTCCAGCGCCGCCTGCACGCGCGCCTCGGCGGCGCCCACGTCGTCGCCGGAGAAGCGCCACATGCCCCAGGCGATGGACGAGACCTCGGGACCGGAAGCATGGAGCGGACGCCGGGCCGGCGGCTTGGGAAGATGGGTCATCGGAACCTGGCGTCGCCCTGCTGGAGGCGCCTCCAGAAGGCTGCTTCCCCCGGTCGAACCGGTCAGCTTCCCCCTTGGCGACGCCATATGATAGCGTTGTCATATCCATAGGAGAGCCGGCTGCGGATTGGCAAGCCAAGAGGCTCCGCGAGGCCGGACGACAGGGGGAAGAAAGCTGTGAGCGAAGCCGATCCCACGGCGCGTGCGGGGCTGCGGGCCCACCTGCCAGGGCTGGCGGTCACGGCGCTGGCGACCCTCGCCGCGGCCTATGTGTCGGATCACTACGGCGCGCCCCTCACCCTGATGGCGCTGCTGTTCGGCCTGGCGCTGAACTTCCTGGGATCTGACGCCCGGTTGGCCCCCGGCCTGGCGTTCGCCTCGCGAACCCTGCTGCGACTGGGGATCGTGCTGGTGGCGGCGCGCGTCACCCTGGCCGAGATCGCGCACCTCGGCCCCATCGCCCTCCTCGCCCTGGCCGTCATCGTGGCGGCCACGCTGCTGAGCGGCCTCGCTGCGGCGCGCGCCATCGGGCATTCCCCGGCATTCGGGGTCCTGGGCGGCGGCGCTGTGGCGATCTGCGGAGCCTCGGCGGCGATGGCCCTGGCCAGCCTGCTGGGCGAGCGCCGGGCCAGCCAGACCCAGCTCACCCTCGTCCTGGTCGGGGTCGCGGCGGCCAGCGCCATCGCCATGACGCTCTACCCGCTGATCGCTCACGCCCTCGGCTTCACCGAGGCCCAGGCCGGCTTCATGCTGGGCGCATCGATCCACGACGTGGCCCAGGCGGTGGGCGCGGGCTACGCGGTATCGCCCTCGGCGGGCGACACGGCCACCATCGTCAAGCTGGCGCGGGTGGCGATGCTGGCCCCCGCCATGCTGGTGGTCTCGGCCTTCATTCCGCGAGAGCCGGGGGCGCGGATCCTGGGCTTCGCCCTGCCCTGGTTCGTGGCGGGCTTCTTCGGGGTCGCGGCCGTGAACACCCTGGGCTGGATTCCCGCCGCCGCCGCCAAGGCGTCGGCGGACGCCAGCGCGGCCCTGCTGGCCTGCGCCGTCACCGCTACAGGCGTCCGCTCGAACCTGCAGGCGCTGACGGGCGAGGGCCTGAAGCCGCTGGTGGTCATCGTGGTGGCGACCCTGGTGGCGCTGGGCCTGGCCACGGCAGCCGCCGCCTGGCTCATCGTCTGACGGGACGCCTCAGGGCCGCCTGATCGGCGAGGACCTCGCCAGCCGGGGGTCCAGCCGCAGCGCGATCTCGTCATCAGCGTTGGCGCGGCGCATGTCGCGCAAGGAAGCGTAGGCGATGCTGCGGCGTTGGTAGGCCAGCGCATCGCGGGGATCGAGGATGATCGACTGGGTCAGGTCGTCGATCGCCGGCCTCATCCGGCCTTGAGCCAGCGCCGCGATTCCCCGTCCACGCCAGGCGACGGCGTCGCCCGGATCGAGATCGAGCGCCCGGGTATAGTCCGCGATGGCCGCGGCCTGGTCACCCCTGGCCTGGTTGATCGCGGCACGGTGGCGATAGGCGACGCCACGTTTCGGATCGAGGGCGATCACCCTGTCGTAGTCGGCCAGCGCCCGCGCGCCGTCCCCCTTGGCCTTCAGCGCCTGCGCCCGGTTCAGCAACCCCGCGACGAAGTTCGGGTCGAGCGCGATCGCGCGACCCAGGTCCTCGATGGCCCGGTCCCAATCGGCCTGCCGCATGTGTGCGGCGGCGCGGTCGTTGTAGGCGTCGCGGAAGGAGGGGTTGAGCGTGATAGCCTGGTTGAAGTCGGCGATCGCCAGATCCAGCGCCCCCTTCGACAGATAGGCGTCGCCCCGCACCTTGAGCAGTTCGGCGTCGGTCGGGTTGAGGTCGATGGCGCAGCCGAACTCGGTGATCGTCTGGTCGCCGCGCCCCATGGCCTGGAGCGCCACCCCGCGCGCCCGATGGCCGCCGGCGACCTTCGGGTCGAGGCGCAAGGCCTCGGCGGCGTCGGCTTCCGCGCGCCTGGCGTCGCCCTGCTTCTGGAAGGTGAGACCGCGATTGCGCCAGGCCGCCACGTTCCTCGGATCCAGCGAGAGGGCGGCGGAGAAGTCCGCGATCGCGGCAGCCAGTTCGCCGGCGTTGCTGCGCAGGACGCCTCGCGTCACGAAGATCGCCGGGTCGCCCGGCGACAGCCGGGCGGCTTCGTCGAGATCGAGCACCGCGCCGGGACCGTCCCCACGCCGCATCGAAAGCGCGGCGCGGTTGAGATGGGCCGACGCGAGGGTCGGATCGATCGCGAGGGCGGCGCCGAAATCGGCGATCGCCTGGCTGTCGTCGCCCTTGGCCATGTAGGCGATGCCGCGATTGACGTAGGTGCGCGCCGTGACGCCGTCGCTCTGCGCGGCCGCCGTGCCCAGGGCGAGCGCCGCGTCATAGTCCGCTATGGCCCGATCCCAATCTCCGCGCTGCTGATGGACGAAGCCGCGATTGCGCAGAGCGATGGCGCGCTCGACCGGCGTGCGCCCCCGCCCCTCCACGATCCGGGTGCAGGCGGCGAGCATCTTGTCCGGCGCGCCGGAGCCGCAGGCCACGCTGTCGGGATTGATGACCGGACGCCCCTGATCCTGCGCGGGCGCGATCGCCGGCGCCGTCAGCGTCAGTGCGAGGACGACCCAGTGGGCGGTGCTGGTGGTGGCCATCTGCTTCCCCGATCCGCCCAGCAACGCACGGTTGCCCAGGCGGTGGCAAGCATCCCCGGCGTCAGGTCCGCCCCGGCGCGGCGGTCGAGCCGCGGATGACGAGCTCGTGCGGCAGGCGGCGGTGGACGATCTCGCCCTCGACGCCGAACAGAAGCGCCGCCGCCGCGTAGGCCATCTCCCGCGTCGGCTGGCGAACGGTGGTGAGCGGCGGCCAGAGCTGGCTCGCCAGCGCGGTGTCGTCGAAGCCGGCCACAGAGAGATCACCCGGCACCGAGAGCCCGCGCCGGTGCGCGACCGTGAGCACGCCGGCGGCCATGTCGTCGTTGCTGGCGAAGATCGCGGTCGGCGGTTGGGCCAGATCCAGCAGGACGTCAGCCGCCGCCTCGCCCGAGGCGAAGTCGAACAGGCCCTGGCGCACGTTCTTGGGCTCGAACGGCAGGCCGGCCCGGTCTAGCGCCCGCCGATAGCCGAAGAGGCGCAGGTCGCTGGCCGCGTGATTCGTGTGGCCGACGATGAAGCCGATCCGCCGATGGCCCAGGGCGATCAGATGGCTCGTCATGTCGTCGGCCGCCTGGACATCGTCCATTGAGACCGAGGAGCTGCGCTCGTGCTCGGTGCCCGGCGAGATGCGCACATAGGGCACCCCGCGCCGCTCCAGCTCCTCGAGCACCACATGGGCGTCGGTGACAGGGGACGAGAGGATCAGTCCGTCGACCCGCGTCTGGTCGATCAGGCCGCCGATCTCCCTGGCCAGCCCCGGCGAGGCGGCATCGCATGGCTGGGCCAGCAGGCGCACCTCCTCCTCGACGCAGCGCGCCCAGACGCCGGTCTGGATCTGGTGGATGTAGTGCGGGCTGTGGTTGTCGTAGATCAGTGCGATCTGATGGCTGCGCTTGCCGGCCAGGATGCGCGCCGCGACGCTGGGCTGGAAGTTGAGGTCCGCCACCGCCTTCTCGACTCGGGCCTTCGTCTCCTCCGAGACGTATTTCTCTCGATTCAGCACCCGCGAGACGGTCTTCATCGACACGCCGGCGGCTTCGGAGACGTCCTTGATGGTTGCGCGCATTGCGCACAGCCTAGCGACAGTTGCGGCCCCGCGCCTACGGCGATCTCCAGCCCGGCGAACATACCCCGCTGAGCGTGTAGCGACCCCCGTTATTCAACTCTCAGACGAACCGCGTCGCGGGCAAGCGTGGCCATGGTATGTTAACTGCGATCATGGGCAGAGCTGCATTCGCGCGCTGTCTCAACCTATGCGGGGGATGGCCGATGCGCCGGCTTGGTTATGTTGTCGCCAGCAGTCTTGTGCTCGCGGCGCCGTCGGCCCAGGCGGCCGACATCTTCATGGACATCTCTGGGGTGAACTCCGGTTCGATCTCCCAGGGCGGCGGCACGATGCCGTGGGACAACGGCATGCTCGCCAACATGGTGAAACTGCCGAACAGCCAGACCAAGGTGGGATATGGCGGGTCGAACGAGACGATCGTCGATGTGACCTCCTCCTACGCCAGCTTCGAGAGCGGCGTGGCGGTCTCGGGCTCGCAGGCCTCGGCGGTGTCGAACTCGGGCCTCGACATCCTGATCCAGAACACCGGCGGCTCCGACGTGCAGGTGAACTCGCTCGAATCGACGATCCTGCCCGCGGGCCTCGGCTTCTACATCCAGGACCGCACCGGCAACGCCGCCGACAGCAACATCTTCACCGGCTACGGCCAGAACACGGCCTACACGTTCGAGAGCTTCGCCAACGCCTCGAACAAGGGCACGACCTTCGCGACCGCCGGCTTCACCTTCGAGGTGTGGGGCGACGACTATCTGTTCGGCGAAGGCCAGGTGAACGACGAGGCCCAGCCGCTGTACAGCCTCTACGGCGAACTGACCCTGGGCTTCGACCTGGACGGTCACCTCGTGCGTGGCGGCAACATTCAGGCGGCCGGCCTCTCGCTCGGCAACTTCGCCACCGCCTACGACACCAACTACGCCCTGGCCTACGCCTGGGGCTTCAAGGACATCGAGGTCATCATCAACGCGCTGCTCGGCGCGGGTGACTCGATGAACCTCTACTACCGCACCACCGCCTACGCCCAGACCGACCTCGCGTGCCTGAACGCCACGACCTGCCTCGTGGGGTACTCCGGCTTCGGCGATCCCGTCGGCCGCGGCGGCGGCGCCAGCAATCTGGTGGCCTCGCGTGGTTTCATGACCGCCCAGGCGCTGAACCCGATCACCGGCATCGATTTCACGCCGCAGCAGATGGCCCGCCCGACGATCAACATCACCGATCTGGGCGGCGGCACGGGCGCGGTTCCCGAACCGGCCACCTGGATGACGATGATCCTCGGTTTCGCCAGCCTCGGCGCGGCGTTGCGGCGGAGGCGTGCGCTGGCCTACAGTTAAGGTATGACGCCCGACGACGCGGACCCTCGTGACAATCCGGAACGAGCCTTCACGTATCGGGCGTTCGTCAGCTACAGCCACAAGGACAAGGACCTCGCTCAGCGTCTGCACCGCGAGGTCGAATCCTATCGCATACCGGCCAAGTTGGTCGGCCGGCAGACGGCGGTCGGGAAGGTCCCGCGCCGTCTGCGCCCCCTCTTCCGTGATCGTGAGGAACTGCCGGCGTCGGGTGACCTCTCCGCCGAACTGACGGCGGCCCTTCGCCAGTCGATGTTCCTGGTGGTGATCTGCTCGCCGGCATCGGCCAAGTCGCGCTGGGTCAACGAGGAGATCCTGCAGTTCAAGCGGATGCACGGCGATTCGCGCGTGCTGGCCGTGGTGGCCGACGGCGAGCCCTATGCCTCCGACGTGCCCGGCCGCGACCATCGCGAGTGCTTCCCGCACGCGCTGCGCTATCGCCTGGGCCCGGACGGCGAACTGTCGGACGTGCGCGCCGAGCCGATCGCCGCCGACGTCCGCCGCGAGGCTGACGGCCCCCGACTGGCCACCCAGAAGCTCATCGCAGGCCTGACCGGCCTGAAGCTGGACGAACTGGTCCAGCGCGAGGCCCAGCGGCGGCTCGCCCAGGCCACCACGGTGGCCATCGGTGCGATGATGGGGATGCTGGTGACCGGGGGCCTGGCCTTCTACGCCAACTCGCTGCGGGTCGAGGCCAACGCTCAGCGGGCGATCGCCCAGCGCGAGGCGGCGGCGGCGCGCGCGGCCTCGGACTATCTCGTCGGCACGTTCGAGCTTTCCAATCCGGCCACCGACAATCCGCGGACGATCACCGCGTTGACGATCCTGGAACGCAGCGCCGACCGCGCGCACCGCGAGCTGGCCGACCAACCCGCCATCCAGGCCCGCCTGCTGGCCACCCTCGGCCGCGCCTACAACAACCTCGGCCTGCTCACCGAGGCCCGCGCCGCGTTCGAGACGGCCATGCCTGTGATCAAGAGTTCCGGGCCAGACGGCGCCGAGGCGCTGTTGGTGCTGGCCGAGACCTACGGCAAGCAGGGCGCTCTGGAAGAGGCGCTGGCGGCCGTGCGCCAGGCCGAGACCGTCGCCGGCCCCGCCACGGCGGCCAACGCCCCGATCCGCGCGCGCGCCGCGTTGACCCGGGGACGGATCCTGATCTCGGTGCAGAAGGTCAAGGAGGGGATCGCCTCGTTCGACCAGGCCCTGGCGATCTATCGCACCTCCCCGCAGCCCGAGCGCGGCGCCATCGCCGCGGTGCTGAACAACCGCGGACTGCTGCTGTCGGACGACGGCCAGTTCAAGGAGGCCGAGGCCTCACTCAACGAGTCGCTGCGGCTGTTCCAGAAGGAGATGGGCGCCGGCCACCTGCAGACCGGCAAGGCCTGGTTCGCCCTGGCCCAGAACGCCTACAACGCCGGCGATCTCGCCAAGGCGCGGGTCCAGATCGCCGAGGCGTTGAAGATCGAACGCGCCGTGCTGGATGCCGACAACCCGATCCTGGCCGACACCCTGTCGATGCAGGGTCAGATCTTCCACGGCCTCGGCATGCTGGATCCGGCCGAGCGGTCGCTGCGCGACGCCGTCGCGATCTATCGCAAGGCGTTCAACGGCCCGCACTATCTCATCGGGATCGCCGAGGTCTACCTGGGCCTGATCCAGTCGCAACGGGGGCAGACCGAGGCCGCGCTCGCCACCCTCGACGACGCCAAGCGCAACTACGACGCCAGCTATGGCGCCCTGCATCCCAACCATGGCGACCTGCTGGTGAACCGCGCCAAGGTGCTGGCCCGGGCCGGGCGGATGGCCGAGGCGCGATCCGACTGCGCGGCCGGGCTGGAGCTGCTGCGCGCCACGCTCGGGGCCGACTCGGGCTTCACCAAGCAGATGGTGGGGGAGTGCCGCGCCCTGGCGCCGCCTCCGGCGGTTCGCGTCGCGGGCTAGCGGCCCGCCGCGTTGCGGCTGAGGCGATACAGCGGATAGATCCCATAGCCCTTCGGCAGCGCGATCTTGCCGACATAGTCGCAGTCGAAGGGGTGTTGCCCTTCCATCTCCAGCACGGCGGCGAAGGGTTCAGTCACATACACCGCACCAGAGGGCGTCACCGGCTCGATCCGCGCCGCGCGCGACACCTCGGTGCCATAGTAGGTGGTGCGTTGGGTGACGGGGTCGAAGCCGGAATAGGTCGGGCCATAGTGCAGCGCGATCCGCATCGCCGTGCCTTCCCGGACGCCCAGGGCCGAGCAGTCGACCTTCTTCAGCTCCGCGCATAGGTCGAGGGCGGCCTGGGCCGCGGCGGGCGCGTCCTGGAACACCGCGAAGATCGCGTCGCCCCAGGTGTTGCCCGAGCGGATGACCTCGCCGTGCTGCTGCAGCGCCCGCGCCGCACGCACCATGACATCCTCCCAGAAGAGCGGCAGAACGCGCTCGTCCAGCTTCGAAAAGCCCGGGTAGTCGGTGAACATCAGGCCGTAGACGCCGCGCTCCACATCCGGCCGGGCCGGCGGCGGCGGCATCACGGGCCGGGTCAGAGGCGGCGCCACGACCACCTCGGCGCGGCCGCCGGTGTTGCGCCACGCCGTGACGTCCGAACCGCTGAGCGTGCGGTCGCCCCGCTCCTCGACGATCACCAGCTGCAGCGCCTCGGCATGCAGTTGCCGCGCCCGCAGGCGGGCCATGCCCATGGTCACCTTGGAGCCGTAGGCGAACTGAGCCATCTCGCCCATGAAACTCATGTTGCTGGCGAAGGTGACCGACGAGGCCTTCTCCCTCACCGCGTGGTAGCGGGTGACCCACCCCTCTCCGGCCGGCGCCACGGACTGTTCCAGGAAGTCGGGCTCGGCGAACGGCAGCACCACGTGCAGCTCGGCCCCGGCCTCCAGCAGCAGTTCGGCGATCAGGATGTCACTTCCTGCCGCCAGCGCGCCGTAGCCGAAGCCCACGCTCTCACGTCGGATGACCTCACGCATGCGCGCCGAAAGGTCCGCCTCCAGCTCCGGCGAGCCCACGAAGATGTTGCCGCAGAACATGGCCACCCGCGGCGGCTCGATCAGTTCCAGGAGGCGGTCGAGGCGATGGTCGGGGTCACCGGCCGCCGACAGGCGCCGCAGCTGCAGCATGGTGGTTGACCGCGCGCCGACGTCCGCATCGGGGGCCGCGATGGCCTTCTGCAGAGCCTCCCGGGCGCCCTCGACATCGTCCAGCACGGCCAGGGCTTCGGCCTGGGTCGCCCAGGCGAAGTAGCCGGCCTCGGCTCCAGCCGGCGTCTCCTCGACCACGTGGCGGGCCAGCATCCGCGCCAGCCGGGGGCGACCGGCGATCTTCGCCAAGGTGGCGGCGTTGATGGCCGGATAGCTCGACTTCGTCCGCCGGAAGACCTCGGCGTACAGCCGGCACGCCTGGATCAGCGTCTCGCGCACGGGCTGGGGCGCGTCGAACGCCTGGTCCTTCAGCAGTCGGGCCTTGAGCGACAGCGGGTCGACACCGCCCATCGCCTGCAGGCCATAGTCTTCGTACAGCTTCAACCCACGCTCGGTGTCGCCCAGCCGGGCCAGGGTTAGTACCTCGAGGTAGTTCAGTTCGGCGTCGCTGGTGTCGGGGCGGCGCACGACCTCGTCGTAGGCCCCCAGCAGGTCGCCCCGCGCCAGGGCCGCGCGCACCGACGCAGCGCGCCTCTCGGGCGTAGGGCTGGCAAGGCCGTTCACGCAGCGGCCCGCATGCGGCGCGCCGCAACGGCGCACAGGGATGCCATGGCCTCGGATGATGCCTGCACGTGCCCCAGATTCCCCAGTCTTCCGGGCGCCCGCGCGACGCGATCACCCGCTCGTGAACAGCAACGCTATCCCGCCAAGCTTCACCCGTCCATCGTGGGTGGACAAGACAAGGACATCGCAACCCCAGGCGGTTTGGGATTGAGCAAACTCGAGGGGGAAACGCGCGACGCGCGGAAGCGGCGAAGCCGCTGAACGATGGTACCGCCCTCCCGGATCGAACGGGAGACCTCCAGAGCCACAATCTGGGGAGTTCGGCGAGTTTTCAGTGGGTTAGGAAGCGCGGCCGTCTATCTGAACGGCGGCGCTGAGCCCTGCGCACCCCCGCCTTTCGTCACCATTTATCCCCGCAGCGGCAGCAGCCGACGGCGACCAGGCCCTATTGGATAGCCAACGCATGACAACCAATACACTACAGCTCGGCGACCTTCCCGTCCGAACCGTCTCGGCCAGCGTTCGTCCGTTCATCCCCGACATCCAGCGCCAACTCGACCGAGGCGTCGCGATGGCGACCATCGTCGCGGCGCTGAACGAGCGAGGCATCGCCGTCACGGCGAGCAACCTGGCCAAAGTGCTCTATCGCGCTCGGAAGTCTCAGCCTGGAACTCGCGTTTCAGACGGCCAGTCCCTTAGCGTGATCGCGTCGCCGCCGCACCCGACAAAGCAGTCGTCTCTCCAGGACATCCCGCCTGGAGTGGACCCCGCGAAATGGGCTCGTATGTCCCTCAGGGAACAAGGCGAAGTCTTCGCCGACAAATACGTGAACATGAAGCCACGTCTCTTCGCGGCGAAGGTTTGATCCCCGGCCTCCCGCGTTCACCTCGCTCATACCCAGGAGGTGGCTGGCGGTCGACCATGTGCTGATGGAGGCGGAAACGATCCGGAGGACTGCGGCCCGGGACACCTTGTAGGTTGCGATCTCCTACGCCTGACGCGGCACGTACGTGTTCACCGACGACACGGCTCTCTTCCCCGTGTCATCGAACGAAACAGAGAAAAGTCAGCCGCCCTGTACCTCAACCTGGAGATGGAGCGAACCAAGAAGCCCATCAGTGTCCGGGAAATGGGGGGATGAAGTAGCGGCCGTAGACGGTCCTCACCGCGAGCTGAACAGGGAAGAAGGAAGGGAGCGAAGGGGCGCGAAACACGCATGAAAGGAGCACGCCGTGCACCCCTCCCCGTCCTCGGATCCCACCCATTCGACTCGCCATCCTCTGGAAGTAGGTCCGACACCTCCGCGCCGGAACCGCGTGAGCGTCCTGCTTGTCCGCGGCCTGCTCTACTCGTTCGCCCATCTAGGCGGTGCCGCTACCGGAAGCGCCTTCGTGGCTCTCCTCACCGTTCACCCGACCGATTGGCGGTGGGTCTGGCTCGGCGTCGGCGGGCTGCTGATGGCGTTGTGCGCGGTGTTCTTGATCCCGTATCTCCCGGGGGAGCCGCGCGATGCGCCTTGAGCACGCGCCACCTATTGCCAAGCGCAGGTCGCGGGGGCGCTTGCGGACATCCGACCTCAACCGCTTGTACCGGCATCTCCTGTATATGGCGCAAGACGGTCGCTGCGCCGGTTGCGGACTTCACCTGTGGCCAAGTGATCAGCTCTCAAGCGAGAGTCCGCACTACCCGACCTACGACCATTTCCATCCCCGACATCTCGGGGGACGGCGCAACCTCCGCAACGGTCTCCTCAAGCACCGCGAGTGCAATGAGCGACGCGGCGCAAGCATGCCCACTGGCTGCGATGCGATCTGGCACCAGAGCGTCCAGGTGAGGCTCGGCGCCATGCTCGGCTGGGGCCAAGACCAATGAACAGGTCCATCGGTCGACCCCCGACGTCAGCGATGCGCCACGAAGAGACATTGGAGTCGAAGCCGAGAGCAGGCACTCGCCAGTAAGCGGCTAGGTCGGCCCGGACTCAATGCGCTGTGGCCGCTGGCAACGCCTTCACCACCCTGAGGCGACGGTGCGTCCCCACCGCTTGGTGGCGTCACCGTCGGGTTTCATCGCTCGGGCCTTTTGACGGCCCGGCTCGGCCACGAATGTCGGCCGACGCGCGCCGGTCATCGCGGCGCTGTTGAACACAAAAGGGACCATGAATGAAATCGACACGCACGGTCATAAGGACGGCGACGCTTGCGGCGCTCACGGCGCTGATCTCAGGTCAGGCACAGGCCGCGTCTGTGTTCATCAAGAACGCGTCGTTTGAGCAAGATCCACTATCTGACGGCGGCTTTGTCATCGTCAGGTCGCCGACCGGCTGGTCTAGTGGGGGCAACGCGGGTTGGCAGAATCCAACGACGGCTCAGTTCTCGTCCATTCCAGACGGTGCACAGACGGGATTCATCGGCGGTGGGGGCGGACCTTCACGGGGAGGAACTGGCAGGTTAACTCCGTCCGACCGCAAAGTGCGACTCCCCGCC
Organism: Pseudomonadota bacterium; assembly: GCA_040752615.1. Lineage (GTDB taxonomy): Bacteria > Pseudomonadota > Alphaproteobacteria > Caulobacterales > Caulobacteraceae > Phenylobacterium. The sequence goes on along the minus strand of JBFMGV010000056.1, from coordinate 8,186 downwards.
CGTGGTCAGGTCGCTGCCGTCGCTTCCGCCCACGCCTGGTGAGCCGCGGCCCGGAAGGTCCGGAGCGTGGATCGGCGGATCAAATGTTCCTGAATGGCGAAGGTGTTGTAGATGGCGGCGTGGCTGGAGAGAAACCTCTGGGCAGACCCTTGGGATTTGAACTTCTGCTGTTTCCTCTCCCGTCGTCGGATTGGAAGGTGACTGTTCTCGGCGCGATTGTTGGCCTGGAGGCGGCCAGGGCGATGGACGCCCCTGAGGCCGAGTTCGCGGACGGCGGCCCCGTATGAGGCGAGCTTGTCCGTCGTGATCGTTTCGGGGTGGACGCCCTGATTTCGCAGCAGCCGGCGCAGCAGCTTGAGCGCCGCCGCCTTGTTCCGGCGCTTCTGGACCAGGACATCCAGCACCTCGCCCTCGTCATCGACGGCGCGCCAGAGCCACATCTTCCGTCCGCCGATCCGGACGAACATTTCGTCCAGATGCCACCGACCCGTGGGCGGCGATCGGCGCTGGCGCAAGTTTGCCGCGATCAAGGGGCCGAACTTGATGACCCAGCAACGGACCGTCTCGCGGCTGACCTCGATTCCGCGCTGGGCGAGCAATTCCTCGACGTCCCGGATACTCAGCGTGAACCGGAAATACAGCCACACCGCCTGGCGGATCACGTCGGCTGGGAACCGATGGCGCTTGAACGAGATTGGCCGCACGAATTTCTCCCCTCGGGCGTTCCAATGCCCGATGTTGGAGACGAGTTACACTTTGCCTGCCAGCACCCACTGCGCAGCGCGGTCTCCTTGAAGGCCTCGATGGGGTCGCGGAGCACGCCCCGGTAGATCTCGGCCACCGCCTCCTGAACGCGTCTGGGCACATGGATGCTCACCCGCGCAGGCAACGGGAGACCGGGGTCCACTGTCAAGCCGACGGCGCATGGGACGTTCATCCCATTGGCCCCACGGCCGCACGTAGGCCTCAATTCGCAGTCCCGAGCCTGCGAGCTGGACGCTGCTTGTTGGCGGCTTCTGCATGCTGGGCGCGAGCCTGCGAGGCCGTCGCCGAGGGGGCGCCGTGGGGCCCCGCCTGCCGGGCGCGCGCGCCTAGGCGCGCGGAACGCGCGCGGGTCGACGCCCTGACCCCACACGCCACGTTCCCCGGGGACGAACCGCATGGGCGGCGTCCCAACGCCATTGCGGTCGCCCGTCCGTTCCCGACGCCTCAGAGCCCGCTTCGTCCGGCCGCCGCGGATCTCACCAAGGCTCCGCATTCGTGCGCGTGGCGGCGCCTGGCGGCCGGAGGCTCAGGGTCCAGGTCCTCGGCGCACGGTGCATGGCCCCCGGTCCGGTGGTGACATCGCCCCGGCCGTGTAGAGCGATCGGCCACGGCTGGAAGGCGGACCCGGATCAGTCTTCGCCGCCCGCGTCCCGGTAGGCGGCCCGGGCCTTCCGCACCTTGGCGGCCGCCGCCCTGCGCGCCTCCGAATAGGCGACCTGCGTTGCCGTCCTGCGCGCCTCGAGTTCGTCCTCGTCACGTCGCAGTCTGGCCTCCTGCGTTTTCCGCCGTTCGTCGAGGACCTGAAGGGCGCGCTCCGCGGCGTTCAGTTCGGAGCGGTCTGCGGGAGGTCGCTCTGGGGCCTCCGGCTTCGCCGGGCCCTTCGCCGCCCGGGAAGGGCGCGACCCGGCCGGAGCTTCGGGCACGGCGGGGAGGCTGGTCGCCTTCAGCGCGAACGGGTCCCGGGAACCGATCGCCCGCTTCAGGGGCGTGAGCGGATGCGCGCGAGCCGCCTCGATCGCCTGCGGATCATCGGTGACGCAGGCTTGGCCGCTGGCGAAGAGGTTCTGATGTGTGCCCCACGCCCGAAGGGCCGCGGCCTGGCTCGGTGCGGCCACCACGGTGTCGTAGAAGCCGAGCTGCGCCTGGAAGACCTTGAGTTTGCGTCCAGCCATCAACGCCCCCCGCGGTCCGGGCGTAGCAAGTCCACGTCCCCATCGTCGAGGTGATCGCCGCACCGATCATCGCACGCGGCACGGCGAGGCGCCGCGGCGGCGTCACGGCGTGAGACCGAAGAGCCGGATCCCGGACCACCGGGCGCCCCGCGGAAGGCGCGCAGCTCGGGAGGCTCGCTCGCGGTCTCCGCCGCGATCGGCGTTCCGGGGCCCGGGCCAGGAGCCGGCCGCGGCCCATGGGCGCGCGCGGCCGAAGGGTCAGGCTTCCGGCAGCGCCGACCTATCGACACTCCGCCCCACCGGTGCGGCTGGGTGACGGCGAGCCCCATCCCGGGGAAGCGCCTTCGCCCTCCCCTCGGCGGACCTGGAGACCGGGCCTGACGGGTGGTTTCGGAGATCATCCCTGCGCGGCGCGCCTGACCTGCTCGGCCAGGTCCTCCAGGTCGACGGGCGCGCCCCTGTCGTCGGTGGCAGTCACGCTACACCCGGCGGCGGCCAGAGCCACCGCCGCCTCGACGGCGAGCGCGGCGGCGATGGGGGCCGAAGCTTTGAAATGGCCTCGGTTCCGATGGCGAACGACGTAGAGCACGCTGCGGATACGTGCCGGGGGCCCCTGTGGTTTCAGGCGTCCTGCCGTGGATTGCCCTCGCGGACATCATGCGAGACAGGGCCGGATTCCCCCGGCGCTAAAAATGTATCGCCGGGGTCTTGAACCTCCCGGGAGCGCTTCTATCTCCCCCGTCGCTGGACGCCGAACGGGTCCAGGTCCGGGAGTGTGGGGCTTCCCGACGCTCCTGATTCCAACTTGCTCTTTGGAGGAGATGGACGTGAGAGCAGCCTACGATTTTTCCCCGCTCTACCGCTCGATGGTCGGCGCGGACCACATGGCGGAATTGATCCAGAACGCCCTGAAGGGCGGCGGCGGCGGCGACCACCCGCCCTACGACATCGAGAAGATTGGCGTACACGCCTACCGGATCACCCTCGCCACCGCCGGCTTCCGCAAGGATGAGCTCGAGATCACCGCCGAACCCAACCTGTTGGTCGTGCGTGGACGCAAGACGGCCGAGGGAGCCGCAGGCCACGTCCTGCACCGCGGTCTGGCCCAGCGGGACTTCGAGCGGCGATTCGAGCTGGCCGACCATATCGTGGTCCGTGACGCCGCCTACGCGGACGGCCTGCTCACCATCGAGCTCGAACGTGAAATGCCCGAGGCGCTGAAGCCCAGGACGATCGAGATCGGTCGCCCCGCGGGCGGAACGCTCTCGCGTCTCATGGATACCAGGCGTCGCCCGAGGAAGGCCGCCTGACGCGGCCCCGGCCGGGTCGGCGAGCCCGGCCCCGGCGCAGGGCGGCGGGTGGGGAGCCCGCCGCCCACATCCCCGGAAGGAGGAAACTGGGAGACGAACCATGTTGCTGGCGACCACAGAGGAACAGATCTACCAGTATCAATTGCGCGACGCCCTTCAGCGCTGTCTGCGCCCGGCGGTGGGCTTCAGTCATCCGCGGGACGTCCTGAAGGACCCTGATCTCGAGCAGTCGGAGAAGCGCGCCATCCTGGCGTCCTGGGCGTCCGACGCCTCGGCTGTCCAGGACCAGCCGACATTGCGGTGGCTGCTCGGGACGCCGGAGCCCGTCGCTCTGACGGACATCAGAGATGCGCTGGAGCGGCTGGACCGGTGGGATGGAGCGCTCGCATGACGACACCGGATCTCTGGGCGCTCTCTGTCGAAGCCTTGCCATTCGGGTGGGTGGTGCGGACGGGGCAGGTCGACGGCGACATGCTGTTCCACACCGGCGCCGCCGCCGAAGCCGCAGCGCGGCGCCTGGCGGTGCGCCTGGCCCGGACCGGCGTCCCGGCGAAACTGACCGTGCGGCTTCGCGACGGGTCGGTGGCCGGGCGCTTCATCGTCCCGCCCCCGGTGCCGCCCGATGCGAGCCCCCAATGGCTCGACGCGGCCTGAGCCTGGCGGGATATTGCGGAGGCGGCACGACCATGAGCCCGCGCGCAGATCACGACGAACTGGCCCGAGCTCGCCTGAGCGTTCTCGGCCAGGAGCTCGAAACCCTCGCGAAGGCCATCGGCCTGGCGGTCGCGGGCGCGGGGCTGCCCTGGCCGCTGTCGGACGTGTTCATCCGGCTCGCGGCGGCGGCGGAAGTCTGCGAGCGTCTGCTCGCCGATCATGCGGCCGGCGTCGCGGGCCTGTCCCTCACGACCGTGGGCGAGATCGCCGAGGCGCTCCGCCTGGTGCGCGAGATCAACACCTCGCTGGTCGGCCTGGCGCTGGCCGGGCCTGAACCGCCGAGGGATTGAGCGGCGGCCGCTCGGAAAGCCGGCCTATCACCCCGCCTCGGATCGTTCTCAGTGCGGCATGCACGACGACGTGAGCTTCGCCGGTTCGCGCGTCCGCATACGCGCCGGGGACGATCATGCGATCCTTCGCGAAGGCCTTGCCGCCCTGATTGAGGGGCGGCCCGACAGGGATCTGGCTGCGAAGGCCGCGAAGGGAGCCGAGGCGATCGGGCCGCATCAGCGGCACAGTCCCCACATCACCCTGTCGACGTGGCGCGGCGTGACATGAGCGGCGTCGAGTGCCTCCGCAGCCCGACGCAACCAGGCATAGAGCACTTTGCCAGGGCGCAGATCGCAGGTGCAGTGAACTCCAGCCGCACCGGGGGACGATCCGCTGCGCGAGCCTCCCACTGCGCGTGCCGATGAGCGTCCGCACAGCGCCATCGGAGTGGGCCGCTCTTGCATCGTCAGTGACCTGTGCCGAGCCGCTGCGGACGAGGTGCAGCGGCTCGCACGGCTCAAGCCCGAAATGGCGCGGAAGCGCCATCGTTGCGGCGGCGCAACACCGCGCCCATCCCGCCAAACCCCAGGATCATCATTGCCCAGGTTGCGGGTTCCGGGACTGCCCCTGCGTTGATCGCCGACGCGTCAAGGCGGACGTTGTCGAAGAAGGCGAGCCTCTGCCCTTGTCCCTGGTCGGGGTCGTGCATGGTCCGCAGTCGGATCGAGAGCGGGAGGTCCTGCGCCTCAACCGAGTCGAAGGTGATGGTCAGCGTCCGAAACTCGCCCGGCGCCAAGCTATCGAAGCTGCCTGCGGCCAGGATGCTGAAGTTCAGGAACGAACCGCCAGTCAATTCGACCGCGAAGTCGGCGAGATCCGAGAAGTTGGAACGGCCGACATCGACCATGAGGGTGTAGCGGGTGTTGGCCGCCAGGCTGCTTGCCACGGTCTGGTAGACATCGCCCGAATAGTACGGCGAGCCATCATAGCCGGTCGCCGAGAACATCACGTTCTGCCCATCCGGCACGGGGTCGGCGAACTCGTTGATCAGCGGATTGAGCGGGCCCGAAGGTTCTGCATAGCCCGCGCTCCACCCCGATGGGCCGAACCCGTTGATGAAGCCGCCTTCCGGCAGCGCCTGATCCTCAAAGCTGTGGTTGGCGACGTAGATGGCTGCGGCATGTGCTGGCGCGGCCCCCAATGCGAGCAGCCCACCGACAAGCGCCGTGCAAATTTGATCCCTCATACTGAACGCCTTCCTGACTGATCGGGGCGCGGGCGCCGGATGCGCATCGCTTGCCGTCCCGATGGATCTCAGGTCCTAGAGAGGCGCTGGCGACGCAAAAGGCGCGCGACGGAAGCCGCCCTCCCTGCGGCCGAGGCAGCGCATGTTGCAATCACACCTTGGGTCGCACGAACGATCGGTATGCAGCGACCCACGCCGCCTCAGCGTCGCCAGCGAGTCGGCCGTCGCCGGGCCCGGTCCCGACTCGACCTCTCGATGGACGCCAATGCCGATCCCTGACGCTCGTCCGCGGGGGCCCAGGGGTAGAGACCGCGCCAGGACGCGCGCGACACCTCACCTGAGCGCCGACGCAACCTGCGAGGCTCCGCTCCGTTGTCGTGCACGCCGCCGGCGAGTCCGTCGCCCGAGCGGCCACAGCAACGCCCTGGAGCCCGTCGATGTCGTCCGACCTGCCGCCTCTCAGTCCCAGCACCGCCGTTCCGGCGTCGACGGAACCGGCTCCCCAACAGCAGACCGCGTCGATCGGCGGCCCGCCTGACCCGCCTGCGGAGCCGCGCACGTTCGCGCCGGAGACGTCGCCGGACACCGTGACCGATTCCGCACCGGCGCCCCGTCCGCAGGCCGACTTCGGCGCCCCGATCGACGTCTTTGCGGGAGACCGCGGCCCCATCGACCGCCCGAGCGCCGACCCGACCGGCGAAACCCCGCCCCTGGCCGCGGCCGCCGACGTGACCGCAACGCCGCAGCTCGCCGAGCCGCGGCCGGCGCCGGTCCTGACCCGGCGGATATCCCAGGGCATGCCCAGCTATTCCGAGCCGAATCCTCAGATCGCTGGCGTCGTCGGCCGCGGGGCCCGCGGCGGCGGCAAGCCCGTCGGATGACGCCCTGGGCGAAACCCGCGGCGACCGCGCCGCGGCCGACGCCGGAGGCGTCGGGCCACGACGGCGCCACCGTCGCTCGGGCGGAACCGGAGCTGCTCGACGACGGCCAGGAAGAGGTCTTCGCCAGGAGCGCCGTCGAGCGCGGCGTGGTCAAGGACCCCAGGGCCCTCGCCCCCGAAGACCTCGCCCGTCGGCCGAAGTCCGACCTGGACCTCAGGCGACCTTGACCGAGAGGCTCGCGCCCGCGCGGCGCGCATCCTCGGACGGAAGCCGGTCGCTGCGGCCGGGCTTCCGTCACCCCCGCACCCCGAATACCGAACCGCGCACCAAGAAAGGATCGCCCCCGTGGACATCAAGGAGGTCGCCGAGACCCTCAAGGACATCGACTTCGTGATGCTGAGCACGCACACCGACGCCGGACGAATCGCCGGCCGGCCGATGAGCAACAATCGCGACGTCGAGTACGACGGGGACAGCTGGTTCTTCGTGGATCAGGAGTCGCGCACCTTCGCCGACGTCACCGCCGATCCCAAGGTCACGATCTCGGCGCAAGGCTCCAAGGGGTTGTTGGGCAAGCCGCCGACGTTCCTCTCCATCGAGGGTCAGGTCGAGGTCGTGCAGGACCGCGATACGCTCGCCGAGCACTGGACGAAGGACCTGGAGCGGTGGTGGCCGGAGGGCCCCTCCACGCCCGGGATCGCGCTCCTGAAGGTCCACGCCGAGCGCATCCACTACTGGAAGGGCGAGGACGAAGGCGAGGTCCCGCTCCGCTAAGGCGTTGGTCTGGCGCGGCCGACGCGAGGATCGGTCGCGCTGGTCGGCCAGGCCCCGTCCCCCAGGACAGGCAGGGCCGCGACCTCCGCCGCGTCGAGCGGCGCGGTCACCGTATCCACGCCAAGGGTCAGGCAGTCCGCGGCGAGGGCGTGCAGGCGTTCGCCCATGCCCGCGACGCCGCCCTCGCTGATCACGACATAGGCGAGCCGGCTGTCCTCGCCGGCCACCATGGCTTCCACGAGGGTCGCGATCATCTCGCCGTCGCGGCCCAGGACGGTGCGTCCCGGGAGACCGCTGACGGGCAGGAGGGTGGCGGTCGCCGCCCGGGCGCTGACGTCCGCGGCGGCCTCCGCGCCGTCGGCGTAGCGCGCCTGGCGCCCCAGCCATCGCCAGATTCCCACCACGTTCACGGCCAGCAGGAAGGCGTTGGTCCAGAGCAGATTTCCCTGCTGGGTCGCCATCGCCACGATCGTCCACGCGACCGACCCCACCGCGAAGACCACGAACCCCCATCCGGTGACGCGCGCCCCGAGATTGGCGGCGGTCATGGTCGCCGCCGCCATCGTCGCGGCGGGCGCCACCCAACCCGCGATGTCCGCCAGGTCCATGCCCCCTCCCATTGCGAAGCCGCCCAGGGCTCGGCCCCTGGCGCGGACAACCGCCAGCGCGACCTCGCGTTCCCCGCCAGAGTGCGGAACGCGGTCCGGTCCAAACACATGTCAAAGGGAGGAATCGGCCAGGGGCCGAGGGGTTGGGACCGGGCCTTACCCCGAGGCGATGAAGGAGACCCCCATGGGCCAGGACAACACCACGAACCAAGGCGAGAACGATCAGACCCGCCGTCCGCAGCAGCAGGACAACAGCGGCCAGCAGCAGCAGCCCAATCAGCAGAACCAGCAGGGCGACGGCGACCGCCAGCAAGGCCAGGGCGGCGAACGGATCGACACCGACGGCGACGGCCGTACGCGCGACCCGAACGACACCCGTCCGACGGACGACGGCGGCCGCGGCCAGCCGGTCGAGCGCTGACCTTGCGGGTGCGCCGCCTCGGCGG
>JBFMGV010000055.1:0-62305 GCA_040752615.1 Pseudomonadota bacterium | reverse complement strand
GCCTGAGGAGCCTAGGCGGCCTGCCAGACCCTGGGCTGGAGGCCGCCAAACCGCTCATACAGGTCCGCGGAGGCGCCGCGCAGCGGGCCGTCCCCCGTGCGCACCACCTGCGCCAGATAGGTTTCGGACGGCTCCAGCACGGCTTCGTAGATGCTCCGGCAGAGCGCGAAGGCCTTCTCACCCGCCCATACCGCCGGCAGATGGTCGCGCGGCAGGCGCGGATCGCGAAGGGCGATCCGCCGGTAGTCCATCATCAAGAGCGCCCGGATCTTGTAGGCCGACTCCGGGTCCAGCGAGGGGACAGCCTCGATCCGCGACCAGATCGGCCGGAAACGGGCGAGGAACTGCTCATAGCTCTCTTCGAGCGCCTTGAGGTTCCAGGCGTCGGAGGCGAGTGCGCGCATCAGCTCGGGGTTGCCCAGCATCGCGGTGGCGTCGAGGATCTGGATCCGATCCAGCAGGTCGGCCTCCTTGAGCAGCGCCTGGAGCGGGGCCAGCTCCTGGGCGGCGCTGATGAACACATGAGGCGCGAGCTGGCCGACACCGCTCCACAGCAGATTGCGGCGCAGGTTCGCGTAGGCTTTGGCGTCCAATCCCGCGGCGCCGGTCAGCAGCAGTCTCCAGCCACCGCCCGGTTCGGCGACCGGCTTGCCGTAGACCCGGGGATAGTAGGCCACCACGCTGCGGACATGCTCCTCGGTCATCGAGTAGAAGCTGAGCTTCCCGACCCGGGTGGGGTGCAGCCAGCCGTCCTTGACCAGCCGCAGGGCGGTGGTTCGGGAGAGGTATTCGGCGATGCCGAACGGCTCGGTCATCTTGACCAGGCTGCCCAGCCATACGGTGCCCCCATGGGGAACCAGCATGTCGCCATAGATGGTGGCAATGAGGTTCTTCGGATTTACGCGAACTGAGCCGAGCAGCCGTTGAAGGGGTTGTCTGGTTGCGCTGCCCGCCATCGGGACTCCATGCTCTTCGTCGGCGCCCGCACGCGCGGGCCCGCGGCGCATATCCTACACCGTTGGCAGGGGCGGACGTCAGCCCCTGCGGACGTCGAGCGCCTCTTGCACTTGCCGCCGCAGCTCCCCGAATTCCTCGACAGCGTCCTCATAGCTGTCGCGCGCCGCCGCATACGCCTCGACCAGGTCAGGCTGAGGTCCTTCGCGCAGGATTCGCAGGTGGGCGGCGTCGCAGCCGTCCATCAGGCCGTCAAGCCGATGCCGTTGTCGCAGATAGGCCTCGGCCCGGGCGCGCGCCTCTGACGGCAGCTGATCTAGCGCCGGCACGGCCTTCGACGCGGTGTTGAAGTCCGCGCGCAGCAGGTCCCACTGCGAGCGAAGCTCCCCCTCTGACGCCTGTAAGTCCGAGGCGCCGTAGCCGAAACGCCGGAGAACGCCGCGGCGCCCTTGCTCGTTGGCGACGGGATCGGGACGCATGGGATCTCCTGGCTTAGCGATTGCGGAAGACGGGCGGGCGGCGCTCGGCGAAGGCCGTCATCGCCTCGGCCTGGTCTTCCAGGGCGAAGGTGGCGTGCAGCATGCGGCGCTCGAAGCGCAGGCCCTCTGCAAGAGGCGTCTCCATCGCGCGGTTCACGCTCTCCTTGACCATCATGACGATGGGCCGCGAGTAGCCCGCGATGGCTTCGGCGGTCTGCATGGCGGCGGCGAGCGCCTGGCCGGCGGGAACCAGGCGGGCGACAATCCCGATGCGCTCGGCCTCGTGCGCGTCGATCATGCGACCGCTCAGGCACAACTCCATCGCCTTGCTCTTGCCCACGAGGCGGGTCAGCCGCTGGGTGCCTCCGCCTCCAGGCAAGGTGCCGACGCGCACCTCTGGCTGGCCGAAGCGGGCGGTTTCGTCGGCGATGACGAAGTCGCACATCATCGCCAGTTCACAGCCGCCGCCCACCGCTGTCCCCGCCACCGCGGCGATCACCGGCTTGCGGCACCTTCCGATGACTTCCCAGTCGCGCGTGACGAAGTCCTCGAGGTACGCCTCGGCGAATGTCTTGACCGTCATCTCCTTGATGTCGGCCCCGGCAGAGAAGACGGTCTCGCTCCCGGTGATCACGATGGCGCCGATGGACTCATCGTCCTCGACGGCCATGAGAGCCTCGCCCAAGGCGCGCATCAGGGCGCCGTTCAAGGCATTGCGGGCCTCGGGGCGGTTCAGCCTCAGCACCGCCACCGTCCCATGGCGTTCAACCAGCACCGGCGCGCTGCTCATTGGGCGCCCTCCCGGAAACGCGGTGGCCGGCGAGCCTGAAAGGCGGCGATCCCTTCCGCGTACTCGGGTGTCCGGGCCAGGTCGGCCTGGATCTTCGCCTCTCGTTCCAGCACCTCCGACAAGCTCAGGGATCCGGCGTTCCGCAACAGCGCCTTCTGCGCCTGGAAGGCTGATTGAGGGCCGTCCGCGATGCGCTGGGCCAAGGCCGCCGCAGCGGCCTGCAGCACGCCATCTGGCGCGAGCCGGTCGGCGAGCCCCAGTCGCACCGCCTCGGCGCCATCGATGACGTCGCCGGTGTAGATCAGCTCCATAGCCCGCCCTGGCGACAGGCGTCGGGGCAGGAAATAGTGGCCCCCGCTGTCGAGGGCGGCTCCCAGCCGCGCAAACGGCGAGGAGAACTTGGCGCTCTCGCCGACGTAGACGATGTCGCACGCCAGCGCCAAACCCAGTCCCACTCCCATGGCCGCGCCGTTGACCACCGCGATGGTGGGCTGCGGGAGCCTGTGCAGCGCCAACAGCATGGGGTTCACGTGTCGCCGCAGGATGCGCCCGGCGTCCTCGCCCGGGCCGGCCGAGGAGATGTCACGGCCGGCGCAGAACGCCCGGCCTAGGCCGGTCAGCAGCAGGCAGCGGACGTTCGCGTCTACGGCCGCCGACGCCAAGGCTGCGGCCAGCGCGTCCATGTCCGCCTCGGTGAGCGCATTCATCTTCTCCGGCTTCGCGAGCCGGATGCGCAACACGCCGTCGGCGAGTTCGGTCTCGATCGCCCGCGCGTTCGCCTCAGCAGGCATGGGACACACCTCGTTCGTGGAAAACGCCATCGACCACCCCAATCCCGACGCCGCTCTTCAACTCGGCGGGGCCGCGGTCGGTGGGAGCCCTGCGCATGCGCACAGCGTGCAGCCACACCGATCACAGCCCGTTCCGGCTCCGCCTCGTTATGAAACGATTATCGACTAGCGGCAACGCAAAATGTAGTACACGAGAGGCGCTCCTGGTGCGCGCCGTCCGCCCGGGATCCGCCGCCTCGTCGCTATGGGCGACTCACGCTGCGCGGTCTCTTCCCAGGCTTGGGCCGCCACTGTTCCGGCGCCCATCCGGCGCGTCGCGCAAGCCTATGTTGGCCGCCAGGACGACCAGAAGAGCGGCAACGGGCCGTATTGCTGTGCGGCTGAAGGCGTTTGGCCAGCTTCACAGGCCAGTCGATCTAGGTCGCGCGCCGTCGGGTGAAGTCGGCTGGGGGCCTCGGCCATAGGTCCTGGCGCGCTCCCGCTTGGATGGCCTGTCTGTTGTCCCCGGCCAACGGGTCGGCGAGGAGCCCGGCCACTCCCGCGCAGCCGGCGCGGGAGGGCTCAAGGCGCTCAGCCGTTCGCGGCGGCCATCCGGCTGGCGAGCGTGGGCAGGGCGCGCTGCGCCATGCGGACATCCCGTGCGCGGTCGACGCCGATCACCGCTTCCACTGCGCCGTTGCGGCCATACCGCCAGACCGGCTTCTCGCCGGCCTCAGCGCCCATCAGCTCGAGGTCGGGGTCCGGGAGACCGGCGATCTGGATCAGCCGGCCGAACTGGTCCGACCAGAACCAGGCGGGTTCGTCATAATCTCGCGGCTCACCGACGATCGCCGCCGCGGCCAGGCGGGCCTGGGTCTCGGCATGGCGCCAGGACTCCAGCCGCAGGCCCGGACCGGCCGCGGATGCGCAGAGCCTGGCCACATCACCGATCGCGAAGATGTCGGGGTCTGCGGTGGCTCCGTTGCAGTCCGTCAGCACGCCGTCAGCGGTGGGCAGCCCGGCCGCCACGGCGAGTTCGTCACGCGCCGCGATCCCTACGGCGACCACAGCCAGATCATAGGGCCGGGCGTCCGGGGGCAGGGTCAGGCCGTCTTCCCCAAGGACGGGCTGCACACAGGCGCTGAGACGTACATCGACGCCATGGCCGCGGTGCAGCTCGAGGAGGTATTCGGACACCTCTGTCGGCGCTGAACGCGCGCACAGGCGGGGCGCGGCCTCGGCTAGGGTGACCTCCAGGCCTTGCTGGCGGATCGCGGCGGCGACTTCCAGGCCGAGCCAGCCGCCTCCGATCACCAGAACGCGGCGCGCTCCCGGCAAGGCCGCGTGCAGCGAGAGCGCATCCGACAGGGTCCGAAGCTCGAAGACGCGTCGGCCGTCGACGGGAAGGTCCGGAAGACCCCGCGCCGTCCCGCCGGTCGCCAGCACCAGGGTCTCATACGGGATCACCTCTCCTGCGTTCGTCATCACCTGGCGGGCGGCCCGGTCGATCCCCGTCACGCGGGTGGAGGTGGAGAGCGTCACGCCCTGGGCGCGCTGGGCGTCATCGCCCAGCAGCCACAGCGCGTCGGGCGCGCGGCCTTCGATCAGCACCTGCTTGGAGAGCGGCGGCCGCTCATAGGGCGGCTGCGGCTCCTCGCCCAACATGCGGATCGAACCTGCGAACCCATTCTCTCGCAGCCCGCGGGCCAGAGCTGCGGCCGCCTGGCCGGCCCCAACGATGACGACCGGGCCCGTGCGACGCTTCAAGCTGACTCTCCCAGATCAGGCGAGGCGGGCGATGAAGTTCAGCGTCTGTTCGACGAACTGATCCTGCCGCTCGATCTGAACCCAGTGACCGCACTTGCCGAAGACATGCAGCTCGGCGTTGGGCACGTGCTCGGCGATGCGCAGGCTACACTCCAGCGGGATCATCTTGTCCTCCCGGCCGTGCAGGGCGAGCACCGGCGTCGTCACCTGCTCGAGGGTGGACGGCGGCAGGCCGCGGACGGTCCGCTGCTCGCCGGCGGGGCCGGGTTCCGGGAACAGGGCGCGGTAGGCGTCGAGCCCGCCGGCGAGCATGGTGACCTCGTGACGCGAGGCGACCATCTCGTCCGTGACGATGGACTTGTCGTACGGGAACTCTCGCAGCAGCGCGCCCATGTTCTCCACGGACGGCTCGTAGTACCAGGCGCTCGAGCCCGAGGTGCGCGTGAAGTCACCCGCTGGGGTGCCCATCAGCACCATGCCCGAGAGCTTGTCCGACTGGCGCGCGGCATAGGCCAGCGCGAGGCTGCCGCCGAAGGAGTTGCCTACCAGGACCGGCTTTTCGAGGTCCAGGGCATCGATGAAGCCGGTCAGGTGCTGGACCCAGAACTTGATGTTGTACTGGGCCTCGGCCGGACGCTCGGTGAAGCCGAAGCCCACGATGTCGGGCGCGAGCACGCGGTGCTGCTTGGCGAGCTCGGGCATTACCCGATGCCAGTTCTCCCATCCTGAGACGCCCATGCCCGAGCCGTGCAGCAGGATCACCGGCCGGCCGGAGCCCATCTCGTGGTAATTGGTCTTCAGGCCGGCGGCGACGACGGACTTTCCGATGGCGGGGTGGCTCAAGGTCTCGTTTCCTTACAGGTGCTCAGGTCAGGCGGCGGCGTGGATTTCAGCGAAGCCGAGGCCCGCCACCCAGTCCGGTTCATTGTGGTAGGCGATCAGCGCGCCGCTCCGCCCTGGCAGGGCCCCCATGGCGCAGGCCAGGTTGCGGATCTCCAGGCCTCCATTGCCCGCCTGCTCGATGATCTCGGCGTCGGACAGGGCGAACAGGGGTTCGGCATCGCCGCGGACGACGCAGTCCAGAACCATGCGGTCGAAGCCCTCGTTGTGGTCGCCCATCCTCGGCATGCCGACCCAGTGGCTGATGCCGCCGGAGCCGATCACCACCACGCGTTCGTCGGCGTCGGCCGCCTCGACCGCCGCGCGGATGGCTCCACCGACCTCGTAGGCCCGGCGGATCGGGATCAGCGGCTCAACGCCGCTGGCCAGATAGACCGGAATGACCCCCTTTACCGTGGGGTTGGGCAGGGCGCAGATCCGCGCCGGCAGGCCCACCGAGTGGTCGACCCGCAGCGACTTCGACGCCGACCAGTCGAACCCGTGGGCGCGGCCGTGCTGCAGGATCTGGCGGGCGAGCTCTCGGTTGTTCGGGATCTCGTCCTGGCGGACGCCCGGGAATTTCTCGTACGGGCCGGTGACGTCGCCGATCCCGATCAGGAAGTTCGGCAGGCACTGCGGGCCGAACAGGACATAGTGATCTGCGCCGATCACCACGACCGTGGTGGCCTGCAGTTCTCCGATCCGGTCGCGCACCCGGTCGTAGGCCGCGTGGACGTCCAGCAGTTGCGGCTTTGCGGCCTCCTTCGGCGTGAAGAAGAGGCCGGGTTCATGCGGCAGGACGAAGCCGCCGACGATCTTGCCCATGGTTTGAGCTCCTATTGGCCAGCGCGCAGCTGGGCGAGGTAGTCGCGGAGCGACCGGCTGGGATGGTTCATCGTCCAGAAGCCCATGGTCAGCAGCGGGCTCACCTTCCGCGCCTGCAGTCCCGCCACGTCGAAGTCGCGGATCATCGCCGCTTCCTCCGAGGTGAGGGCGTAGCGGGCGAGGAAGGCCTCCGGGTCGCTGGCGAACCCGGTGCGCGCCTCGCGTTTGACGCCGAGGTCATACAGGGCGACCTCCACGGCCTCTGAGCTCATCGATTTTTCCTCCCGCGCTCGAACGCCGCCATGCGCCACAGCGGCCCCGGTGCGCCCGTTCCTGGCGGCTTGAACATGCAGTACTGTATGGATATGACTGCCGTGCGGGCTTGTCAAACGAGGCTTCCGACGCGTGTGCGGCCGGGGGCGAAAGGGTGGGCCGCGCGCGTATAGGTGCAGAGGTCCGGACGATGCCGTTTCCCCATTGGTTTGAAGATCGCCCGGCCACCGCCGACACCTGCGTCGTCCCCACCTTGCTGGCGCGCCGGGCCGCCGAGACGCCGGACGCGGTCTGCGCAACGTTCGCTGACGGCTCGCGGTGGACCTACGGCGAGGCCTGGACGTACGCGCGCCAGGCGGCGGCAGGGCTCTCAAAGGTCGGTGTCCGGGAAGGCGACCGGGTGCTGCTCTTCCTGCCGAACGGGGCGGCGTTCCTGCGCGCGTGGTTCGGCGCCAGCGCCCTGGGCGCGGTGATCGCGCCGCTGAACGTGGCCCTACGCGGGGAGACCCTGCGACATGCGGTGGTCACCGCCGACGCCGCGGTGATGGTCTGCCATCCAGAACTGGCCGATCGGCTTGCGGAGTTCGACGCCGGGCGCCTCGAGACGGTGATCCTGGCGGGCGCCGGAACGGCGCCTTCGCTTGCCCTGCGCACCCTGGGCGAGGAGGTTCTGCGGGGAGAACCGCTTGCGGAGACCGCGTCGCCGGAGCCCTGGGACATCGGGGCGGTGCTGTTCACCTCCGGCACGACCGGGCGGGCGAAGGGCGTACTCTGCCCCTACGGGCACCTCGGCGCGGCGGGAGCGGTTTCGCACGGCTACCTGGGCCCCAAAGACCGGATCTACATCTACACCCCGCTGTTCCACACCCTGGCTCTCGGCGCAGCGCTCTCCGCCCTGGCGGGAGGGGCGTCCATGCATCTGGCGCCGAGCTTCAGCGCCCAGACGCTCTGGGCCGACGTGCAAGCGGCCGCCTGCAACCGGCTGGTGGGGCTGCTGAGCTCGATCACCAGCTACCTGGCCGCTTCGGTCGACCCGGGCGCCAAGGCGCCCTTCGACTTCACCATGATGTCGCCGATCACGCGCGATACCGCGGCCTTCGCCAAGCGCCAGGGCTTCTCATACTTCGCCGCCTTCAGCATGACGGAGGTGTCGGTGCCCATCCTGACGCCTGTGGACAGTCAGGCGTATGGTAGCTGCGGCCGGGTCCGCGACGGGATCGAGGCGCGGATCGTCGACGCCCACGACCAGCCGGTGGACGTGGGCGCCGTGGGCGAGCTGATCCTGCGCGCCAACCAGCCCTGGACCATGAACGCTGGATACTTGAACGATCCGGCCGCCACGGCGGCGGCCTGGCGCAACGGCTGGTTCCACACCGGCGACGCCTTCCGCTGCGACGCGGCCGGCAACTTCTACTTCGTCGACCGGCTGAAGGACGCCATCCGCCGACGGGGCGAGAATGTCTCCTCCCAGGAAGTGGAGCGCGAGATCGCCGCGTTCCCGGGCGTTCTGGAGGCGGCGGTGATCGGGGTGCCGTCGCCCCACGGCGATCAGGAGGTGATGGCGGTGATCGCGCCGGAGCAGGGAGCGGACGTCTCGCCGAGGGCCCTGACCGAGTTCCTGGCGGCCCGCTGCGCCCACTTCATGGTGCCGCGCTTTGTGCGCCTGGTGCCGGCCCTGCCGAAGACCAGCACCAACAAGGTCACCAAGGATCAGCTCCGGCGTGAAGCGGTGACGCCCGACACCTGGGATCGCGAGGCCGAGGGTCTGCGCCTGCGTGGGCAGGTCCTGTCCCCTTGAGCCCCCGTCAGTCAGGCGTCTTCAGGGCGGCGATCTGCTGGTTGAGGATATGGGCGCGGCAGCTGCGGATCTGCTCCTCGGTGATGACCTCCTGAAGCATGGATTCGCCGATCGTGTAGGCGTAGCCGAGGAGTCCCAGGTAACGAGCCTCGGTCTCGTCTGCGCCGCCCTCCAGCATGAGGCCGATGGTGAACTCCAGCCGCTCGCGGTCCACCTCGGCCACGATCCGCTTGGCGAGCTTGTCTCGCCTGGCCCAGGCGCGGATCGCCAGTTCCAGGGCGGCGGCGGCGTCGGCCTTGCGGCTTCCGGGGAGGGTGCGCAGCTGAGTCAGCTGTTCGCGGACGCCGAGACGCCGATCCTGCTTGATGCGTTCAACGATGCGACGCGTTTGGTTCTCCCGCCACTTGGCGAGGATGCCCTCGAGGAGCTCCTTGCGGCTCTTGAAGTGCCAGTAGAAGCTGCCGCGGCTGACCCCGATCTCGGCGGCCAGGGGCTCCACCCGGACGGCGTCCACGCTCATGTTGACCAGCCGTTGCGTCGCCGCGTCAATCCAGTCGTCGCGGGTCAACGAGCGCTTCTCCGCCGGGCTCCCCGCCCCGGCGCCTTGGGCTTTGGGTGTCGCCAACTGCGATCCCTCCTTCAATCTGCTTCGGATCACGCAAGTGCTCGTCGTTCGGAGTTCATAAGGCCGCGCTCGGACGAACGCGACTCTGGCACCTATCTCTGCACGATAGTGGACGGTTGTGTACGGAATTCCTTCCCAGAAGATTTCCCCACACGATGATTGATCTGCCCCACGCCAGACGGTACCAAAAAGACAGAACTGTATGGCGCAAAGCTCCAGTGGAGCTTTTTGGGGGAGACAGCCATGGCCGACCACGCTGCGCGCTTGGGCGACGACGCCGCGCGGACGCCGCCGCCGCCGGTCGGCGAGGGCGTTCTGATGTCGGCGAGGGACCGGCGCTACGCCATGTTCCTTCTCCTGCTGATCTACACCTTCAACTTCCTCGACCGGCAGGTGATCAACATCCTGGCCGAGCCGATCAAGGTCGAGCTGGGTCTGGCCGACTGGCAGATCGGGGTGATGACGGGGCTCGCCTTCGCCCTCCTCTACAGTGTCCTGGGCATCCCCATCGCTCGGGTCGCCGAACACGGCGACCGGCCGCGGATCATCGCGCTCTCCGTGCTGGTCTGGAGCAGCTTCACGGTCGCCTGCAGCTTCGTGACCAACTTCTGGCAGCTCGTCCTCGCCCGCTTTGGCGTAGGCGTCGGAGAGGCGGGCTGCACCCCGCCGGCGCACTCGCTCATCTCCGACTACATGCCCCGGGAGAAGCGCGCATCAGGACTGGCCTTCTATGCCATGGGCACGCCGCTGGGCTCGCTGCTGGGCATGGCGCTCGGCGGCGTCATCGCCGATGCGTATGGCTGGCGCGCCGCCTTCCTCGCCGCCGGCGCGCCGGGGCTGCTGCTGGCGATCCTGGCCGCCACCACGCTTCACGAACCCCGGCGGAAGCTTAGGGCGGCGCTCGCCGCGAAGGCGGCGCAGCGGCCGAAGTTCGCCGACGCCTGCCGCGAGCTGGCGACCAAGCGGACGTTCTGGCTGATCGCCTTCGCAGCCGCCGTCCAGGCCTTCGTCACCTACGGGCAGACGGCCTTCACCGCATCCTTCTTCCTGCGCAGCCACGCCGCCGAACTGGCGTCGCTGGGCGCCGCCTTCGGCCTCAAGTCCGCGGGCTTCCTGGGCATCGCCCTGGGTCTGACGAGCGGGCTGGCCGGAATCCTGGGCGCGGTGCTCGGCGGCCGCCTGTCGGACCGGCTGATCGCCAAGGACCTGCGGGCGCACGTCTACCTGCCGGCCGTGCTTGCGGGCCTAGCCCTGCCATTCGTGGTCAGCGCCATGCTGGTCCCCTCGGCCGTCCTCGCGATCTCCCTTCTGGCCGGCGCGGCCTTCCTCAACACTGCCTGGTTCGGTCCCGTCTACGCCTCCATCCAGGGCCTAGTGCGCCCGCAGACCCGGGCCACGGCCGCGGCGGTGCTGCTGTTCATCCTGAACCTGATCGGCCTGGGCTTTGGGCCGCTGGCCGTGGGCGCGATCAGCGACCTGCTGGCCACGTCCGGCGGCATGGGCGCGGCCGAGGGCCTGCGCTGGGCGAAGATCATCGGAGAGCTGGTGATCGTCGTCTCCATCGTCCTCTTCTGGTTGGCGGCCCGGACCATCCGCGAAGAGACCGTGAGCTAGGGGCATGGCTGGAACCTGCAAGGAGAAGCCGGGCGAGGGACCCCTCGCCGGACTGAAGGTCCTCGACCTGGCGCGGTTCGTCGCCGGACCCTACTGCGCGATGATCCTCGGCGACATGGGCGCCGAGGTGATCAAGGTAGAGAGCGGCGCTGGCGACAGTCTACGCCACTACCCGCCGGACCTGGGCGGTACGAGCCTCAACTTCCACGTCATGAACCGCAGCAAGCGCGGCCTCTCGCTGGACCTGCGCAACCCTGAGGGGCAGGCGGTGCTCAAGGCGCTCGTCGCCGAGGCCGACGTATTGGTGGAGAACTTCGTCCCCGGCACCATGGAGATGATGGGCTGCGGGTGGGAGGCGCTCAGCGCCATCAATCCCCGGCTGGTGATGGCCCGGATCAGCGGCTTCGGCCAGGACGGGCCTTACGCCTCGCGCCCCTGCTTCGACTCCGCGGCCCAGGCAATGAGCGGGCTGATGGACCTCACAGGACCAGCGGACGGGCCCCCGGTGCTGATGGGTGTCTTCGTCTGCGACCATGTGGCGGGCCTCTATTCGACGGTCGGCATCCTGGCCGCCCTTCAGGCTCGCGAGCGCACGGGCCGCGGACAGGTGGTGGACATCTCGCTGCTGGAAAGCGGCGCCTCGCTGCTCATGACCGCCATCCCCAACCAGATCCTGAACGGGGTCACCGCCACCCGGAACGGGGCGCGCGGACGCACCGTGGCGCCCAGCAACGCCTTCGAGTGCGGCGACGGCGGCTGGGTTCTGATCCTCTGCGGGGGCGACGACATGTTCGAGCGCTTCCTAAAGGCTGCGGGCCGCCTCGAGCTGCTGGAGGATCCACGCTTCGCCACCAATTCCGCGCGGGTCGCCAATCTCGCGGCGACGGAAGCCGTCGTGCAGGCCTGGACGGCCCAGCATTCGGCGAGCGAGGTGGAGGAGATCCTGGGACGGGCCGGCGTGCCCAGCGCCCGGATCGCCACGGTCGCCGATGTGGTGGAGAACCCCCAACTTCGCCATCGCGGCTTCATCGTCGAGATCGACCAGGGGGGCGGGGCCGTGCTGCCGATGCAGGGGCCGGTCACCCGGCTCTCGGACACCCCCGTGGCGCCCCGCAGCCCGACCCCGCTTCCCGGCGAGCACAGCGACGAGATCCTGCAGAGCTGGCTGGGCTACGACGCCGGCCGGATCGCGGCTCTGCGCGCCAAGGCCGTGATCTGATCGCCGGCGCTGATTGACAGACCCGGGCGGCCTCCCTAAACCGTACAGAACTGTATGGTGAGTTTTGTGGGGCTTTGGTGGTGACGGAGTTGTCTGCCGAGAGCGCGGAGGCCGCGGGGATGACGCGGCTGCTGGCGCTTGACGAGGTGCCGGAAGGCGAGGTGCGTCGGGTGCGGCCGCCCGGCGTGGAACCGATCGCGGTGGTTCGGGTCGGCGGGGCCTGCTTCGCGACCCAGGACGGTTGCAGTCATGCGAAGGCGTCGCTCAGTGAGGGCTGGGTGGAGGGGCACGAGCTCTGCTGCCCGGTGCATGACGGCCGTTTCGACATCCGCGACGGCCGGCCGATGTGTTTCCCGGCCACCGATCCGATCCGCACCTTCCCGGTGCAGGTCGTCGATGGGGTGGTCTTCGCCGATCTCCGCGGCGCGCGGACGGACCAAGAGGTGTCAGGATGACCGTGCAGGTTCAGCAGGAGGAGTGGGCCCGTCCATCGGCCCAGGCGCTGCGCGAGATGGTCGACGTTGGCCGCGGGCGGATTTCGCCCCGGATCTTCTGGGACGAGGCGATCTACCGGCTCGAGCTCGAGCGGATCTTCGCCCGGTGCTGGATCTTCGTGGCCCATGAAAGCCAGATCCCCAATCCCGGCGACTTCCTCACCACCACCATCGGCGAGGACGGGGTGATCGTCTCCCGCGCCAACGACGGCCAGGTGAAGGTGCTGCTGAACGCCTGTCCGCACCGCGGCAACCGGGTCTGCTTCGCAGAAGCCGGCAACGCCCGGCGCTTCACCTGCAACTACCACGGCTGGGCCTTCGGTCGGGACGGCGCCTTCCTGGGCATGCCGGCCGAGGAGATCTACGAGAAGACCTGCCCGGATTTCGACAAGTCGGAGCTGGGCCTGATCCAGGCGCGGGTGGCCGGCTACAAGGGCCTGCTGTTCGCCACCTTCGATCCCGAAGCCCCGACCCTTGACGAGTTCCTCGGCGACTACCGCTGGTACCTCGACGTGCTGCTCGACAATGACGAGGGCGGCACGGAATTCCTGACCGGCAACATCAAGTCGTGGATCGACTGCAACTGGAAGGTCCCGGCCGAGAACTTCGTGGGCGACTCGCTGCACGCCCAGTGGACCCACAACTCCGGCGCCGTGGCGATGCTCGGCATGGGCGTGGGCAAGGCCAAGCAGGACAGCGTCTACCAGGCCAACGTCAACGGCCACGGTATGCAGTTCGGCTTCGATATGGTCGGCAACGCCATGACCCTCGGCGAGCCCGAGGTGGTCCAGTACATCCGCGAGCGCGAGGCCATCATGGCCGAACGACTGGGCAAGCTCCGCTCGCGCATGGTGGGCGCCATGGGGTCGGCGACGCTGTTCCCGAACTTCTCGTTCCTCGCCGGCCTGAACACTGTGCGCACCTGGAACCCGCGCGGCCCGCATCGGACCGAGCTGCACACCTGGGTGCTGGTCAACAAGAATGCGCCGGACTCGATCAAGGAGAAGTACCGCAAGGGCGTCATGCGGACCTTCTCGCCTTCGGGCACGCTCGAGATGGACGACGGCGAGAACTGGGAGGCCGCGACCCGCACGGCCGCCGGTGTGGTCGCCCGCCGGCAGAAGCTCCACTACAGTCTAGGCCTGCACAGCCAGGTGGAGCACGAGGAACTCCCCGGCAACGTGCACCAGCGGAAATTCAACGATTCCAACCAGCGGGCCTTCTACGGCCGCTGGCTGGACCTGCTGTGCGCCGAAACCTGGTCGAACCTCCCGGAGGGCCGCTGACATGAGCCAAGCGCAAGCCCAGAACCCGGCGGACGCCATCCGCGATCCCCGGCCGCCCCAGTTTCCGCCGCTTCCCGAGCGCGACCTGGTCTTCGAGGTCGAGCAGTTCCTGTACCGGGAAGCCCGGCTGCTCGACCAAGAGCGCTACGAGGAGTGGCTGGGGCTGATGACCGAGGACATCCACTACTGGATGCCTGGCGTGCAGGCCCGCTTCCGCAATGACACCTCGAGCGGTCCGCTCATCGAACGCATGGCGTTCTACGACGACGACCTGCTCAACCTGCGCCGGCGGGTGACGCGCTTCATGCACGCCACCGCCTGGGCGGAGGATCCGCCCACCCGGGCCTGCCACATCATCAACAATGTGGAGGTCGAGCTCACCGACAACGCGCGTGAGTACCGGGTCTATTCCACCTTCGTGAATTGCCGTGGGCGCAACGAGGCCGAGGAGACCTGGATGGCGGGCCGTCGGACGGACCTGCTGCGTCGCGACGAGACCGGCGCGCTCCGCCTGGCCCGGCGCGAGATCCACATCACCCAGGCCGTCCTGTTGGCCAAGAACCTCAACGTGTTCCTGTGACCGGCTGGCTGACCGATCAGGTGGCGATCGTCACCGGCGCGTCAGCCGGCATCGGCCGGGCCGTGGTCGACCGCTACATCGCCGAGGGCGCCCGCGGCGTGGTGGCGGTGGACCGCGACGCCGCCGGGCTCGAAGCCCTGTCGGCGGCGCACGGCGACCGGCTCCGGGTGGTGGTCGGTGACGTGCGCGAATGGGCCACCCATGAGGCGGCCGTGACCGCCGCCCGCACAGCCTACGGGCGTCTCGACGCCGCCGTCGGCAACGCCGGGGTGTTCGACTTCCACCGTCCGCTGGCCAAGTACACGCCCGAGAGCCTCGTGTCGGCCATGAACGAACTCTTTGCGATCAATGTCCGCGGCTACCTGCTGCTGGCGCTGGCCGCCCGGGAGGCCCTGGCGGAGAGTCGCGGCAGCTTGGTGTACACGGCGTCGGTGGCCAGTCAGGAGGCCGGCGGGGGCGGGGTCCTGTACGTGTCGTCGAAGCACGCGGTGCTGGGCGTCATCCGGCGCCTGGCGATGGAGTTCGCGCCGGACATCCGCGTCAATGGCGTGGGACCGGGCGGCACGCTCACCCAGCTGCGCGGGACCGAGAGCCTGGGGCAGGCGCAGCGCTCGCTGGGCGCGGACCGCGAGGCGTCCGCGGCGCGTATCGCTCCCACCAACCCCCTGCGCCTGGCGCAGGAGCCCGAAGACCATGCCGGACTGTATGTTCTTCTGGCGAGCCGTCGCGACTCCAGGGCCATGACCGGGCAAGTCCTGTACAGCGATGGCGGCGTTGGCGTGCGCCCAATCGCGGCCTTCTAGGTCGCTGGTTGACAGCCCGGTGACGCTCCCCTAATCCAAACAGAACTGTATGGTCGAGCCTGCGGCGGCGGGGCGACGGGCGGGCCGCCAAAGTCCCGCGTCCAGGAAGGAACTGAGCGAATGGACCAGGCCCAGATCGCCGAAGTCGCACGACGGCTCGACGACGCTGAGAAGACGGGCCGACCCATCCGGCAGCTGTCCCTCGAGTATCCGGACGTCACCTTCGACCAGGCCTATGCCGTCCAGGAGGCGTGGGTGGCCCTGAAGCTCGCCGCCGGCCGCGAGGTCCGGGGGCACAAGATCGGGCTGACGTCCAAGGCGATGCAGCAGCTGGCCCGCATCGACGAGCCGGACCACGGCGTGCTGTTCGACGACATGATGCTGGAGAGCGGCGCCCAGATTCCGCTGTCGCGCTTCATCGAGCCCCGGCTGGAGGTGGAGCTGGCCTTCCACCTGAAGAAGCCTCTGCAGGGCCCCAACTGCACCCTGTTCGACGTGCTCGACGCCACATCCTATGTGACGCCCGCCCTGGAGATCATCGATGCGCGCATGCAGCGCGTCGATCCCGAGACCGGCGCCACCCGCAAGGTGTTCGACACCATCGCCGACAATGCGGCCAATGGCGCGGTGGTGCTTGGCGGGCAGCCCAAGCGTCCGGACGACCTGGACCTCCGCTGGATCTCCGCCCTCATGTTCCGCAACGGCGAGATCGAGGAGTCGGGGGTCGCTGCGGCGGTGATGAACCACCCGGCCAACGGCATCGTGTGGCTAGCCAACAAGGTGGCCCGGTTCGGCGGCCGCCTGGAGGCTGGCGAGGTGGTCCTCGCCGGCTCGTTCACCCGCGCGGTGCCGATCGGCGCGGGCGACACCTTCCACGTCGAGTACGGCCCGCTGGGCTCGGTCTCCTGCCGCTTCCTCTGACCATGGACGATCGTCTCACCAACCGGTTCAAGGCGAGGCTGCTGGCCGGCGAGTTGCAGGTGGGCCTGTGGTCCGTTCTTGGAGACGCCCTGGCTGCGGAGGTTTGCGCCGGGGCCGGCTTCGACTGGATGCTGCTGGATATTGAGCATGCGCCCAACGACCTGCGGAGCATCCTCGGGCAGCTGCAGGCCCTGGCGGCCTATGACGCCCACCCCGTGGTGCGCCCCCGCTCAAGCGATCCGGACGTCGTCAAGCAGCTCCTCGACATCGGCGCGCAGACCTTGCTCGTGCCGATGGTCGAGAGCGGCGATCAGGCCGCACGGCTGGTGCGCGCCATGCGCTACCCGCCCGGCGGGACCCGCGGCGTCGGCGCCGGGCTCGCCCGAGCCTCCCGCTGGGGGCGGATCGGCGGCTACCTCCAGCGGGCGGACGCGGAGGTCTGTCTGCTGGTGCAGATCGAGTCCCGCCGGGGCCTCGAGAACCTGGAGGCGATCGCCGCCACCCCTGGCGTGGATGGGGTGTTCATCGGCGCCGCCGACCTGGCCGCGGACCTTGGTCGGCTGGGGCAGGCGAACCATCCGGAGGTGGTCGCCGCCGTCGAGGACGCCATCGCCCGCATCCGAGCGCTCGAGAAGCCGGTGGGCGCCCTGTCCGTCGACGAGGGCGTCGCGCGCGGCCTTGTCGCCCAGGGCTGCCGCTTCGTGGCCGTTGGCGCGGATGTGCAGCTCCTCGCCCGGGGCGCGGACCGCCTCGTCCGGGCGTTCCGGCAGGGGGGCGGTGGCCAGCCTTAAGCCGTCAAAGACGTTCGAAAACATACGTATAAGTATGGTCTGAAAACGCAGACTTACGACAGCCAACGGCGAGATTGCAAAATACGACGGCGTATGTTGTATTCCGCCTCAACCACGCAGAGCCGGCATAAGCCGCAAGACAACCTCCAGGGGGGGACTCATGAGATTCCGACGGCAAGCCTATCTTTCGAGCGCGGCGCTCTGCGCCACCCTGATGGCGAGCTTGGGGACTGGGGCGACGGCGCAGACGGTCGCCGCGGCCGGCGCCGGCGGCGGCGACAGCGTGGCGCTCGAGGAACTGGTGGTCACCGCCCGCAAGCGGGTGGAGACCCTGCAGGACGTGCCCGTGTCGGTGGCCGCCGTGAGCGGCGAGGCCCTGCGCGACGAAAAGATCGTCAACCAGGTGGACCTGGCCATGCGCGTTCCTGCGTTCAAGCAGACGACGGCGGGCGTCAACACCTACACCTTCATCCGCGGCGTCGGCTCAGGCGGCAACCCGTCCTTCGAGCAGTCGGTGGCGAGCTTCGTGGACGGCGTCTACGCCGGCCGCGGCCAGCAATCGCGGATCCCGTACTACGACCTGGAGCGGGTTGAGGTCCTGCGCGGGCCGCAGGTGGCGCTCTACGGCAACAGCGCCATCGCGGGCGCCATCAGCGTTGTGAGCCGCAAGCCGGGAGACGCATTCGAGGGCGACCTCACGGTCAGCTACGAGACCCAGCACCAGGAGACCGTGGTGCAGGGCGGTATCACCATCCCGGTCAGCGACCGCTTCCGGATCCGCGCCGCGGGCTACTACGCCGACCTCAACAAGGGCTGGCTGAAGACCATCCGCCCGACCGGCGTTACTCACGATCCGCGACGGCACGACCGCGCGGGGCGCATCATCGCCGAGTTCGACGCCACCGACGACCTGAGCGTCGAGCTGAAGTACGACTCCTATTCGCTCCTGGGTCTCGGCGGCGCCAACCAGCCGACCGCCAACATCGGCAACGGCGCTGTGACCGAGTACCGGTTCGATCGCGTGCGCTACCTCGGCAGCGGTCCGCCGCAGAACGGCAAGACGGAGGACACCGCCCGGATGAACAACCAGGCGGTCCAGGCCACCGTGAACTACGAGATGGGCCTCGGCACCATCACCTCGGTCACGGCCTACACCTGGTACGGCTTCTCACAGGACACCGAGGGCGACATGAGCCCTCTGCCGATCTTCGACTATGACCACCACGAGCACTACAACCAATTCAGCCAGGAGATCCGGCTGACCTCGGCCGGCGACCAGCGGTTCAACTACATCGTCGGCGCCTACTTCCAGCAGGACGACCTCAATCCGTCCGCCCTCAACAAGCTGAACCTGGCCGCTCAGCCCGCCCCGTTCGGCGCGCCGCTGCCGCCCATCTCGCGGCTCAGCTACCTGGACCAGCGCACGAAGAACTACTCGGTTTTCTTCGACACCAACTACCGGATCACCGACGCCCTGAAGCTCAACGTGGCGGCGCGCTACATGCGCGTGGAAAAGGACGCCGAGCAGGGCTCCTACTCGGTGCGGATCAACACCACGACCCCGGATCCGAGCATCGAGCAGTCGCCCGCGCCGGGCGTGCCGTCCATCTACGCGCGCGTGTACGGCGTCCCGCACATCTTCCGCGACCTGGAGCTCTCAGAGTCTCACTTCATGCCGGAAGTCGGTCTGCAGTACGACGTCGGCGACGGCATGTTCTACGCCAAGGTCGTCCGCGGCGCGAAGGCGGGCGGGTTCGATTGGGTCTATGCCGGCGCTGACCCCAACGCGTTGAAGTTCCTCCCGGAGAAGGCGACGTCCTATGAAGCCGGCTACCGCGGCACGCTGTTCGACGGGCGGCTCTTCGTCGGAGCGACGGTCTATCGAATGGACATCGAAGACCTGCAGGTCAGCGTCTTTGACGGTCGGACCGCCTACGTGGTGGGCAACGCCGCGGAGCAGCGGGCTCAGGGCTTCGAGACCGATTTCACCTGGCGGCCGGTTTCCTCCCTGCGGATCAATGGCGCGCTGGCCTACAGCGACGCTTACTGGGAGAGCTACGAGAACGCCGCCTGCTACGTGGAGCAGCGGCTGGCCACGCCCGCGGGCACCGTCTGCCGTCAGGACCTGACGGGCAAGCCCGCTCCGGTGAACGCCAAATGGTCCGCGGCGCTGGGCGCGACCCACACGGCCGACCTCGGAGCCTACGTGCTGACGAGCCAGGCCAACTACAGCTACCGGACGAAATCCAACCTCGGCCTCTCGAACGATCCGATGCAGGTTCAGAAGGCCTTCGGCGTGCTCGACGCGCGAGTCGCGATCTCGACCGCAGACAAGCGCTGGACCTTCGCAATCTTCGGCAAGAACCTGACCGACGAACTCTACAGCGATTACGGCACCGACGCGCCGAGTGTCACCGGCGTCCGCTTCCGCGCCACTCAACGCACTCGCCAGGTGGGCGTGGAACTCTCAGCGCGGTTCTAGTCGCCCCCTCGTCAGAGGCGCTCCTCACCTCCCCGAGGGGCGCAGATGACTCGGCCCCGGGCTCGCGCCCGGGGCCATTTCTCATGTCGGGGAGCGGATCGGCCGCCGCCGTGGCGGCCCGCAGGCCGCCTATTCGGCGGCGATGGTCTGGCGCGCCGTGAGATCCGTGAGCAGGTCTGCGCCCATGCGCGCGGCTTCCGCCACGCGGGCCTCCCTTATGTCTCCGAAGCCGTAGATCCCCGCGGGGAGTGCAGCCACTTTCGCCGCGATGTGGATGTTCCCTGCATCCAGGACGTCCATCGTTGCTCGATGTTGGCGCGATAGGTCTGGATCAGCCCCCGCTCCAGTCGGCGCAGGGCAGTGCGGCCGAACGGATCGAGCGGCGCGCCGCGCAGCCCCTGCAAGCCTGCGAGGACCTTAAAACCGGTCGGCATTCACGGGCCGAAGGTCATCTTGTCCTTGACGAGCGCAGATGACTTGGCCCCGGGCTCGCCCGGGGCCTTCTCTCCTGTCGGGGAGCGGATCGGCCGCCGCCGTGGCGGCCCGCAGGAGGCCTATTCGGCGGCGATGGTCTGGGGCGCCGTGAGGTTCGCGAGCAGGTCTGTGCGCATGCGCGCGGCTTCCGCGACGCGGGCCTCCTTTATGTAGCCGAAGCCGTAAATCTCCGCGGGCAGTTCGGCCACTTTCACCGCGATGTGGATGTTCCCTGCATCCAGGACGTCCATCGCGTGCTCGATGTCGGCGCGATAGGTCTGGATCAACCCCCGCTCCATTCGGCGCTCGGCGGTGCGGCCGAACGGGTCGAGCGGTGTGCCCCGCAGTCCCTTCAAGCCTGCGAGGATCTTGAAGCCGGTCAGCATCCACGGGCCGAAGGTCATCTTACGCGGCCGGCCGCTGTCCGGGTCCTTCGGGGCGACCATGGGCGGCGAGAGGTGGAAGGTGAGCTTCAGGTCGCCGTCGAACTGCGCCTTCAGCTTCTCGGCGAACTCGCCGTTGGTATAGAGCCGCGCGACCTCGTACTCGTCCTTGTAGGCCATCAACTTGAAGAGGTTGCGGGCCACGGCGGCGGTCAGGGCCTCGCTGCCGGGCGACACCGCCTGTTCGGCGTTGCGCACGCGCGCGACGAAGGCGCGGTAGCTCTCGGCATAGGCCGGGTTCTGGTAGCCGATCAGGAACTCGACACGCCGCTCGATCAGCTCGTCCAGCGGGCCGGAGAGCGCCAGGGAGCCTCTGGCCGTAAGGCCAGGCGTAGGGGCCGCCAGGGCGGCCACCGCCTGCGGATCGACCGCTCCCCACCGGCCCAGCGCAAAGGCCAGCAGGGTCTGCTCGACCGACACGCCATTGAGCCGCACCGCCTCCTCGATCGCCGCACGGCTTACCGGCAGCAGTCCCAACTGGCAGGCGGCGCCCACGATCATCATGTTGGCGGCGATAGAGTCGCCCAACAGCCGCTCGGCGAGCGCCGTGGCGGGCACGAACACGGCCCGCGACGGATCGAGGACCTCCTGCAGCTTGCGCGCGGTCTGGGCCTCGTTGAAGTTGATCGTCCGCTGGACGGTGAAGGCGGCCGTCGGCGTGACGTTACTGTTCACGACGCCGGCCGTGACGCCGGGGCGCAGCATCTGGGCGGCCTCGCCGCCACCTGCTGTGATCATGTCGCAGGCCAGCAGCACGTCAGCGGCGGCGGTGTCGATCCGGGCGGCGTAGACCGCGTCCACGCTCGGCGCGATCTTGAGGTGGCTGAGCACGGCGCCGTTCTTCTGCGACAGCCCCGTCATGTCGACGATCGAGCACCCCTTGCCTTCCAGGTGCGCGGCCATGCCGAGCACGGCGCCCACTGTGATCACCCCGGTGCCCCCGATCCCGGTGATGAGGATCGACGCGGCGCCGCTGGCCTGAAGGGGCTCGGGCAGGGCCGGCACGGCGACGCCGCCGGCGACGGGCGCGCGTGCACGGGGCTTGCCGCCCTCGACCGTCACGAACGAGGGGCAGAAGCCCTTCACGCAGCTGAAGTCCTTGTTGCAGGAGGATTGGTCGATGCGGCGCTTGCGGCCGAACTCGGTCTCCAGCGGCTGCACGCTGACGCAGTTGGATTTCACCCCGCAGTCGCCGCAGCCCTCACAGACCAAGTCGTTGATGAACACCCGCTGCGGCGGATCGGGGAACTCGCCGCGCTTGCGCCGTCGGCGCTTTTCGGCGGCGCAGACCTGGTCATAGATGATCACCGTCACGCCGGGGACCTCGCGCAGCTCCTTCTGGATGGCGTCCAACCGTTCCCGCCCGTCCAGCGTGATGTCGCCGAGCTGCGCCTTGACCGGCTCATAGCGACCGGGATCGTCGGCGACGATCAGCACCCTGGCCGCGCCCTCCGCCTTCAATTCGTGGGCGATCTGCAGGGTGGTGAGGGTGCCCTCCACGGGCTGCCCGCCGGTCATCGCCACGGCGTCATTGTAGAGCAGCTTGTAGGTGATGTTCACGCCGGCCGCGATCGCGGCCCGGATGGCCAGCACCCCCGAGTGGAAATAGGTCCCGTCGCCAAGGTTCTGAAATACGTGCGGGGTCTCGGTGAACGGCGCTGCCCCGATCCAGTTGGCGCCTTCACCGCCCATCTGCACCGGCCAGGCGTGCTTGCGGTGCGGCATCAGCGCCGCCATCACGTGGCAGCCGATGCCTGACAGGCCGACGCTGCCCTCCGGCACTACTGTCGATGTGTTGTGAGGACAGCCGGAACAGAAGAACGGCGCGCGGGCGTGCTCGGTCAGCGGCGCGGCCACCACCCCGTTCCGACGTGACCGGGCTTCGGCGATCCGGACGCGAGCCGGTTCGTCGAGCAGGTCGTGCGCTTCCAGGCGATCGGCGATGGCGGCGAGGATCGATCCGGGGGAGAGCTCCCCGAAGCCCGGCAGGAGCGGGGCACCCTCGGGCGTGGTCTTGCCCGAGACCGTCGGGCGGCGGTCTGCCCGGAGGTGGAAGAGCGCGTCCTTGACCTGCGACTCGATGAACGCGCGCTTCTCCTCGACCACGAGGACCTCGCGGCAGCCGTCAGCGAAGGCGCGAACCGTCTCGCCGTCCAGCGGCCAGGTGAGGCCTAGCTTGAGCAGGCGGATGCCCAGCTTCCGGGCCCGCGGCTCGTCGATCTGCGCTGCGGCCAGGGCCTCGCGGACGTCGAGATAGGCCTTGCCCGCCGTGATGATGGCCAGGCCGCCGGCAGGGGCGTTGAAGATCACCCTGTCGAAGCCATTGGTTCGGGCGAAGGCCTGCGCCGCCGGCAGCCGGAAGCCGACGGTGCGGCGTTCCATGCCAAGCTGGGACTCGCCCACCAGGAGGTTCAGGCCCTCGGGCGGGATGTCCACGTCGTTGGGGATGCGGAAGGTGCGGGGCACCGTGTCCAGCCGGGCGCTCATGGTGGCGTCGGCGGTGTCGTTCACGCACTTGAAGCCGGCCCAAAGCCCGGTAAAGCGGGACAGCGCAAAGCCGAACGCGCCGAACGCCAGGAACTCCTCGACGTTGGCCGGATAGAGGACCGGGATCAGGGCGGCGGCCAGCGCCTGCTCGGACTGGTGGGCGGTAGTGGAGGACTTGGCGCCGTGATCGTCGCCCGCGAAAACCACGACGCCGCCGTGGCGAGAGGCGCCGGCGAGGTTGCCATGCTTCAGCGCATCGCCCGCCCGATCGACCCCCGGGCCCTTGCCGTACCAGGCGCCAAAGACGCCGTCGAACTTGGGCCTCTGGAAGAACTCGAGCTGCTGGGAGCCGTACACCGCCGTGGCGGCGAGCTCCTCGTTCACCCCGGGCTGGAAGACGATGTCATGGGCTTTCATCTGCTTGCGCGCGCGCCACAGGGCCATGTCGAGCCCGCCGAGCGGCGATCCCCGGTACCCGGAGATGAACCCCGCGGTCTTCAGGCCGGCGGCCGCGTCCGCGCGCTTCTGGCTCAGCAACAGGCGGGTGAGGGCCTGGGTGCCGGACACGAAGACGCGGCCCTCGTCGAGTTCATACTTGTCTTCGAGGGTGACGTTCTGCAGCATCGACAAGCCTTTGCAATTCGCTCTTGGGAGCCACAACATTCGGACCCGTATGTTGCCGCGTCGGGCGCGGGCATTCGGTTGAGAATGGTGGGTTCCAGGTCCTCGGAGATTGAACTTGAGATTTTCGCTATTGAAGGAGCCGGCGCGCGGCGCCGTTCAGCCTTCGGTTCAGCCTAGGCGCCGGGGCCGGCTCGGTCAATACGGTGCCGTATGAACATTGGACTTGAGCCGCGGAAGCGGCTGGATCGGGAGGATTGGATCCGGGCGGCCCTTGAGGTGCTCGTCGACCAGAGCGTGGAGTCAGTGGCGGTGGAGCCGCTCGCTCGGGCGCTGAAGGTCAGCAAGGGCAGCTTCTACTGGCACTTCAAGGATCGCGAGGATCTTCTGGAGGCCGTGATCGAGTACTGGCGCGACAACTCCACCCGCAACGTCATCCGCTATGTGGAGACCAAGGGGGACAGTCCCGCCGAGAAGCTGCACCTCCTGTCGAAGATCGCCATCGACATGTCGCCGGGCAATCCTCTGGCGAGGATGGAGGTGGCGATCCGCGCCTGGGCCCGCCGCGACCCGCGGGTGCGCGCGGTGCTCACGGAATGCGACCGGGAGCGGATCTCGTACCTGGCGCAGCTCTTCCGGGAGTGCGGTCTCGAGGCGGACGAGGCCGAGGCCCGGGGCGCGCTGCTGTTCGGCTTCGCGGTCGGCGAGCGAAACATCTTCCGCGAGGAGGCCAGGCGCGCGCAGCGCGGCCGGCTCGACCGGCTGCTGGAGTTGCTGATCGACGAGCCGTTGGGGCAAGCCGCGCCGAACGCCGGCGCGCGCAAGCCGCCGCCCAAGGCGGCGAAGGCTCCCAAGACCGCGAAGGTGGCCGAGACCGCGAAGGCGGCCAAGGCGCCGCCGCCGCGTGCGCGCGCGCCGCGGCGGGCCCCCTCCAGGAAGCTGCCTTCGGCCGAAGACTAGCGACGTCAGTACCCGCGGGACTGCGGTGGCCGGCCCGGGGCGGGCGTGGCTTCGGCTCCAACAATACGCCTGCGTATTGTCTGGGCCCGGGCGCTGAGCTAGCCTGGGCGCCGGTCGCACCTGACGCGGGAGCGCTCGGCCCGATGCCGAGGCGCCGAGGCGCCGGGCGACGGCGGAGGAGCGTACATGTCTCAGGTCTTCGATCAGCCCAGCCCACCCGTGGCGAGCTCGGCCGCGGACTACGCGGCCGAGCCCTGGCGGGTCCATTACGGCGAGGCGGCGACGCGCGCGGACAGGCTGCGCCCGTTCCCGCTGTTCGACATGCTGCTCTGGGCCGAGCGGCACTTTCCCGACCGGCCCTATGTGACCTTCCAGGATCACACCATCACCTATGCGGATGCGCTGGCGATGGTTGATCGTCTGGCCGCGGGTCTCGCCGACCTCGGGGTGGGGAGGGGCGATCGCGTGGGCTACTGCATGGCCAACCATTCCGCCTTCGCGGTGCTGCACTTCGCGCTCTGGAAGATCGGCGCCGTCGCCGTCAGCATGAACCCGCTGTACCCAGTGAGCCGGCTCGCGGATCAGGCGGCCGACGCCGGGGTCAAGGCGATCCTGACGACGGACGAACCCGAAGTCAGCGATCGCTTCCTGGCCCTGGCGAAGGTCCAGCCGCAGCGGCCCCGGATCATCCTGGCGCGGCATGACGCCGGCGACCTGGAGGCGGCCCCCCGGCTTTCGGAGCAGGCCCGCGTGACCGGCGCGGTGCGGCTCTCCGACCTGCTCACCGTGGGGAGCGACGTTCCGGCGGCCCGGGTCGATGCCGACGACCTCGCAGCCCTGGCCTACACCGGCGGCACGACCGGTGCGCCCAAGGGGGTGATGCTGACCCACGCCAACCTCTCGATGAACTGTCAGCAGATGAGGAGCTGGTACCCGCAGCTGAGCGCGGGCGTGGAGGCGACCTGCGTCGGCGCGCCCATGACCCACATCGCCGGGATCAGTCCGATCCTCAACTTCATGACTCTGCTGGGCGGTGAGATCATCATCCAGCCGCGCTTCGATCCGGCGAGCCTGCTGCAGGCGGTGGACGCGGGACGGGTCACCCTGCTTCTGCTCACCCCCACCATGCTGGTGGGAATGCGAGATCTGATGGAGAGCCGCCCGATCGACTGGTCGCGGGTGAAGCTGATCCAGTGCGGCGCCGCGCCCCTGACGCCGGAGCTGACGCGGGTCTTCCGGGCCATCACCGGGCAGCCCATCGTCAACCTATTCGGCATGACCGAGACCTCGCCCGCAGTGGTCTACGGAATGCCCGCCGCGCCGGGAGGCGAGCTGGCCACGGGATGCCCGCTGCCGCTCACCCGGGTGCAGGTGCGGGCCAAGGACGACCCCAGCCGCTGCGTGCCGCTGGGCGAGGCGGGCGAGCTGTGCTTCGCCGGCCCGCAGGTGACCCGGGGCTACTGGAACCGGGAGGACGAGAACGCCACCTTCTTCGTCGACGGCTTCTTCCGCACCGGCGATGTGGGCTACGTCACCGCCGACGGCTTCGTGCACGTCGTCGACCGCCTGAAGGACGTGATCATCGCCGGCGGCAACAACGTCTATCCCACCCAGGTCGAGAGCGTGCTCGCCGAGCACCCCGCGATCGCCGAGGCGGCGGTGATCGGCACGCCGCATCCCTACCGCGGGGAGACAGTGAAGGCCGTCGTGCGCCTCCGCCCAGGGGCCGAGCTCACCCTCGACGAGCTGCAGCAGGATCTGGCCGGCAGGCTGTCTCCCGTGGAGATGCCGAAGGTGCTCGAGATCCTCGAGGACCTTCCGCGGACGCCGAACATGAAGGTCTCCCGCCAGGCGCTGCGCGAGCGCGAGCGCCAGCTGACGGGCGTCGACGGGCCGGGCGCAGCCGGCTGACCCGCGACTGCCGCGAGATCTGGCTTGACATCTGTCAAGGCGCGGCTGCAATCAAACCATACGGTTGCGAATGTTTTCATTCGCCAGTTCGAAGCGAGGGAACGAGGATGGCCAGCCCGCAGGGATCGTTCGTCACGGTCGGCGATGTCCGGACGCACTATCACGACGTGGGCGCAGGCCCCCCGGTGGTCCTGCTGCACGGCTCCGGCCCCGGCGTCAGCGCCTGGGAGAACTGGGGCAGGGTGATCCCGCGCCTGGCCGACACGCACCGAGTGATCGCGCCCGACATGGCCGGGTTCGGCCTCACCGAAGGGCCGGCCGGCCAGCCGCTCGATATCAAGCTCTGGGTGGCCCAGCTCACCGAGCTCCTGGACGCGCTCGATGTCGGCCCGGCGGTGCTCGTCGGCAACTCGTTCGGCGGCGGGCTGTCGCTTGCCACCACCTTCAGGGATCCGTCGCGAGTCCGCGGTCTTGTGCTGATGGGGACGCCGTTCGGCCGTTTCGAGCAGACCGCGGCCCTGCACCAGGGGACCGAATACACGCCCTCGCTCGAGAACATGCGCGCGATCCTAGGCCGCTTCCCGCACGACCCCGCGATCGTCACCGACGAGATGGTGCGCACGCGCTACGAGATGAGCCTGCGCCACCCCGACAACGCCGCGCTGCGGGCGCTGATGCCCGAAAAGCCGACCGACGGGCAGCCGGTGATCGTGCGCGGCGCGCCGTTCGAGCGGCTGGCGACGCTCACCCAGCCGACCCTGGTGCTGCACGGGCGCGAGGACATCGTCATCCCGATGGAGGTGGCGGTGGACGCAGCCCGCCACATCCCCGACAGCGAGCTGCACCTGTTCGGCCGCTGCGGACACTGGGTGCAGCTGGAGCGGCCCGAGGCTTTCGTTCTCCTGGTGCGCGACTTCCTCGCCCGTCGGTTTCCCGCAGATGCGCCGGCCTGAGCAAGCCTTGCGCACCCTCTCAACTCGCCAAATCGGTGAAGGACATCCCCATGGCTGACATCCTCCAAGCGAGGGCCCCCTCGGCGGCGGACCTGGACTTTCATCGCCTCGTCGATGCGGAGAACGGCTGGATCGACCGCCGCATCTTCTGGGACGAAGGCATCTACCAGCTGGAGCTTGAGCGCATCTTCGCCCGCTGCTGGGTGTTCGTGGGCCACGAGTCGCAGTTCGCCGAGCCGGGCGACTTCGTCACCACCTACATCGGTCAGGACGCGGTGATCGCCGCCAAGGACCGGAAGGGAGGCGTCAACGTCTTCCTGAACTCCTGCTCCCACCGGGGGAACCGGGTGTGCTTCGCCGAGGCCGGCAACGCGCGCCGGTTCACTTGCAACTTCCACGGCTGGGCCTTCGGCCTCGATGGCGCGCTGCTGGGCGCCCACGAGGAGGAGCACTACGAGCGGTGCAGCACCTTCGACAAGTCCAAGCTGGGCCTGCA
The DNA here is from genome assembly GCA_040752615.1 of Pseudomonadota bacterium. Taxonomy (GTDB): domain Bacteria; phylum Pseudomonadota; class Alphaproteobacteria; order Caulobacterales; family Caulobacteraceae; genus Phenylobacterium. Next base: position 34,610 of record JBFMGV010000055.1, on the reverse strand, counting down.
CCGCGCCCGGGTTGGCATCTACAAGGGCCTGGTCTTCGCCACCTTCGATCCCGAGGCGCCCTCGCTCGACGACTACCTGGGCGACTACCGCTACTACCTCGACGTCCTCCTGGACAATGACCCCGGCGGCACGGAATTCATCGAAGGCAACGTCAAGTCGCGGCTGGGCTGCAACTGGAAGTTCGCGGCCGAGAACTTCGTGGGCGACGCCTATCACGCCGGCTGGACCCACGCCTCTGCGGCCCGGGCGATCTTCGGCAAGGACGTGAAGGTCAATGTCGAGCGCTCCTACCAGGCCAACATCAACGGCCACGGCACGGAGTTCGGCCTCGACCTGATCGGCAACGCCATGGGCCTGGCGGAGCCCGAGGTGGTCGAATACCTGAAGGAGAACGAGGCGCGCTTCGCCGAGCGGCTGGGCAAGCTGCGTTCGCGGATGGTCGGCGCGATGAGCTCGTCCAACGTGTTCCCGAACCTCGCCTATCTCACCGGCTTCAACACCTGGCGCACCTGGACGCCGAAGGGGCCGCACGAGATCGAGCTGCACACGTGGGTGCTGGTGAACAAGGACATGCCCCAGCGCCTGAAGGACGCCTACCGGCGCGGCGTGTCGCGCACCTTCTCGCCGACGGGCATGTTCGAGTCCGACGACGGGGAGAACTGGGAGCACTGCACGCGCTCCAACGCCGGCGTGGTGACCCGCCGGCAGAAGCTGCACTACGGCCTGGGCATGGACTCGCGCATGGAGCACGAGGAGTTCCCCGGCGCCGTCTACAAGGTGCAGCTCAACGATGCCAACCAGCGCGCCTTCTACCTGCGCTGGGCCGACCTGATGTCCGCGGCCAGCTGGGCCGAAGTTCCGCAGCGCTGAGGAGCCGTCCATGAGCGTCAACACCCTGGAGCCGGCCGCCGCCGGCGGCCGGCAGGCTTCGCTGGAGCTGTTCCACGATATCGAGCAGCTCCTCTACAAGGACGCCCGTCTGCTCGACGAGCAGCGCTACGACGACTGGTTCGAGCTGATGACCGAGGACTTCACCTACTGGGTCCCGGTTCCGCAGTCCCGCTACCGCCGGGACAGGAAGGGGCTCTACGAGCCGGGGCGCATGGCCCACTTCGACGACAGCCTGGCGGAGCTGAAGCTGCGCGCCTCGCGCTGGAAGGAGACCACCGCCTGGAGCGAGGACCCTCCGACCCGCCACGTCCACTATGTGACCAACATCGAGGTGGAGCCAGCCGAGGCCAGCAGCGAGTGGCTGGTCCGCTCGGTGGTGATCAGCCTGCGCAATCGCAACGAGGACGAGGAGAACTGGCTGGGAGGGCGCCGGGAAGACCTGGTCCGCGAGACCCCGGCCGGGCTGAAGCTGGCCCGACGCAAGGTGTTCATCGCCCAGTCGGTGCTGCTGGCCAAAAACTTCAACACCTTCCTTTGATGACTATCCCTGAAGAGATGCAGGCCTGGGTTCTCTCGGGCTTCGGCGACCGCGCAAACCTCGCCTTCACCACCTGCCCGACGCCGATGCCGGCGCCGGGGGAGGTGCTGGTGGAGGTGTGCGCCGCCGGCATGAACTTCGCGGACGGTCTGATGATCGCCGGCCGCTACCAACTGCGGCCGACGCCGCCGTTCGTGCTTGGTGCCGAGCTCACCGGGCGAGTGGTGGCGGCAGGGGCGGACTCGGCCTTTCGGCCCGGTGACCGAGTGGCCGCCCAGGTATGGAGCGGCGCATACGGCCAATACTGCGCGGTGGAGGAGGGGCGGCTGATCCGGCTGCCGGACGCCATCAGCTTCGCGGAAGGCGCAGCGCTGCCCGTCTCCTACACGACCGCGCACATCGCCCTGTGTCACGAAGGCGGGTTGACGGCGGGCAAGACCGTCCTGATCCACGCCGCGGCCGGGGGGATCGGCGTGGCCGCCACCCAGCTGGCCAAGGCCGCCGGGGCGCGGGTGCTGGCCACCGCCAGCTCGGATGACAAGCTGAAGATCGCCGAAGCCAACGGCGCTGACGTGCTGATCAACTATCGCCGCGAAGGCTGGATGGACGAAATCCGCCGCGTCTGCCCTGACGGCGTCGATCTCGTCGTCGACCCGGTGGGCGGACAGACCACCCTGGACAGCCTGCGCTGCCTGGCCTGGCGCGGCCGCATCCTGCTGATCGGCTTCGCCTCGGGCGGTCCCGCCCAGATCCCGGCCAACCGGCTGCTGGTGAACGCCGCCGCGGCCGTGGGCATCTACTGGAACTACGAGAAGGATGGCCCGCTGGTGACCGCCGTGCAGGCCGAACTGGCCGCGCGCTTGGCCGCCGGCGAGCTCCGCCCGCGGATCGGCGCGCGCTACCCCGTCGCCGACTTCCTCACGGCGCTCGACGCGCTCGAGGGTGGTCGGACGACGGGGAAGGTGGTCCTCGACTTCTAAGCCGCCCCCGCTTAGGCGGGGGCAGGGGCGGCCGTGCTGAACATCGCCCGGATCGCCTGCCGCGACAGCTTGGCGTTCTCCGTCTTGGGGATGGCGTCAAGGATTTCCAGCCGCTTCGGCATCTCGATGGGCGACAGCTTCTCGCGCAGGAAGTCCTGCAGTTCCGGCAGCGAGAGACTGGCGCCGGGACGCAGGGTGACCACGCTGAGAACGGTCTCCCCCCGGTAGTCGTCGGGCGCGCCCACCGCGACGGTCTCGGCCACGGCGGGGTGCTCCAGCACCGCGTCTTCGATCGTCCGAGGGTAGACGTTGTAGCCGCTGCAGATGATCACATCCTTCAGCCGGTCCACCACGTAGAGCGCGCCATCCTCGCTGAGGTAGCCCACGTCGCCGCTGCGGAAGAGGCCGTCCGGGGTCAGTTCGTTGTCCGTCAGGGGCCGGTTCCAGTAGCTCGCGATGACGTTCGGCCCACCGAAGCAGACCTCCCCCGGCTCGCCCGGCCCCATCCGGCGGTCCGGATCGTCCACCGACCGGATCTCGATCGGCACGTCGTGCATGGGGAGGCCGGTGGCGCACTCGTGGCCCGGGACGGCGGAGCTGGGCATGGCGACACCGCTGCCCGACGTCTCGGTCATCGCGTAGCCCTGCTGCGGCCACAGGCCCGTCAGATCGTGGAAACGGCGCGCGAGTTCCAGCGGAACCGGAGCTCCCCCCACCAGGACGTGGATCACCCCGCTCCAATCCAGCTCGCCGGCGTCGGGTTCTGCGACGATGGCGCTCAGCATCGTGGGAATGGCGGTCAGGATCGTCAGCCGTCCCTGGCGCACCAGCTCGAGCAGCTCGCGGGGCGAGAAGCGCTCGGTGAGAATGGCTTCCCCGCCGACGATGGCGGGCTCGACGATGTAGTTTACCAAACCCGTGATGTGCGAGAACGGCGCGGCCGCATACCAGGCCTCGCGCCCGTCCCGGATCCGATGCAGCCAATTCCGGATTTGGTGGGCGGCGAACCAGATGTTCCTGTGGCTGAGCATGGCGCCCTTCGGGGCGCCCGTCGTGCCGCCGGTGTACTGGATCATGGCCAGCGCCTCGACCTCGGGTTCTCCCCACCCGCGCGCCGGTGCGGCCTCCAGCAGGTCGCTAAGCGCAACTTCCCCGTCACGGAGGTCCGGCGGCGGACCTCCGGCGAGGTCGGCGGCGTCCGCCCGGCAGACGATCAGTCGACAGCCTACCTGCGCGGCGAGCTCGCGCAGCTTGCCGATCGACGCGGGGTGGTCGGACGTCACCACCCACTGGACGCCGGAATCAACGGCGATCCCGCTCAGCTGGCGGAGCGAGTAGAGCGGGTTCATGCCGACGCCCGCGGCGCCCAGCCCCCAGAGCGCGAAACAGGCGAGGGGATAGTGCGGAAGATTGGCCAGGCAGACGCCGACCCGGTCGTCCGCGCCCACCCCATGTGCCTGAAGGCCTGCGGAGAGGCGACCGGCCAGGTCGTGGGTTTGCTCGAAGGTCCAGGTGCGGTTCAGGAAGGTCAGATGGGGTCGCCTGCCGAACCGCTCGGCGGCCCGCGCGAGAAGCCGGCCGAGGGGCTCGGGAGGGGGAGTCCGCCGCTGAAACTCAGCGAGATTGGCAAACCTGGACGTTTCGCTGTTCGTGGAGTCCATTCCGTCGACCCTCGTTGTCGTTGTCGGTCCGTGCGAGCACGGTAGTGTATGGATTATTTAAAGGGCGCGATGCCGGACTCGAACCCTAAGAAACCATGGTAATAGGCGACCACCCTGCGGTCGCAAACAGACAGTAGCGTATGCATTTTGGCTCGGCTACAGGAGAGCCGCGCCAAGTTCCGGCGCAGCAGGGACAAGCCATGCCGCTCGATACAGCCCCGCAAAAGACGTTCCGCTGGGACGACCCGCTGGACCTGTCCTCGCGCCTCTCGGAGGAGGAGCGCATGGTGTGGGAGGCGGCCCGCCAGTACGCCCGCGAGAAGCTGTTGCCGCGGGTGGTTTCGGCCTACGCCGAAGAGCGGTTCGACCGCGAGATCATGACCGAGATGGGCGAGCTGGGCTTCCTCGGCCCGACGCTGCCCGAGGAGTACGGCTGCGCGGGCGTGAACCACGTCGCCTACGGCCTGATCGCCCGCGAGATCGAGGCGATCGATTCCGGCTACCGCTCGGCCATGAGCGTGCAGTCCTCGCTGGTCATGTACCCGATCTACGCCTTCGGCTCGGAAGACCAGAAGCGCAGGTTCCTGCCCGGCATGGCGGCGGGGAAGATCGTCGGCTGCTTCGGCCTCACCGAGCCGGACGGCGGCTCCGATCCCGCCTCGATGCGCACCACCGCCCGAAAGGTCGACGGTGGGTATGTGCTGAACGGCGCGAAGATGTGGATCACCAACTCCCCGATCAGCGACGTGGCGCTGGTCTGGGCCAAGCTGGACGGCAAGATCCGCGGCTTCCTGGTCGAGCGGGGGACCGAGGGCTTCGAGACGCCCCAGATCAAGAACAAGCTGTCCCTGCGCGCCTCGGTGACCGGCGAGATCGCCCTCTCCGACGCCTTCGTCCCCGAGGACATGATGCTGCCGGGCGTCGAGGGCCTGCGCGGCCCGTTCTCGTGCCTGAACAAGGCGCGCTACGGCATCGCCTGGGGGGCCATGGGCGCCGCCGAGTTCTGCCTGCACGCCAGCCGCGACTACGTCTCCAGCCGCAGCCTGTTCGGCCGCACCCTGGCCTCGCGCCAGCTGGTGCAGAAGAAGCTGGCCGACATGCAGACCGAGATCGCCCTGGGCTTCGAGGGCGCCCTGGCGCTGGGCCGGCTGATCGACGAAGGCGCCTGGGTGCCCGAGGCCATCTCGATGCTGAAGCGCAACAACTGCGGCAAGGCGCTCGACATCGCCCGCGTCGCCCGCGACATGCACGGCGGCAACGGCATTTCGGGCGAGTACCACGTGATGCGCCACGCCTCGAACCTCGAGACGGTGAACACCTACGAGGGCGCCCATGACGTGCACGCGCTGATCCTGGGTCGGGCCATCACCGGCGAAAGCGCGTTCTAGGCGCTGAACCACTGCAGAACGCAGGTTCTCAATCCGGCCTGTTGGCGCCCAGCGTTACAAGCTTGACCGCACGAAGCTCCCGATCTGCGGTCGGCTAGGCCGGCTCCGCTACACCACGGCATCCCACGTACCGCCCTGCGGGGCAGGCCACACTCCCCCAGCCCCGCGACCGCCACGGAATGGACGTTTGTCGGCGGAGTGAGCCGTTTGAGAGCCGGAGCTTGGTGTGAGCTGTGCGAAGGCAACGCAAGGTGCACTTCGCGTACGTCGGACTGTCGTTCAGCCGACATGCTTTGCACCCGCATGGCCGCCCCGCGGCTGCAAGGGGCTACGTGACAGCTGTCGCGCGGCCGGAGTCCCGAGATGGCAGATCTCCAGGTCCCAGCCCTCGCGGGCCTTGGCGCCCCAATCATCGGCGGCTTTGCGCTGCATATCCGGCAGTTCTTCAAGCTGCTCCGCGCAACAGGTCGGGAGCCTCAGGGCTGAACCACGACCGCGCCTGCGCAGCCCTCGCGCGGATGGCATGGGCTGGCGCAGAGCGGCGCCGGCCGCGTCGTCATTTACGGCGCAGCCGTACGAGCGTCGCTGTTGTGGACAGGAGCGCGAGCGCCAGTACCGGCGCCCAGATTGCGGGACTACGCACCGCAGCTGTCAGCGATGCGCGGTCGTTGAGGGTCTCGGCCAGGCCTGAGCCCAGGAACGTGAAGATTAGGGACGTCGGGATCCCCCCTAACACCGTCGCGGAGGCGTAGGGCCAGATCGGCACGCTGGCCAGCCCGGCCGCGGTGTTGACTGCGTTGAAGGGTAGAACCGGCATCAGGCGGGCGCTCAGGACCACAAAGAAGGGGTCCTTCGAGACCAACCTGGCGAACCGGTTCACGCCCGGCGTCTTGCGCACCCCGCCCGGCATGAGCCCCAGCAACACGGATCGCGCGAGCCAGTGTCCCAGCAGCGCCGCGATCGTTGAGGCGACAACGATCGCTGCGCCGCCGAGCAGTGCTCCGAAGACGGCGCCGGCCAGCAGCGTCAAAGCGAGCGCCACCGGAACGCCCAACCCCGTGAGGACGCCGTAAGCCGCCACGAACCCCAGAAAGACCCAGGCCGGGTGGGCCTCGTACTCGGCCCGCGCCCAATCTCGCGTCTGTCCAAGTCGATCGAACTGAAGCACGTCCAGCGCTCCAGACTTCCATAGCGCTGCGATGCTTATCGCCGCCGCGCCGAGGGCCAGCGCCCGGAGGATGAAGCCTCGGCTTGGGTGTGGGAGGTGCGGACGCCTCAACGAAGGCCACGGGCTGCGGTGGAGCTCACGAAGGACTTAACGGCGAAGCCTGCCGAGCGGTTCGCGCCGCGGCTCCGGGGCTCGGGGGTCTGCTTTCAGCCGAAAGGTGAAAGGGCCGTTCCTGGCCTGGGCCGCCACATAGCAACTCGTCCGCGTCCGCAGTCTGATCGACTGCGCTGGCCGCACGTCTGCCGGGCTTGCGCCGCGGCCGCGATCTGGTCCCGTAGTTCCTCGGCGGTGACGATCCTGATGACGCCGCCGTCGGCGGCGAGCGCTTCCGCCTTCAGGTAGCTGGCGGCGGTCCGGACGCCGGATGAGAACGGTCGCTCCCCCGCGACCACCAGCATGGTGGTCGTTCGCCCGACGTCCGCCATCACCCGCCCCCCGGCCGCGGCGATGAGCGCCGGCAGTTCGGTGTTGTGGGGGGAGGCTATGATCGCGACGCGTTCGCCCGCAAGCGGCCCCTTGGCCGCAGGCTTGGGGCGCGCGCGGCGCTGCGTCTCGCGACGCCAGGGCGCGGCGAGGTACCCCGCGATGTCGAGGCCTGTCTTCTCCATGGCACGGACCACCACCCAACCCGCGACGCGGGCGTCGCTGAGGGCGTCGTGGTGCTTGTGCTCCAGTCAGAAATGACGCCTGAATTCGAGTCCCGTTTCGCGGTAACTGGTTACCTTCGGTCGGGGTGTTTTCCGAGGGCAGTGTTGGTCTTTTTGTTGGTATCGCCCGCGGCGGAAATGTTAAACTGCTGAACGTGCCTAGGAAAAGTGCGCTGATTTGAGTCCTGCCGGGCCCACGATCGGCGGAGCGTCGCCGTCGCGGTGGCTTCGAGGCGCCTGTCTGCGCTCTCGCTATGTAACCCGAGCGTGAGGCAAGCATCTTTGCGTCTCTGCCGATTCGCAGGGAATCCGAGCGGCGACGTCTCTGCCCCCCTATTGCCCCCCTAGACGAATGTAGGGCCGACCCTGGTGGCGGGGTAAGGGTTAAGTTGCTGAATTTGCGAAGAGAAAATGGTGGATGCGACAGGGATTGAACCTGTGACCCCCTCGGTGTGAACGAGGTGCTCTCCCGCTGAGCTACGCATCCGCCGGTCACGCCGTACGGCGCGGGAAGGCGGGGGCTATAGCCGACCCGCTTTTGCGCCGCAAGCGTCCAACAGCCGCATACATGCCTGGGGCAGGGCGTCGAAACTGTGGATGAGTTCATCGGGCTGCAGATCGGCGACCGGAATCTCGGTGTAGCCGAAGCTGACCAGCACCAGATGCGCGCCCGCGTTCCGGGCGGCGCCGGCGTCGGTATAGGCGTCGCCGACCATGATGGTGCGGCCCATGTCGCCGCCCACCGCGTCGACGGTGACCTGCAGGTGCCGGGCGTCGGGCTTGATGGCCGGAGCCAGGTCGGCGCCGATGATGGCGTCGAACCGGCGCGCCAGGTCCAGCTTCTCCAGCAGGGCCACCGACAGGTCGGTGCGCTTGTTGGTGCAGACCGCCAGTTTGGCGCCCGTCGCCGCGAGGGCGTCCAGCGCCGCCTCGCAGCCGGGGAACGGCCGGCTCTCGTCCGCGATATGCTCCAGGTAGTGGGGGATGAAGCGGTCGAATAGCTCCTGGCTGCGCGCGGGCGTGAGCTCGACGCCCGCGGCCTGGAAGCCGCGCTCGATCATCCAGCGGGCGCCGCGGCCGATGAACGGCCGGGCCTCCTCGAGCGGCAGGACCGGCAGGCCTTCCTGCGCGAGCAGGACGTTCAGCGTGCCGATCAGGTCGGGCGCGGTCTCGACCAGGGTGCCGTCGAGGTCGAAAGCGATGACGGCGCCCCTGAGCACTTCAGCCGCCATTGATCACCGCCGTCGCCGCATCCAGGCCGCTCGCATAGTTCGTCAGGGTCTCGGCCGTCAGAGCGATGTAGGCCTTGGCGTCGTCGAAGCGGCGCTCCTCGATGGCCTCGCGCACCCCAGGCAGCGTCTTGGCGCCGTAGCCGGTGAAGCGGCCGGGGGCATAGATCATGTTCTTGTACCAGGGCCGGATCGGCAGGCCCTTTTCGTTCAGCAGGCGCTGGTCCTGGACCAGGATCAGGGCGTCCAGCTTCTTCTTCTGGGCGGCGGAGAGGCCGGCGCCCTTCTGGGCGAGGGCGGCGTCATAGGCCGCGGCGCTGGCCTTCAGCCTGGCCAGCGCGCCGTCGAGGGGCGTGAAGTCCAGAGCCGGCGAGGCGGGCAGGGGCTCGGGGTCGGCGCGCGGCTCGGTCGGATCGTCCGCCAGCTTGTAGGCGCCCGCCGCCAGCAGCCGCGCCCGCGCCGCCGCCTGGTCGCGGGTGGCGTCGGCCAGCTTCTTCACCTCGTCGAGATAGCCGGCCACGGTGTCGGCGAAGTCGCCGTACCGCTGCACCGGCACATCGGCGTCGGCCATGCGGATGACCATGCGCCCCGCCACCTTGGCCAGTGCGCCGGCGTAGGCGTGGCCCGGGTCGACGAAGCGGCTGTGGTGTTCATAGGTGTCGTAGGCCGAGTGGTAGACGCCGCCCGAGCTGCCCTCGCCGCCGAAGCCGACGTTCAGGCTGGCCAGGCCCAGGTGCTGCAGGAAGGCCGAATAGTCAGAGCCCGAGCCGAGGGCGTCGATCGGCAGGTCCCGCGCCGGGTCGGCGGCGATCTTGCCCTGGGCCACCGCCCGCCCGCCGGCGCCCGGCGCCTCGGCGGCCACGCTCAGGCCCGCGCGCAGGCGGTCGCGCACGGACACGCCGGTCTGCGGGTCCTTCACGTCGGCCGCCACGGTGTTGGCGAAGTGCTGCAGCGAGTGGCTGCCCTCCATGCCCAGGAAGCCCCGGCCGTTGGAGTCGGAGTTGATGTAGACGAGACCCTTCTGCTTCAGCTCGGCGGCATGGGTCTCGGCCCACTCGGTGGAGCCCAGGAGCAGCGGCTCCTCGGCGTCCCAGCTGAGGTAGACGATGGTGCGTTTCGGCCGCCAGCCGGACTTGTAGAGCCCGCCCAGGGCCTGGGCCTCGCCCATCATGGCCACGTGGCCCGAGAGTGGATCGCTGGCCCCGAAGACCCAGCCGTCGCGGTGGTTGCCGCGCAGCACCCATTCGTCCGGGCGCTCCTTGCCCTTCAGCTTGGCGACGACGTTGTAGGCGGGCTTCAGCGTCCAGTCGGACTCGACCTTGAGGTGGACCCTGGCCGCCTCGCTGCCGCCGGTGTGGTAGGTGATCGGCAGGGCGCCGCGGAACGAGGCCGGGGCCACCGGTCCATCCAGCGCCTTCAGCAGCACCTGGGCGTCGCCGTAGGAGATCGGCAGGGTCGGGATCTTGAGAATGGTCGGCGCCTCGTCCTTCGAGACGCGCTTGGCGTCCTTGGTCGAGCCGTAGCCGGGGGTGCTGGGATCGCCCGGGAAGGCGGTCATGTCGGCCACGGAGCCGCGCTGGAAGCCTTGGGCCGGCCGCGAGGCGCCCTTGGGATAGACGTCGTCGACGGCATAGCCGTCCTCGCGCGGGTCGGAATAGATGATCGCCCCCACCGCGCCGTGCTCCTGCGCCAGCTTGGGCTTCAGGCCCCGCCAGCCCTGGCCGTAGCGGGCGATGACGATCTTGCCCTTCACCGACACGCCCAGTCGGGCCAGGGCGTCGTAGTCGGCCGGCAGGCCATAGTTCACGTAGACCAGCGGGGCGGTGACGTCGCCGTCGCCCTGGAACGCCACATAGGCCGGCAACTGGTCCGTGGTGCGGCTGGAGCTCTCGTCGCCGGGAACGGGGGCTTCGGTCAGCGTCGCCTTGAACGGCGCGCCGCTCCCGGTCACCAGTTCCAGCCCGACGGTCTTGGGGGTCGGATACAGGACCGGGAAGACCTCGATCCTGGCGTCCCAGCCCCAGGCCTTGAACTGGGCCAGGGTCTGTTCGGCGTTCTTCTTGTTGTGGGGCGCGCCGACATGGATCGGCTCGGCCGCCATCTCCTTCAGCCAGGCGCCCATCTCGGCGTTGCTGATGGCGGCGTCGAACTTCGCCTCCAGCGCCGCATCGGCGGCTCCGGCGGCGGCGGGCGCCAGCGCCACGAGCGCGGTGGCGGTGAAGAGGGCGGCGAGACGCGAACGAGATTTCATGGAGACTCCCCCGACAGGACCGGCGGGACGCTAGCCGGTTGTCGCGCGCCGCCACAAGGCTTGCTAAGCGGGAGGAGAACCAAGACTCAAGGCCTTTCCCAGGAGCGCCGAATGACCGCCAGAGCCGCCGTGATCATGGCTGCCGGCCACGGCACGCGGATGAAGTCGCGGACGCCCAAGGTGCTGCACAAGGTGGGCGGCCGCACCCTGCTGGACCGGATCATCGACACGGTGCAGGCCGCCGGGTGCGATCGTGTCCACGTGGTGGTCGGGCTGATCCCCGAGGTCCGCGCGCTGGTGGAGAAGCGCCTGGGGCCGCAGGCAGTGGTCGTGCAGGATCCGCCGATGGGCACCGGCCACGCGGTGCTGGTGGCCAAGGACGCCCTGGCCGACTTCGACGGCGACGTGCTGGTGGTGAACGCCGACCCGCCGTTGCTCAGCGCCCAGGACCTGGAGCCCCTGTTCACCCTGCGCCAGAACGGGGCGGCCCTGGCCCTGCTGGGCTTCGAGCCGGCGGACCCGCTGCTCTACGGCCGCGTGCTGCGCGGGGCCGACGGCCACGTGATCCGCATCGTCGAGCCCAGCGAGGCCAGCGACGACGTCAAGCAGGTGAAGCTCTGCAACGCCGGCATGTACCTGGCGGGCCGCGACGACCTGTTCCGCTGGCTCTCGCTGCTGAACAACGACAACCCGAAGAACGAGTACTTCCTCACCGGGATCATCGCCGAGGCGGTGCGGGAGGAGAAGCTGGTCCGCGCCCATATCGCGCCCGAGACCGCCGTCATGGGCGCCGACACGCCGATGCAGCTCTCCCAGGCCGAGGCCGAGTTCCAGAAGCGCCGCCGGGCGTTCTTCCTGGCGCAGGGCGTGGCGATGACGGCCCCGGACACGGTGTTCTTCTCCTGGGACACCGAGATCGCCGCCGGCGCCACCATCGAGCCCTATGTCGTCTTCGCACCGGGCGTGAAGGTCGAGACGGGCGCGGTGATCAAGGCCTTCAGCCACCTGGAGGGCGCGGTGGTCCGCGACAGCGCCCTGGTCGGCCCGTACGCCCGCCTGCGCCCCGGCGCCGACATCGGCGAGGAAGCCCACATCGGCAACTTCGTCGAGGTGAAGAAGGTGACGGTCGGCAAGGGCGCCAAGGCCAACCACCTGGCCTATCTGGGCGACGGCACGGTGGGCGCGGGCGCGAACATTGGCGCCGGCACGATCTTCTGCAACTACGACGGCTTCTTCAAATACGACACCCATGTGGGCGAGGGCGCCTTCGTCGGGTCCAACTCCTCGCTGGTGGCGCCGGTGACGATCGGGGCAGGGGCCTACACCGGGTCCGGTTCGGTGATCACCGATGACGTCTCGCCCGACGCCCTGGCCCTGGGCCGCGGCCGGCAGGCGGAGAAGGAGGGATGGGCCGCCAAGTTCCGCAAGAAGATGGCGGCCAGGAAGGCCGGGAAGGGCAAATGAGCGACGCCGACGCTCAGAAGAAGGCCGCGGGCGAGGCGGCCGCCGCGCTGGTGAGGAGCGGCATGGTCGTGGGCCTCGGCACCGGCTCCACCGCCGCCTGGTTCGTGAATGCCGTGGCGGCGCGCGGCCTCGACATCCTGGGCGTGCCCACGTCCCAGGCCACGGCCGACCTGGCGACCAGCCTCGGCATCCGCCTGGGCGAACTGGGCGAGACCAAGGGGATCGACCTCACCGTCGACGGCGCGGACGAGTGCGGGCCGGGTCTGGCCCTGATCAAGGGCGGCGGCGCGGCCCTGCTGCGCGAGAAGCTGGTGTGGGAAGCCTCGAAGTCGTGCGTCGTCATCGCCGATGCCGCCAAGCAGGTGAAGACGCTGGGGAAATTCCCGCTGCCGATCGAGGTGGTGGCGTTCGGGCACAAGACGACCGCCCTGCGGATCAGCGATGTCCTGTCCGAGTTCGACATCGGCATGCCGCCCAGCCTGCGCCGAAAAGACGGCGAGCCGGTGAGAACCGACGGCGGCAACCTTATCTATGACGCTCACTGTGGCCGGATCGAGGAACCGGCGGCCCTGGCGGCGGCGCTGAAAAGCCTGACCGGCGTCGTGGACCACGGCCTGTTCCTCGACCTGGCCGACCGCGCCCTGATCGGCACGCCCGACGGGGTGATCGAACTCGAACCGTAAGGAGTCCGCCTTGGCCGACTACGACCTCTTCGTCATCGGCGCCGGCTCGGGCGGCGTGCGCGCGGCGCGCGTGGCGGCTATCGGCGGCGCGCGCGTGGCGGTCGCCGAGGAGCACCGCGTCGGCGGAACCTGCGTCATCCGCGGCTGCGTGCCCAAGAAGTTCATGGTCTATGCCTCGGAATTCTCGAAGGCTTTCGAGACGGCCCGTGGCTACGGCTGGGAGGTGGGCGAGACCCGCTTCGACTGGTCGCGCTTCCTGATGGACAAGGACAAGGAGATCGCCCGGCTGTCGGGGATCTATGTCCGCAACCTACAGAACGCCGGGGCCGAACTGATCCACGGCAAGGCCCGTCTGAAGGATCGCAACACCGTAGAGATCGAGGGCCACGGCGAGGTCACGGCCGAGAAGATCCTGGTCGCCACCGGCGGGCGGCCCTGGATGCCCGAGATCCCGGGCATCGAGCACGCGATCACCTCGAACGAAGCCTTCCACCTCGAGAAGCTGCCCAAGAGCATCGTCATCGCCGGGGGCGGCTATATCGCCCTGGAGTTCGCCTGCATCTTCAACGGTCTGGGCGTCGACACGACGGTGATCCACCGCGGCCCGAACGTCCTGCGCGGCTTCGACGACGACATCCGGGCGCACATCGCCGAGGAGATGAAGGCCGCCGGCGTCAAGGTTCTGCTGGGCGCCCAGCACGAGCGCATCGAGAAGACGGGCGGCGGCCTCGTCAGCCACTGCACTGGCGGCCATGGCATCGAGTCCGAGGTCGTGATGTTCGCTTTGGGCCGCGAGCCCTACACGGCCGGCCTCGGTCTCGAGGCGGCCGGCGTCGAGCTCACCGAGAACGGGGCCGTGAAGGTCGACGCCTACTCTCGCTCCAGCGTCGAGAACATCTGGGCGGTCGGCGACGTCACCGACCGCATCAACCTGACCCCGGTGGCGATCCGCGAGGGCGAGGCCTTCGCCCGCACCGAGTTCCACGGCACGCCGATGTCGTTCGACCACGAGATGGTGGCCGCCGCCGTCTTCACCCAGCCGCCCGTCGGCACGGTGGGCATGAGCGAGGCCGACGCCCGCCGGGCGCATCACGGCAAGGTGGACATCTATCTCGCCAAGTTCCGGGCCATGAAGGACACCTTCTACGGCGGCCAGGCGCGCTCGCTGATGAAGCTGGTGGTCGAGCAGGACACCCAGAAGATCCTCGGCTGCCACATGGTCGGCCCCGACGCGCCCGAGATCATCCAGATGGCGGCGATCGCGCTGAAGATGGGCGTGACCAAGCCGCAGTGGGACTCCACCTGCGCCGTCCACCCCACGCTGGCCGAGGAGTTCGTGACCATGCGCGAGAAGTTCGTGCCGCCCTCGCTGGGCGCGGTGGCCTAAGGCGACGAAGCCCCGTATGGGGCAGGCATGAGCGACGCCGTGGCCGACGACGTGGGGGCGAACGACGACCGGCTTGGCCGCTGGTGCGGCTGGGTGCTGGTGGGGCTGGCGGGCCTGACCCCGTTGCTGGCGTGGCTCAGCCCGATCAGCTTCGCGCCGGTCGTGGGCCTGGCGGGCCTGCTCTGCCTTCCGGCCTTCCGCGTGCGCCCCTCCGAGGCGCCGCTGGCCATCGTGCTGCTGGCCGGACTGGCCTGGGCGGCGCTCTCCACGCTGTGGAGCCCGCATCGCCCGGCGCTGGAGGACAGCGTCGCGCTCAAGCTGTTCCTGCAACTGCCACTCTACTGGTCGGCCTGGTGCGGCGCCCGTCGCGCGGCGCCGGCCGTGCGGGGCCTGGCCCTGCGCGTGCTGGCCTGGGGGCTGGCCCTCTATGGCCTGCTGCTGCTGGTGGAGACGGTGACGGGGGCGGGGATCTACCGCGCCCTGCGTGACGCCATCGGCGATCCCATCCGCCCCGATCTCGGCCGCAAGAACGTCGCCCAGGGCAGCTTCGTCCTGGCGCTGTTGTGGCCGGTGGCGGCCGTGGGCGGCTACCGCGCCGGCGCGCCGGCGCTTTTGGCGCTGCCGATGGCGCTGGGGACCGCGTTCCTGGCCAACCGCTTCCTGTCCGACGCGCCGGTGATCGCCGTCGGACTGGCCCTGCTGACCGGGGCCCTGGTCTGGGTCTGGCCCCGGAGCGCCCCGCGCGCGATGGGCATCGCGGCCGCGGCCGGGGTGCTGATCATGCCGGCGATCTTCCTGTTCATGGCCGGCTTCGGCGTGAAGCTCAGCCTGCCGCTCTCGTGGGCCGAACGGCTCAGCTACTGGATGTACGCCACCGGCCGCATCGGCGAGCATCCCTGGCGAGGGTGGGGGTTGGACGCCAGCCGCGCCTTCAGTCCCTACATCCAGCTGCATCCGCACAACGGGCCGCTGCAGCTCTGGCTGGAACTGGGCGTCCTGGGCGCCGCCGCCGCCGCCCTGGCCTGGATCTTCGCCTTCCGCCGTCTGGCGCGTGACGAGCGCAGCCTGGTGGCCGCCGCCACCGCGGGTTCGGCGGCGGTCTATCTCTTCTTCGGCGCCATCAGCTTCGGCGTCTGGCAGGAATGGTGGCTGTCCCTCGCGGCGCTGGTCGCCGTCGCCGGCGCCATGGCCGACCGCGAAGACGCCGACCACCGTCGTCCTATCCGCACCTGACTGGTTCCATCTGCAACCAGATGGCGCGCGGGGGTGGGAAAGAATTCCCTCCTGGGTCGATCAGACGAGCACGATTTTCCCGTAGGCCTTGATCTGGGTTGCACATGCCGTGCTCTTGAAACCCAGGCCATCGACGCTGCGCCGCAATATCGTTACAACGCCCGGCCCGCCAAACATCAGGCGGTTTCCTGAGTGAAGACCATGACCCAGCACTGGACGCCCGCATCCTGGAGATCGAAGCCCGCTAAGCACATCCCGTCCGACTATCCGGACATGGCCGAGCTTTCGCGCGTCGAGTTTAACCTTCGGAAGATGCCGCCGCTGGTTTTTGCAGGCGAGGCGCGTCGTCTGAAAAGCCTGCTTGGCGACGTGGCGGCGGGCAAGGCCTTCCTGCTGCAGGGCGGCGACTGCGCCGAGAGCTTCAAGGAATTCCACGCGGACAACATCCGCGACACCTTCCGTCTGATCCTGCAGATGGCGGTGGTGCTGACCTTCGCCGGCGGCAAGCCGGTGGTGAAGGTCGGCCGCATGGCCGGCCAGTTCGGCAAGCCGCGCTCGTCCCCGGTCGAGAAGATCGGCGACGTCGAGCTGCCGTCGTACCGTGGCGACAACATCAACGGCATGGAGTTCACGGCCGAGTCGCGGATCCCCGATCCGCAGCGGCTGATGCAGGCCTATGGCCAGTCGGCGGCGACGCTGAATCTGCTGCGCGCCTTCGCCGGCGGCGGCTACGCCGATCTGCACAACATCCATCGCTGGACCCTGGGTTTCGTGGCCGACAGCCCGCAGGGCGCGCGATACCGTGAGATCGCCGACAAGATCAGCGAGACCCTCCAGTTCATGGAGGCCATCGGCGTCACGCCCGAGAGCCAGCCGACCCTGCACCAGGTGGAGTTCTTCACCAGCCACGAGGGCCTGCTGCTCGGCTATGAAGAGGCCATGACCCGGGTCGATAGCACCTCGGGCGAATGGTACGACACCTCGGCCCACCTGCTGTGGATCGGCGAGCGCACCCGCCAGCTCGACCACGCGCACGTGGAGTTCTTCCGCGGGATCAAGAACCCGATCGGGGTGAAGGTCGGCCCGACCCTGGAGTCGGACGAGCTGCTGCGCCTGATCGACGCCCTGAACCCGAAGGACGAGCCGGGTCGTCTGACCCTCTATGGCCGCTTCGGCTACGACAAGATCGAGCAGCGCCTGCCCAACCTGCTGCGCGCGGTGAAGGCCTCGGGCCGCACGGTGGTCTGGGCGATCGATCCGATGCACGGCAACACCCTGACCGCGAACACGGGCTACAAGACCCGACCGTTCGATCGGATCCTCTCGGAGGTGAAGTCCTTCGTCGACGTCTGCAAGGCCGAGGGGGTCCATCCCGGCGGCGTGCACCTGGAGATGACGGGGCAGAACGTGACCGAGTGCCTGGGCGGCGCGCGCGCGTTGACCGAGGGCGACCTGGCCGACCGCTACCACACGCATTGCGACCCCCGCCTCAACGGGGAACAGGCGCTGGAGCTGGCCTTCCTGGTCGCCGAGAAGCTGAAGGACGACCGCGTCGACCTCAGCCAGAAGGTCGCCGCGAACATCTAGTCGCTTCCCACGCCGCTGTGCCCTCGCGGACACGGCGGCTTGGAGAACCGGGAACACGGTCACGCTGGCCTTGCCCCTTCTTTGGGCAGGCGCCAGTGTCCGCCCCTCTTTGAATCTCAGGAACCACGCCATGGACCGCCCGGCGGCCCAGAAGCCTTCGCTCGTCCGCGCCGATCTCGCCACCCTGCTGAGCCTGTCTGGCCCGGTGGTGTTGTCACGCCTGGGCATCATGGCGATGGGCCTGACCGACGCGGTGGTGGTGGGGCGCTACTCGGCGACAGAGCTCGGCTACCATGCCCTCGGCTGGGCGCCGACCAGCGTGGTGCTGACCGCCGTGGTGGGCCTGCTCACCGGCATCCAGGTGATGACCGCCCGGGCGATCGGGGAGGGGCGCAGGGACAAGGCAGGCGCGGTCCTGCGGCGCGGTCTCGCCTACAGCATCTGGATCGGCCTCGTCTCCACCGCCTTCCTGGCGGCGGTGGGGCCGGCGTTCCTGCACGTGATCGGCTTGGGCGAGGATCTTGCCGACGGCGCCAGTCACGCCCTGCTGGTCTTCTCGCTCTCCCTGACCGGCTACGCGATCAGCGTGGCCTGCAGCTTCTGGCTGGAGGGCCTGTCACGGCCGGGGCCGGCGGCGGCGGCCATGTGGGCGGCCAACGTCGTCAACCTGGTGCTGGTGCTGCTGTTCGTGCCGGGTACGTTCGGTCTGCCGGCGGGTGGGGCCGTCGGCGCGGCCTGGGCCACCTTCGGCGCCCGGACCTTCCTGGCCCTGGTCATGCTGGGCTTCATCGCCCGGATGTCGGAGGCGCGCGCCCTGGGGGTCTTCACCAAGCCTGAGCCCGACCGCGCCGCCGCGGCCGAGCAGCGGCGGATCGGCTACGGCGCCGGGGTGTCCAACTTCCTGGAGGTCTCGGCCTTCGCCAGCATGAACGTCATCGCCGGCTGGATCAGCGGCCTGGCCGTCGCGGCCTGGGCGATCGTGCTGAACGTCGCGGCCATCGTCTTCATGGTGCCGCTGGGCCTGGCGACCGGCGCGGCGGTGCTGGTGGGCAAGGCCTATGGCGCGCGTGACCCGGCGGGCGTGAACCGGGCCGGCATGGTCGCCTTCGCGGTGGCCGGTGTCTTCGGCGCGGTGATCTCGGTGGCGATCTGGCCGACGGCGGGACTGATCTCCCAGGGCTACACCACCGACGCGGCGACCATCGCCATGGCCGCGCCGGCGCTGGCGATCTCGTGCCTGTTCTTCTTTCCGGACTGCCTGCAGGTGGTGGCGGCCCAGGCGCTGCGGGCGCGCGGCGACGTCTGGTTGCCCACCTACACCCACCTGACCAGCTACATCCTGGTGATGATGCCGCTGGCGTGGTGGTTCGCCATTCCGCTGAAGATGGGCATCAACGGCATCGTCTGGGCGGTGGTGATCGCCAGCTTCATCTCGGGCGCGTTGCTGCTGGGCCGCTTCTGGATGCTGAGCCGGCGCGAGCGCTAGCCTCTTCTCCCCGCGCGGGGAGGCGAGGTCAGTGGCCCGCGCCGAGGATCCAGCCTTCCTCGCGTTCGGCGTCCTGCGCCACGTCGGCGGCGGTGTCCTTTGGCGGACCGAAGAGGGCGGCCAGCTTGTTCGCCTCGTCCAGCCGCGCGAAGTGTTCGGCCGTGGTCCGCACCTGGGTGAGGTCCTTGACCTCTCCGGGGACGGTCGCGGGCTTCAGCAGCGAGGGATAGACCTCCGCCACCACGGCCTCGACGCCTTCCAGATCGGCCTCGGTCAGCGCCTTGAAACCCGTCTCGAACGGCCAGGCGCGGATCGCGTCCTCGCCGCGCGTCAGCTTCAGGCGGCGGACGAAGGGGATGCCCAGGATCGCCTGACCGCCCACCGATCCGTTGTAGTAGAGCTTCCAGATCGAGGCCGCGCCCTTGGCCGCCAGGTCGGCGTGCCGGAACTCGGGCAGGTCGTCCGGCCCATGTTCACGGGTGCGCTTGGGCTGCAGGGTGGTCAGGGCGTCCTTCGGCGGGCAGCCCCAGAACGGGAACGGTCCGCCGGTCATGCGCCGGTTGATCTCGGAGCCCACGCCGAAGCGGTTGTTGGTGTTGTCGGCCTTGTCCTTGACCATCTTGTTCAGCTGGTCCCAGGTCGCGCGCCAGGGCTGTTCGCCCGGCAGGCTCAGGGCCGCCGCGAAGCCGCACGGGAAGCCCAGCGGGAAGTCGAAACCCACCAAAGCCCTCTCGCCGCGCTTCTTCAGGTCGTCGAGGATGGCGTTCAGGCGCACCTCGGCCTCGGCCCGGGTGGCCGGGTTGTAGCTCTCGAAGGCCATGCGGAAGCGGATGTCGCGCTTCAGCACGCCGATCCAGATGGAGTCGGCCCCGGTGGTCGGCTTGGCGGCCGCGCTCCAGTCGACGATCACATAGGCGCTGAACAGGCGCGGCACGCGGATGCTCCAGGAACTTCTCGAGGGAGGGAGAACGAGGGCCTTTTACGCCCTCGCTCCCGCCCGTCCAACGCCTACGCGAGCTTCACGAGCATCTTGCCGAAGTTCTCGCCCTTGAAGAGGCCCGCGAAGGCGTCGGGGGCGGCCTCGATTCCCTCGCGCACCGTCTCGCGCCAGGTCACCTTGCCCGCCTTCACCCACGCGGCGAGGTCGCGGTGGAATTCGCCCAGCATGTCCCAGTGGGTGGAGACGATGAAGCCTTCCATCCGCAGCTGCTTGCCGACCATCTGCACCAGGTTGCGCGGGCCGGGCGGCAGTTCGGTGGCGTTGTACATCGAGATCGCGCCGCAGAGCGCGAAGCGCGCGAAGGGCCGGGCCGCGGCCAGGGCGGCCTCCAGATGCTCGCCGCCCACGTTGTCGAAGTAGACGTCGATGCCCTTCGGCGCGGCGCGCAGCAGGGCGGCGGTCAGGTCCTTCTCGGCCTTGTAGTCGATGGCCTCGTCGCAGCCGATCTCCTTCAGGAAGGCCACCTTGTCCGGACCGCCGGCCGAACCGATCACCGTGTGCCCCCTGGCCTTGGCGATCTGGACCACCATCGATCCGACGGCCCCCGCCGAACCCGACACGAAGACGATGTCGCCCTCCTTGAGCGCCGCCACCCGCAGCAGGCCGGCATAGGCGGTGAGGCCCGGCATCCCGGCGGCTCCCAGGAACGCCTGCGGCGGCAGGCCGTGGGTGTCCAGCTTCTGGACCGCGCTGGACGGCGCGTTGAAGCCTTCCCGCCAGCCCAGGTTGGACTGCACCAGGTCGCCGGGCTTGAGCGCCGGGTCGCCCGAGGCCGTGATCTCGCCGATCGCGCCGCCCTCCAGCGCCGCGCCGATCTGGAACGGCGGGACGTAGCTCTTCACGTCGTTCATGCGCCCGCGCATGTAGGGATCGACCGTCATCCAGAGGTTCTTCACCTGCACCTCGCCCGCGGCGGGCGGGGCGAGGTCCACCTTGGCGACCTCGAAGTTGTCGGAGGTCGGGGCGCCGTTCGGGCGGCTCTTCAGTCGGATCTCGCGGACGGCGGTCATGGCTTCCTCCAGCTCAATTTCAAACGGTTGTAAGAGGGTGCTCGGGTGGCGTCGAGCCCGCGGCGCGTGTTAGGGCCGCCCCCATGAGCGAGACCTTGCGCGGCGGCGTCATCGGCGCCGGTGTCTTCGGCGGCTATCACGCCCGCCAGTACGCCCGGATCGCCGGCGTCGACTTCGCCGGTGTGTTCGACACCCATCCCGAACGGGCGGCCAAGATCGCCATGCCCCTCGGCGGCCGCGCCTTCGCGACGCTGGAGGAGTTCCTCGCCGAAGTGGACCTGGTGACCGTCGCCTCGCCGGCCACGGTCCACGCCGAGCAGGCCCTCGCGGCCATCGCGGCGGGCAGGCACGTCTATGTGGAGAAGCCGATCGCCATCTCGGTGGCGGATGGAGAGAAGGTCCGGTCCGCGGCCGCCAAGGCGGGGGTCGTGGTGGCGTGCGGCCATCAGGAGCGAGTGGTGTTCCAGTCCATGGGGCTGCTGGACGTGCCCGAGCAGCCTCTGCTGCTGGAGGCGCTGCGCCACGGCCCGCCGTCGGAGCGCAGCCGCGACGTCTCGGCCGTGCTGGACCTGATGATCCACGACATCGACCTGGCCCTGGCCGTCGCGGCGGGCGAGCCGGTCACCGCCGAGGCCGAGGGGCGCAGGGGGCCGGACGGCGTCTGGGACGCGATCCAGGCGGAAGCCAGCTTCGACACCGGCCTGATCGTGCGCCTGGACGTCTCCCGCCTCGCCGAAGCCCGGCGGCGCACGATGCGGATCGTCTATCCGTCCGGCGAGGTCGAGATCGACTTCGTGGCGCGGACCTTCCGCAACACCACGCCCTTCGCCCTCAATGCCGATTTCGCGGACACCCCGGCGGGCCAGGACCCCCTGGGCGCCAGCGTCGAGGGCTTCCTCGCCGCCGTCCGCGGCGCGGCGCCCCGTCCGGTGGTGACGGCGCAGGAGGCGATCGCCGCCCTGGACCTCGCCCTCGCCGTCGAGAAGGCGTTGGAGGACGGCGCGTAAGGGCTTTAGCGTCCGGGCTCCATTTCAGGAGCCCTTCATGTCCAGCGCCCACGACTACGCGTTCAAGACCATCGACGGCGCGCCGCTGCCGCTGTCGTCCTTCAGGGACAAGGTGGTGCTTGTGGTCAACACCGCCTCCGCCTGCGGGCTGACGCCCCAGTACGAGGGGTTGGAGACGCTCTACTCCGACTACAAGGACAAGGGGCTGGTCGTCCTGGGCGTGCCCTGCAACCAGTTCGCCGGCCAGGAGCCGGGGACCGAGGCCGAGATCAAGACCTTCTGCGAGACCCGCTTCGGCGTCGACTTCCCGCTCGCCGCCAAGGAAGAGGTGAAGGGGGAGGGCGCCCACGGCTTCTACAAGTGGGCCGAACAGGCGCTGGGCGAGCCGGCGGTGCCGGTGTGGAACTTCCACAAGATCCTGGTCGGCAAGGACGGCGCGGCGATCCGGGCGTTCGGACCTCGGACCGACCCGCTGGACCCGGAGATCAAGGCGGCCGTCGAAGCGGCGCTCTGAGCGGAAGGAAAGCGGGGCGCCCCGTGGATCGACGGGGCGCCCCTACCGTCCACAGCCCGGGGGTGCTCGGGCCTCGGTAGAAGCGGCGCCGTTAGCGATAGCGCAAGTGTGAGGCGGCGTCAGCGGGTAACCATCATGTGACAGATCGACGCTCCGGTCGGGCGAGCGTCCAGGGTCGCCGTCACTCGCCGGCGTCAAAGCAGTGACCGTCGGTCGCGGCGCCGATTGCGCAAACTGAATCGCGATAACTTAAGTGTATTCATGTAAAACGAGACTCCGATGTTCAGTATCGGAGTAAATACCTTGAAAATCTCGCCGAGATGCGGGAGGATTGGGTTGTGGGGGCTTGTTCATCCCAATGACAACTTGAGGGCGCACTGCAACGTGCGCCCGATTTGTTTTTGGCGGGTGGCGGGGCATCTTGAGTGTCGGCGTCGGTCGCGACCGCGGCGCGCAATCCCTTGTAAGGCAAGAGAACGGCGGTTTTTAACGGTGCGGCGCCACCGGTTGCATCGCCCGGATGAAAATCCGCGCCGACTGCTCGCGCAGGTGGCGCCGGACGCTGGTGAGTCTCCAGCTCTTCCGCCTCCGCCGCGCCGCGCCTAGAGATGGCGCGGGCAGGCGCGGGGGCATCCCAACTCATGAAGACGATCGGCGTTCTGGGCGGGATGAGCGCGGAAAGCACCGCGGTCTACTACCGTGAGCTCAACCGGCTGGTCCGCGAGCGGCTGGGCGGCCTGCACTCGGCCGAACTGCTGATCCGTTCCGTGGACTTCGCGCCGATCGCCGAACTGCAGGCCCAGGACCGCTGGGCCGAGACCGGTGAGCTGCTGGCCGAGGCCGCGTGGAAGCTGGAGGAGGGCGGCGCCGAGGTCATCGTCCTGGCCACCAACACCATGCACCTGAACGCCGACGCCATCCGCGCGGCGATCTCGATTCCCTTCCTCCATATCGGCGATGCGACGGCGGCGGCGCTGAAGGCGCGGGGCGTGACGCGCCCGCTGTTGCTGGCCACGCGGTTCACCATGGAGAAGGCCTTCTACAAGGATCGGCTGGTCGCAGCGGGCCTCGCCCCGATGATCCCCGACGAGGCCGACCGCCTGCGCCTGCAGGCGATCATCTATGACGAACTCTGCCAGGGCGTCGTCGAGCCGGGGTCCCAGGCGGCGGCCCTGGGCATGATCGCCAAGGCCGAGGCGGCCGGCGCCGACGGGATCATCTTCGGATGCACCGAGGTCGGCATCCTCCTCGACCCCGCCGGCATGGCGTTGCCCACCGTGGACACGGCCCTGGCGCATGCCGCGGCCGCGGTGGACTTCGCCCTCAGCTAGGCGGGTTCACGCCGGCGCTGCCCCCGCAGCGCCGATCCCGCCAGGCCGAAGCCCGAGATCAGCAGGGCCCAGGTGGCCGGTTCCGGAACCACCGTGCCGCCCGGCGTCGCGAACTCCGCCGAGCCGAAGAGGTTGTCGACACGGAACGCGGACGGTGCGCCCGTGTCGACCACACGGAACTCCAGGGTGTTCACCCCTGCCTGGAAGTTCGTGAGCTGGAAGTCGGTGAATGCGTTGAAGCCGCTGCTGACGTACCAGGTGTCCACGCCATTCACGCTAAGCGTCGCGCCGTTGTCGGCGGCGAACGAGCCCGAGATCAGGATGGTGTTGAGGTCGAAGCCGGTCAGGTCGAACGAAAGCCGGTAGGTGGTGGTCGAGCCGCCGGGCGCCTGGCCCGTGCCGTCGCCGGTGAAGGACAGCCAGCGGGAGTTCGCGTCCTCGGGGATGTAGGCGCCGTTGAAATAGGTCACCGCGTTCGCGCCGGCGGTCACGCCGGGCACGGTGCTGGAGACGACGGTCCAGTGGGTGTCGGTCACGCCGTTGCCCCCCAGCAGGGCCGCGCCGCTGTCATCGACGCCGGTGTTGTAGAGGCCAGTGATCGTGGCCGCGCCGGCCGATCCGGCGGCCAGCAGTGTCGCCGCGGCGACCGTCGCGGCTAGTCTGGTCGTGATGCTCATACTGTTCCGATCCATACACAAGCAGACCGGATCGCCCCCGAGCCGACCGATCACGGGTTGAGTAGAAGTTCCGCGCCCCGAGATCAGGCTGCCGGTCAACGGCGTGAGCGTGAATAGTGCAACTGGCCTATGACGTGACGTTCCGGGATTGCGATTGTCACGAGACCGGTATTCGATCGTGTGTCGACTGGGGTTTGTGACATATCAGCGTTCTTGGATACGGTGATCGCCGAGTTGTATGGCGGTGTCTTTCGCGACCCGTTCGCGGATTTCAAGCAGCGTTCCATGGAACGTCTGCGCAGCATTCTCCCCTTCGATTCCGGCGTCTGGGCCACCGGTGTGCGCTCCACCAACGTCGCGCTCAGCGTCACCATGATCGACCACCCGCCAGAGGTTCTGGTCGACTACGCCCTCAATTGGCAGGGCCAGGACTTCGTCCGCGCCAAGGCGGCGGCCAATCCCGGGGTGGCGTTCCGCAATGAGGACGTCATGCCCCTGGCCGACTATCACCAGACCGAGATCTACCGGCGGTTCTCCAGGCCGGCGGGCATCGTGCACGCGCTCGGAACCGTTCAGGCCGACGCGGTCACCGACATCGGTGAGCTGATCTTCCTGTTCCGCGCCGATCCCGCCGCCGCTTTCACCGACGCCGAGCGCAGGGTCGCCGAGCGATTGACCCTCCACATGGCGGCGGCCTGGCGTCAGCGGCAGGTGGCCCACTACTACGAGACCGCCGCGGGCGGGGCGCGGTCCCGCTCGGCCGAGGGGGCGGGCGCGGTGATCGACGGATCGGGCCTGATCTACGCCGCCGACGACAACTTCAGCCTCGCGCTCCGCCGGCACTTTCCCGATTGGGAGGGGCCGACGATCCCGCCGTCGGTGCTGCCCGTGTTCGCCGCGGCGGACGGGATGCTGACCGCCCAGGGCCTGGACTTCAGCCTCTCGCGCGGCGTCGACCGCCATATCCTGACCGTCACCTCAGCCCGCCGAGCCAACCGGCTGACCCGGGCCGAGACCCGCGTGGCCCGCCTGTTCGCCGAGGGGCTGACCCACAGCGCCATCGCCCTGCGCCTCGGCGTCAGCCAGTCGACGATCCGCAACCAGATCGCCGCGATCTACCGCAAGCTCGACATCCATTCGAAGGCCGAACTGGCCCGCATGGTGCCGCCCGCGTCCCGGCCCTAGGTCACCGCCGTCACGCCGAACAGCATCGGATGGGCCCAGGCCAGGGCCAGCCACAGGATGATCGCCACCAGGATCCGCCACGCGCCGATCTCGGACAGGCTGAGCTTCTGACGGCCGGCCGCGATGGCGGCGAACGGGATGTTCGAGGTCTGGGCGGCGAAGGCGTCCCACTTGGGTCCCAGGGCGCGCCGGCGCTTGGCGTCGATGCTGGTCGTCCCCGAGACCGCCAGCAGCAGCATCGAGCCGAACAGGATGAGCGAGGCTCGCTCGCCGTTCACCAGCAGATGCCCCAGCGCCCAGATCGCCACGCCCCAGAGGAACGGATGGCGGGTGATCCGCAGCATTCCCCTGACCACGTCAGGCCGATCCAGGGCGCCCTCCTGGCGCACGCTGGTGGGGTTGGGCGTCGTGAGGCCTGGGAAGATCAGCAGCAGGGCCAGCAGTTGCAGCGCCAACTGCACGCCGCGGGTCACTTCGGTGGGCCCCCAGTAGGCGGCGTTCCAGCTCGAGCCGCGCGCCTGGCCGAACGCCATTCCCAGCCAGACCAGCCCGGCCGCGGAGGCCAGGGAGAAGATCCCCATGTACGGGCCCGCGCCCAGCCGCCCGGTCAGGACGTCACGCAGGCGCGTGCCGGACACCATCAGGTGGATGAGGACGAAGAAGGCGGCAGCGGCGATCAGATTGGCCATGGCGGTTCCTCCACCGGCGAGACTGACGCATAAATTTACAGTGTCAAGTTATGGTGGCGTAGCGCGCATCTCGCCGTCGTCGTCCCAGGGCGGGTCATCGAGGTCATCGTCTTCGAGGTCGAACAGCGGCGCCGGCGGGGGCGCGCTCGCCTGTCGTTGAGCCGGGGCGGCGGCGGGGGCCGGCGCCGCGGCCGCCTTCGGCGCGCTCCGCCGCAGCACGGCTTCCATGCTGGCCATCCAGCGGTTGGCTTCCTTCAGCGCCTCGGGCCCTTCGAAGCGGCCCTTCCGCCCGTCGTCCTCGGGCCGCCACAGATCCACCTCGAAGTCGGGATTGCGGGGGTCGTCGAAGATGAAGCGCAGGCGCACCAGTTCGGCGGGGGGCGCCAGTTGGTCCAGGCCCCGGCGCGGCTCGTGGCGGAAGGCCCGCGCGGCGATCCGGTCATCGACGACCAGTTCGACGCCGACCAGTTCCTCCAGCCTGTAGTCCAGGCGCCAGCCGCCACGATCCCACGTCACGCACATGCGGCCCGCCGCGAGGTCGAACCCGACCCCGGTCCCCCGCCCGCGCGCCGTCAGCATCGGTTGAGGCGGGACGCCCAGGCCCTGGGTGAGCGTCTTCTCGACGCGGCGGGTCTCGTCGAGCACATAGGCGAAGGCCGCGCCGACCATGGTCAGCGCGCCGCCCACGATGGCGAGCAGGGTCAGAAGGCGCGCGGCCTCGTCCATGGAACGACGCTACGCCGTTCTGCGAGTCGGCGGAACTTGGGCCTTCAGCTCCGGCGGTAGGGCAGGGTGTAGGCTTCCTGCAGCAGGCCGTTGGTCTTCATGAAAGCGCTCATGGACTCATAGGTCGCCGTGCGGATCGGACCCTTCTGGTCGTCGGTGCGCAGGCGCGGATCGGCGATGGGCCCGAAGAGGCGCATCAGGCCGTCGGCCTTCACCACCGTCGGCTGATAGTGGGCCTTGAGGTTGGCCTTGATCCGCTGGAGATCGTCCGTCTCCCACGCGGCCGACGCCACCACGTTCAGCATGAAGTTGTTGCAATTCTGGTACTTGTCGGCCCATGGGTTGGCGACCAGCGAGTAGGCGGGGTTGTGCAGCCGCGCGTACGAGGGGCTGTCGATCACCGCCAGCATCCGCCGCTGCATCTCGGGCGAGGGGATGATCACCGCCACGTCGTCCACAGCCGAGCCGCGCGTGAAGTCGAACGGATAGTCCTGGATCAGCCGGCTCTCGGTCCGGGACCAGTTGTCTCCGTCGCCGGCGTAGAGGTTGTAGACCGCATAGCCGCTCAGCGTCCGGCCGTCGGCGGTCTGGATGGCCCGGTGAACCCACAGCGCGCCGTGGGTGTAGGCGATTCCCTCGGGCAGCTTGTCCCGCGGCCGGCCGGTGCGGAACACCATCGCGACCCGGGCGCCCTTGCCCGCCAGCTCGCGCTCGATCTGCTTGGAGAAGCCCGCCGCCTCCGTGGCGGTGAAGTGGGCGGCGACGGCGCGGGCCGAGGAGTCCTGGGCCGCCGCCGGCGCGGCGGCGAAGGCGAGAGAGAGGGCGCCGAGCGCCGCGGCGGCCGCCCTCACTTCTTGACCGGCTGGTAGGGGACCTTGGGCGCCGGATCGGCGGCGACCACCACGTCGTCGTCGACCTTCAGGCTGACGTCGGCGCTGTCCTTGGCGGCTACCGAGAGACCCTCGCCGGTCTTCACCGACGCCGCGCCGACGCTCACCGCGCCCGCCCCGACCACCGAGGTCCCAACCGCGGCGGCGCTGACCGGAACGGCGGCGACGCCCACCGCCGTCTTCACGCCCGAGGCGGCGAGGTGGCCCACGGCTTCGGATGCCGAGGTCGAGGCCTGCGAGCCCTCCCGGCCGCTGTCCTGGGCGAGGGCGGGTGAAGCGAGCGCGGCCGTGGCGGCGGCGATGAGGATGAAGCGGCGCATGGCGGCCTCCGGAGTTGAACTTTCGAAACGTGCCCGGGGAAGGCGACGGAAATACGACGGCTCAGCTTCCGCGGATGACCGGGACATGCGGCGCCGAGCTCATCGGCACGAGACCGGACAGCCGCGCGTCGTCCGCGATCTCCACCTGGCGCCGGAACGCCGTGAAGCCCGAACGCTGATAGAAGCCCGGCGCGTTGGGGTGGTCCAGCGTGCAGGTGTGGACCCAGAAGCGGCGGATCGGTTGCGACCACGCCCGCTCGATCGCCCGGTTCATCAGCCAGCGCGCGGCCCCACCGCCCACCAGCCCGCCGGTGACGCCGAAATAGGTCAGCTCGCAGGTCTCGGGCTCGCGGAAGTCGAGTTCCAGGATCCCCGTCTCGCCGTCCGGCGCCTCCAGCCGGTACACCTCGACCTTCGGGTCGCCGATGTCGGCCATCAGCTTCTCGCGCGGCGTCACCAGCCGGGTGAACCACAGCCAGTCGCGGCCCACGGCGCGGTAGAGGTCGAGATACTCGGCCGGCTGTACGTCCTCGAGCCGTCGCAGGGACCAGGGCGCGTCGGCCGCCTCGGGCCGCGGAGCAGGGCGCGCCAGCATCTCCAGCGAGGTGACGATGGCGGCGATCTTGCCGTCCGGAACGTCGTGGAACCCGTCGCTCAGCATCGTCAGGCGTCCAGCTCGATCATCAGCGGCACGTGGTCCGACGGCTTGTCCCACGAGCGGACGTCACGGTGGATGGTCACGCCGGTCAGCAGGTCCGCCGCCTGGGGCGAGAGCAGGGCGTGGTCGATGCGGATGCCGTTGTTCCGCTGCCATGCGCCCGCCTGGTAGTCCCAGAAGGTGTAGGCCCCGGGCGCGCCGTCGGCCTGCAGATAGGCCTCGGTCAGACCCAGGTTCTTCAGCGCCCGGAACGCCTGGCGGCTCTCGGGTTGGAAGAGGGCGTCGTCCGCCCAGTTCTTGGGAAACTCGGCGTCGCGTGGCTCGGGGATGACGTTGTAGTCGCCCATCAGGGCGAACGGCTCTTCCCACTCCAGCAGGCTCTGCGCGTGAGCGTGCAGGCGGGCCATCCAGCCGAGCTTGTAGGCGAACTTCTCGGTCGGCACCGGATTGCCGTTGGGCAGGTAGATCGAGGCCACCCGCACCGGCTGCGGTCCCGAGACCACGGCCTCGATGTAGCGGGCCTGTTCGTCGGTGTCGTCGCCAGGCAGGCCTTTGCGCACGTCCTCCAGCGGGTGCTTCGAAAGCAGCGCCACGCCGTTGTAGGTCTTCTGGCCGTGGACGGCGACGTTGTAGCCCAGCCGTTCAAAGGCTTCGGCGGGGAACTTCTCGTCGACGCACTTGATCTCCTGCAGGCAGGCGACGTCGGGCTGGGCCGCCTCGAACCACCGCACGACGGTCTCCAGCCGCGCATTGACCGAGTTCACATTCCAGGTGGCGAGACGCATCGAAGGCTCCGGCTGACGGCCGCCGAGGCTAGAGGCGCCCGCCCTCCGGCTCAACGGGGTTGCGGGCCCTGGTTGTGCGCGATACCAGTTGCAGATTGCAATCGGAAAGACGCGCCATGTCGTTGAAGGTCCACGGTCACCCGCTGTCCTCCTATTGCTGGAAGGTGTTCGTCGCCCTCGCCGAGGCGGGTCTGACTTACGAGACGGTTCTCGTCGACCTCGCTGATCCGGAGGCGTCAGAGCGGTTCCGCCGCCTCTCGCCCTTCGGAATGATGCCCGTGCTGGAGGACCCGGCGAACGGCGTCAGCACGCCCGAGGCCACGGTGATCATCCAGCACCTGGCGCGCAGCTACCCCTCCGCGGCGCATCTCGTGCCCCAGGGCCCCGACGCCCTGGACGTCGCCTTCTGGGATCGCGTCTTCGACCTGCACGTCCAGAACCACCTGCAGCGGGTGGTGGGCGACCGTCTCCGCGCGGCCGAGGTGCGCGACCCGTTCGGCGTCGCGCAGTGGAAGGCCAGCCTCACCCGGGCCTATGAGGTGGTGGAGGCGCGCATGACCGGGCGCGAGTGGGTCGCCGGCGGCTTTACCCTGGCCGATTGCGCCGCGTGCCCGGCGCTGCACTACGCGAACCGGATCGTGCCCATCGGGTCCGAGTTCCCCAACACCGCCGCCTATCTGGCGCGGCTGGAGGCGCGGCCCTCGTTCGCCGCCGTGCTGGAGGCCGCCCGGCCGTACGCCCACTTCTTCCCGCAGGAGCCTGCTTGACCTGAGGTTGCGGCCGTGGCGGAAGCTGCGGCATGAACCGGGTTCTTCCGCTCGCCGTCGCCGTTTCGATCCTCTGTTCCGGAAGCGCGGCCACGGCCCAGCAACTGGCGCTGCCGCCCGTGCAGCCGTTCCCGCCGGCTCAGCCGCTGCCGCCTGGCGGGGCGCCGGGGCAGAGCGCTCCGGCCGCCGGTGCGCCGTCCGCGGGCCTCTGCAACCTGGACACGCTCTTCCGCACCACTATCCGCAACATCTCGCCCGGCCTGGCCGCCGCCGACCGGGCCGCTCAGCCGCGCTCGCTCTGGCGCTTCGGCTCGACCTTCCTGCGCAGCGAGGAACAGCCCGACCCGGTGCGTGGCAACCAGATGCTGACCATCGTCGCCGAGCCCGACATCTGGGCGGTCAACCTGACGACGGGCGTCGGGCAGCATTCGATCGATCCGGGGCCGGACTTCACGGTCCATGCGCCGATCCTGCCGCCGGCGCCGGATCTGCCGCCGCCGCTCCGGGCCCTTGAGTACGGCTGCGAGCCCGAGTTCGTGAAACAGTTCGCCCCCCAGCCGCAGCAGCTGGTGAAGTGGGGGGCGATCCAGGCCAGCCTGCATGCCGCCGTGTTCGGCGAGCACGCGGTGATCGTGCTGATGGACCAGCGCCGGGGTGAGCCGATCATGGTCAGCTACATGCGCCAGGGACGGCCGGTCTACGTGGTGCGCTACGACGACTGGCGGCGCGGCCTGCCGAACCGGCCCGAGATGTTCGTGCCGCCCAAGAACGCCCGGATCACCGAGGCACCCGTCCAGGCGCCGGGCCAGCTCGAGAGCGAGCCGCCCCTGATCCCGCTGGACAAGGCCGGCCGCACGCCCTTCAGCTGAGGGCCGTTCAGATCGAGAAGCTGACGCCGCAGCCGCAGCTGGACTTGGCGTTGGGGTTGCGGATGCGGAACTCCGCGCCGGCCAGCTCGTCGACGAAATCGATCTCGGAGCCCTTGAGCAGGGCCAGGGAGACCACGTCCACCAGGGCCGCGGCGCCGTCGCGCTCGACCTTCAGGTCGTCATCCTGCACCTCGTCGACCAGGTCGAACTGATACTGGAAGCCTGAGCACCCGCCGCCCTCGACGGCCACGCGCAGCATGATCGGCCGACCTTCCTGGTCGCCGATGTTCCGGATCCTCGCCGCCGCGGCGGGAGAGAGGGTGACGTCCGCTGTGGTCATGCTCTGTTCGACGTTGCTGACGGCAGACTATATGAGGGCCAGACCGGCTTCGACCAAGGGGCCTTGAGACAGATCAAATTTATGGCCTCTTCCATTCCGTCGCGAGTCCCTTACGCCGAACAGCCCGCCGCGTCGCGAGGCCGCAAGGTTCCGGAGGCGCCCAGCCGCACCCGGACGGACTTCGCGCGTGACCGCGACCGCATCATCCACTCCACCGGCTTCCGCCGGCTGAAGGAGAAGACCCAGGTCTTCGTGGCCCACGAGGGCGACCATTTCCGCACGCGCCTGACCCACAGCCTCGAGGTGGCCCAGATCGCCCGCTCGCTCGCGACGGCGCTGGGCCTCGACGCCGACCTCGCCGAGACCATCGCGCTCGCCCACGACCTGGGCCACCCGCCGTTCGGCCACGCGGGCGAGGACGAGCTGCAGGTCCAGATGCAGAGCTTCGGCGGCTTCGACCACAACGTGCAGACGTTCCGGGTTGTGACGAAGCTGGAGCGCCGCTACCCGCGCTTCGACGGCCTGAACCTGACCTGGGAAACCCTGGAAGGCGTCATCAAGCACAACGGGCCGGTCATCGATCAGCTGGCCAAGCCCTCCTGGAGCGCGATCTCCGAGTTCGACAGCCAGTATGCCCTGCGGCTCGACACCTGGGCGTCGGCGGAAGCCCAGGTCGCGGCCCTGGCGGACGACATCGCCTACAACAATCACGACGTGGACGACGGCGTCCTGGCGGGCCTCTTCAATCTGGAGGAACTGGCCGAGGTGCCGCTGATCGGGCCGCACGTGAAGTCGTCGTGGGCCGACTATCCCGATTGCGACCCGGGCATCCTGCGCCTGGAAGCCGTCCGCCGGATGATCGGCGCCATGGTCGACGACGTCATGGCCGAGACCCGCCGCCGCGCCGAGGCCGGCAAGGTCGGCTCGCCCGAGGACGTGCGCCTGCTGGGCCACGCCCTGGTCTCGTTTTCCCGCGACATGGTCGAGGATCTGGGCGCCCTGCGCCGGTTCCTGATGGAGCGGATGTACCGCTACTGGAAGGTCAACCGCACCCGCAGCCAGGCGCGCCGCATCCTGGCCGAGATGTTCCAGCTCTTCATGGCCGAGCCCGACGTGCTGCCGGCCGAGTGGGGCGCGCGGGCGCAGGGGCGCGACGAAGCGGGCAGGGCGCGCGTGGTCTGCGACTACATCGCCGGCATGACCGACCGCTTCGCCATCGAGGAACATCGCAAGCTGTTCCACCTCGACATCTGGAACTGACCCGTGGACGTCCTGGTGGTGCGCGGGCCGATGTACCATTCGCCCGGCGACGAGAACGCGTTCGTGACCTGGCTGAAGCGCATCCGCGCGGTCAGCGGCGTGCAGTCCCGCGGCGCGGACCTGCACATCCAGCTGCGCCCGGGCAAGCTCAGCTCGGATGAACTGCGCGAGTTCCGGGCGCTGTTCCATCGCTATGGCCTGGACACGACCGAGATCGAGGAGCTGTCACGGCGCTGACCCACAGGAATTCGCGTCCGCCACACTCCGGACTCGCCCGGCTCCGATAGACTGAGCGGAAAAGCGCGATTCGCGCCCTGATTCCGCGGAGCCTTCGCGATGTCCGACCAAGAGCGCGGCGCCTACACGCCCCCCACCGCCGATGCGCCGCTGAGCTTCGATCCGCGCCAGCCGGTGCGCGGCGCGCGTCCGATCCCCTTCACCCTGATCCTCAGCGTGCTGGTGCTGGCGGCCCTCGTGGCGGCCATCTTCATGTTCTACCAGCAGGGCGTGCGCCAGGCGGGCCAGGCCCCGCAGGTGGTCGGCCAGCCCGTGGGCGGCATGAAGGAGGCTGCGCCCGCCGGGGCCCAGCCGCAGGACCCGGCGGCCGGCCTGCAGATCTACCGCTCGGATGAAGGCCAGCCGATGGAGACGGTGCCGTCCGAACCCACGTTCGCGCCGCCGCCCGAGCAGCCCCAGGCTCGGCCGACCACCCCTGTGGTCGTGACCCAGGCTCCGCCGCTGCAGCCGGCCCCGACCACCGCCGCGCCGATCAAGCCGGCGATCCCCGCGGACCCGCCGCCGAAGGCCGCCGCGCCGGCCCCCGCGCCGGTGGTGAAGGTCGCGCCGCCGACGCCGAAGGCCGCGCCGCCTGTCCAGAAGGCCGCCGCGCCGCCGCCCGAACCCAAGAAGGTCGCCGCCGAGCCCAAGGCCGCCAGCGGCGGCGGGGCGCGTGTGCAGGTCGGCGCCGTGTCCTCCACCGCCCTGGCCGACAAGGCCTGGAGCGACGCCGTCTCTGCCGCGCCCGGCCTCGGCGCGGGCAAGGGCAAGGCGGTCGAGAAGATCGAGGGCGGCAGCCTCTACCGCACCTTCGTCACCGGCTTCTCCAGCCGCGCCGACGCCCAGGCGTTCTGCGCCAAGCTGCAGGCCGCCGGGAAAAGCTGCTTCGTCCGGTGACCGCCGCGGCCTGCATCCTGGGCTGTTCGGGACCTTCGCTGACCCAGGCGGAGATCGCGTTCTTCCGTGATGCGCGGCCGTGGGGCTTCATCCTCTTCGCCCGCAACATCGAGGACCCCGACCAGGTCCGCGGACTGACCGCGCAGCTTCGCGAGGCCGTGGGCCGCGCCGACGCGCCTGTCCTGGTCGACCAGGAGGGCGGACGCGTGCAGCGGCTGGGGCCGCCGCACTGGCGGCGCTATCCGCCGGCCCGCGCCTACGCCGGCCTGCCGGATCCGACCCTGCGCCGTGCGATGGCGCGGCTCGGCGCGCGGCTGATGGCCCACGACCTGGCCGCGGTCGGGATCAACGCCAACTGCGCGCCCGTGCTGGACGTGCCGGGGCCCCAGGCCCACGCCGTGATTGGCGACCGCGCCTATGCCGAGGATCCCGACGAGGTCGCCGTCCTCGGGCGCGCCGTGGCCGAAGGGCTGATCGCGGGCGGTGTCCTGCCCGTGATGAAGCACATTCCGGGGCACGGCCGCGCCCGGTCCGACAGCCATGAGGCCCTGCCGGTCGTGGACGCCGCGCCCGAGGCGCTGGACGCCCGCGACTTCGCGCCCTTCCGCGCGCTGTCCGACATGCCGGCCGCGATGACGGCCCACGTGGTCTACGCCGCGTTCGATCGCCGCCGGCCCGCCACCACGTCGTCGGCGGTGCTGCGCGGGGTCGTCCGCACCCGGATCGGCTTCCACGGGCTGCTGGTCAGCGACGAC
>JBFMGV010000054.1:0-15679 GCA_040752615.1 Pseudomonadota bacterium | reverse complement strand
TTCCTCCCCCGCCGGGGGAGGGGGACCGCGGAACGCGGTGGAGGGGGTCCGCCCGGAAGGTTGGATCGACCGAGGCCACGCCATTCCACGGCGCGACGAACCTTCGGGTCGCCCGCCTTGACTTCACCCCACAGCGCAGCCCACACAATCCTTCCGCGTGGATCGTGTGCGCACCACGATGAGCTGCCGGACAGAACCCGGCCCGGGTCGACGACATTGCCGTAAGGTCTCCAGGCCTAGCGGCGTCAACCTAGGCTACGGCCCGCAATGCCTCTGAACCAGAGTCGAGCGTCATGAAGTTTGTGCTGTTCAAGGGGCAGTCGCAGTACGGATCGTTGAGGCTGCACATCGATCAACTCGGGTCGGCCTTGCAGCAGTCCGGGCACGAGGTGCGTATCATCGACCTGCTCGAGGCGCACTGGCGCGACACCCTGAGCGCCACATTCCTTGATCCGCCGGATTGCTACTTCGACCTCAACGGGATGGTCGGCGAGGTGGCCGCCAAGTGCGATCAACTCGGCGCCGTCTACGCCACCCTCTACCTGGATCATCCCCTCCATCATCCGGCCAGACTTGCCGTTTCGGCCCGCCGATACGCCTTGTTGCTGCTCGACCGCAGCCACGTGCAGTTCGTGCGCACGTGGCCGGAGGCCCGGGGCGCCGCCTATCTCGGCTTGCTTCCGCCTGGCGCCATCGCACTCCCGGACGCCGTGGATACGTCGGACGAGGGCTTCGCGAAGCGCGACATCCCCCTGCTGTTCACGGGTACATACCGCGGAGTTCCGGAGCCCGCGTGGGCGGACTGGGAGGAGAGCCCCGCCAAGCAGCTCGTCGCCGAGGTCGCGTCGAGGATGGTCTCCGATGGTGGCCTGGCCGTCCTCGACGCCTACAAGGCCTGCCTCGCCGACCGCCGCGTCGGCTTCGACGAGGCGCTATTCACGAGCCTCATTCCCGTGCTGCGCGCCGTCCAGGTGTTCTGCGAAGCCTATCACCGCGACCAACTTTTGCATGCGCTGGGTAAGGTCGGCGTACCACTCCAGGTCTACGGGTCCGGCTGGGAGCCCCTCGCGGCGCGCTATCCCAACATCCAGTACGGCGGAGAAGGCAGCTTCGGGGAGACCCTGCACCTGCTGCGACGCAGCCGCGTCGTACTGAACACCAACAACGGCTTCGTCGCCGGCGGCCACGAGCGGGTGTTCACCGCCATGTGCGCGGGCGCGACGGTGTTTTCGGACGCGAGCCGCTACTACGCCGAGACCTTCAGGGAGGGGCGCGAGATCGTCACCTTCCCGTGGAGCCGCCTGTCCGAGGCGCCCGGGCGGCTCGTCGCGCTGATGAACGACACCGAGCGGACCGCCGCCATCGCCCGCGCTGGCTACAAGCGCGCCGTGGCCGAGCATCAATGGAGCGACCGTGCGGCAAAACTGGTCAAGGTGGTGAAGCAGGTGCGTTGAGTAGCGCCTGGTACTCCCCGGGAACCCCACAGAAGACCACTTCGGCCGGCTCGATCAGACGATAGCCGATCGCGGCGCCTCTGCGGATCAGGCGGTTGTAGAGCGGCGCGACGTAGAGCTCGGCAGCCTGCGGCGCTCGTCGCTCCTCATGGAGGGCGGCGCGGAAATCGCCCGCCCGCGCGAAGTGATAGAGGCCGGTGCAACACAGGTCCGAGATCGGCCGCTTCTCGGCCGTCTCCAGGACCGCCGGTCTCGGCCCCTGCGCGGGTCGGACATAGGACCAGTTCGCACCGCCGCCGCGGAACACCTCGAGCCAGCCGTCCATCGCCATCAGCTCAACCCCGGGAAAGCAGAAGCCGGGCCGGAAGGTGTCGATGTTGAAGATGGTCAGCGCGTCGTCATCGCCGGCGCCGACGGCGTCGAGACCTCGCTCCACCGTCTCCGCCTGGCCGGCGGTGGGCTCGTCCAGTATCGCCACCTGGAAGCGGGCCACGCCCAGTGCCTCGCACTCCGGGCCGACGAAGTCCGCCGCCTCGGCGTCGCGCACCACGAACAGGAATTCGGCGCGGTCGAAGTCCGCCGCGAAACTCCCGACCGCGTGGGCGAACACGCTGCGCCCATGGAGCGGCAACATGTGCTTCGGGCGCGCGTAGCCGGCATCTACGAACCGCTGCGAGCGGCCCGCCATGGGGATCACGATCATGCGGCTTCCAGGTCCAGGAAGAGGCGCAGGGCATTGGCGGTGAACGCCACCTGCCGGTCTGGACGATCGGCGTGCAGCGGGAGCATCGAGAGAAAGAGACCCGCCATGGCGGCCCGAACGGTCCGCGAGAGCGCCGGCTCGCCGTCGACCGTCATGGCCGACAGCCCCTCCTCCAGCCACGGCTGCGCCGCGATCGGCTCGAACTCCAGGTCGAAGGCCCCGTCGGACGCGCTCGCAACATACCTGCCGGCGATGATCTGATCGTAACGACCGACGATGGAATGGGCGAGCTTGGCCAGGTCGTAGCGGAGGTCACCGTAGATGCCCGGCCGGTCGCCGACGGCGCCGCGCGGGTCCAGCGCCCGGATCCGCCGCCGGCGGCTGTCGTACAGCAGATTGGAGAAGCAGAGATCGCCGTGCATGACGCATTCGCTGCGGCCGGTCTTGAGATCCATGGCTCCCCCCAGCCGCGCGGCCACATCCAGGAGCGATGGCGTCGGCCTGCCCGCGAAGCGTAGGGGACGGTCGATGGGGAAGCCGCTCTCTCGCGCGTGGCGCTCTAGCCGCTCCATCGTCTTGTCGACGCAGAGCGACCTCAGCGCATCGTCGGCCGAGGCGTCGCCACGATCGGCGGCGCAGGCTTCAAGCATCGCCTGGCACGCCGAAAGGACGCGCATCCATGCCTGCCGGCCAAGAAGTCCGTGGACGAAGAGTTCCGACACCACGGGGAGGAACTCGTACTCGGTCTCGTAGTAGGCCCGACCGCCATCCACGCCGTGGGCCAGCAGCCGTCCGGAGTGAACCTGCACCGACGGAGGGATCGCGTTCAGCCAGTGCGCTTCCGCTCGGATCTTGCGACGGTCGTCGCTGGACTTGCGGGCCGTCAGTCCATCGATCCGCACGGTGTTGAAGGCGCGGGCCGTGGTGACGGCGAGGCGCGATCGGAAGAAGGTCTGCAGGTGCCCGAAGTCGAGCCACTCGGCCGCAGGGACCAGAGTGACCTCGTGGTCCTCGAGATAGTGATTCAGGCCGGCCACGAAGTCGCCTCGTGCGCGGGTGAGCGAACGCACGAGATCACGCGAGGACGAGAAGCTGAAGTAGCCCGCCGCGATCGGCCAGCCGCCATGTCCCTCGTCGCCTGCCGCGGTGACACGCAGCCCGCGCACCCGGCCGGCCTCTCCCACCTCGACTTCGGCCCAGGCATATTCGCTGGCCCGAGGCCCTCCGACGATGATGTCCTCGGCTTCGACAGGTGGGTCCAAGATCAGCGTGTCGCCGTGCAGGATGTGCACGCCATCCTCACCGGCGCCGACGGCGTTGACCGCGTAGACGACCGCTTCTCCCAGGCGAAGGCCCTGTGGCAGCGAGACGATCTCGACGCCCAGCTCCGACAGGCGTCGAACATCATGGGCGGGCGGCTGGAAACTCTCCGGCAGAACCAGGTGGACCGTCTGCGCGCCGCCGAGCGCTTTCAACTGAAGTTCATAGAGCCGCTGCACGCCGACGGGCAGGAAGGAGGGCGGAAGCGGCCCGAACTCCGCAGCCAGTTCCTGCTCGACCGTTGCTCCTGACATGATCAGACGCAGCATCGCCACGACCCGCTCACGGCTCCCGGTCGAGGAGATCGCGGATCTGATCGTAGCTCAAACCGACGAACTCGCTTGGGCGTACGGCCTTGTCGTCGACATAGAAGCCGTCCGTGCCGCACCACGGCTTGCCCACATGGATTTCGTCGTACGGCACCTGATGCTCCGCCAGCCAGGCGAGGATCACCGGGAGGGTCTCGGCGTTGATGCGGCCGATCGAACCCTGGTAGGTGCGCATGTTCCGCGCGGTGCAGATGATGATCTCGAAGCCGTCCGCACGGTACTCGCGAAGCCGTTCGATCAAGGCGAGGTTCGGACGCCGCGCCGAATAGGGGCTCTCCGGCTCGTCCAGCGCCAGGGTGCCATCCAGGTCAAACACGAGCCGTTTCATGGGTCCCGTCGGCGAAGCGCTTTGCACCTCTCTAGGGTGATCCTACGCGACGCATCAATTCCAGATGGTCACTAGAATCTCCCCAACGCCCCCCTCCGGGTCAGCAGCGCCGACCCACTCACCCCGCCCCGACCGTCTCCCCCGACGCCCGCTTCACCATCATCCGGTCGAAGTCCGCCCAGACGCCCTCTTCCCCGTGCCATTGGCCCTTGGTCGCGGCCTTGGAGTACTCGGTGCTGCGGGCTTCGAAGAAGTTGGCGTGTTCCACGCCGCTGAGCATGGACTGGAGCCAGGGCAGCGGGTTTTCGGCGCCGGCGTTGTAGGCCTCGGGCAGGCCCAGCTGGCGCAGGCGCCAGTCGGCGATGAAGCGGATGTACTTCTTGATGTCGTCCGGGGTCATGCCCTGGATCTCGCCGGCCTCGAAGGCCAGGTCGATGAACTTGTCCTCCAGCGTCACCACGGTCTTGCAGCAGTCGACGATGTCGTCGCCGACCGACTTGGTCACCGCGCCCGTCTCCTTGTTGAAGGCGTGGTACAGCTTGATGATCCCCTCGCAGTGCAGGCTCTCGTCCCGCACCGACCAGCTGACGATCTGGCCCATGCCCTTCATCTTGTTGTGGCGCGGGAAGTTCATCAGCATCGCGAAGCTGGCGAACAGCTGCAGCCCCTCGGTGAAGCCGCCGAACATCGCCAGGGTGCGGCAGATGTCGGCGTCGGTGTCGACGCCGAACTGCTGCATGTAGTCGTGCTTGTCGCGCATCGCCTGGTAGTCGAGGAAGGCGGTGAACTCGCTGTCCGGCATGCCGATCGTCTCGAGCAGCAGCGCGTAGGCGGCGATGTGGATCGTCTCCATGTTGGAGAACGCCGACAGCATCATCTTCACCTCGGTGGGTTTGAAGACGCGGCTGTACCGCTCCATGTAGTTGTCGTTCACCTCGACGTCGGACTGGGTGAAGAAGCGGAAGATCTGGGTGAGCAGGTTCCGCTCGCGATCGTTCAGCTTGGAGGCCCAGTCCTTCAGGTCCTCGCCCAGCGGCACCTCTTCCGGCATCCAGTGGACCTGCTGCTGCTTCTTCCAGAAGTCGTACGCCCACGGATAGCGGAACGGCTTGTAGGCGTAGGAAGGCGTGAGCAGGCCGGGAAGCTGGCGGACGGTGGACGTGGTCACGGACATTCCCCTCGGACGAATCAGGAGCGGTCGCTTCCTGTTAAGAGAAAGGTAAGCTCGAAGCCGGCGCGGCGGAATGCGGCGCATCGCTCCGGGCGAAAGATTTTCCCCCATCTGTTGTGGATGACTGATGTCTGACCGCTACATCTTGTATTCCGCCATCGGTTCGGGCGGGGTGGCCGTCGAGGCGGCGCTGACGCTGATCGGGGCGCCCTATGAGCTGATCGAGGCGCCGACCTTCGAGTTCGACGATCCCGAGGCGGGCGACCGGGTGCTGGCGGCCAATCCCATGCGGCAGGTGCCGGCGCTGGTGCTGCCGGGCGGAGCGGCGAGCGATGCGGCGGCCGGAGCGGCCGGCGGCGGCGAGGTGCTGACCGAGAGCGCGGCGATCCTGATCCGGCTGGGCGAGTTGCACCCCGAGGCGGGGCTGGCGCCGGGGTTGGACGATCCGCGGCGCGGGGCGTTCCTGCGCTGGATGAGCTTCGTCGGCTCGCAGATCTACGCCCACTTCTGGCTGAAGGACGATCCCTCGCGCCTGGTGGCCGACGCCACCCTGCACCCGGACGTGAACCGGCGGATCGAAGCGCGGATCCTGGACTGCTGGCAGGTGATGGAGCGCGGGACGGCGCCCGGCCGCTACATCCTGGGCGACGAGCTGACCGTTCTGGACCTCTATGTGGCGGTGGTCAGCCGCTTCCGCCCGCGGCGCCAGCATTTCTATGCCGCCGCGCCGCGCCTGGGCGAGGTGGCGCGACGGGTCGACGAGGACCCGCGCCTCGCCGCCTTCTGGGCCGAGCGGTATCCGTTCTTCGAAGGCTGGGACCGGCTGTAACTGCTCCCCCAGCGCGGGAGGAACTGCGGCGCTACCGCTGCGGGCGGAAGCTGAAGGTGAAGGCGGCCACCGTGTCGTCGCGGGTCTGCTGGCCGAAGACCATGTGCTTGCCCTTCACCTCGCGGTGGATGACGCCGAACGAGGACTGCACTTCGCCCTTGCGCCAGCCGACGCCGACCTGGGCGTCGCCCACCAGGGCGCCGGTGGTGTCGGTGGTCCAGCCCGCGCGGTCCCAGCCGTTCTCGCCGCGCAGCATGTTGAGCCCCACGGCGCGGCCGCTGGCGGCGGCGAACAGGTACCAGCGCCCCGTGTCGCCGAAGCCGGCGCCGTCCTTCACGCCCATGTCGCGCAGGCGTTCCATCGCCTGTTCGCCGCGGGACTTGGAGACCGTGAGCGTGGCGCCGCCCTCGGCCTGGGTGCCGAAGCGCGAGACGCCGAAGCCGGCGTGGGGGGCGACGTCGATCTCCAGCTTCTTCGACGAGAAGCTGATGGCGCCGGGCCAGGTGCGGACGGCCATGACGTCCACCCGGCCGTCGGTCAGGCCGGCGCGCTCGATGTCGGCGGGCACGGCCTCGCGGCGGATGCGGAGGGTGTCGAGCGGGGTGAGGCGGACCTCGGCGTCCTGGGCGAAGGCGGCGCGATTCAGAATGTCGGCGGCGTTCGGCGTGAAGTCACGCGCCGCCAGATCACGCTCGGAACTGGGCGTAAACGACTGCGCCGCCGCCGGATTGGCGGCCGCAACGCCCAGCGCAATGGCGACGTACGTCGACCAACGCATGCGCAACTCCCGTCCACACTCCGCGCGGGTGTGGTTCCCCGCAGGCATAGTCAGGACGATCCGACGGGCCTGCAAGGGCTAAAACGCCACAGGCGAATTGCGGCATGGTGAATGCTCAAACGAAAAGCGGAGGGCGCTCACACGCCCTCCGCTCGCATCGTTCAGGCCGGGACGCCGCCTACTGGCAGGCCAGGCACTCTTCGTAGTCGGTCTTGCCCTCAATCTTGAGCTCAGACACCACCGAGCCCTCGCCACCCGCATGGCTAGCCCGCTGCACCGACTTAGACCTCATATAATACAGTGACTTACACCCAAGTTCCCATGCCTTCCAGTGAAGCATGTGCAGGTCCCACTTGTTGACGTCCCCGGGAAGGAACAGGTTCACAGACTGGGACTGGCAGATGTCGGGCGTACGGTCGGCGGCGAGTTCCACGACCCACCGCTGGTCGATCTCGAAAGCCGTCTTGTAGACGTCCTTCTCGTCCTGGCTGAGGAAGTCCAGATGCTGGACCGAACCCTCGTTGGCCAGGATGGAATCCCAGGTCGCCGAGGTGTTCTGGCCCTTTTCCACCAGCACCTTCTCGAGGAAGGGGTTCTTCACCGCGAAGGTCCCGGACAGCGTCTTGTGCGTGTAGATGTTGGCCGGGATCGGCTCGATGCCGGCGCTGGTGCCGCCGCAGATGATCGAGATCGAGGCGGTCGGCGCGATGGCCAGCTTGTGGCTGAAGCGTTCCATGACGCCGCGCTCGGCGGCGTCGGGGCACGGGCCGCGCTCGGCGGCCAGCTTGCGCGAGGCCGCGTCGCACTGGCGGCGCAGGGTCTTGAAGAGCCGCATGTTCCAGCTCTTGGCCATGGCGCTCTCGAACGGAACGTTCTGGGCCTGCAGGAACGAGTGGAAACCCATCAGGCCGAGGCCGACCGAACGCTCGCGGCGCGCGGCGTAGACGGCGTTCTTCATCTCGGGCGGCGCGCGGGTGATGAAGTCTTCCAGCACGTTGTCGAGGAAGCGCATCACGTCCTCGATGAAGGTCGGATGGTCGCGCCACTCCAGGAACGTCTCGGCGTTGACCGACGACAGGCAGCAGACGGCGGTCCGCTCCAGGCCCTGATGGTCCTTGCCGGTGTGCAGCATGATCTCGGAGCACAGGTTCGACTGGCGCACCGACAGGCCCAGCTCGCGCTGGTGCTGCGGCATCGACCGGTTCACCGTGTCGGAGAAGATCAGGTAGGGCTCGCCGGTCTGCAGCCGGATCTCCAGGATCTTCTGCCACAGCGAGCGGGCGTCGACCTCCCGGATGACCTCATTGGTCTTCGGCGAGCGCAGGCCGAACATGGCGCCGTCGCGGACGGCCTCCATGAACTCGTCGGTGATGTTGAGGCCGTGGTGGAGGTTCAGGCTCTTGCGGTTGAAGTCGCCCGACGGCTTGCGGATCTCGAGGAACTCCTCGATCTCCGGGTGGTGCACGTCGAGATAGACGGCGGCCGAGCCGCGGCGCAGCGAGCCCTGGCTGATCGCGAGGGTCAGCGAGTCCATCACGCGGATGAAGGGGATGATGCCGCTGGTCTGGCCGGCGCCCTTCACCTTTTCGCCGATCGAGCGGACGCCGCCCCAGTAGGTGCCGATGCCGCCGCCGTTCGAGGCCAGGGCGACGTTCTCGTTCCAGACGCCCTGAATGCCTTCAAGGTTGTCGGGCACGGCGTTGAGGAAGCAGGAGATCGGCAGGCCGCGCGAGGCGCCGCCGTTCGACAGAACCGGCGTGGCCGGCATGAACCAGAGCTGCGAGATGTAGTCGTAGATGCGTTGGGCGTGCTCGGCGTCGTCGGCATAGGCCGTGGCGACGCGGGCGAACATGTCCTGGTAGCTCTCGCCGGGCAGCAGGTAGCGGTCTTCCAGCGTGGTCTTGCCGAAGTCGGTCAGCAGCGCATCCCGCGAGCGGTCGACCTCGACCTTGCGGACCAGTTGCAGCTGCGGACGCGCGGGCTCGGATGCAACCCGTTCAGAAGTCTCGGCAATCCCAACCTTCGCCGCTTCGCTCATGTCCCTGCCTTGCCCCTCGATGGAAAGCCCCCTGGCCCTCCGCCCTATATGTTGTGGTTCAGCCCCCGAACCAGCCCACATATGGACACATGGACCCCTAGGAGTCGTCAATGAGGCGGCCCGTCCGTCCCCAAACTTTTTCGCTAACGACAGGTTAACGCGCGGCGGTCGCCTCTCGGGCGAGCGACTCGCCGGCGAGTCCCGCTCACGAGCATGTGAAGAGCGGTCAGGCCAAGGGCCAGACCGAGACGATCAGCGGTGTTCCGACGAGCAGGACGAGGACGGTCAGCGGCGCCCCCAGGCGGGCATAGTCGCCGAAGCGATAGCCGCCGGGCGCCATCACCAGGGTGTTACACTGATGGCCGACCGGCGTCAGAAAGTCGCACGCGCAGCCGACGGCCACCGCCATCAGGAACGGATCGGCGTTCAGGCCGAGCAGTTTCGCCAGCGCCGCGCCGACGGGCGCCACGATCAGCACCGTCGCCGCGTTGTTCAGGAACGGGGTCGCGGCCATCGCCACAGCCATGATCGCGCCCACCGCCAGGATGGGCGGCTGGCCGCGGAACAGGCCGGCCAGGCCTTCCGCGATCAGGTCCGCGCCGCCGGAGGCCCGGATCGCATCGCTAACCGGGATCAGGGCGGCGATCAGCACCAGAACCGGCCCGTCCAGGGCCGCATAGGCCTCCCGCGCCCGGATCGCCCCGGAGACGATCATCGCGACCGCCGCGGCGAAGAACGCGAACGCCACCGGCACGGCCTGCGCCGCCACCAGGATCATCGCCGTCGCGAGGATGGCCGTGGGCACCATCCGCCGACGGACGCCGCCCAGCCGCACCTCGCGCTCGGCAAGCGGCAGAAGGCCCAGCGTCTTCAGCGCGCCGGGCAACGTCCGCTCGGCGCCCTGGACGACCACGATGTCGCCCGGCCGCAGGCGCATGGTGGTGAGCTCCGCCGGGGTGCGATAGCCGGCGCGGCTGACCGCGAGCAGGTTCACGCCGTGCTGGCCATAGAGGTCGGCCTGGCCGGCGGAGCGGCCGATCAGCGGCGAGTCCTGGCTGACCACCGCCTCGACCACCCGCACCTCCTCGGTCGGCTCCTCCATGGCCACGGGGCGGTTCGAACGGGTGAGGCGCAGCCGCGCGCGGTCGATCAGGCGGTCGAGCGCCTCATGGTCGCCCTCGACCAGCAGGATGTCGCCGGGGTGCACGCGGGTGTTGGGATGGGGGCGGATGCGCCGCGCGCCGTCGCGGACCAGGGCCATCACCTGGATCTCGTCGTCCGACAGGCGCTTCAGGTGGCGGATGGTGCGCTTTTCGAGCGTCCAGT
The DNA here is from genome assembly GCA_040752615.1 of Pseudomonadota bacterium. GTDB lineage: Bacteria > Pseudomonadota > Alphaproteobacteria > Caulobacterales > Caulobacteraceae > Phenylobacterium. The sequence continues at coordinate 5,403 of JBFMGV010000054.1, read as the reverse complement.
CCGGCGGGGCGACGACCTCGGTGAGATACGGCGCGGTCTCGATGGCGGCGTCCAGGCCCGCCGCGCCCACCCGATGCCGGGGCAGCAGGCGCCAGGCGAAGGTGAGGAAGACCAACCCGAGGGCGGTCAGGGCCAGGCCGACCGGCGCGTAGTCGTACATGGCGAAGGGCCGGCCCGAGATCTGCTCGCGCACCTCGGACACCAGGATGTTGGGGGCCGTGCCGACCAGGGTGACCGTGCCCCCGATCATCGCGCCGAAACTCATGGGCATCAGCAGGCTGGACGGTGAGGTTCCGGTCCGGCGCGCCACCTGCAGGGCTATCGGCATCATCAGGGCCAGGGCGCCGACGTTCTTGGTGACCATGGAGATCAAGGCTACCGCCGCCACCAGGAACGGGACCTGCGTCCGCGCATCGGTCAGCCGGGGCAGCAAGGGCCGCAGCACATATTCCACGACGCCGGATCGGGCGAAGGCGGCGCTGACCACCAGGGCGCAGGCGATGATCACCGTGACGTCGTTCGAAAAGCCGGAAAACGCCTTGCCGGCTGGGACCACGCCGATCGCGACGCCCACGACCAGCGCGACGAGCGCGATCAGGTCGTAGCGCCATCGTCCCCAGATGAAGAGGACGATCGTCGAGCCCACCAGGCCGAAGGCCAGGGCCTGTTGCAGTGTCATGCTGTCCCTCTGGCGGCGCGTCGCCGTCAGGAGGTCTCAACGCACGAGGATGGAACAGGCTGCGCCTTGGCGCGTGGCTCTACAGACTGGCGCGGAACACGAACGGGCCGACGTGGCCGACCGTCTCGTCGAACACCACCCAGACGTCGCCGCCGGTCGCCTGCCAGCGGCGGCAGAACGAGACGTCCTCGCTCATCGCCACGCCGGCCTCGTCATAGGCCGGGTCGAAGCACTGCAGCACGTTCTTCAGACCCTGGTGCTCGTAGTAGCTGCCGGCGGCCGGGCGATAGAGCTCGGGGTGGGCCTCGCGCAGGGTTTCGAACACCTCGCGCTTGACCAGCATCAGGCCCGTTCCGGTACGGCGGGCCTTGTAGAAGCCGTCACGCTCGACGTGTGGCGTCTCGAGCTCCAGCACGAAGCTGAGCGACCGCGCCCAGGCGTTGCTCGGGTCCTCGAACTGCCGCGACATGGCGTGCAACCTCGGCACATCGAGCACCCGGTGTGGGCAGACCGCCGAAACGATCGGCGCATCGAACTGCAGCATCCGGCGGATCAGGCCGGGCGGGTAGTCGATGTCGGAATCGATGAAGAGCAGGTGTGTATGGTCCGCCTCCAGCACCACGCTGGCGAGGGTGTTTCGCGCCCAGGCGATCAGGGTGCCGCTGGTCGTCTTCCAGTCGAGCTTGTCACCCATCTCCGACCAGAGCGACAGGAGAGCGCCCGTATAGTTGGTCGTCAGCTGGCCGTTGTAGGTCGGCGTGCCCACCAAGATACGCATCGAACTCGCCCTGCACCTGCGCAGGCCCGGGCCCGCGGGAGCGGTGAGGGCCCGAACCCGGGCGCAGGTCAAAGCAGTGTCGGCGAACGGTCCATTCGCTGCGACAAGCGCGACCGTTCGTCGAAAAACCGCTCGATCAGGCGTCGAGGTTCAGCAGCGCTGGATCGCCGCCCTGGGCGGTGATGTTCACGCTCAGCGCCCGCTCGACGGCGTAGCGCAGCAGGGCGTGCGGCCCGCCGGCCTTGGGCCCGGTCCCCGACAGCCCCTCGCCGCCGAACGGCTGGACGCCAACCACCGCGCCGATCATCGAGCGGTTCACATAGGCGTTGCCGGCCGGCACGGTCTGCTGGACCTCTTCGGCGAACGCTTCGATCCGCGAGTGCACGCCGAGGGTCAGGCCATAGCGGGCCGCGACGAGCGGGGCCGCGGCCTCGGCCAGCCTGGCCGGGTCGTAGCGGACCACGTGCAGGATCGGGCCGAAAACCTCCTTCTGCAGATAGCCGGCGTCAGGGATCTCGGCGAGGGTCGGCGCGAAGAAATGGCCGCCCGTCGGGACGTCCAGGCGCTGCAGGATCCGCCCCTCGGCTTCCAGCTTCCGGGCATGAGCCTCCAGGGCGGCCTGGGCGTCGGCGTCGATCACCGGGCCGATGTCGGTTCGCGGATCGGCCGGGTCGGCGACGACCAGCGTCTGCATCGCGCCCTTCAGTCCGTCGACGATCAGGTCCGCGGTCTCGTGCGGCACGAACAGCATCCGCAGGGCCGAGCAGCGCTGGCCGGCCGAGCCGAAGCCCGACAGCAGCACGTCGTCGATCACCTGTTCGCGCAGGGCCGTGGTGTCCACGAACATGGCGTTCAGCCCGCCGGTCTCGGCGATGAACGGCACGATCGGCCCCTGCCGCGCGGCCAGGGTGCGATTGATGGCCCAGGCCGTGTCGGTGCCGCCCGTGAAGGCGACGCCATCGCATCCCGGGTGTGAGACCAGGGCCTGACCGACCGTCGCACCGTCGCCGGGCAGCAGGTGCAGGATGTCGGCTGGCACGCCGGCGGCGTGGAACAGCTTCACGGCCTCGGCGGCGATGATCTGGGTCTGTTCGGCCGGCTTGGCCAGCACGCCGTTGCCGGCGGCGAGGGCCGCGGCGATCTGGCCGGTGAAGATGGCCAGCGGGAAGTTCCAGGGGCTGATGCAGACGAAGACGCCGCGCCCGTGCAGGCTGAGTTGGTTCGTCTCGCCCACCGGGCCACGCAGGGTCTCGGGCGTGGCGAACTGGCGCTCGGCCAGCATGGCGTAGTAGCGGCAGAAGTCGACGGCCTCGCGCACCTCGGCGATCCCGTCCGACAGGCTCTTGCCGGCCTCGCGCACACAGATGGCGATCAGACGCTCACAATGAGCCTCCAGGGCGTCGCCCATGGCGCGCAGCACCTTGGCGCGGCCCTCGCCGCCACGGCGATCCCAGGCGGGCTGGGCCTTGTGGGCCGCGGCGAATGCGGCGTCGGCCTGGGCGGGCGTGGCCTGCCAGGTCTTGCCGAGGCGGCGCGACAGGTCGGTCGGCGAGACGGCCTCGACGGGCGCGCCCGACGTGTCGACGCGACCGGACAGGATCGGACCGGCTTCCAGCGTCTCGGCGTCCAGCTTCGCGATGGCGGCGGACAGCAGGTCGCGCACCGACTTGATCGAGAGGTCCAGCCCCTCGGAGTTCTTCCGCGACGGGCCGTAGAGATCGCGCGGCAGCGGGATGCGCGGGTGCGGACCGGCGCCCGCCGCCTCGACGGCGCTGATCGGGTCGACGACGACCTTGGCCACCGGCGTCTTCTCGTCGAGCAGGGCGTGGACGAAGGAGGTGTTCGCGCCGTTCTCCAGCAGGCGGCGGACCAGGTAGGGCAGCAGATCCTCATGGCTGCCGACCGGGGCGTAGACCCGCAGGGGGAACTCGCCATAGCGGTCCTTGGCGCCGGCGTAGAGCGCCTCGCCCATGCCGTGCAGGCGCTGGAACTCGGGGCTGAGGCCCATCTGGCTGGCCATCACACGCACGGCGGCCAGGGTGTGCGCATTGTGCGTGGCGAACTGTCCGTAGAGCGCCGGCGCCGCCGCCAGCAGCGCCCGGGCGCAGACCAGGTAGCTGACGTCGGTGGCCGCCTTGGTGGTGTAGACGGGATAGCCGGGCAGACCCGCCACCTGGGCCCGCTTCACCTCGCTGTCCCAGTAGGCGCCTTTCACCAGGCGCACCATGAGACGACGGCCCGAGGCGCGGGCGATGCCGGCCACGGTCTCGATCGTCTGCGGGCCGCGCTTCTGGTAGGCCTGCACCGCGAGGCCCAGGCCGCGCCAGGCGCCCAGGGCGGGCTCGCGCGCCAGCCGGTCCAGCAACTCCAGCGAGATGACGAGGCGGTCGGCCTCCTCCGCGTCGAGGGTCAGGTTGATGTCGGACTCGGCGGCCATCACCGAGAGGCGCAGCACGCGCGGGTACAGGTCAGCGAAGACCCGCTCGGCCTGGCGGGCCTCGTAGCGCGGCGAGAGCGCCGACAGCTTCACCGAAACGCCGTGGCCGCGCTCGGGACCTTGGCCCTTGGCATGCTTGCCCACCACCTGAATGGCGCGGGCATAGGCCGCCTCGTAGCGATCGGCGTCGGCGTCGGTGCGGGCGCCCTCGCCCAGCATGTCGAACGAGCAGACGAAGCCGTCGCCCCCGGCGCGCTTGATCGCCTTCTCGATGGTGGCGCCCAGGACGAACTGTTCGCCCATGATGCGGACGGCGGCGCCCACGGCCTTGCGGATCACCGGCTCGCCCAGGCGACCGGCCAGCCGCTTGATGAAGCCCGGCAGGTCGTTCCGCGCCTCGTCGTCGGGGTCGATGATCTTGCCCGTGAGCATCAGGCTCCAGGTCGAAGCGTTGACCAGCAGGCTGTCCGACTGGCCCGCATGGCTGGCCCAGTCGGCGGAGGCGATCTTCTCAGCGATCAGGCGGTCGCGCGTCTCCTCGTCGGGCGTGCGCAGCAGGGCCTCGGCGAGGCACATCAGCGCCAGCCCCTCGCGGGTGGAGAGGCTGAACTCCTGCAGGAAGCTCTCGACCACGCCCTGGCGGCGGGCGCTCTGGCGGGCGGAGCGCACCAGCGCCTCGGCCTCGCCACGGACCGCTTCCCGGTCCTGCTGCGACAGCGCGCGCGACGCCAGCAGGTCGGCCAGGGCCGTACGTTCATCGGCGAACTTCGCCGCATCCAGGTGATCGAACGACATCCGAGCCTCCAGGTCCATGCATCCACGGCGTAAGGCACATATCGGCGAATGTGCTACGTTAGATATGGCCTCGCGCCGAAGCTTCTCCTGCGGAACGACATCATGGCGAATTCCCTGCGGCTGGACGACACCGACCGGCGACTTTTGCGCGTGCTGCAGGCCGATGGCCGCATCAGCAACGCCGAGTTGGCCGATCGCTGCCACCTGTCGCCTTCGGCCTGCTCCGACCGCGTGCGGCGCCTGCGTGAGAGCGGCTACATCACCGGCTTCGCCGCGCTGGTGGATCCGGCGCTGGTCGAGCGCGGCGTGCTGATCTTCGTGGAGGTGCTGCTGGACCGCACGACGCCCGATGTCTTCGAGACCTTCGCGGCGGCGGCGCGCCGGTCGCCCGACGTCCTGGAGTGCCACATGGTGGCCGGCGGGTTCGACTACCTCATCAAGTCCCGGGTGAAGGACCTGAACGCCTGGCGGATCTTCCTGGAGGAGGTCCTCGTCCGCATCCCGGGGGTGCGCGAAACCCGCACCTACGCCGTGCTGGAAGAGGTCAAGTCGACGACCCAGCTGCCGATCTGACGCCCTTTCCCTCCTTGCCTTCCCCGTTCACGGGGAAGGGGGGACCGCGCCCCCGCAGAGGGCGGGGTGGAAGGGGCGAGAGCGGGCGCGCAGCTTGGCCTCGCCCCCACCACCATCGGCTCTCCGTCCGATGGTCCCCCT
>JBFMGV010000053.1:0-9329 GCA_040752615.1 Pseudomonadota bacterium | reverse complement strand
TCCCCGCCTTCGTCACCGAGGCGGCGCGGGAGGTCCTCACCGAGGACGACGCCGACTACCAGCCCCCGGACACCCGCAAGATCCGCATCCGCGCCTACGAGGGCTGACCGCCGAACCTCGTGGGCAGGCGCCGCCAGACGGCATCGGCCACCACACCCCACCCACGTCATCCCGGCCCACGCCAGGATCCACCCCCAGCCATCAGACCCGCCCCGGATGAGCTCAGTCGCTCATGGCCGGCGCCTCGGCGCGTCCCGCCTGCACGCTGGCGTCCGCCGGGGTGACAGCCATTGGAGGTAGGGAGCCGCGTCCTTCCGCGTTTTCCGCGTCTTCCGCGGTTCCGAACGCGGCGCCTACAGGAACATCGGCCCCACGATCGGGATCGCCATCACCACGGCAAAGCCGAAGCTCATCAGGGAAAGTCCAACGGTCATGGCCATGGTGCGGCTCCTTTCGGGAGCCAATCTGGGCGCTTCGCCCGCGCTTCGCACTGCCCGTTTCCGCAGAACAGTTCTGCCGGAATGGATACGGTCGCGCCCCTTGCGGATCGGCGCCGGGCTTCCCGGCGCCCGCCGCGATCAGTCCGCGCTCTCGTCGCCGGTCGCTTCGGCGACCAGCTTGCGCCAGGTGGGGTCGGTGTCGTCGACCAGGTCGACGTCGTCGAGCAGGGCCACGGCCGAGGCGCCGTCGGCCAGGATCAGGCCCAGCACCTGCATGGTCTCGCCGTCCTCGGCGCCGTGCTCCTCGGCCTGGACCGCCACGGCGGCCTGTTCGCCGTCGTCGTCCCACCAGATCACCGGCTGGGGCAGGTCCATGTCGAGCGGGCGGGGATCGGTGGTGTCGCCCAGGGCGAAGACCGCGCGACGGGCCTCCACGTCGTCCAGGGTGGCCACGGCGCCCTTGAAGGGGACGAGCCGGGTCCAGTCGTCCACATCGAAGCCGCCGCCGGTTTCGTCGTCGTCGGGAAGATCGTTCATGCCGGCCTCCTATCAGGCTCTCGCGGCGAGGTCTTTCAGCAGTTGCGCCTCACGCTCCGGGGTCAGGCCCGCCTTGAGCTTGCCCTGGCGCTCGGGCGGCAGGGTCCGGAACCAGTCGAGGGTGTCCTTCGCCGTCTCGGGCAATGGGCGGAAGGTCAGGCCCGCCTGGAGGGCGGCGGCGTTGGAGCGGCGATGGAAGCCGGCGGTGCGCCCCGCGCCCGGCAGCCAGACCGGAAGGTCGCTCCAGCCGTTGACCTGGTGGTCGGCCAGCCAGCCGGCTCCCGCCCAGGTCAGCCTCGGCTTCGCGCCCACGCCGGCGGCCACGCCATCCAGCAGGGCGCGCATCGTCAGGGGCGTGGCCGGGCCCATGGCGTTGAAGGTCCCGGCAATCCGCTGCTCGGCCAGCCGCACAGTCCACTCCGCCAGGTCGCGGGCGTCGATCAGGGTGACCGGGTCGCTGCCGTCGCCGGGCGCCAGCACCTGGGGCCCCCAGGCCTGGCCGACCCCGGCCAGCCGGGCGGGCCAGTACGTGAAGCGGTCGGTCTCGTCGCCCGGCCCCACGATCAGGCCGGGGCGCACCACACAGGTCCGCCCGGCGCCGAACCGGGCCCGCGCCACGCCTTCGCTGGCGGCCTTCAGCGGCCCGTACAGCGCCGGCGACACCGGCTGGCGCTCGGCCATCGGGTCGGCGCCCGTATACGCGGCCACCGGCGCGGTCTCGTCGTCGCCGGGCCGGTCGTTGGATGCGTACGCCGACAGCGTGGAGACGAAGAGGTAGTGGCCCACGTTTCCGGCCAGGACGTCGGCCGCGTCCCGCACCCAGAAGGGCAGGGTCGTCGGATTGTCGATACAGGCGTCCCAGGTCCGGCCCTTCAGGCTGGCCAGGTCGCCGGCGTTGCGGTCGCCCGTCAGTTCCTCGACCTCGGGTGGGAAGTCGTCCGGCCTGCGGCCGCGGTTGAACACGGTGACCTTGTGCCCGCGCGCCAGGGCGTAGCGCACCTGGTGCGGACCGATGAAGCCCGTGCCGCCCAGGATCAGCAGCCGCATGGGCTTGGGCGGCGCGGTCTTGGCCGAGGCCTGGGCGAAGGGCAGGGCGGCGGCCATGAGGGCGAGGCTCCGGCGGGTGGCGCGCATGGGAAATCCGGCAGGCGGGCGCAGGATCGCGCCGCCGGCAGCCTAGGGGCCTCGACCGCTCCGCTGCCAGGGCTTTGCGCCGAAGTCGGGCTGGCGTTCGCCGAGATCCGCTCACAACCGCGTCAGGGCGGATGCGCATGGTTGACAGTGTCTCGGGTCACCGAACACGGTTTGCGAGAGCGTCGGCCAACGCTGGGTTGTGAAGGCGTGATGGGTGGAGGGTGCGATGGGGAAAGCAGTATTCGCGGGCATTGTGGCGGCCTTGACGCTGTCGGGTCAGGCGCTGGCGGACGGTCCGCTGTCGGTCGAGACGCCGTTCTCGACGACCGTCGTGCCGTCGGATCCGTTCAAGGCGGATCTGGCCTCGATCGGCGTCGGCATCGAACTGGCCTCGCCGACCTTCGTGAACGTCTATGCGCCGACCCAGCTGACTTTCCGCCTGCTGCAGTCGATCCAGCCGCCGACCGGCGGGATCTACGTCGATCAACTGGTCGTGGACGGCCAGAACTTCGACTTCGGCGCCCAGGCCTTCACCAGCCCGGGCAGCCTGCTGGGCACGCTGCTGTTCCAGGGCGCGTTCACGGACCTGGTCGGCTTCCGCTCCAACGACATGCCCGACGACGCCCCGGCCATCGGCTGGCCCGAGGCGTTCCAGGTCTACATCCGCAGCGACGACGCGGACGAGCTGGAGGGGATCGGCCCGTTCATCGGCTCGTTCGACACGCTCTACTTCAGCATCGCCGGCCAGGCCCTGTTCGAGGTGACGGCGGTCAGCGCCGCCGTGCCCGAACCCCGGACGTGGGCCTTGCTGATCGGCGGATTCGCGCTCTCGGGCGCGGCGCTGCGGCGGCGTCGGAGCGCCCTGGCCGCCTGACCCCGGCGGCGCCTGCGACACTTCGCCTCCTCCTGCGGCTTAACGGAATTCCGACACTCCGGCGCCAAGTGTTCGGCCTGAGTATGCGGGAGGAGTATCCGGTGACCGGTAGTGCGCTGCGAAGCGGCCAGAGGATCGCGCTCCTGCTCGCGATCTACGCCGCCTCGATCGGCTACAGCCTGTCCATCGGCGGCGCCGGCCAGGGCATCCCGACCATCTGGACGGCCAATGCCGTGGTGATTGGCGGCCTGCTGGTGCTGAACCGGCGCGACGGCGCGATCTTCCTCGGCCTGACCGTCATCCTGCACCTGGCGATGCAGATCCCCACGGCCACGGCGCTGAAGTGGCCGCTGATCGTCACCGGCATGGACACGCTGCACGAGGTCGCCTGCGCGGCGGCGCTCCACGCCCTGGGCTTCCGGGGCCGTGTGCGGGACATGCGCGGGCTGGGTCTGCTGACCGCCGCGGCGACCGCCTTCACGGTGATGGCGGCCTTCGCGACCAACAGTGTCCTGGCGCTGTCGGCCGGCAAACCGTTCTGGACCGGCTGGGTCGGCTGGGTGGTGCCCAACGCGATCGGCGTGGCGATCATGCTGCCGATCCTGCTGGTGCTGCTGGACCGTCGCCAGAGCCAGGTCTTTCCGGCCGGGCGGCTGGAGCGTCTGGCCTATGTCGCGGCCACGGTGGCGGTGGGCTACGCGCTCTACGTCATGGACCTGCCCATGCGGGTGCTGGTCTTCGTGCCGGCCCTGGTGGCGACCCTGCGCGCCGGCCCGCGCGGCGCGGCTTTCGCGACCCTGGCGTCGCTGGCCGTCTCGCTGCCGACCATCCTGGTCAATCCGGACTACGACCGCGCCGAGCTGGAGCAGGCCATCCGCTCGACGCAGGTCTTCCACATGGTGCTCTACGGGGTCTGCATGAGCGTCGGCCTGGCGCTGGCCAATCAGGCGCGCCTGCAGAAGCTGCTGGAGCGGCGCACCGCCGCCGCCCGCGCCGCGACCCGTCGGGCCCAGGCCGCCAGCACCGCCAAGTCCGACTTCCTGGCCACCATGAGCCACGAGATCAGGACACCGCTGAACAGCATCCTGGGCTTCACCGGCCTCGTGGCCGAGGACCCCGGCCTCTCGCCCGAGAACCGCCGCCGCCTCGAGCTGGTCGGCCGCGCCGGCCGTTCGCTCGCCGAACTGGTCAACGACCTGCTGGACTTCGCCAAGGTGGAGGCCGGCCGGCTCGAACTCGTGATGTCGTCGGCCTCGCCGGCGGCCGTGCTCCGCGACGCGTGCGCCATCGTCGCGCCGACCGCCGAGGCCAAGGGCCTGTCGCTCGACGTCCAGATCGACGCCGAGGGCGACGCCGAGGCGTTCCTGTCGCTGGACGAGGCGCGCCTGCGCCAGGTGCTGCTGAACCTGCTGGCCAACGCCGTGAAGTTCACCGCCACCGGCGGCGTGACGGCGCGCCTGCGCGCGGGGCCTGCGGCCGGCGCGCTGCGCTTCGAGATTTCCGACACCGGCATCGGCATCGCGCCAGAGGTTCAGGGCCGGCTCTTCCAGCGCTTCAGCCAGGCCGACGGCTCGATCAGCCGCAGCTATGGCGGCACGGGGCTCGGCCTCGCGATCAGCCGCGCCCTCGTAGGCCAGATGGGCGGCGACATCGGCGTCTCCAGCGCGCTGGGCCAGGGCGCGACCTTCTGGATCACGCTGGACGCCGTTCCCGCCGCCGCGCCGCAGGCCGTGGCGCCGGTGGTGGCGGTCGAGGCCGACGCGGCGGCCGCGCGCGTCCTGCTGGTCGACGACCATCCGATGAACCGCGAGCTGGGTCAGGCGATCCTGACCCTGGCCGGCTGCGAAGTGGTGTCGGTTTCGGACGGCGACCAGGCCGTGGCCGTGGCGCGCACCGGCGACTTCGACGTGATCCTGATGGACGTCCACATGCCCGGCATGGACGGCCTGGCCGCCTCACGCGCGATCCGGGCGCTGCCCGGCGTGGCGGGTGCCGTGCCGATCGTGGCCCTGACCGCCGACGTCCGGCCCGAGCAGGTGGCGGCCTGCCGCGAGGCCGGGATGACCGACCACGTGGGCAAGCCGATCAACCGCGACCAGTTGCTGGAGGCCGTGGCGCGGGCGCTCGAGCCGGCCGAGGACCGGCCCGAGGCGCGCTACGCCTGATCAGAGGCCGACGATCCCGCCGCCCGTCTTGGTGATCACGATGGTCGCCGAGCGCGGCCGCGACACCGCCGAGGGCGTGGTCTGGCTGGCCGGCCAGTTGCTCGGGAAGGTGTTCGGGAAGCCGGTGCTGGTATCCTCGCCCGGGTGCTGGATGTTCACGAACATCGTCTGGCCGTCGGGGGTGGTGTCGATGCCGGTGATCTCGCACTCCTTGGGGCCCACCAGGAAGCGGCGGACGTTGGCGGGCGTGGCCGCCTTGCCGGCGATGGTGGCCTGCTGACGGGTGGTGGTTCCGTCGGTGTTGGTGATCGTCCGGGCTCCGCCGTCGCCCACCTGGCCGGGCAGGGCGGCCAGCATCATGCAGTTGGTGACGTCGGTGTAGGCCCCGTCGTCGGTCTGGATCCACAGCAGCGGATTGGCCTGACCGCCAGCGTTGCTGGCCCGCGAGAACCAGAGGCCGTCCGGGCTGGAGAAGTCGTTGTCCGCCGACAGGCCCGAGATGTTGATGTTGGCGTCCAGGTCCGATCCGGCGCCGAACAGGTAGATGTCCCAGGTGAAGCTGACGGCCTCGGAGGTGTCGCCGGCTTCGTGCAGCCGGATGATGTGGCCGTTGGGGTTGCCTCGCTGCGCGGTGGCCGCGGCGCCCTTCGGGTCGTTGTAGAAGCGCGGATTGGCGGCGTCGGTCGCCGTGAGCGGCCGCGAGGTGTTGTTGGTGTTGGTGAGGGTTAGATAGACCTCGCCGTTCTTCGGATTGACCGCGACCCACTCGGGCCGGTCCATCTTGGTGGCGCCCACCGCGTCCGCCGCCAGGCGGGTGTTCACCAGCACGTCGGCCTGGTCGGCGAACGGATAGGCGGCGTTGGCGGCGGTCAGCGGACCCTGGCCGAACACCAGCGGCAGCCAGCGGCCCGTCCCGTCGGCGTCGAAGCGCGCCACATAGAGCACGCCGGCGTCCAGGTACTTGTCGCCCACCGCGAGGCGATCGCTCTGGGTGAAGTCGGCGGCGTTCCACGCCGTGTTCGACACGAACTTGTAGAGGTACTCGTTGCGGGCGTCGTCGCCCATGTAGAACGCCGGCTTCACGCCCGCCTTGAGCAGCGAGGTCGCGCAGTTCTCGTGACCCATCCGGCCCAGCGCCGTGCGCTTCCGGGGCGTGGAGGCCGGATTGTACGGATCGATCTCGACCACCCAGCCGAACTGGTTCGGCTCGTTGCGGAAGTCGCCGGTGGCGTCGGCCGCGGTGGCCGAGGCGTTCCACCGGGCGAAGCGCGTGTCGCCCGCCGCGGCGGCCGTGACGGTGGCCCAGCCGTAGTTGCCGGCCGCGCCCTGGCCGACGCCGTAGCGGGCAAGGGCGGTGACGTCCTTGGCGCTGCGGGCGGCGTTGTCGGCCGCGCCGCGCCGGAAATAGCCCGCCCAGTTCTCCTCGCAGGTGAGGTAGGTGCCCCAGGGGCTGCCGCCGGCGGCGCAGTTGTTGATCGTGCCGCGGCCCTGGCTGCCGTTCGGCGAGAAGGCGGTGGCGATCAGCGCCGACCCGGCGACCGGACCGCGGAAAGCCATCGCGGTGTTGGGCGTGATCCGGCGGTTCAGCGTGGAGTCCTGGTTGTAGGCCCAGCCGCTGGAGCCGCGCGCGACCTCGACGACGCTGACGCCGTGGGCCTCGATCTCCTTGATCGCCTCGGCTTCCGGCCGCGCGCCGTTGGTCGTCGTCGCGCCGTTGGCGTGCAGGTAGCGCTGGGTGATGTTCTCGTGGTTCATCACCAGCAGGCCGCGACCGCTGTTGGTGTCGTCGCGACCGGCGCCGGACGGCGCGAGGCCGAAGAACGCCATGCCGTCGTGGTGGTCGCCCGCGCGGGCCGCGAAGTTGGTGTCGCTCCCGTTGTTCGCGTAGGCCGACGTGCCCGCCAGCAGCGGATCGCCCAGGCGATAGAGGACGCTGACGGTGTAGCCGGCCGGCACGGTCACGATGTCGTTGAGGTTCTTCGGCACGGCGGCGAAATCGAGCCGCGCCGGATCGACGGTGACGGTGGCGTCCGCCGAGACCACCCGTCCATTGCGGAAGGTCACCGTGTAACGGAACGCGAACTGGGTCGGCGCCGAGACGCTGGGCGCCAGGAAGGCCGCCGTCGGCGTATCGGAGCCCTGCAGCGTCACCGCCGGACCGGCGATCTGCGTCCAGCCCGCGCTCAGCGCCTCGCTGGAATCGCCGGCCGAGCCGCTGAGGGTGATGACCTTGCCGGCGCTGCTGCTGATGGCCTGGCCCGCGCTGACCGTGGAGGAGGAGCCGCCGTCGCTTCCGCCGCTGCAGGCGGTGAGGGTCAGGCCGCCGAACACCGCCGCGGTCGTCGCGGCCATGCCGCCCCGCAACAGGTTGCGGCGCGAGTACCGGGCCTGCACCACGCTCTCGAAGGTAGGGTTGGACGAGCGGTTGGTGTCGAGGTCGCCATCCGAGTAGCCGACGACCTGCAGGTCCTGACGTTCCATGAATTCCCCCAGCCTTTCGCCGACGGTGGCGAATGGCTGAGGTGTTAATCAGGGCTGCGGAAGCTTTCGTGACGCGTGGCCGACGGAAATCCGCTCGGTTCGACGGCAGTTCTGCGACAGGCCGGCGGTCAGGTGGCCGGGGCGGCGTCCGGAGCCGGGCCCATGTCGGCGAGAGGCTGCGGCGCGCCGCAGTCGCGGTCTTCACCGAGCGCGAGGCGCGCGGTGCAGAGGGCGTTGGCCACGGGAGCCTCGGCGAAGGCGAGGGCGCTCGGAAGGAGGAGCTGCGCGTCGAGGACGCGGCCCGCCGGACCGCCCCAGCCCCAGCCCAGGACCAGCGCCAGCGTCGCGGCCGCGGCCAGGGCCCAGATCGGGGTCGAAGCGCGTTGCGGCGCGGCGATCGCGACGGGCGCGGGGACAGCGAGCGCCGGAGCCCAGGCGCCTGCCTGCCAGCCGGCGCCGCGCATCGGGCGATTCCGCATCTCGCTGGCCAGCGCCTCGGCCAGCGTCGTCTGACCGCGCAGCCGGGCCACTTCGGAAAGGCGCTTCAACTCGTCCATGCCGAGCTTCGAAATGTCGATACCAATCATCGCCGACAAGCCTCCCCAGACCCGGCGTTCCCGTAACTGGAGACAACGTTAACAGCGCTTCCACCCGAGGTCAGCGGGTCTCTTGGGGCGGATACACAGTTTTGCGCGATCGCCGTTGCGGGAACCCGGCTCGGCCGTTGCGCTTTTCATGCACGTGAAGGGCGAAATTCATCCGACGACTCAACCGCCGCGCGGGTCGGCGCCGACCGCCGAGGAACTTGCCGAGTTGCGGGACGAGATCGACGCGCTGATGGCGCTGCCGCCGCGCGGTCGACCCGACATCATCGTCGTGGGCGATGAAGTGATCTCGGGAATCTACCTGCCGGGCAGGGGCGCCTAGAAAACGCCCATGGCGAGGCCCGCCGCGAGCGACGCGCCGAGTTCGCCGCAGCGGGCCAGGTCGGCCGGGGCGAGCGTCTTGGGAGCGAGGATCGCCTCGGGGCTCTGGGCGTGGGTGCAGACGATGACCGGATCGGCGATCTGTTTCAGCCGCCAGCCGGTGGCGATGCGGGCGAGCTGACGCACGGCGGCGGTCCCGTCGCTGCCGGCGGCGATCATCGCGGCGTAGGGCCGGCCGTTCAGCCGATCGAGGACCGGATAGTAGCAGCGGTCGAAGAAGGCCTTCATCTCGCCGGAGAGCGCGGCGAGGTTTTCGGGGGCCGAGAAGAGATAGCCATCGGCGGCCAGCAGATCCGCGGGTCCCGTCGCCTCCGCCGCCAGGACCCGCACTTCGACGCAGGCTTCATCGACGGCCGCGGCGGCGGCCGCGTCGGCCATGGCGCGGGCGGCCCCCGTGCGGGAATGCCAGACGATCAGGAGGCGCTTCATCCGCCCAGGCTAGCTGTCGAAGCTACGAAGGTTGTTCACCCGGGGTCGGGTTGAGAGAGTGGGGTTGCGAAGCTCCAACCTCTAACCGGGAGGCCCCGGATGAACGTCCACAAGAATGCCCGTCTGACGCCTGCGGGTCGAGCGTTGCTGTGTTGGCGTGTGTCGCAGGGGTGGACGGCGAAGGCGGCGGCGGAGGCTGCAGGCGTCTCGGTGCGGACAGCGCGCAAGTGGATCGGTCGGCATCGTCGGGGTGGCGAGCGAAGGCATCACGACCGCAGCTCGG
>JBFMGV010000052.1:0-108239 GCA_040752615.1 Pseudomonadota bacterium | reverse complement strand
CCGCGCCGCCGCCCCGTCCTCAGTTCCAGAGGTCGGCGAAGCGCAGATTGAAGCCGACGTAGTAGGTGCGGCCGGCGTAGCCCTGGCGGCCGATCAGGCCGTTCAGCGAGCCCTGCACCTTGTCCGGATACTCGTTCGTCAGGTTGCGGATGCCGGCGTAGAGACGGCTGTCTTCGCGCACCTTGTAGCCCACCTGCACGTCGTGGTTCACGAACGACTTGATGTACGGCTCGTCGATGAAGGTATCGACGGTCGGACGCTGGATGTTCGTGATGCCGTTGCGCAGCGTGCGGCTGCTGTAGTTGAAGCCGTAGTTGGCGTCCCACTTGTCGTACGACCAGCTCAGGTCGACGTTCGCCACCCACTTCGGCGACGAACCGCCGGTGTCGGTGTCGTAGAGGCCGCGGTCGTCGGTCAGCTGCGGCGCCGGGGTCTTCTGCAGTTCCAGGCGCTTCAGGTAGCTGACGTTGCTGCTCAGCGTGAACCGGCCGAAGTCGGTCGGCAGGCTGTAGCTGCCGTTGAACTCGTAGCCCTCGGTGTAGATCTTGGCGACGTTGACCTCGCCGATCCGCACGAAGGTGGCGAAGCCCGTGCCCTGCGCCCGGGTCAGCAGGCCGCAGAACTGGTTGTTCAGCGACTCGGCGTCATAGCAGGCGTTGAAGATCGCCTGGGCGTTCGGACGGATCACCGCGTCGCTGATCTCGATGTCGTAGTAGTCGAGGCTGAGCGACAGGCCCGGGATGAACTCGGGCTGCCACACGCCGCCGAGGGTCAGCGTCTTGGCGGTCTCTTCCTTCAGGCTCGGGTTGCCGCCGGTCTGGGTCAGGAAGAACGTGCCGAGCAGCGGGTTGAACGTGGCGGGGTTCACGCCCAGCGCGCGCAGCGCGGTCTCGCAGTTCGCCCGGCGGGTGCCGGTGCCCAGCGCGACGTTGGTGGTCGAGCAGGGGTCGTTGCTGCCCAGGGCGGCCGTGCCGTTGGTCACCGGGGTGAACAGCTCGCCGATGGTCGGCGCGCGGGCCGCTTCCGACAGGGTGCCGCGCAGCTTGAGGCCGCCGGCGGTGGCGAACACGCCGCCCAGCTTCCAGGTGTGCGTCTTGCCGATGGTGGAGTAGTCGGAATAACGGTACGCGCCGTCGATGGTCAGTTCACGGATGAACGGACCCATGTCGCGCAGCAGCGGCAGCGACAGCTCGCCGAAGAACTCGGTGACGTCGTACTGGCCGCTGACGTCGGTGCCGTTCAGGTGGGCGATCTTGCGCGGCGAGCCGCTGAAGGGCCCGAAGTCGACGTCCGACTCTTCCTTCCGATACTCGGCGCCGGCCACCACGTTGATGGCGCCGCCCGGCAGTTCGAAGAAGGCGCCGGTGTCGGCGGCGAGGAAGCCCGAGAGCACCGTCTGCTTGTTCCGCACATAGTCGACGGTCGGCTGGTAGATCCAGGCGATGGCCGCGGCCTGCGAGGCCTGGTCCGTGGTGAAGACGTTGTAGGGCACACAGCCGCTGTTGCGGCCGGCGGTGAAGCTGACCGGGCCCAGGGCCGGGTTGAACGCCACGGCCAGGGCGTCGGTGCGCAGGCGGTTGAAGCTGGACGGGTCCAGGTCGCTGCGGCAGACGGCGCGGCCGGTGGCCGGGTCGATCACCGCGTCCATCGCCGCCAGATAGCGGTCATAGAGGCGGTTGTTGGCTGTCTCGCTGCGCCGGCGCACCTCGCCGTAATTGAACGACACGTCGTAGCGCAGGTGCTCGTTCAGATCGCCTGTGGCCCCGACGACGATGCGCGCGGTGCGCTTGTTGGTCTCGATCTCACGGACGCCGCCGTCGAAGTCCCAGCGGTTGAACAGGATCTGCCGCCCGCCCGAGGCCGCCACGACGTTGGCCGGCAGGAACGCCGTGTCCGACGCGATGGGCTGCATCACCGTCTGCGAATGCTGCGACTTGGAGTCGTTGGTGATGTCCGACAGGTGCAGGTCCACGTACGGCTTGAACTTGTCGCTGACGTCGTAGTGCGCCAGCACCGAGACGATGTGGCGTTCGCTGCTGGGACGCAGGTCGTCACTGAACAGGGTGTAGGTCGGCGGGCCGTCGCCGCCGATCTCGGTCGCGCCGGCGTAGCCGCCCACGTTGCGCCCGTGGTTGTACGGCGTGCCGTTGCCGTTGAAGCCGCCCGTCGAGAACGTGCGGCCCGGATCGATGAAGGCCCCGCCGTTGGCGAAGAAGCCGTCACGCGTGCCGTTCAGCAGCACGAAGCGCGGGCTGGTCCCGTTCGGGTTGTTCACCCGCTCCCACAAGTCGAAGCCCTGTTCCCGCGCCGTGAACGGCGTGTTCGGCCGCTCGCCGAAGGTGTAGTTCACCGTCACGTTGCCGCGGCCGTCGTGGAAATTCTTCCCGGCCGTGATCGAATAGACCTGGTCGCGGAAGTCGCCGTCCTCGGCGTCGCCGTACTGGGCGTCGACGCCCAGGCCCTCGTAGTCCTTCTTCAGGATGAAGTTCACGACCCCGGTCACGGCGTCGGCGCCGTACACGGCCGAGGCGCCGCCGGTCAGAACGTCCACCCGCTCGATCAGCGCGGCCGGGATGACGTTGACGTCCACGGCGCTGTTGCCGCCGAAGCCGCTCACGAAGCGGCGGCCGTTCACCAGCGTCAGGGTGCGGTTCTGGCCCAGGTTGCGCAAGTTCAGCGCGCTTTCACCCGTGCTCCGCTGGTCGTCGCCGGTCGAACCCACCAGCGAGCCGATCTCGGCCACCATCTGCTGGACGTTGGTCTTGCCGGTATAGGCCAGCGCCTGCTCGCCGATGCTGGTGATCGGGGCGGGCGACTCCAGGTTCGGCACGCGAACGCGGGTGCCGGTGACCACGACTTCGTCGACGTCCGCCGACTGCGCATAGCTCTCGTGGGCGACGCTGAGCGCCACCAAGGCGACGCCCGAGGCGAGCATCGCGCGATGTCTGTTGCTTCTCATGTTCCTGATCCCCCGACCCCCGCTGGGCCTTTTGGGAGTTCAGACGCGCGGACTGACACCGATCCGCCAAAGAAAGTTCGTCGAACCTTCAGTTCCAGATGTCGGCGAAGCGCAGGCTCGCGCCGATGTAGTAGGTGCGGCCGGCGTAGCCCTGGCGGCCGAGCAGGCCGTTCAGCGAGCCCTGCACCTTGTCTGGGTACGCGTTCGTCAGGTTGCGGACACCGACATAGACACGGCCATCGCCGCTCAGCCGGTAGCCCACCTGCACGTCGTGGTTCACGAACGCCTTGACGTACGGGTCGTCGATGAAGGTCTCGACGGTCGGGCGCTGGACGTTCAGCAGGCCGTTGCGAAGCGTGCGGCTGCTGTAGTTGAAGCCGTAGTTGGCGTCCCAGTTTCCGTGCGACCAGTTGAGGTCGAGATTGACCACCCACTTGGGCGACGAACCGCCGGTGTCGGTGTCGTAGAGGCCGCGGTCGTCGGTCAGTTGCGGCGCGGGCGTCTTCTGCAGCCGCAGGTGCTGCAGATAGGCGGCGTTGCCGCTGAACGTGAAGATCCCGAGATCGGTCGGCAGGCTGTAGCTGCCGCTGAATTCGTAGCCGCTGGTATGGATGCGGGCGACGTTGACCGCCCGGATCTCGACGAAGCTTGCCGCGCCCGTGCCCGGCTGACGGCGCAGCAGCGAGCAGAACAGGTTGTCCAGGTCGGGCGCGTCATAGCAGGCGTTGAAGACCGAAGAGGTGGTCGGCGTGATCACGCCGTCCCGGATGACGATGTCGTAGTAGCCGGCGGCGAGACGCAGCCCCGGAACCCAGGGCGGCGACCAGCTCACGCCATAGGTCTCGGCCCGGGCGGTCTCTTCCTGCAGGTCCGGGTTGCCGGCGTTCACCGCCGGGAAGAACGTGCCGAGCAGCGGATTGAAGGTGGCGGGGTTCACACCCAGCGCGCTGAGCGCCGTGGCGCAGTTGGTGCGCCGCGTGGCCGTGCCAAGCGAGACGTTCGCGATCGAACAGGGATCGTTGATCCCCAGCGCCGCCGTGTTGTTGGTGGCGGGGGTGAAGAGCTCGCCGATCGTCGGGGCCCGGGCGGCGCGCGATAGCGTGCCGCGCAATTCCAGCCCTCCCGCCGTGGCGAACACACCGCCCAGCCGCCAGGTGCTGGTCCGGCCGATGGTGGAGTAGTTGGAGTAGCGGAACGCGCCGTCCACCGTGAGTTGGCGGACAAAGGGACTGTGGTCCTTCAGCAGCGGCAGCGAGACCTCGCCGAAGACCTCGGTGACATCATAGCGGCCGCGCACGTCCACCCCGTTCACATGGGCGATCCTCGGTGAGGCGCCGCTAAAGGGGTCGAAGTCGACGTTGGAGACCTCCTCCCGATACTCGGCGCCGGCGACCACGTTGATGGCGCCGCCGGGCAACTCGAGGAAGGCGCCGGTGTCCGCGGTCAGGAAGCCCGAGAGCACCGTCTGCTTGTTCCGCACATAGTCGACGGTCGGCTGGTAGATCCACGCATTGGCCGCCGCCTGCGAGGCCTGGTCCGTCGTGAAGGGGTTGAAGGGCGTGCAGCCACTGCCCCGGCCCGCCGTGAAGCTGACCGGCCCTCGCGCCGGGTTGAACGCCACGGCCAGGGCGTCGGTGCGCAGGCGGTTGAAGCTGGAGGGATCGAGATCGCTGCGGCAGACCACCCGGCCGGTCGACGGATCGACCACCGCATCCATCGCCGCCAGATAGCGGTCATACAGACGGTTGTTGGCGATGTAGGTGCGCCGGCGCACCTCGCCGTAGTTGGCGGAGACGTCGTAGCGCAGGTGCTCGTTGAGCTCGCCCTTGGCGCCCAGCACCACCCGCACCGTTCGCTTGCTGATCCGCGTGTCACGGACGCCGCCGTCGAAGTCCCAGCGGTTGAACAGGATCTGCCGCCCGCCCGAGGCCGCCACGACGTTGGCCGGCAGGAACGCCGTGTCCGACGCGATCGGCTGCATCACGGTCTGCGAGTGCTGCGACTTGGAGTCGTTCGTGATGTCCGACAGGTGCAGGTCGACATACGGCTTGAACTTGTCGCTGACGTCGTAGTGCGCCAGCACCGAGACGATGTGGCGTTCGCTGCTGGGACGCAGGTCGTCGCTGAACAGGGTGTAGGTCGGCGGGCCGTCGCCGCCGATCTCGGTCGCGCCGGCGTAGCCGCCGACGTTGCGGCCGTGGTTGTACGGCGTGCCGTTGCCGTTGAAGCCGCCCGTCGAGAACGTGCGGCCCGGATCGATGAAGGCCCCGCCGTTGGCGAAGAAGCCGTCACGCGTGCCGTTCAGCAGCACGAAGCGCGGGCTGGTCCCGTTCGGGTTGTTCACCCGCTCCCACAAGTCGAAGCCCTGTTCCCGCGCCGTGAACGGCGTGTTCGGCCGCTCGCCGAAGGTGTAGTTCACCGTCACGTTGCCGCGGCCGTCGTGGAAATTCTTCCCGGCCGTGATCGAATAGACCTGGTCGCGGAAGTCGCCGTCCTCGGCGTCGCCGTACTGGGCGTCGACGCCCAGGCCCTCGTAGTCCTTCTTCAGGATGAAGTTCACGACCCCGGTCACGGCGTCGGCGCCGTACACGGCCGAGGCGCCGCCGGTCAGAACGTCCACCCGCTCGATCAGCGCGGCCGGGATGACGTTGACGTCCACGGCGCTGTTGCCGCCGAAGCCGCTCACGAAGCGGCGGCCATCCACCAGCGTCAGGGTGCGGTTCTGGCCCAGGTTGCGCAGGTTCAGCGCGCTTTCACCCGTGCTCCGCTGGTCGTCGCCGGTCGACCCCACCAGGGCCCCCACCTCGGCCACCATCTGCTGCACGTTCGTCTTGCCCGTGTAGCCGAGGTCGCGCCGGGTGCGGCTTTCGATCTCGGCCGATGTGGGTCCGGGGGACTGCACCCGGCTGCCCGTCACCACCAGCTCGCTGATGTCCGCCGCCACGACTGGCGCCGCCGGAGCCGACGCGCGGCGCACCTGCAGCACGATCGTGTGCCCATCGTCCCGCGCCACGACCAGACCGGTGTCGGCCAGCAGGAGCTCCAGCGCCGCGCGGGCGTCCATCCGGCCCCGGATCGCGCGCGTCTCGACCCCGCGCAGACTGGAAACCGGGGCGGTGATGCGCAGCCCCGCCTGCAGGCCGAACACCGCGATCGCGCTGGCCGCCTCCTGTCGCGGGATGTTGAAGGCGCGGGCTTGCGCGAACGCGGCATGTGGCGCGGCCAGCGCCAGGAGCGCCGCGCCGAAACCGGCCAACCCCCACGCCCCGCGCCTCATGAAAACGTTCCAGCCACGCTGCAGCCTCGATCCTGTCGCCCTGAGCGGTTCAGCGCGTCAGACGCACCTGATCGGCGCCGATCTCGGCGCGGACCTGCAGGCTGAGGGCGATGGACCTGGCGAAGCCGATAGGGTCGTTCGCATCGAAAACCCCCGACACCTGCTCCGCCCCGAGCGCCGGATCGTCGATGATGATGGCGATGTCGCTGTAGCGGGAGAAGGTCCGCACCGCGGCCGCCAGCGACTCCCCTCGGAACACGATGCGCCCCTGCCGCCAGGCCAGCTCGGCGTCGACCTCGGACGGCGGCAACTGGGCGACCACCACAGGGCCGGCGCCGCCCGACACCACCGCACGGTCGTTGGCGGCCAGGCGCGTGACCCGCCGTGCTCCGCCGGCGGGCGGCGAGACCTCGACGACACCCTCGCGCACCAGCACGCGCACCGCGTCGCGATTCAGGCTGGAGACCGTGAAGCTGGTGCCCACGGCGCGGACGTCGGCGCCACGCACGCTCACCACGAAGGGTCGCGCCGGGTCCTTCGCCACGTCGAACAGCGCCTCGCCCGCCAGCAGGCGTACGTGCCGACGGTCTTTCGAATAGGCCACCTCGAGCCGCGTCGCCGTGTTCAGCGTGATGACAGACCCGTCGCCGAGGCTGACCACCTTCTTCTCGCCGATGCGCGTGCCGTGGACCACTGGGCGGTCCACGCCCAGATAGACGCCGGCCGCCACGAACGAGGCCGCCATCGCGCCGCCGGCCGCCATCCAGCGCCGGCGCGTCATCACGGCGGGTTTCGGCGTCCGGGCGGGCGCCTCTCCATAGGCCGCGGCGAGCAGGTCGGCCTTCTCGGTGCTCATCAGCACCCAGGTCATGCGCGCATAGGCGCCCGAGCGCCGGACGTCGCCTTCCAGCCACGCCTCCAGCGCGGCGGCTTCGGCTGCCGTGAGGCCGCGATCGACGCACACGGCCCAGGCCGCGGCGATCTCGTCGATTTCCTCAGCGGTTTCCCGGACCATTCCGTCGGCCAGTGCTCTCGATCACGGTCTTAGACGATGTGGCCCGGTGTGATCCGCCACTCTTGAACCAGTCCGCCATCATTATGACGCCGCGCACCATGTGTTTTTCCACGGTGCTCTCGGCGATGCCCAGCCTGGCGGCCACATCGCGCTGTGACAGGCCCTCCACGCGGCGCAGATGGAAGACCTCGGCCACGCGCGTCGGCAGCCGGGCCAGCGCCTGGGCCAGTCGGCGCAGTTCGTCGCGGTCGACAGCGACCTGCTCGGGCGACGGCTGTTCCGCCGCCACATGCACCTCGTCGACGCCGCCCAGGGTGACGATGGGCACCACCTTCAGGCGGCGCGCGTGACTGACCACGATCGAGGCGGCCACCTGGAAGGCATAGGTCTTCGGGTTCTGGATGTGCACGACGCTCGGCAGGGCGACGAGGCGGGCGTACACTTCCTGGACCACGTCGCTGGTGTCGAGATCCCGGACCTCACGGCGGCGCAGCCAGTTCCGCAGCTCCGGCTCATGGGGAATGACGTGCCGGCCCAGCCACGCCGCGCGGGCGCGCATGTCCACGGGCGGACGCGCGGTCTCGGATGGCTCGTGCTCGATGTCTGGCAACAACGCACCCCCTGCCCCGCTAGTTAGGCCGAAGGCGTTGCGTCCTAGAAGGGATCATGACGCGAGTACGACAACTTTTTCCCCACCGTAACCTCGGCGCCCACCCCGGCGACGCGGTCGGCGCCCCGCGAGGCGGCAGGACCGGCTCGCGCGGCGCGCCCCGCCGGCGGCGCCTTCCCAACGCCGATCCGAGCGCCTAAGTCGCTGGAGCTTCAGCACGGGAGTCGGGTGGGCGACTTTGGTCGCCGGCCGCGCCCGTTCGTCCGACCAGCCACGGAGACCGGCCCGATGTCCCTCAGGATCAATTCCGAAGCCCCGAACTTCACCGCCGACACAACCCAGGGCCCGATCACCTTCCACGACTGGATCGGCGACGGCTGGGCGATCCTGTTCTCTCACCCGAAGGACTTCACCCCGGTCTGCACGACCGAGCTGGGCTACATGGCCCGCCTGAAGCCCGAGTTCGACAAGCGCAACACCAAGATCATCGGCCTGAGCGTCGATCCGGTCGACAACCACGCGCTCTGGGCCAAGGACATCGAGGAAACGCAGGGCGCGGCCGTGAACTATCCGATGATCGGCGACCCCGAGCTGAAGGTCGCGACCGCATACGACATGCTGCCGGAAGGCGCGGGCACGAGCTCGGACGGCCGCACCGCCGCCGACAACGCCACCGTGCGCTCGGTCTTCGTGATCGGACCGGACAAGAAGGTGAAGGCCATGCTCACCTATCCCATGACCACCGGCCGCAACTTCGACGAGGTGCTGCGCCTGCTGGATTCCTGCCAGCTCACCGCCCGCCATACCGTCGCGACGCCGGTGAACTGGCGCCCGGGCGAGGATGTGATCATCCCGCCGTCGGTGTCGGACGAGGTGGCCAAGGAGCGGTTCCCGGGGGGCTGGAACACCCTGAAGCCCTATCTGCGCGTCGTCGCCCAGCCCAAGGACTGATCCCCCAGACGCCGGAACCAGGGAGGCCGCGCATGATCTTCGAACAGCTCGCCACGGGAGGCTGCCAGTCCTACCTCATCGGCTGCGAGGAGACGCGGGCGGCCGTCCTGATCGATCCCGAACAGAGCCGTATCGATCACTACCTCGGCTGGGCCAGCCGCCACGGTCTGCACATCCGCTACGTGGTGGACACCCACACCCACGCCGACCACTTCTCGGCCGGCAAGGAGCTGGGGCGGGCGCTGGGCGCGCCGGTGGTCATGCACCGCCTGAGTCCGGCGCCGCACGCGGATCTGCGGCTGGACGACGGCGACATGCTGATCGTCGGCAAGCTGCGCCTGAAGGCCCTGCACACCCCCGGCCACACGCGGGACTCCATGTGCCTCGTCATGGACAACCGGGTGTTCACCGGCGACACCCTGCTGATCGGCGGCACCGGCCGCACCGATCTGCCGACCGGCGATCCGCGCGACCTGCACGAGAGCCTGTTCGACAAGCTGCTGAAGCTGCCGCCCGAGACGCTGGTGTTCCCCGCCCATGACTACAAGGGCCGCTCGCACAGCACGATCGGCGCGGAGATCGAGACCAATCCCCGCCTGCAGAAGACCGAGCGCGCCGCCTTCGTCGAGATGATGGAGGCGCTGGACCTCGCGGCCCCCACGCACCTGACCGAGGCGCTGCGCACGAACATGAGCGGCGGCAAGTCCGTGGCGCAGTTGCTGGCGGAGGCTTCGGCCAAGGTGCCCTTCATGTCGCTGGCCGAGCTGAACGACCGGCTGGGCGGCAACAGTCGCGACATTGTGATCCTGGACATGCGCCAAAGGGAGGCTTTCGAGGCCGGGCACATCCCTGGAGCCCGCAATCTGCCGCGTGGCCAGCTGGAACTGAGGGTCAATTCTGAGCTGCCGGACCCGACCGTGCGGATCCTCACGTGCTGCGAATTCGGCAAGATCTCGACCTTGGCCGCCGCCACCCTGCGCGAGCTGGGATTCACCCGGGCCGTGGCCCTGGACGGGGGCATGAGCGCCTGGCGCGAGGCGGGCTACGCCATCGAGCCCCAAGGCTCAGCTGATTGAATTTTAAGAAGGTTCGCCGCGAGAAACCGCGGCCCAAGAAGCAAGAGGCCCCGGCCGAGGTGTGACGTCCTCGGGCCGGGGCGGTAGGTCTCGTGCCAGCGACTGGAGAGCCGACGCGGGGTTGATTGGCGCTCAAAGCGCCGTGCGCGGCCCGAGCCGACCGCACTCAACAGCCACACAGTAACACCGATAATTGTTTCGACCAAATTGTCAGGCTGTCGCAGCGGACAGGGAGGCGCGACCCGTGACGCTCTCCTCGTCAGGGCCGCGCTCTGCCAAAGCGTATCGCGAAGTGGGCTCGGTACCCGCGCTACGCCCGACGATTGCGCCTCAACACCGGCGCATCTCACCACCTCCGACCGGGTCAATGGCCGAAGATCGCGGTGGAGACGTCACAGGCTGACGCGCCCCCTAGGTCGCGACGAAGAAAAATCTCAGATGCCGGCGAAGAGGGTCACGCCGACCGTGATCGGACGCTGGGGAGTGATCTGCCGGGCCTGGTTCGGGTTGAAGGGATTTCCGAAGCCGAAGGTGTCGTTGGACAGGTCCAGCGGATTGGTGACGAACACCTGCACGCCCCGCCCCCGGGCGCTGAGTTCGGCCAGCAGCTTGGCGTTGGCATAGCCGTCGGTCTTGGGCGAGGTGTCGTCGAAGGTCACCCGCGAGGGGCCGATGTAGGTGGCCTGCCCCACCAGCCTCAACGTCCAGTCGCCCAGCACCGGGCGCTCGTAGCTAAGCAGCGCTCCGGCCGACACCGCCGGGGCGCCCGGCAGGCTGTCGACCAGCCGGATGCTGAAGTCGGGATTGGGGTTCATGGTCCGCGTGTGCGCCAGCCGCCCGTTGAGCTGAGCCGTCAGGCCGAAGTCGGTGCGCCAGGCCACCTCCGTCTCGAACCCGAGCACCCGCGCGTCGCCGACGTTGGTGGTGTACGGGATGCCGGAGTCGCGGAACTGATCGGTCTGGATGTCCTTCCAGATGTCGTAGAAGAACGCCGAGTTGACGGTGAGCCGCCCGTCGAACCGCTGCAACTTCAGCCCAAGCTCATAGTTGCGCAGACGGTCCGGGGCGAAGGTCTCGCGCTGGGTCGGCAGGGGGCGGGCGCCGCCCGAGTTCGTGCCGCCGCCGCGATAGCCTTCCGAGAAGACCAGATAGGCGAGGTCGCCGGTGGCGAACTCCTTCTGCAGCGAGACCTTGGGCGAGAAGCTGCTGAACCGCGCGGTCCGCTCCAGGCTGCGCGGCTCGAACTTTTCCGAGACGACCGCGGAACGGGTGTGGGTGCGGATGTTGAACACCCGGCCGCCCAGCGCGGCGGTCCAGCCCCAGGGGAGCCGATAGGACAGCTCGCCATAGGCGGCGACCTCGCGGATCCGGTCTCGCCGGTCGTCGCCGTAGACCAGCGCGTTCGGCGCGAAGGGGAACTGGGCCAGGAATTCGGTCGGCGAGTGGGCCTTCATGTCGGCGCCGTAGAGTCCCGCGAGCCACTCCAGGCGCCCGGCCCCGCGCGACGTGAGGATCAGGTCCTGCACCAGCATCCGGGTCTGGTTGCGCTCGGAATAGGCCGAGGTGCGCGCGAAGTTCGTGTAGTTCAGCTGGGTGGCCGTGGCGTCGTAGAGGCTGGCGTAGGCGTGGCGCACATAGCCCGTCGACGACGTCAGCTCGGCCCACCCCCACGAATAGCGCGCGTTCGCAGAGAACAGCTCGATGTCGTTGGTGTGCGGCTCGGGGATCAGCACCGCCCGCTTCCGGCCGAGACCGGGGTTCGTGTAGTGCGTGTCCTCGGAATCGAGGCTCTGGCCCGCGGCGGTCAGGGTCACGGCCAGGTCGTCCGACGGCTGCAGCAGCAGGATCAGCCGCGCGCCCTTGCGCTCGGTGCGGTCGACGTTGCCGCGGTTCTGGATGATGTCGTCCAGATAGCCGCCCTGAACCTCCTGATAGGCCGCGAGCCGCAGGCCGACCATGTCCTCCCAGATCGGGATGTTGACCCAGCCT
This sequence comes from Pseudomonadota bacterium, assembly GCA_040752615.1. Classification (GTDB taxonomy): domain Bacteria; phylum Pseudomonadota; class Alphaproteobacteria; order Caulobacterales; family Caulobacteraceae; genus Phenylobacterium. The sequence goes on along the minus strand of JBFMGV010000052.1, from coordinate 96,362 downwards.
TCGATGGAGCCGCTGGGGCCGCCGCCCTTGGTCGTGGCGCCCGAGACCTGGGCGCTGGCCGAGATATCATTCAGGTCGGGCTTCCTGGTGACGATCCGGTAGACGCCGCTCATCGCGCCGGCGCCGTAGAGCGCGCCCTGCGGACCGCGCGCCACCTCGACCCGGTCGGCGTCGACGACGCGCAGGTCGGGATCGGGGGCGTTGTAGTTCAGCGGGATCTCGTCGAGGTAGGTCGCCACCGTCGAGCGGGCCCGCCCCGTGTAGGCGCCGTCCGAAAGCCCGCGAAGCAGCAGCTTGTTGCGGCCCGGGCCGAGGTTGGTGGCCAGCACGCCCGCGAACTGGCCGGCCGCCTCGCCGGCGTCGACGCCGCCCGTGGCGCGAAGCTGTTCGCCCGGCACCGCGGTCAGCGCCACGGCCAGCTGGCGCGGGTCGCGGACCCGGCGGGTGGCAGTGACCAGCAGCTCCGACACGGTCACCGGCGAGGCCGGCCGGACGGGCTCTGCCTGGGGCGCCACGCTGATCTGCACCGCACCCGGCGCGATCTGTTTCCAGCTGCACGGCGCGCCCGCCAGGACCCGGTCCAGCGCCTCGTCCAGCGACAGCGTGCCGGTGATCCGGGCGCGGGTGCCGCCCGTACAGCCCCCGGCGCCGATCAAGGTGACGTTCGCTTGCTGCGCCACGTCCAGCAGCGCCTCGGCATAGGGTTGGGGCGGAATGTCGAAGCGTATGCGCGCGGGCGCGGCGGCCGCGGGATTACCGCAGCCCAACACCACCACGACACCCGTGATGGCGGCCCCAAGCTCCCGACGCACGAGGATGGTAAGCTCCGCGAGTTCCTTCGGCCTTACTTCCGAAGAAGAAGCAGCCCCCGGTCCGAAGGTACCGATCTTACCGGCAGCATCAAGCTGAGACGCTGCATCACAGTGTCCTGGTCATCCAGGACGATCACGCCGGTGATCGGCATGCGCGCGAGGCTGGGATCGGCGATCTCGATCTGAGCCACGTACTGACGGTTCAGGTCCGCCACCACCTCGGCGAGGGTCTGGCCACGGTAGACGAGGCGGCCGGCGCGCCAGCCGAACGCTTCCTGCGGATCGACCGTGCGCAACTGGGCGGCGCCCTCGCGCGGGATTTCCAGGCGCTGGCCTGGGCGCAGCACGAAGGCGCGGTCGGTGGCGACGGCCTTGGCCGGCTCGACCTGCACCTTGCCGCGCGCCACGGTCACCGACAGGTCGCCCTGCCGGCTGCGCACGTCGAACTGGGTGCCCAACACGCGCACCACCTGATTGGACGCGGCCACGGTGAAGGGCCGCTTGGCGTCGTGGGTGACGTCGAAGATCGCCTCGCCGTCCTGCAGCACGACCTTCCGGCCGCCGCGCTCGTAGGTGACCGTGAGGCGCGTCTCGGCGTTGAGGTCGATGGTCGAGCCGTCGGCCAGGGTGAATTGCTCGCGCTCGCCCTTGCCGGTGGCGTAGGTGGTCACCGTCGCGGGCGCCATCACGGCCGGCAGGATCGCCACCGCCAGGGCCGCAGCCGCCGCGAAACCGCCGGCGCCGACCATCCAGCGCCGCGACACGGGCCCGCGAACCGACGCGCGGCGCTCGCCCGCGTCCAGTTCCGCCAGGATGTCGCCCGCGGCGATCTCGAGGGTCTGCCAGGCCGCCAGCGCCTGCTGGTAGGCGGCGCGGTTGGCCGGCGCTTCATCGAGCCAGGCGTCGAACGCGAGGCCATCGGCCTCGGTGACCTCGTCGCGCTGCAGGCGCGCGAGCCAGGCGCTGGCTTGCGCCATCGTCCGCTCCTCGTCTGCCACGATCGAAACCATCAGTCCGTCCACCTGATCCGCGCCTGACGCCGAGAACTGGGATGGAGACGGCGCCGCCAGGCCCGCCCCCTAGGCGCGCTTGAAATTTTCTTGCGACTCACGTGCGCAGCCTCTGGGCGAGGCGCGCGATCGCCGCCTGGATGTGCTGTTCGATCATCTTCACCGAGACCCCCATCACCTGTGCGGTCTCGGCCTGGCTGCGCCCCTCCAGCTTGTGGAGGCGGAAGGCGCGCTGCATCTGCGGCGGAAGTTCGGTGACGGCGGCGGTGAGCTGGCGGACCCGCTCCTTGGCGATGACCACCTCGTCGGCGGCGGCCCCGCCCGAGGCCTCCTGCGGCGCGTCGGGGCCGACGGCCTCCCGACGCCAGTCACCGTCCCGGCGCGAGGCCCGCTGGCGACTGCGCACGTGATCCACCAGCAGGTTCGAGGCCATGCGGTACAGCAGCGCCGAGGGCGCGCGCACGTCGGCGTCGGAACCCAGGGTCGAGATCTTCAGATAGAGGTCCTGAACGAGATCCTCTGCGGTCGCCATGTCCCGCGTTCGGGCAGCCAGGAACAGCAGCAGGTTCTCACGCTTCTCGAAGAAGGTGCGGACCAGCTCACTCTCGTCCCCCGCTCCTCCGGACGGCCGCGACGGCGACAACACTTCCCCCAGACTCACTGCGCAGAAAGAGCGCGCTTCTTTGCGCGCACGATAGGAAAACGGAAGCCCCTTGTCGCGCCGGATCGACGAGCGGGCCGGCCTATGCGGCCAGCCTGAGCCGCGCGGCCAGGAGCGTCTCGGCACAGCCGTAGGTGCGGGCGTTGTCCACGTCGATGGCATGAGCCCCGTCGGCCAGGATCACCGGCTCGACCTTCAGGCGGAACCGGCGTGACACGCGGGTCAGCGCGCCGCGCAGGGTGAGCCGCCCCGTCAACAGCAGGGCCAGGTTGACGGGTCCCAGCGCCATGATCATCCGCAAGGGCTTCTTGGCGAACTGCCCGCCACTGCGGAACCCCTCGGCCGCGGCCGCCGCGCGCGGACCTGACAGGGCGTAGAGGTTGCAGTTCGAATAGCTGTCGTCGGCGAAACGGTAGAAGCGCCGCTGCCCCTGCGGGTGAGCCGCCAGCACCGCCCGCTCGGTGGACATCGCCACAGCCGCGTCGGCTCCGCCGGTCACCGCCGTGGCCATCTGGCGGACCGCGCCCGGCGTCAGCAGCACATTGTCCGAGGTGGTGATCACCATCGGCCCCTCGACGCCGACCGCCGCCGCATGGACGCTGTCGGCCAGGTTGTCGGCGGCCTCGACGAAGTCGATGGCGCAGCGAAGGTCGGCCAGCACCGCGCGCACCGCCGGCGCCGACGCCTCCTCCATGACGATCCGGATGCGCCGCAGCCCGGGGGTCGCGGCGATGGCCAGGGCGACGTGACGGATCAGGGGCGCGCCGCAGATGGGAACGAGGCTCTTGTTCGCCACGCCCGCGCCGGCGGCGAGCGCGTCGACCGCGCCCGGACGCTGGCCCGCGAGGATGATGGCTGTGAAACCCGGGTCAGGCCGCGACATCGATCCGCCGCCCCACGAGTCCCTGCCGGGTCAGGCTCTCGGCCAGGATGGTCTCGATCAGCTCGCCATGGCTCCAGCCCAGCAGGCCGGCGCCCAGGCTGATCGACTTCCGGGACCAGAGGTTGCAGTTGAGGTTGACCTCCAGGAACCACAGCCGCCCCGTCTTCGTGTCCATCCGGAACTCGAAGCGGCCGTAATCGAAGGGGAAGAACTCGCCCATCAACCGGCGGGACAGCACGCCGACATCAGCGATCAGGCCCGCGTCCTCGATGGGGTACATATGGTAGGCCTCGGTCGTGAGGCTGCGCTTCTCCTCGTAGGTGCGCAGCTGGTCCGGTCGGTCCTGCTCGACGATCTGGGCCGGCAGGATGAACGGCTCGCCGCCCACCGTGATCACCGGAACCTCGATGTCGTGCCCCTCGATGAAGGGCTCGACGATGGCGTCGTGGCCCTCCTCGTGCAGGCGCAGCACGGCGGCGCGCACACCCGTCCAGTCCGAGGCCTCACTCACGCCCCAGCTCGCGGACGAGGCGTTGGGTTTCACCACATAGCGCGGCGCCGGCGGGCACAGCGCGGCGTCCAGCGGCGCGCCACGGCGGTAGACGGCCCAGGGCGCGGTCGCCACGCCCCGCGCCACGGCGGCGCGCTTGCTGAGGTGCTTGTCGTCGGAAAGGCCACGCACGATGGGGCTGGCGCCCAGGTAGGGCACGCCCAGCCGGTTGCACAGCAGCGGCAGCATCATCTCGGAGTTCAGGAACCCGCCGCGGTTCAGCAGCGGGAACACGAAATCGAGCTGCGGCGGGTCGAACATCACCCGGTAGTCGTCCGCCACCAGCAGGTTGACGCCCGCAGCCTCCAGCGTCTGCCGCATCTCGCGATGATAGAGCGCGTGGTTGCCGTCCTCCGGATGGAGGCCGCCGCACCAGCGGGCGTGCTTGGCGATGAACAGTACGCGCAGCTCGCGCTGAGCCGCCGTCAGCTTCAGCGGCCTGACCTGCCGGTCCATGTCGTCCTCCCCGCGTCGCGGGCCCCCACCCTCGAATGGAAGCGGACGCTACGCGGGGTCGATGACAGTGTGCCGACCGTTGGGTGGCAGGTTCGTGAGACGGTTAGTAAACCACCACGGTGCGGATGCTTTCGCCGGCGTGCATGAGGTCGAAGGCCTCGTTGATGCGCTCCAGCGGCAGCTTGTGGGTGATCATCGGGTCGATCTGGATCTTCCCGTCCATGTACCAGTCGACGATCTTCGGCGTGTCGGTGCGGCCGCGCGCACCGCCGAAGGCCGTGCCCTTCCACACCCGGCCGGTGACCAGCTGGAACGGGCGCGTGGCGATCTCCTTCCCCGCCTCGGCCACGCCGATGATGATGCTCTCGCCCCAGCCCCGATGGCAGGCTTCGAGCGCCTGGCGCATCACCGTCGTGTTGCCGGTGGCGTCGAAGGTGTAGTCGGCGCCGCCGTCGGTCAGAGCGACCAGATGGGCGACGATGTCGCCGTCGATGGCCTTCGGGTTCACGAAGTGCGTCATGCCGAACTGCCGGCCCCAGGCCTCGCGGTCGGGATTGATGTCGACGCCGACGATCATGTTCGCGCCGACCAGCTTCAGGCCCTGAATCACGTTCAGGCCGATGCCGCCCAGGCCGAAGACCACGCAGTTGGCGCCCGGCTCGACCTGGGCCGTGTTCACCACCGCCCCGACCCCGGTGGTGACCCCGCAACCCACGTAGCAGGCCGTGTCGAACGGGGCGTCCTTGCGGATCTTCGCCACCGAGATCTCGGGCAGGACCGTGTAGTTCGAGAACGTCGAGCAGCCCATGTAGTGGTAGATGGGCCGGCCCTTGTAGCTGAAGCGGCTGGTCCCGTCGGGCATCAGGCCCTTGCCCTGGGTGCCGCGGATCGCCGTGCAGAGGTTGGTCTTGCGGCTGAGGCAGCTTTTGCACTGCCGGCACTCGGGCGTGTAGAGCGGGATCACATGGTCGCCGACCGCCACGCTGGTCACGCCCGGCCCGACCTCCACCACCACGCCCGCGCCCTCGTGACCGAGGATCGAGGGGAAGATGCCCTCCGAGTCGAGGCCGTCCAGGGTGTAGGCGTCGGTGTGGCAGACACCGGTCGCCTTGATCTCGACCAGCACCTCGCCGGCGCGCGGACCCTCCAGGTCCACCTCGACGATCTCCAGGGGCTTCTTCGCCTCGAAGGCGACGGCGGCGCGGGTCTTCATGGGGGGCCTCTCGAATCTGCGGCGGGCAGAATGTCGAAAGGCGCCCGCCGGGGCTAGAGCACGTCCGGCCCGGCTCGAATCAAGCCGAACCGGATCAACGTGCTCACCTACTTGAATTGGAGGCCCTCTCATCCACTCCGCGATGGATCATCGCGAGTGGGAAGGCTTCTAGTTCAGTATGCGGACCGGCAGGTCCTCGTAGCCCTTCACGAAGCTGGAGCGCACGCGCCTGGGCTCACCCACCACCTCGATGTGGCGGAAGCGCTTCAGGATCTCCTCCCAGACGATCTTGAGCTGCAGTTCGGCCAGGCGGTTGCCCACGCAGCGGTGGATGCCGAAACCGAACGACAGGTGCTGGCGGGGCCGCTCGCGGTCGATGCGGAAGGTGTCGGGATCCTCGATCACGCTCTCGTCGCGGTTGCCCGAGACGTACCACATGACGACCTTGTCGCCCTTCCGGATCTTCTGACCGCCGAGGTCCACGTCCTCCAGCGCCGTGCGCCGCATGTGCGCGAGCGGCGTCTGCCAGCGGATGATCTCGGGCACCATGTTGGGGATCAGGTCCGGGTTGGCCCGCAGCTTGTCGTACTCGGCGGGGTTCTGGTTCAGCGCCACCACGCCGCCGCTGATCGAGTTCCGCGTGGTGTCGTTGCCGCCGACGATCAGCAGGATGATGTTGCCCAGGTACTCGTCGGGGGTCATGTTCCGGGTGGCCTCGCCGTGGGCCAGCATCGAGACCAGGTCGCCGCGTGGCGGGGCGTTCACCCGCTGGTTCCAAAGGTCGGTGAAGCAGGCCAGGCACTTCATCAGCTCGGCCTGACGCTCCTCCTCCGTCTCGACGATGCCACCCTTGATCGGCAGGGCCGTGGCCACGTCGGACCACCAGGTCAGCTTGCGCCGTTCCTCGAACGGGAAGTCGAACAGCGTCGCCAGCATCTGGGTGGTCAGCTCGATGGAGACCCGGTCCACCCAGTTGAACGTTTCGCCCACCGGCAGCTCGTCCAGGATCTTCGCCGCTCGTTCGCGGATGATCGGCTCCATCACCGCCAGGTTGGCCGGCGCCACGATCGGGCTGACCGTCTTGCGCTGCACGTCGTGGCGCGGCGGATCCATGGCGATGAAGCTGGGCCTGCGCAGGTCGGGCCGGGCGTCACGGATGGTGATGCCGCCCAGCGCCGCCTCGGACGAGAACACCTGGTGATTGGTGTCCACGGCCATGATGTCGTTGTAGCGGGTCACAGACCAGTAGGGGCCGAACTCGCTGTCGCGGCACCAGTGGACCGGCGCCTCGCGCCGCAACCGCTCGAAGTAGGGCCAGTGGGCGTCGAGCCTGAAGAGGTCCGGATCACCCGGATGAAAATCCGTGAGCGGCGTGGACCAGGCCCTCGCACGGGCTTCGTCACGCGGGGTGGCAATGCCGTCCGCCATCATGTTCCTCCCGAATTGGGCGGCGTCTGCGTGGACTTCCGCCTCGTAAACGGCAGCATGCGCCGGACGACGGCGTTCGCCAAGCGCAGCCATAGAGACCGGATGGAAGACCTTCGCCTCAGGATCGCGACCAACCTCGCCGGGTTCGAGCGCATCGCCATCGATCCGGCGGGTCGACGGCAGGCGGCGGTGGCCATCGTGCTGTCGCCGCGCGAGACCGGCGCCAGCTATCTCCTGACCCGCCGCGCGCTGCACATGCGCGGCGGAGCGGGCAACTACGCCCTGCCCGGCGGGCACCTCGACCCGGGCGAGGACGCCATCGACGCCGCGCGCCGCGAGACCTTCGAGGAGCTGGGCGTGACGGTCCCGCGCGAGGCGGCCCTCGGCCTGCTGGACGACTTCGTCACCCTGCGAGGCCAGGTGGTGACGCCGGTGATCTTCTGGATCGCCGAGGCGCTGACCCTGAAGCCCAATCCCGACGAGGTGCATGACGCCTGGTTCGTGCCGCTGTCCGACCTGGATCATCCCCGCGCCCCTCGGCGCGAGCGGCATCCCGACGGCGGCCCCCAGATCCTGCGCATGTTCGCGAGGGGCAGCTGGATCAACCCCCCGACGGCGGCCTGGCTCTATCAGTTCCGGGAAGTGTGCCTGCGTGGCCATTCCGTGCGCACCGACGGCATCGGCCAGCCGTCGTGGACCGCCCGCTGACGCCTGTGGGGTAGCCGGGCGGTTCCGAAGCTGATTGCATGCGCGCTCCGCCGAAGGAGCCCGCCATGGACGACGCCGCGCCGCACCTCTCCAACCGGACCGACCTGTCGGCGCTCTGGATGCCCTTCACGGCCAACCGCCAGTTCAAGGCCGCGCCGCGAATGCTGGTCTCGGCCAGCGGCGTCTACTATCGCAGCGACGACGGCCGCGAGATCCTGGACGGCACCGCCGGTCTCTGGTGCGTGAACGCCGGCCACGGCCACGCCGAGATCGCCGACGCGGTGCAGCGGCAGATGATGACCCTGGACTACGCCCCGTCGTTCCAGATGGGCCATCCCATCGCCTTCGATTTCGCCAGCCGCCTGGTGAAGCTGACGCCCGAGGGCCTGGACCGCGTGTTCTATGTGAACTCGGGCTCCGAAGCGGTCGACACCGCGCTGAAGATGGCGATCGCCTACCACCGCGCGCGCGGCGAGGGGCAGCGCGTCCGGCTGATCGGGCGCGAGAAGGCCTATCACGGCGTCGGGTTCGGCGGCATCTCGGTGGGCGGGCTGGTCAACAACCGGCGGGCCTATCCGCTGCTCGCCTCGGATCACCTTCGCCACACCTGGGACCCGCGCAACGCCTTCTGCCGGGGTTTGCCGCCCCACGGCGCCGAGCGAGCCGACGACCTGGAGCAACTGGTCGCGCTGCACGGCGCCGAGACCATCGCGGCGGTGATCGTCGAGCCGGTGGCCGGCGCGGGCGGCGTGCTGCCGCCGCCGCAGGGCTATCTCGAGCGCCTGCGCGCCATCTGCGACAAGTACGGGATCCTGCTGATCTTCGACGAGGTCATCACCGGCTTCGGGCGGCTGGGCACGCCGTTCGCCGGCCAGTTCTTCGGCGTGACGCCCGACCTGATGACCACGGCGAAGGGCCTCACCAACGCCACCCTGCCGATGGGCGCGGTGTTCGCCAGCCGCAAAGTGTACGACACGGTGGTGGACGGCGGGGCGGACGGGGCCGTCGAGTTCTTCCACGGATACACCTATTCGGGCCACCCGGCGGCCTGCGCGGCGGGGATGGCGACCCTGGACATCTACGAGCGCGACGGAATCTTCGCCAAGGCGGCGGCCATGTCCCCGGTGTTCGAGGCGGCCCTGCACGGCCTGAAGGACGCGCCGAACGTCATCGACATCCGGACTGTGGGCATGATGGGCGCGGTCGAGCTCGCCCCGCGTCCAGGCGCCCCGGGCGCCCGCGGCTATCAGGCCCTGGTCAAGGCGTTCGAGGCCGGGCTCACGACCCGCCAGGCCGGCGACATCCTCTGCTTCTCGCCGCCGCTGATCATCGATGCGGAACAGATCGGCCGGCTGACCGACATCCTGCGCGGCGTCCTCACGTCCCTGGACTGAGCGCCTTCGAGATCGCCTTCACCAACGGAGACGGCGGCAGGACCACGCCATCCAGCGCGCCCACGGGTCGCACGCCCACCAGGCTGTTGGTGATGAACATCGGCGCGCCGGCGACCCGCCCGGAGTTGGCGAACACCTCCTGCACCGGCAGGCCCAGGCGGTGACAGGCGGCGATCACCTCGCGCCGCATGACGCCGTCCAGCACCCCGCACTCAAGGCTGGGGGTGAAGACCTCTTCGTGGCGGATCCAGAAGACGTTGGCCGCCGCCGCGCAGGCCACCTCCCCCGCCGTGTTGAGCATCAGCGCCTCGTCGGCGCCCGCCGCCTTCGCCTCCGCGCGGGCCAGGACGTTGTCGAGGTAGGAAAGGCTCTTGATCCGCGAGACGGGCGAGCGGTCGTTGCGGCGCACCTTGGCGGTGGCCAGGGTGACCGCTCCGGCCGGCGCCGCCGACGGCGCGGCGCTGGCGGTCAGCACGGGTTCGAAGGGATCGGGCGGGTCCAGCCCGCGCGCCCCGGCCCCGGCGCTCCAGTTGATCCGCACCGCCGCCCTGGGGACGTCGCCCAGACCGACCACCGCCTGTTCCGCCGCCGAGAGCATCGCGGTCCGGTCGGGCAGCGGCATGCCGATGGCGCGGCAGCCGCGCTCCATGCGCTCGCGGTGCGCATCCCAGTGCGCCGGCCCCGCCTTGGTCCACAGCACCGTTTCGAACAGGCCATGGCCCAGGGTGAAGCCGCGGTCGTCCGGTCGGATGTCCGTCATGCCGTCCCCATCAGCGCCTTCAGGATAGCGCTGATCTTCGCGGTTGTTTCAGCAACCTCGGCGCGAGGATCGCTGTCGGCGACGATCCCGCCGCCCGCGCGGGCTTCGAACGCCCAACCCGCCGCTTTTTCAGTCAGGGCCACCGTGCGGATCAGCACGCTGGCCTCCAGCGCCCCGTCCGGGCCGGCCCAGAAGAGGCTGCCGCAGTAGGGACCGCGCGGCGGCTCGTGTCGGGCGATGACGCTCATGGCCTGCAGCTTCGGCGCGCCGGTGACGGAGCCGGGCGGAAATGCCGCCAGGAAGGCGTCCCAGGCGGTGCGGCCGGGCCGCAGCCGGCCCCGCACCCGGCTCACCAGATGGTGGACGTTGGCATAGGTCTCCAGCGCCCAGAGGGCCGGGACGCGCACGGTGCCCGGCGCGCAGATCCGCGCGAGGTCGTTGCGCATCAGGTCCACGATCATCAGGTTCTCTGCCCGGTCCTTCTCGCTGGCCCGCAGCTCGGCCGCCAGCCGGGCATCCTCCTCGGGGTCCGCGCCGCGCGGCCGGGTGCCCTTGATCGGGTGCGACGTCGCCCAGAGATCGTCGCCCTCGCGACGAACGGACAGGAACAGCTCGGGCGAATTCGAGACCAGCGCCCGCCCCGGCAGGTTCAGGAAGGCGGCATAGCCGGCCGTGCTCTGACGGGCCAGCCGGCGGAACAGGTCGTAGGGCCGGGCTCCCGCGCTCAACATCCCACGCCAGGGCCGGGCCAGGTTGGCCTGGAAGATCTCGCCGGCGGCGATCCGCTCAACCGTCTCGGCGACCGCCGCGGCGTGCGCCTCGTCGGAGGTGACCAGTTCGATCTCGACGGCCGGCGCGGCGCCCGGCGACGGGGGGCGTGGCGCATCGAGCCAGGACAGGGCGAAGTTGGCCGCCGCCGCCGCCGCGCGTGCGTCCGGTCCACGGCCGATGGCGACGCCCCGAAGCTGGCCGGCGTGGAAGGCCAGCAGCGCCGGATAGCGAAGCAGGGTCAGGTCGGGCCAGTCACCCCGCGCCTGTGGGGCGGTGGGCTCCAGTCGGGCGGAGAGCTCGTAGCTCGCCAGTCCGACGACGCCCCCCTGGAACGGCGGCCCCTCCACGGCCACCTCGCCGCCGCCCAGCAGCGCGGGCAGGTGGGCCGGCTCGCTCGCCACGGCGTCCGGCCGACGCAGCACATAGGACCAGCCGTCCGCCCCCGACAGCAGCACGCAGGCGTGGGTTTCGTCGGCGAAAGCGCCCCCGACCTCGACCGGATCGGCCCAGGCGGTCGCGCGCATCGCCACGCAGGCGAGGTCGGACCGGGAATGGGGCGGCTGCGGGCTGGCGGGTCGGCTCCTCACGGGCGGGCTATAGCGCATCGCGGGGCTGTTGCCTGCCGCCTCGTCAACGCGCGGACGATGCCCTCAAAGAACAATGTGGGAGGATCCGATGGCCTACGAGACGATCCTGTACGAGGTGGACGGCCCGGTGCTGACCGTCACCCTGAACCGGCCCGACAAGCTGAACGCCTACACCGGGGTGATGGGCGCCGAGCTCACCGACGCCTTCGAGCGGGCCGACCAGGACGACGCGGTGCGGGTGGTGATCGTCACCGGCGCGGGCCGGGGCTTCTGCGCCGGCGCCGACATCTCGGGCGGCGCGAACGCCTTCGACACCAAGGCCGAGGGCTCGGTGGCCTTCGCCGCGCCGGGCCAGCCGCGCAAGGCGGGCGGCGGCTTCGTCGAGGCGATCTTCAACTGCCGCAAGCCGTCGATCGCGGCGATCAACGGCGCGGCGGTGGGTGTCGGCGCGACGCTGACCCTGCCCATGGACATCCGGATCGTCGCACGCGGCGCCAAGCTGGGCTTCGTGTTCGCGCGCCGGGGCCTGGTTCCGGAGGCGGGCAGCGCCTGGTTCCTGCCCAAGCTCGTGGGCCTGCCCACCGCGCTGCGCTGGTGCGTGACCGGGGCGATGATCACCGCCGAGGAAGCGCAGGCGTCGCAACTGGCCAGCGAGGTGGTCGAGCCCGAGCGCCTCCTGGCCCGCGCCCGAGAGATCGCCCTGGAGATCGCAGAGAACACCGCGCCGGTGTCGGTCGCCCTGGCCCGGCAGATGCTGTGGCGTTTCGCCGGCGCGCCCGACCCGCACGGCCTGCTGGCCATCGACGGGCGGCTGAGCATGGAACTGGGCGCCGGCCCGGACGTGAAGGAAGGCGTCGGCGCCTTTCTCGAGAAGCGCCCGCCCCGGTTTCCGGGGCGAGTCTCCCAGGACATGCCCGGCCTCTATCCCTGGTGGGACGAGGCCGGATAGCGGACCCGAGCGCCTAGAAGCTCTGGCCGAACTTCACCCCGATCGTCCGGGGACGGATCGGGACCGTGTAGACGCGGGTGCAGACCGAGGTGGCGCACTGCACGAAGCGATCGTTCTGACCGTTCTCGTCGAACAGGTTCTTGGCGAACAGTTCGGCGCGCCAGGCCGCCTTGCTCACGCCGAACGAGAGGTCGACGGTGGTGTAGGCGGGCATCTTGCCCGTGACGGCGCGGTCCGGGATGCGCAGGTCCGAGAACGCCGAGCCGGTGTGCACCACCGAGCTCTGCGCATAGGCGTCCATGTCGCCGATCATCCACTCGTAGCGCGCCGTCAGGTTGCCCTTGAACTTCGGCGTCACCGGCAGCCTGTCCCCCTTCAGCGCCTCGGGCGGGTTGGCCGGGTTGGGGATGTAGTCCTGATTGAGCTCGGCGTCGGTGTAGGCGGCCGCGCCGGTGAGCGTGAAGCCCTCGGCCACCAGCCAGTGGATGTCGGACTCGACGCCCTTCATCTTGGCCTTGCCGCCGTTGCGGATCTCGGTGAGGCCGTTCGCCCCCAGGAACGAGAACTGATAGTCGTTCCACTTCTCGTAGAAGATCGCGCCGTTCCAGCGGAAGCGGTTGTCGGCCCAGGTCGTCTTCCAGCCCACCTCGTGGTTCTTGAGGAAGTCGGCGTCGTACGGCGGTTGACCGCCGCGCCGGTTCACCCCGCCGGGACGGAACCCGGTCGAGAGGGTCGCATAGACCATCTTGTCGTCGTTGAACTTGTAGGTGGCGTTCAGGCGGTAGGTGTGGCCGTCGCCCTTGGTCGTGGTGTCGATGTTGGTGCAGGGCCCGCCCTCGACGACCGCCGTCGGCAGGAAGCAGGCCGCGACGCCCGTCCGCGACGAGTAGCCGGAACCGAAGCCGAAGAAGCCTTCGAGCGAGTTCTTGTACTTGAAGAAGCGGATGCCGCCGGTGATCGACAGCTTGTCGGTGATGTCGAAGGTGCCGTCCGCGAACGCGGCGTAGTCACGATCGGTCCGCAGTTGCTTCGTCAGCCACAGGGTGTCGGGCCAGCCGGGCACCTCGGTCGCCGACGCCAGATTGTCGATCCGATAGCGCTGCTCGATGTTGTGGGTCTGCTTCTGGTAGAAGAGGCCGGCCACCACCTTGAAGCGGTTCTCGGTCGGCGAGGCGACCCGCAGCTCGTGGCTGGTCTTCTTGAAGTAGTCGCGGCCCTGGATGTACTGCGACGTGTTGATGAAATTGCCGGCGTCGTCGGTGGTGTAGGCGCCATACCCGAACAGCGTGTCGTAGAAGTAGCTGTAGTCGGAGTAGTCGCTGTCGGTGTCGATCCAGCGCCGCATGTGCGCGCCGGCGTACAGCACGTCGAGGTTGGCGATCTCACCCTGGATCGTGGCCGAGGCCTGGACCCACTTGTCGTCGACGCCTTCCGGATAGTACCGGCTGACCTTCAGATCGCCCTTGCCGGGATCGGCCGCGAAACCGCCGTCGGCCTGGGTCCGCTGGCCCATCAGGGTCGGGGTGATCGTCCAGCTCTCGTTGAGGTCGATCTTCAGCGCCGCGCGGGCGCCGACCACGTCGACCTCGTTGTAGTCGTCCTGGACCTCACGGCTGTTGTTCACCGCGATGTTGCCGGTCGGGTAGACGAACGAGCCCGGCACGTTGTCGATGTAGCCGCCGTCGTGCTGCGCCCAGGCCACCAGGCGGATGGCCGCCCGCTCGCCCAGCGGCTGGTTCACATAGCCCTCGGCGGCATAGCCGAAGTCGCCATGGCTGAACTTGTTGACCTCGACGTCGTAGCCCGCCGAGAAGCCGGTGGTCGTCGGCTTGTTGGTGATGATCCGGATCGTGCCGGCCTGGGAGCTGGCGCCGTAGAGCGTGCCCTGCGGACCGGCCAGCACCTCGACCCGTTCGATGTCGTAGATGTGGATGTCCAACGGGCCGGTGATCGTCGTCACCGGCTGTTCGTCCAGATAGACGCCCACGCTGGGCAGCGGGCCGGAATGGTTGTTGTTCTCGCCCGACGCGACGCCGCGCATGTAGAAGTTCGAGAAGCCCGGCGCACCGGTCGGCGCCACCACGCTGGGCATGAACCGCACATAGTCGTTGGTGTCGGACACCTGGAGCGCTTCCAGCCGCTCGGTCCCGATCGCCTGGATCGAGATCGGCACGTCCTGCAGGTTCTCGGACCGCTTCTGGGCGGTGACGACCACCTCCTCCAGGCCCACCTCGGTGGATTGCGCCAGGGCCGGCCCGGCCACGGCCGTCAGCATGGTCGTGGCCAGAAGGCCGGCCGACCACCGCGCCACGGCGCGATTTCTGCCGTCGTTTCTCATATCGTTCCCCTCACAGACTTATGGTCGATCACCCGTTACGCAGGCGGGTTTGGGTAGCTCTCCAGAACCGGACCCAGCGCCGCCTTGAGCGGGCCGAGCCAGGGGGCGTAGTTGCGCCAGTGGTCGGCGGCGTCGGTGAAGATCGGCCGGCGCACCTGTTCCGAACTGGCGGTCCGCACGGCCCGGTCGTTCTCGTAGAAGCGCAGGCATCCCGCCTCGAACGGCAGGCCGCACGCCTCCAGCAGCGCACGCGTCTGGCCCTCGGGATCCGCGACCATCGCCTCGTAGATCACCCGATGGACGCGACCGGGCAGGATTTCGTCGAAGTGGGCCATCTGGTCGACGTAGTCCGCGTAGTAGCGGCCGATGTCGGTCAGGTCGTAGGTGAAGCCCTGTCCCCGGGCGAAGTGCTGCTTGAAGCCCGAGAAGCCGCAACCCAGCGGGTGACGCCTGGCGTCGACGATCCGGGCGTTCGGCAGGATCAGGGCGATCAGCCCGACGTGCGCCCAGTTGTTGGGCATCTTGTCGATGAAGAGCGGCCGGCCCAGCTTGCGGTGCGGCTGCGCCCTGGCCAGGTACTCCTCGCCCAGCGCGGCCAGATCCTGCGCCGTCAGCTCGCCGAGCGCCTCGGGATAGCGCCCCTCCGAGGCGCGCCGGGCGCGGCCGCCCAGGCGTCGGGCCAGGGTGATGATGTCGGGCAGTTCCTGCGTGCCCTCGACCTGGCTGTGGCTGGCCAGGATCTGCTCGACCAGGGTCGAGCCCGAGCGGGGCAGGCCGACGACGAAAATCGGATCCGGCGCGGCGCAGCCCTGCCCGGCGCGCGCCGCGAACAGCTCGCGGGTGAAGAACGCCTTGGCCCGCCGCACCTGGTCGCGGGTCTCGTCGGCGTCGTAGTCCAGCCCCTGGCGGCGCAGGGCGTTGGCCCGGGCGTAGTGGCCGAACGAGGTCTCCCAGGCGCCGGCGTCCTCGGCGGCCTTGCCCAGGGCGAACTCCAGGTGGAAACGGTCCTCGTCCGAGAGGTCGGCCCGGCGCAACTGCCCTTCCATCGCCGCTACATCGGCCGGCGAGAACTGGACCGTCTTGAGGTTCGCGAGGCTCCACCACGCCTCGCCGAACTGCGGGGCCAGGGCCACGCACTGGCGATAGGCCTCGATCGCCTCGGCCTGCCGGCCCACGGTCTTCAGCGAATGGCCCAGGCTCATCCAGACCTTCGGCTGCCGGGCCTGTCCCTTCAGCACCGACTGGTAGAGGCCGATGGCCTGCTCGTACTCGCCGATGCGGCCCAACGCGGCGGCCTTGAGGTTGCGGTAGCCGGGATTGCCGGGATCCTCCGCCAGCAACCGGTCGACCTGGGCGATCGCCGCCTCGGGCTTGTTCTGGCGGTAGAGCACGGTGGCGTAGTTGTGCCGGGCGGCCGCGAAGCCGGGCGCCAGCTCAACGCAGCGGGCCAGCAGGTTCTCGGCGTCCTCATAGCGGCCCAGGCGCATGCCGGTCTCGGCCAGCATCCGGATCGCGGCGACGTCGGTCGGCCGTTCGCGCAGCACCGCCCGCAAGGCCTGCTCAGCGGCCGAGAGCCGATTCTCGCAGAGGGCGTTGGCGGCCGCGATCAGGTTGGGATCGCCCACCGACGCGCGGACGGAGCGCAGGTAGGCGGCCTCGGCGGCCTCGGTCTCGCCCTGCCGGCGCAGCGCCGCGCCCAGCAGGCGCAGGGCCTGGGGATGCTCGCCCACCACGCGGATGATCTCGCGGGCCTGGGCCTCGGCCGCCCCCGGGTCGTGCGGAAGGAGCCGCGCGGTGTGCTCGAGCGCGACCTCGAGCGTCCCAACCGTCTCTGCCGCCGCGGTCGTCACGGGGCCTCCCTCAATGTGACGACGAGATGAACCGCTGATGCGCGAACAGTGTCAACTCAGGGACGAGTCCCCGGCTCGCCCCAGAACCCGGTCTGCGGCGAGTGGAGCAATCCGTCGGTCAAACGGCAGCCGCCCGCCCGGTCGCGCGCCAGCCACCACGGACCGTCCAGGTCGACCAGGTCCGCCTCCGCCCCGACGAACATGGCCGGCGCGATCGCCAGCGAACTGGCGACCATGCAGCCGGCCATCACGCCCAGGCCCAGCGCCCGGGCCCGCCCGGCCATCGCCAGCGCCTCGGTGAGGCCACCGGCCTTGTCCAGCTTCACATTGACCATCTGATAGCGGTCCATCACCCGCTCCACGTCGGCCGCCGTGTGGACCGCCTCGTCGGCGCAGATCGGCACGGGATAGGCCAGCCCCGCCAGCGCCGCGTCGTGGCCCGCCGGCAGCGGCTGCTCCACCACCGCGACGTTCACACGGGAGATCGGCCCGGCCATGCGCTCCAGGATCGCGGGGGTCCAGCCTTCGTTCGGATCCACGATCAGCCGCGCGGCCGGCGCGGCCTCGGCAACCGCCAGCAGCCGCTCGGCCGGCGCCTCGGCGTCCAGCTTGACTTTCAGGACAGCCGAGCCGGCGACCGCGGCGGCGGCGGCCCGCATCGCGTCCGGCGCGTCGAGACTGATGGTGACGGCCGTGACCAGCACGTCGGGCGCAGGGCGGCCAATCCGCGCCGCCACCGAGCGTCCGGTCAGCCGCGCCTCCAGGTCCCAGAGCGCGCAGTCGAGGGCGTTCCGCGCGGCGCCGGCCGGCAGCCCGGCCGCCACATCGCGGGCAGGCTCCCCCGCCGCGACCCGCCGCGCGGCCGCCTCCAACACGGCGACCACCGACGCCGGCGTCTCGTCGTACCGGGCGTAGGGCACACACTCGCCGAAGCCCGAGGCCCCGCCGTCCCGCGCCTCCACGACCACCAACTCGGCATGGGTCTTCACCCCGCGTGAGATGCGGAAGGGCGCGCGCAGCGCCAGCCGCTCGGCGCGGACCACCAGGCTCTGGCTCACGCTGTCGCCCCATCCGGCGGCGCGCGTCGACAGCCGTCACAACCCATGATTAGCATCGCCGCGGGAACTCGAGGTTTGGGGGCGTTTCATGACCGCAGAAGCCGCAGCATCCGGCAAGCTCGATATCGGCCGCGTGCTGGGAGAGACCTTCAAGGTCATCGGCCGCAACTTCATCGCCTTCGCCGGGCTCGGCCTGATCCTGGCGGGCATCCCCACCGGGGTCATCGGCATGATCCAGGGATTCTGGCTGCAGGGCGGGGCCCTCGCCGACGGCAATCTGAACATGGGCATCGGCTACATCACCAACATGGTGCTCGGCGTTCTCGTGACGCTGGTGGCCACCTCCATCCTGCAGGGCGCGCTGATCCACGCCACGGTGCAGGACATGAACGGCCAGAAGCCCGTGCTGCGGGAATCCCTGGCGAACGGTCTTCGCTTCTTCCTGCCGATGATCGGCCTCAGCATCCTCATCGCGCTCGGCACGGGTCTGGGCATGCTGTTGCTGATCGTGCCCGGGATCATGGCGGCGTGCGCTTGGTGCGTCGCCGGTCCGGCGCTGGTGGCGGAGCGGACCGGCGTCTTCGGCGCCTTCGGCCGCTCGGCGGCGCTGACACGCGGCAACCGCTGGCGGCTGTTCGGCCTGTTCGTGGTCATCTGGCTGGTGCTGATCGTGCTGATCATCATCCTCGGCGCGGTTCTCGGCCCGGTCCTGGCCATCAATGCGACGACCAACCCGACCGCCGCCGCGCTCAGCCCCATCACCATCGGCTACAACGTGATCCAGCAGACCCTGACTTCGGTGATCGCCGCGGCCCTGACCTCGGTGCTGTACGTCGAGCTGCGGCGCGCCAAGGAGGGTCTGGGAGCCGAGGGTCTGGCCGAGATCTTCAGCTGACGTCGAACTTGTCCTTGCGGCGGTGGCCGAAGAGCATCCGGCTCTCCAGCCGCCCCCGCAGGGCCGCGTAGTACGCGTTGAGGAAGGTCCGGTCGGGAATGTCGGCCGGGCCGTCCCAGCCGATCTTCCCGCGGATCCGCTCGGCCACTTCCTTCAGCGCCCGGCGGTCGGCGGCGCGGATCACGTCCTCGAGGACATGCAGCTCCTTGATGCCGTAGACCTCCAGCTGGGCGGGCGTGAAGGCCAGCCCGCGCGAGGCCATCCGTTCGGTGTCGGCCAGGTCGGGCTGCAGCACCTTGCGCGGCGCCTTCACCACCAGGGTCCCGGCCGCGAGGTCGCCCAGCCGCCGGCGGTCGCGGTTGAACAGCGGGAAGATGACGAACACCCCGCTCCAGATCGCGCCCAGCGTGATCAGCGCCGCGTCGACCCCCACCTCGCTCCGCGCCAGGAAGAAGGTCAGCGGCAGGAACACCTCGACCTCGCGCATGGCGTTGCGGGCAAAGACGGCGTCGGCGGTCAGCGCCGCGCCGTCGGCCGCGATCACCCGCAGGCCCATGATCCGCTTGCCGGGCGTCGCCGCCCGGGGCTGGGCCTCGAAATAGAAGAAGTAGAAGTTCCGCCCCAGGAAGCTGGCCAGCAGCCAGACGATCCCCAGCGCCTCCAGCAACGCCTGGGTCCTGGTCGCCAGGTAGACGGCAAACACCGCCAGGCTCAGCAACAGCATGCCGCCCAGCAGGATCAGCAGGTCCAGCGCCATGGCGCAGAACCGCTCCACGTAGCTGCCGACCTTCAGGCTGAGGTCGACCCCCTCGGGCGTGACGAGTTCGCGCTGGTCGGCGACCGGCTCGCGATGGACACGCCGCCCCTTCAGGCGCTGGACGATGCCCGGGGCGGTCACGGCGCGGGCCTGCGGGGCCAGTAGAAGTAGGCGAGCCAGGCGATCAGCATGGTCGCGGCGATGGCGTAGCGGGCGACGTCGGGCTGGACGAGCTGCCGGGCGAAGCCCTCCAGCAGGCCCGCCACGAACAGCATCACGACGACACCGGCCATCGCCGTGGCCGCGCGACGCCCCGCCTCCGCCGCGGCGTCGACCCGCGTCCGCGCGCCGGGAAAGGTCACCGCCCAGCCGATGGAGAAGCCGGCGGCTCCCGCCAGCACGATGGCGAAGAGCTCGGTCGTGCCGTGGATCATCAGCCAGCCGGTCGCCTCGACGCCCAGGTCGCGCGAGAAGAACAGCGCCAGGAAGGCCCCCAGCATCCCCCCGTTCAGCACCAGCAGCGCCGCGGTCGGCAGGCACAGCGCGAAGCCCAACGCGAACGCGAAGAGAGCGATCTGGGCGTTGTGGGTGAAGAGGAAGGTGGCCATCACCGACAGGCCGTCCGTGGTGGTCTTCTCGTCGTAGAGCGTGGCGCGCAGCGAGGCGGTGGTGGCCGTGGGATCGCGGCCCGACGCCAGGGACGGATCGACGAAGCTGTAGAACCAGTCGGGATCGCCCTGGACCAGCATGTAGCCGACCACGGTGGCGATCACGGAGATCAGCAGCGAGACCACCGTCTCACGCCACATCGCCTGCACCGCCATCGGCCAGTCGCGCAGGAAGAACCGCGCCAGCCGCTCGGGCAGCCGCGCCCGGGCGCCGTAGACGAAGAAGTAGGCCCGCGCGCAGAGGCTCTCCAGATAGGCCACCAGGCTCTGGTCCAGCGAGATCGACCGCGCCACCGACAGCGACGACAGCGCCTGGCGATACAGAAGCGGGATCTCCAGCAGTTCGTCGCGCTTAAGCTTCGCCGCGCCGCCCGCCTCGGCCTTGGCCAGCAGGGTCTCCAGCCGTCGCCAGTCGGCCTCGCGCTCGGCCCGGAACCGCCAGCTCTTGAGGTGCAGTTCGGCCATCAGATCAGCCCTCGCCGCTTGGCGTCGAGGTAGCCGTTGAGCAGGGCGTTCGACAGGCCGTCCACCGGCGCGTCGATGATCTGGGCGCCCAGCCGGCGCAGTCGGGCGGTGACGCCTTCGCGCTGCTTCAGCAGCCGGTCGGCGATCACCGCGCGGGAAACATCCTCGGGCGTTTCGGGAGCCTTGGCGCGCAGGCGCTCGAGTTCCTCGTCGCGGAAGGCCACGAACAGGACCAGGTGGGTGCGCATCAGACGGGCCACGTTCTCGACCATCAGCTCGGCGCTGGTGGCGTCGGCGAAATCCGTGAAGATCACCACGATGGCGCGACGATCCAGCCGTCCCGCCAGGGCGGTCAGGCCCAGGGTGAAGTTCGTCTCCTCCGCGGAGTAGTCGATCGAGGCCGCCAGCTTCTGCAACAGCGGGAAGGCGGCCGGGCCCGAGGTGATGCCGCTGGTCACCCGGGGCCTGGAATCGAAGGCGAAGAGGCCCACGCGGTCCCCCAGCCGCAGCGACACGAACGCCAGCAGCAGCGCCGCGTTGATGGCCCGGTCGATGCGCGGCAGCCCCGCCGCGGGCGCGCTCATCAGTCGACCCGTATCGAGGGCGATCAGGACGTGGTGGTTGCGCTCGGTGCGGTACTCGCGCCCCACCAGCTTGCCGTGGCGCGCCGACTGCTTCCAGTCGATGTCGCCGAGGTCCATGCCGGTCTGGAACTCCTTCAGGGCATGGAAGTCCGAGCCCTCGCCCCGGTCGATCAGCGGCTTGGCGCCCAACGGCGCATCGCGCGCGAAGAGGCGCAGCGCCTCCTCCTTCACGCCCGCCACGTCGGGGGTCACCGCCACGACGGGTCCGGGCGATGCCTGCCGCTGCAGCCAGACCAGCCCCAGCGGCCCACGCCAGCGGGCCCAGACGCCTTCGATACGCCCCTGCCCCCGACGCAGGGGATCGATCCGCACCCGCCCCTCGGCGCGGCCGCCCTCGGGCCGCACGGTGAGGCGATCCGGCCTGGCGGCCAGACGCGCGTCGACTCCCACGGCCAGCTCCACCTGCGCCGGCGCTCGGCGCGCGAACGTCGCGCTGAGCGTCAGGTCCTCGCCGCGGCCAACCCCCATGACTCCAGGCGCGGCGGCCGCCACCGTCACCTGCCGCGGCGGCGGCGCCAGCAACAGGTCGGCCAGCATCAGGCCCAGGGCCAGCACCACCCAGGCGGCCGCGGCCGTCCAGAGACCGGGCGACAGCATCGCCACGGCCAGGGCCGGCGCGGCCCCCACGGCCATGAGCGCGATCGCTCTGCGGGTGGGATAGAGGCGCAAGTTCAGCTCAACGCGGCGCGGCGGCCAGCTCGACCAGGCCCTCGATGATCTGATCGGGCCGCCGCCCGTCGATCTCGGCGGCCGGCGACAGGATCACGCGGTGGCGCAGCAGCGGCAGGGCCAGGGCCTTCACGTCGTCGGGAATGACATAGTCCCGCCCGTCCAGCGCCGCGCGGGCGCGGGCGGCCAGGGCCAGTTGCGCGGCGCTGCGGGGCGAGGCGCCGCTGGACAGCTCCGGCGTCTCGCGGGTGGCGCGGACCAGGTCCAGCACATAGTCCACGATCTCGTCGGTGAGGCGAACCGCGGCGACGGCCTTATGCGCGTCGGCCAGTTGCTTGGCGGTCGCCACCCGCGCCACGCCGCGCTGGGCCGGGTCGGCATGACCCGCCTGCATCCCGTATTCAGCGACGATCCGGCGCTCCTCGTCCCGGCTGGGGTAGGTCAGCAATTGCTTGAACAGGAAACGGTCCAGCTGGGCCTCCGGCAGCGGATAGGTGCCCTGCTGTTCCAGCGGGTTCTGGGTCGCCACCACCATGAAGCTGGCCGACAGATCGCGGGACTTGCCGTCGATGGTGACCCGGCGCTCCTGCATGGCCTCCAGCAGGGCCGCCTGCGTCTTCGGCGGCGTGCGGTTGATCTCGTCCGCCAGCAGCAACTCGCAGAACAGTGGCCCCTCGGTCAGCGAGAAGGTCGAGGTCTGGAAGTTGAAGACGTTGGCGCCGATGATGTCAGCGGGCATCAGGTCGGGGGTGAACTGGATGCGGCCGAAATCCAGGCCCAGCGTCCGGGCGAAGGACTGGGCCAGGTAGGTCTTCGCCACGCCCGGCGGCCCCTCCAGCAGCACATGCCCGCGCGCGAACAGCGCCGTCAGCAGCAGGTCGATGGTGTCCTGCTGGCCCACGATGGCCTTGCCGATCTCGGCGCGGACCTTCTCCGCCAGCGTCTTCACCTCAGCGACGTTCACGCGTCATCTCCCCTCGCCATTCGTACAGCTTCCTGGCCACCGCCAGCAGATCATCCCGCCCCTTGGCCGCTTCGGCCTCGGCGCCCAGTTCCCCCGGCGCGGCGGCGCCCCGGCGGCTAGCCAGTTCGTCCAGCCAGCCTTCCTGGGCCGCGTGTCCCCCGGCCGCGCGCATCACCTCGGCGCGCGTCAGGGCCACGTAGTCCGGGGCCAGTTCATGTTCCTTGCGGGCCATGCGGACCAGGTCCGCCGAATTGTCCACCAGGGCCCGCGACCCCAGGGCGATCGCCCGGCCGCGACGATGCGGCAGGCCGAACCGGGCGAGGGCATGCAGTCCCATCAGGATCCCGGCCGCCACCGCGATCAGCGTCGCGGCCAGCCACGGCGGCTCCAGCATCAGCCGGCCCAGGCCGCGCCCGCGCTCGAAACCGTTCAGGGTCACGTCGAACAGCAGCGGTCGCCCCTCGCGCGCGCCGTCCAGCATCCACAGCGCCGCCCGCGCGGTGTCCTTGTCGCCCAGGCCCTGATTGTTCAGCAGGTCGGGGTCGGCCAGCACCCAGATGCTGGGGCTCTTGGCCGAGCGCGCCAGCACCGCGCGGCCCTCGCCGTCGACGATCAGGGGGACCCAGCCCTCGCCCGACAACGCGCCCAACCTGTCGATGCGCCCAGTCCGTAGCACCGTCTGGGGCGAGAACGGTCCGCCGGCGCCGCGCAACACCTGTCGTCCGTCGCCCTTGGCGTAGGTGATCTGGCTCTTCGGCGCATAGCTGGCCAGCAGGGCGCTCGCGTCGCGGGCCTGCGGCGCGCCGATCTTCCGCACGAAGCCCTGGCGCACCGGGTCCGGCGCGGTGGCCCACTTCGGCAGGACGATCAGGGTGAGGGCGCCTTTCGGATACTTCTGCAGTTCGGCGGGCTCGAGGCTGTAGTCGGGGGCCAGGAGAACCATCGACTCGGTCGGCCGCGAGGGCCGGCTGCGGCTCACAACCACCGGCGCGCCGGCCGCCTTCATGAAGATCGTCGCGCCGGCATAGCCCACCGCCGACTTGGACAGCGCATGGGCGCGGGCGTCGCCGCCCCGCAGGTCGGGGGCGTAGGCCGACAACACCGCCAGCCCGGCCAGGGAGACCAGCCCCACCAGCACCAGCGCCAGGATGGTGCGCGGCGAGAAGGCGGGCGGCGGCCCGGCGACGGCGGCGGCAGGAGCGGCGTCGCTCATCGCCATCCCTCGGCGAACGCGAAGGCCTCATAGTCGGAACGGGCCGCCTGGAAGGTCTCCGCCCCGGCGGGACGGCCGCCGAAGAACGTGCGCTCCACCGCCTCGGCCAGCCGGGCGAAGGCCGCGCGGGCGTCCGCCGGCAGCACCGACAGGCCGGCGATGTCCCGGCTAGTCAGGGCGGGCTTCACCACCCCTGGCCGACGCGACACCAGGTCGTCGATCGAACGGAAGAGCAGCAGGTGGATCGCTTCCTCGAAACGGCCGGCGGCGGCCAGTCCGTCGGCGTCCTGCAACAGCGCCCGCGCCGTCTCGGCCGCGGGCTGGAAGTCGGTGGCCACATGCCGCGCAGATCGGCGGAACCACCGGTCGGGGACCAGTTCGCGGAGGGTGAAGTAGAGGATCAGCAGCACCCCGGCGACGACGCCGCCCCAGAACAGGTACTTCAGCAGCGGTCCGATCGCCTGCAGGAACTCGACGAGGGGGCCGATCCATGAGGGCGGCTCCGGACGGACGAAATCGCCGAAGTCGAACTGCACGCCGGGCGCCTTGCGCAGGGCCGCATGCGCGGTCGCGAGCGTCTGCTCGTCCGCCGCCCCCGCTACCGCCACTTCCGCCCCCGCCACGCACACTCCCGAGTTGAGCCGCGAGCCTAGAGCACGCGCGGCCGGCCGCAAGCCTTGACCCCCAACTCTTGACCCGGGGGCCGCTTGGGTTGACCACATTTCCATGAACGATCCCGCAAGCTTCATCCGCGGCCTGCCCAAGGCCGAGCTCCACCTGCACATCGAGGGCAGCCTTGAGCCCGAGCAGATGTTCGAGTTCGCCCGCCGCAACGGAGTCGAGCTGCCGTTCAAGACCGTGGAGGAGGTGCGGGCCGCCTACGCGTTCTCCAACCTGCAGGACTTCCTCGACATCTATTACCAGGGCGCCGGCGTCCTGCTGACCGAGGCCGACTTCAAGGACCTGGCGATGGCCTACTTCCGCCGGGTGGCCGCCGACGGCTGCCGGCACGTGGAACTGTTCTTCGACCCGCAGACCCACACCGACCGGGGCATCGCCTTCGCCACCGTGGCCGACGGCCTGCTGGCGGGGATGGCCGAGGCCGAGCGCGACCTCGGCGTGACCTCCAGCCTCATCCTCTGCTTCCTGCGCCACCTGGACGAGGACGCCGCCTTCGCGACCCTCGCCTCCGCCGAGCCCTATCTCGACCGCATCGCCGGCGTGGGCCTGGACTCCTCCGAGGTGGGCCATCCGCCCTCCAAGTTCGCCCGGGTGTTCGAGGCCGCCCGCGCGAAGGGGCTGAAGCTGGTGGCCCACGCCGGCGAGGAGGGGCCGCCCGAATACGTGTGGGAAGCGCTGGACCTTCTCAAGATCGACCGCATCGACCACGGCAACCGCGCGCTGGAGGACCAGGCGCTGGTGAAGCGGCTGGCCGCCTCGGGCATGACCCTGACCGTCTGCCCGCTGTCGAACCTGAAGCTCTGCGTGGTCGACGACCTGGCCGCCCACCCGCTGAAGCGGATGCTGGACCTGGGCCTGCACGCCACCATCAACTCCGACGACCCGGCCTACTTCGGCGGCTACCTGGGCCAGAACTGGACCGAGACGGCCAGCGCCCTGTCGCTCAGCCGCGACGACCTCGTGACCCTGGCGAAGAACAGCTTCACTGGCTCGTTCCTGCCGAAGGACGTGGTGGACAAGCGCCTCGCCGAGATCGACGCCTACGTCGCCGCCCATCCCTGACGCCGACGCTTGCATCGGCCCCGGAAACGGCGGCAGGCTGCAAAGTTGAACACAGCGTCACGACCCCGCGAGAGGGGCGGACGGAAGGGGGAAGACAGTATGACCAGGTTCGCGATCGCGTTGCTGGCGGCCACGGCCATTGCCGGCGCGGCGGATGCCCGCACGCTGGAGGTCGGTCCGGGCGCGGACGTGCAGGAACGCCTCCAGACCGCCCTGCTCGACGCCAAGCCGGGCGACGTGGTGAAGCTGGCGGCCGGCCGCTACGAGCTGACCGACGGCCTGTCGCTCGACGTGGACAACGTCACGGTGAAGGGCGCAGGGCCGGACGCCACGGTCCTCTCCTTCAAGGGACAGAAGGGCGCGGGCGAGGGGCTGCTGGTCACGTCCGACAAGGTCGTGCTGCGCGACTTCGCCGTCGAGGACACCAAGGGCGACGGGGTGAAGGCCAAGGGCTCGGACCAGATCAGCTTCCTGAACCTGCGCGTCGAGTGGACGAACGGCCCCAGCGAGAAGAACGGCGCGTACGGCGTCTATCCCGTCTCCTCCACCAATGTGCTGATCGACAAGGTCACCGTGCGCGGCGCGTCGGACGCCGGCATCTACGTCGGCCAGTCGAGGAACATCGTCCTCAAGAACAGCCGCGCCGAGTTCAACGTCGCCGGCATCGAGATCGAGAACTCGATGAACGCCGACGTGTTCGACAATATCGCCACCCGCAACACCGGCGGCATCCTGGTGTTCGACCTGCCCAACCTGCCGCAGATGGGCGGCCATTCCACGCGCCTGTTCCGCAACAAGGTCGTGCGGAACGACACGCCGAACTTCGCGCCCAAGGGCAACATCGTCGCCAACGTGCCCACCGGCACCGGCGTGATGGTGATGGCCAACCGCGACGTCCACGTCTTCGAGAACGAGATCGACGACAACGGCTCGGTGGCGGTGATGCTGGTCAGCTACACCCAGAAGTTCGACGACAAGACCTACAACCCCCTGCCCCGCGACGTGGTGGTGCGGAACAACCGGATCGGCCGGAACGGCTTCGCGCCGAGGTTCCCGGGCGGCGAGATCCTGGCCAAGGAACTGGGCGGGGTGATCCCGCCGATCGTCTGGGACGGGGTGACCAAGCACGCCCAGAACAGCGACGCGGTGCGCGTGCAGCTCGTCGACGGGCCGGTGCTCAACCTCAACCTGGAGGCGCCCGGCGCCCTGCTGACCGCCAAGCCCGCGGTGAGCGACAAGCTGGGCGACGTGGCCCTGCCCCAGCCGAAGCCGGTCGTGCTGCCCAAGCCGCAGGCCGGCCTGGGCGCCTGAGATGGTCCGGCGTTGGCTGGCCAGCCTCGCGGCCTTCGCCTGCCTGGGCGCCGCGCCCGCGCCGCAGGGCGTGGCGATGGACGTGGTGCTGGCCGAGGCGCCGGCCCCGAAGCTCAGTGACTATCGCCTGTTCGCCGACGCGGCCGGCCGCCAGCCGAACGCCGGCCTCACGCCCTACGCCCTGAACACGCCGCTGTTCAGCGACTACGCCGAGAAGTTCCGGTTCCTCTACCTGCCGGCCGGGAAGGCGGCGCGCTATCGGGCCGACGGCGCGTTCGACTTCCCGGTGGGCGCGGTGCTGGTGAAGACCTTCGCTTATCCTGCCGACCTGCGCCGGCCGTCCGAGAAGGTCCGCTACGTCGAAACCCGGCTGCTGATCCGCAAGGCCGGCGGCTGGGCAGCCCAGGCCTACGTCTGGAACGAGGCGCAGACCGAGGCGGTGCTCAAGCGCGCGGGCGCCCGGATGGACCTGCGGTTCGTCGACGCCCAGGGCCAGGCTCGCCAGGTGGACTATGCCGTCCCCAACCAGAACCAGTGCAAGGAATGCCATCAGGTCGACAAGCAGCTCTCGCCCATCGGCCCCAAGGCCCAGAACCTGAACGGTGACTATCCCTACCCCGGCGGGGCGGAGAACCAGCTCGCCCACTGGAGCCGCCTGAAGCGGCTGACCGGCGCGCCGAAGCCCGAGGGAGCCCCCCGCGCGGCGCGCTGGGACGACCCGGCCGCGCCGACCGAGGCCCGGGCCCGGGCCTATCTCGACGCCAACTGCGCGCACTGTCACAACCCGCGCGGCATCGCCAGCAACTCGGGCCTCTTCCTGAACCTCGGCGAGACGCGGCCCGCCGCGCTGGGCGTGGGCAAGGGGCCGGTGGCCGCCGGCCGCGGCGCCGGCGACCTCAAGGTCGGCATCGAGCCCGGCCATCCCGAGGCCTCGATCCTCGCCTACCGCATGGCGTCCACCGAGCCCGGCGTTATGATGCCCGAGCTCGGCCGGTCGCTGACGCACGAGGAGGGTCTGGCCCTGATCCGCGACTACATCCGCGGGATGCCCCGCCCATGAGCTTCAGCCGGCGCGCCGCGCTGGCCGGAGGGCTGTCGACCCTGGCGCTGCCGGCCATGGCCGAGGCGCTGCGAGACGCCGCGCCGACCGCCTCGGACGCCGCGGCCTGGAGCGCCTACGAGGCCTTGCTGCGCGCGCGCCTCGCCGACGCGGGCGGCGGGCGGTTCGACGAGGCAGGCGCGCGCCAGGCCTTCGACCTCACCAACGCCGCGCGCCGCGCCGCCGGCGCGGCTCCGGTCCAGTGGCGCCCCGATCTGGAGACCGCCGCCCGCGCCCATGCCGGCGACCTGGCCCGTCGCGGCTATGTGGAGCATCTGACGCCGGAAGGCTTCGACCCCAGCCACCGCTTCTGGCTGCTCAGCCGCACGACCATCGGCTCGCCATCCGAGAACATCTCGTACCATCGCGGCGAGGGCCCGCCCGCGACGCCGGATCACCTGATCGATCGCCTGCGCCGCAGCCCTGGCCATTGGGCCAACCTGCTGCGCGATACCCACACGCACGCCGCCTACGCCCTGGTGCGCGGCCGGACACGGGCCTGGCTGGTCGGGCTCTACGCGCGCCCGCTCGCGACCCTGCCCGACCCGCTGCCCTTCCAGGCCCAGGGCCCCGACGTCGCGCGCGCCCTCCGCAGCCTGCCGGCGGAGCTGCGCCTGCGGCTGGCCGTTCCGCAAGGCAGCCGGCAA
Source organism: Pseudomonadota bacterium (assembly GCA_040752615.1). Classification (GTDB taxonomy): domain Bacteria; phylum Pseudomonadota; class Alphaproteobacteria; order Caulobacterales; family Caulobacteraceae; genus Phenylobacterium. The sequence continues at coordinate 67,859 of JBFMGV010000052.1, read as the reverse complement.
GGCAAGGTCGAGGGTGCGCCGCCGGTGATGCAGCTCACCGCCATCCGCCGCTCGGACCCCGGCCGCATCGAGGTCGTCGGCGGCCCGATCTTCCTGGCCACCGGCCTCGGCTAGGGTCTCGCGGGGTAGAGGTCGAAGGTCTTGCCGCCGACCACCAGCCGCTCGGTCTTGATCTCGCGCGAGCCGTCCGACCGCTTGTGGCCCCGGGCCGTCACCCTCGCGCCCTTGGGCACGGCCGCCAGCGTCAGGCCCGAGCGCTGGATCGCGGCCGGCGGCGCCAGCATCACGTCCCAGACGCCGTCGGCGCTGCGCACCTTGATCAGCCCGTGCGGCGCGCCCAGCTCGGCCGCCTCCACCACGCCGCTGACCTCGCCTTCCTGTTCGCTGTAGGCGGTCCAGCCGTGATGCGCCTGAGCCGCGCCGGCCGCGAGCGCCAGGGCCGCCGCCAACGACATCGACAGTCTCGTCATTCCGACCTCCTGCCCCCGGGTCGGGACGCTAATCCCTGATGCGACGTGCAGAAAGCCTCGTTTGCCGGACGGAGCGGAAGGCCGGTATCGATCGCGAAACAAACGATGGGAGGACTGCTTGTCCGATCTCTTCGCGCCGCTCAGCCTGGCTCATGGCCCGGCCCTGAAGAACCGCTTCATGCTGGCCCCGCTGACCAACCTGCAGAGCCACCCCGACGGCGTGCTCTCGGACGATGAGTTCAACTGGCTGACCCTCCGCGCCAAGGGCGGCTTCGGCCTGACCATGACCTGCGCCGCGCACGTCCAGGCGGTCGGCCAGGGCTTCCCCGGCCAGCTCGGCATCTTCGGCGATCAGCACCTTCCCGGCCTGACCCGGCTGGCCGCCGCCATCAAGGCGGCCGGTTCGGTGGCCGCCGTCCAGCTGCACCATGCGGGCAACCGCTCGCCGAAAGACCTGGTCGGCCAGCCGGTCTGCCCTTCCGACGATCCCGAGACCGGCGCCCGCGGCCTGTCGCTGGCCGAGGTGGAACAGCTGGTGGAGGACTTCGTGGCCGCCGCCGTGCGCGCCGACCGGGCCGGCTTCGACGGCGTCGAGATCCACGGCGCTCACGGCTACATCCTGGCCCAGTTCCTGTCGCCCGAGATCAACCGACGCGACGACCGCTATGGCGGCTCGCTGGAGAACCGCGCCCGGATCATCTTCGAGATCATCGACGGCGTCCGCGCGCGTTGCCGCCCCGACTTCCAGGTCGGCCTGCGGCTGTCGCCCGAGCGCTTCGGCCTGAAGCTGGCTGAGATCCGCGACACCGCCCAGGCGATCCTCAAGGACGGCCGCATCGACTACCTCGACATGTCGCTGTGGGACGTTCTCAAGGAGCCGGTCGAGGAGGAGTTCAAGGGCCGCAGCCTGATGAGCTACTTCACGGAGCTCGATCGGGGCCAGGTGCGCCTGGGGGTCGCGGGCAAGGTGACCTCGCCGGCCGTCGCGGCGCAGATGCTAGCGGACGGGGCCGACTATGTGCTGATCGGCCGGGCCGCGATCCTGCATCACGATTTTCCGGAACGCGCGCGGGATCCACAGTTCACGCCCGTTGCCCTGCCGGTCACCGCCGAATACCTGGCGAATGAGGGACTGGGCCCCGCCTTCGTTCAGTACATGGCGACCTGGCCGGGCTTCGTGCAGGCGGCGTAGCGCCTTAAGGCGGTCCCGGGCGTTCCAGGCGACGACGCCCAGCGCGACCGCCACATAGGCGCCGACGGCTACGGCATAGACCTCGGGATGCAGTTCCAGGAACATGCCGGCCCCTTCCTCATTGCCCGGAAGGTGCGGGAAAGTTGTGGCCGGCGATAGCTCGCACGAATCCCTAAGTAGAGTCGCGTAGGAGACTCGCCTGAGACGCGAGCGCCGCCGGCATCGGCCCGCCGGTCGCCCAGTCCAGCAGCTCCACCGGGTGCGCGATGGCAGCATCCAACACCGGCGCGAGCTGGGCCATGCAGCCGACGTTTCCGGCCGCCACGACCGGCGCGCCGGTGGCGGTGATGTTGGCCGCCTTGCGGTCGCGGAGCCGGTCGGCGATCTGCGGCTGCAGGATGTTGTAGACCCCTGCGGATCCGCAGCAGAGGTGCCCCTCAGCCACGGGGCGCACCTCGAATCCCGCCTCCGCCAGCAGGCGCGGCGGCACGGTCTTGATCTGCTGGCCGTGCTGCAGCGAGCAGGCCGCGTGGTACGCCACGGCGGGCCGACGGCCCTTCACCACCGGCGGCAGGCCGACCTCGCCCAGGAACTCCAGGATGTCGCGTGCGGGAACCGACTCGCCGACCACCCGGCCATAAGCCTTCAGCATCGTCCCGCAACCGGCGGCTGTAGTGATGATGGCGTCCACCGGCCCGACCCCGGCCCAGGCCGCGAGGTTCTGTCGCGCCATGCCCTGCGCCTCGTGGTCGCGCCCCAGGTGTTCGGACAGCGCGCCGCAGCAGCCCTCGCCCTCGGCCAGCACCACCTCGTAGCCGGCCCGGGTCAGCAGGCGCACGGTCGCGGCGCGGATCTGCGGCGCCGCCTCGGGCTCGACGCAGCCCTGCAGCAGGATCACCCGGCCAAGCCTCTCGCGCCGGGCGGCCAGCGGCTCGGGCGTCACCGCGCCCCGGGGCGGAACCAGCCGCAGCATGGCGGCCAGCGGCGTCAGGTTCAGTCGCCGCAGCAGGGGCTCCAGCGGCCGCGCCAACCGCCCGGTGCGCAGGGCCCAGCGCAGTCGGCGCGGGTGAGGCAGGATGGCGGCCAGCACGCCGCGCATCAGTCGCTCGTGCAGCGGCCTCACGTGATGCGCCTCGATGTGCGCGCGGGCGTGGTCGATCAGCTGGGCATAGTCGACGCCGGACGGGCAGGTCGTCGTGCAGGCCAGGCACGAGAGGCACCGGTCGACGTGCTTCACCGTCGCCGGGTCGGGCGCGCCCCCCTTCTCCAGCATCGCCCGGATCAGCTCGATGCGGCCGCGCGGGCTGTCGCGTTCGTCGCCCAGCAGCACGTAGGTGGGGCAGGTGGCCGTGCAGAAGCCGCAGTGCACGCATTTGCGGATCGCGCCGGCCGAAGCGGCGATCTCGGGGTCGGCCAGTTGTTCTGCCGTGAAGGCGGTCTTCATGGCGCGCCTTCCATCCGGCCCGGGTTCAGCACGTTCAGCGGGTCGAACGAGGCCTTGATCCGCGCCTGCAGCGCGCCCAGCGGTCCCTCTCGCGGGCCGAACGCCTCGCCGCCCTTCAGGCACAGGGCGTGACCGCCCAACTCCCGGACCACCCGGCGCACCTTCTCGGCGGGCTCCTCGGTGGCCAGCCACGCCAGTCCGCCGCCCCAGTCGTAGAGCGCGTCGCCCGGCAGGCCGTGCGGACCGCGCCACCCGCTGGCGGGCGGCAGCGACAGCCTCCACAGCGGCCTCGGGTCTCCGGCGAAGGCCTCGACCTCACGGACCTGCAGCCAGAATTCGCGGGAATGCTCGCCGTCCAGGGCGTCCAGCCGGCCGAACGGCTTCAGGGCCGCCGCGAGTGCTTCCGCCCGCGCCGAGACCGAAGCCTCGAAGCCTTCCAGGCGCAGGGCCGTCACCGCCATCTCGGCCTTCAGCGGCCTGGCCCGCGCGGCGAACGCCGGCAGGTGCGCCGCGCCCGACACCTCGTACGGTCCGTTCTGGGCCAGGGTCAGCGCCTCGCTGGCGCGCACGTCGGCGAGGCCGAACAGCAGCAGCGTCGTCTCGGTGCGCGGCGCCGGCAGAACCTTGATCGTGGCCTGGGTCAGCACCGCCAGGGTGCCCCAAGAGCCGGCCACCAGCTTCATGAGGTCGTAGCCGGTGACGTTCTTCACCACCTTGCCGCCGGCCTTGAACATCTCCCCGCGCCCGGACACCGCCTCGAAGCCCAGGAAGTGGTCCCGCGCCGCCCCCGCCTTTATACGCCGGGGCCCCGAAAGGTTCGCGCCCAGCACCCCGCCCAGGGTCGGCTCGCCCCGCACCCCCAGCAGGCGCGTCCAGTGCGGCGGCTCGAACGCCAGCATCTGGCCCTTCCCGGCGACCAGACGTTCGATATCGGCGATTCGAACCCCCGGTTCGGCGGTCAGCGTCAGTTCTTCTGGCGAATAGTCGACGATCCGGTCCAGTCGCGCGGTGGAAAGCACCGCATCCACGGGCTCCATCGAGCCCACCGACCGCTTCGTCCCGGCCCCGACGACGGCCAGATGGCGCGCGGCCGCGCCGGCCTCGGCGATCATCGCCTGGACCTCGGCGGCCGACGTCGGCTTCAGGGTGCGGGTGGCGTCGTCCAGCATCAGAAGCGCGGCAGCTCCGGAAAGGCGAGCTTGCCCCGGTGAACGTGCATGCGCCCCAGTTCCGCGCACCGATGCAGGGTCGGGAAGACCTTGCCGGGATTGAGCAGCAGGCCGGGATCGAAGGCGCACTTCACCCGCTGCTGGCAGGCCAGGTCGGTCTCGTCGAACATTTCGCCCATCAGGTCGCGCTTCTCCACGCCCACGCCATGCTCGCCGGTCAGCACGCCACCGACCGCGACGCACAGTTTCAGGATGTCGGCGCCGAACGCCTCGGCGCGCGCCAACTGGCCCGGCTGGTCGGCGTCGTAGAGGATGAGCGGGTGCAGGTTGCCGTCGCCCGCGTGGAAGACATTGGCCACGCCCAGCCCGTAGTGGGCCGACAGCTCGCCGATCCGGGTCAGCACGTGCGGCAGCTGCGCGCGCGGGATGGTGCCGTCCATGCAGAAGTAGTCCGGCGCGATGCGGCCCACCGCCGGGAACGCCGCCTTGCGTCCGGCCCAGAAGGCCAGCCGCTGCGCCTCGGTCTCGGAAACCTTCACGAAATCCGCGCCCCGGGCCCCGGCCAGGGCGCGCACATGCCCGGTCAGTTCGGCGCACTCCGCCTCGGGCCCGTCCAGCTCGACGATCAGCAGCGCGGCCGCATCCACCGGATATCCTGCGTGGACGAAGGCCTCCGCGGCGCGGATCGCGGGGTTGTCCATCATCTCCAGCCCTGCGGGGATGACGCCCGCCGCGATGATGTCGCCCACCGTCGCGCCCGCCGCCTCGACCGACGGGAAACCCAGCAGCAGGGCCTTGGCGGTCTGCGGCTTCGGCAGGATGCGCACCGTGACCTCGGTCACCACGCCCAGCAGCCCCTCCGACCCGGTCACGAGGCCCAGCAGATCATAGCCGTCGGCGTCCATCGCCTTGCCGCCCAGCCGCACGATCTCGCCGCTCATCAGCACGATCTCGCAGCCCAGCAGGTTGTTGGTGGTCAGACCGTACTTCAGGCAGTGCACGCCGCCCGAGTTCTCCGCCACATTGCCGCCGATGGTGCAGGCGATCTGGCTGGACGGGTCGGGCGCGTAGTAGAAGCCCTGCCCCTCCACCGCCGCGGTGATCCCCAGGTTCGTCACCCCCGGCTGCACCACGGCGCAGCGGTTGGCGTAGTCGACCTCCAGCACCCGATTGAACTTGGACAGTCCCAGCACCACGCCGTCGGCCAGCGGCAGGGCGCCGCCCGACAGCGACGTCCCGGCGCCGCGCGGCACCACCTTCACGCCATTGGCCTGGCACCAGCTGAGGATCCGCGAGACCTGGGCCGTGGTCTCGGGCAGCACCACCGCGATCGGGGTCTGACGATAGGCCGACAGTCCGTCGCTCTCGAACGGGACCAGCCCCGCCGGATCGGCCACGACGCCCTCGCCCGGCACGATCCGCTGCAGCGCGCGCACGATCTCGGCCTTGCGGGCGATCAGCGCGGCGTCCGGCGCGGGCATCTTCATGGGGGCATCACTACGCGCTGACTCGGGGTTCGCGCCAGTGACGGCTGCGCTATGCTGCGCCTCGCCCGATGCGAGGAAGCGCGGATGGATACGGCGATCGCCACAGCGCCTGGAGTTTCGGCGGCGGAGGCCCAGCGGCTGGCCGCCCTGCAGGCGCTGGATATCCTCAACACCCAGCCCGAGGCGATCTTCGACAGCCTGACCAACCTGGCGGCCCAGACCTTCCGCACGCCGGTGGCCGTGGTTTCCCTGATCGACGCCAACCGCCAATGGTTCAAGTCGTGCCTGGGCCTGGACGCCACCGAGACCGAGCGCGACGTGGCCTTCTGCGACCACACCATCCGCCAGGCGCGCACCATGATCATCCCGGACGCGCTGGACGACCCGCGCTTCCGCGACAACCCGCTGGTCACGGGCGATCCCAACATCCGCTTCTACGCCGGCGCGCCCTTGTCCACGCCCGAAGGGCACAAGCTGGGCAGCCTGTGCGTCATCGACTTCCAACCCCGGCGCGACTTCGGACCGAACGAAGCGGCCCAGCTCGAGGCCATGGCCGAGGCCGTGTCGGCCGCCATGCAGCTGCGTCGCGACGTCCGCGCCTTCGTGGCGGTGGAGCGCGACCTTCACGAGACCCAGGCCCGGGTTCAGCGGCACGAGCAGGAGCTGGCCTTCCTCACCGCCAACTCCGCCGACCTGATCCTGCGCATCGATCCCGCCTCGGTGATCACCTGGGCCTCGCCCAGTTCGCGGCACTACGGCTATGAGCCGGACGAGGTGGTCGGCGTCTTCGCCGGCGACCTGATCCACCCCGAAGACCGCCCTAAGTTCGCCGCGCGACGCCCGGAGCGGTTCGCCGCCATCGGCGACCTCGGCGGCGAGCGGCGCGAGTATCGGATCCGCACGAAGGCCGGCGGCTGGATCTGGGTCGAGGAGAACCCCCGGGTGATCCGCGATGCGGCCGGGGCGCCGGTCGAGCTCATCAACGTGCTGCGCGACGTCAGCGACCGCAAACAGGCCGAGCGCGCGGCCACCGAGATCCAGGCCGGCATGCTGCTGCCCCGGTCCGCGCTGGCGAAACTGTCGCCCCACGTCGAGGTCGACGCGGTGCTCGCCCCGGCCCGCAACGTGGGCGGCGATCTCTATGACGCCTTCCTGATCGGCCCGAACCGGCTGTGCTTTCTGCTGGGCGACGTCACCGGCAAGGGCGTGGCCGCCTCCCTGTTCATGGCCCTGGCCAAGGCCCTGTCGCACAGCCTCCTCACCCGCATGGCCGACGACCTGCCCGCCGCCTTCGCCGCCATCGAGGCCGAGCTGGAGCGCAACAACGGCCAGGCCATGGCCCTCGCCCTCCTGGCCGGCGTGCTCGATCTGGCCTCCGGAGAGCTCACGCTCTGCAACGCGGGCCACGAGAATCCCGTGCTGATCCGACGTGACGGCCAGGTTTCCGACGTCCGGCTCGACGGAGGCCCGCCGCTCTGCGCGGGCGCGGGTTTCGCCTATCGGGCCGAGCGCACCGTCCTGGGCCGGGGCGAGACCCTGGTGGCGGTCACCGACGGCGTGACCGAGGCGACCAACGCAACGGCCGCCTTGTTCGGTCGAACCGCCCTCCACGCGGCGCTCGCCACCGCCGCCGCCAGCCCCCTGACCACTGTTACGGACCAGTTGGTAACATCGGTCCGCCGTTTCGAGGACGGCGAGGAGCCGACCGACGACCTGGCCATACTGGCCATCCGGCGGCCGGGCTGACCGCTACTTGCCCTCGAACGCGGCGGTGCGCTTCTCGTTGAAGGCGGCGACGCCCTCGCGCCGGTCGGCGGTCGTGAAGAGGTGGTTGTAGACCGTCAGCTCCAGGTCCATCGCCTGCTTCAGTTCCAGGTCCAGGCCGCCGTGCACAACCCGCTTGGCGCCGCGCACCGACAGCGGCGCCTTGCTGGCGATCACCCCCGCCACGCCCAGCACCGTCTCCATCAGCTTGTCCGCCGGCACGACGCCGCTGACCAGGCCCCAGGCCAGGGCCTGCTCGGCGCTGAACGGCGAGGCCGTAGTCAGGATCTCGATCGCCCGACGCGGCCCCACGGCGCGAGTGAGGAGTTGGGTGCCGCCCAGGCCCGGGATGATGCCCAGCCCCGCCTCGGGCAGGCCGAACCGCGCCCCCTCGGCCGCATAGGCGAAGTCGCAGGCCAGGGTCATCTCGCAGCCCCCGCCCATGGCCGCGCCCTGCACGGCCGCGATCACCGGGACCGGGCACGACAGCTGGGCGCGGATCATCGCCTCGAACAGGCGATGCTGCTCGGCCCAGGCCTCGTCGGTCATGCCGTTGCGTTCCTTGAGGTCCGCTCCGGCCTGGAAGTGCTTGCCCTCACCGCGCAGGATCACGCAGCGCAGGCTCTCGTCCGCCCGCAGGTTGGACCACACGTCCAGCAGTTCGCGCCCCATCTGCGTCGACAGCGCATTGGCCACGTCGGGCCGGTCGAACGCGACCACCGTGATCCCCGGCGCCGCCTGCTCGACCCTGATCGTCTCGTAGCCCATCGACAGCCCCCCATCGGCTGAACAGAACCCTACTCCCCCCGCGGGTGAGGAGAGGACGTCTGGAACTCTAGAACGACTTCGGCTGGCCCAGAACGTGGGTGGCCACGTGGCTGAGGATCAGGTTCGTGGAGATCGGCGCCACCTGATAGAGGCGCGTCTCGCGGAACTTGCGCTCGATGTCGTACTCCTCGGCGAAGCCGAAACCGCCGTGCGTCTGCAGGCACATGTCGGCCGCGAACCAGCTCGCCTCCGACGCCACCAGCTTGCCCATGTTGGCCTCCGTGCCGCACGGCTGGCCCGCCTCGAACAACTCGGCGGCCTTGTCGACCATCAGGCTGGCCGAGGTCATCTGAACGTAGGCCCGGGCCAGCGGGAACTGCACGCCCTGGTTCTCGCCGATCGGCCGGCCGAACACGACGCGGTCCTTGGCGTACTGGCTGGCCCGATCGATGAAGAACTTCGCGTCGCCGACGCACTCGGACGCGATCAGGATCCGTTCGGCGTTCATCCCGTCCAGGATGTACTTGAAGCCCTTGCCCTCCTCGCCGACCAGATTGGCCGCCGGCACTTCCAGATCTTCGAACAGCAGCTCGGTCGTGGCGTGGTTCAGCATGGTGCGGACGGGCGTGATGGTCAGGCCATTGCCCCTGGCTTCCCGCATGTCGACCAGCAGCACGCTCATCCCGGCCGAGGTCTTCGCCTCGTCGCGTGGGCTGGTGCGGCAGAGCAGGACCATGAGGTCGGAATGCTCGGCGCGGCTGATCCACAGCTTGCGGCCGTTCACGACATACTTGTCGCCGACCTTCTTCGCGAAGGTGGTGATCCGGGTGGTGTCTGTGCCGGCGTCGGGCTCGGTGACGCCGAAGGCCTGGAGCCGCAGCTCGCCCGTGGCGATCTTGGGCAGATAGGCTTGCTTCTGGGCCGGCGTGCCGTGCCGCAGCACCGTGCCCATCGTGTACATCTGTGCGTGGCATGCGCCGCCGTTGCAACCCGAGCGATGGATCTCCTCCAGCACGGCCGTCGCCGCCCGCAGGCCCAGGCCCGAGCCGCCGTACTCCTCGGGGATCAGCACCGACAGGAAGCCGGCCTCGGTCAGGGCGCGGACGAACTCCGTCGGATAGGCCCGCTCACGGTCCAGATCGCGCCAGTAGGCGCCAGGGAAGCGGGCGCACAGCTTGCGCACCGCCTCGCGGATTTCGGGGAAGCTTTCCTGGGTCACGCGCCGGTCTGTGCCACGGGAACGCTGCGTGAGCCTAGGCCGCCGGAGACGCTTCGCTAATAGTTCCCTTTTTGTTCTTTACATATCCTGGAAAACGCGCTAGGATTGCTCGTTGAGAAAACACATCTATGAGGAGATTTCCGGGATGGCCAGAATGCCGCGGGGAGCGCCGAGATCCGTGCCCGATCCGGCCGGCAATCTCTACGATCAGATGATCCGTCAACAGAAGGCGGACCAGTCGACGAAAGCAGACGCTCTCTGGCCGAACTCAAGCTTCACACCTTCCGCTCGCCTGGAAGGTGTGAGACGGGCCCGGCCTTTGGGTTCGACAGTCACCATCGGTGGCCGAACCTATCGCGAGATCGACAACGGGTCCGCAAACGTTCTTGTCCCTTTAGGCGACGCTATGCTTACCGACGCGGAACTGGCCTCCAGACGGCGGACTATTGAGCGCGCCCAGGCAATGACGCAGAGCCCTATCGGGACGGCCGCCTCTGGGTTGGTCGGGCTGCTTGGCGGCTCGCAGAAGGCCCAGGACGCTACTTTTCAGCTCGGGGCATTGGTCGACGCCACGGGTGGTGCGGTTCGCGCTCGCCCGCAAACTCTACGCCGCCCGTCGCCTCCACCAATGAACGCAGCCGCCGCCCCTCTCAGACAAGACACAGTTCGCGTTGCCCAGTCCAACAAGCGTGGGCAGGCGAGCGGGGTAAGCGCTACTCTTCAGGCCGCTGCGCTGGGCACCGGTACAAAGCCCGATCGACGCATTAAGCCGCCAGGCTGGCAGGGCAATGGGACAATTTTCAACGAGGCGAGAGGCCATCTCCTGGGCAGGAATTTGGGAGGGTCGGGGCGTGATTCGAGCAACCTCGTGACGCTGACCCAAAACGGAGCCAACACACCGAAGATGCGGGACTTCGAGAACGGTGTCGCACGGCAGTTGCGCGCCGGTGAAATTGTCGAGTATCTGGCCAAGCCCCTCTACGGCCCCAACGCAATGGCGCCGGCAGCAGTGTTGCTAACTGCTCTTGGCTCTCGCAGCGGCATGTCCGCCCGCCTTGTCAGAAACGCCGCAGGGGCCAAACGATGAGCATTGAGAACCTACTCAAAATTGTCCCGCCTCCAGCAGAACCCTTTGAGGCGTTCGAGGGGCCGTGGGAGCCCGTCGAGTCCGACTTGGGGACACGACTGCCCGAGGACTACAAGGCCTTCGCCCGCCTCTATGGCAGCGGCTATTTCATGGAGTTCCTAGGGATCTGTGTGCCGGTAACGGCCAATCCCAATGTGCGCTTGGCGCCCTTTGCCCGTTCGGCCAGCGAAAACTTCCGCGGCTACATCTCGCTGGGAGACGATGTTTCCTATCCCGTCTGGCCACAGGCGGGCGGGCTCCTGGCGTTCGGCGGCACCGACAACGGTGACTATCTCTTTTGGCTCACTGAGGGCGCTCCTGAAGCCTGGCAAGTCGTCGTTTGGGCCAGGGACATTCAGGAATTTCAGGTGCTCGACTGCAACCTGACAGGCTTTCTCGCAGGGTTGGCGTCAGGAGACATCCTCCCCGAGGATTTTCCCGACGATATGCTTCCCTGCGACCTGCTGTTCCAGCCGAACTCGCTGTTTCCAATTCCTACGGAGGACGCAGGCTAAGCCGGTCCGAAAGGCCGGCGCTTCTGACGTCAGCAGAAAATTTCCGAACGCCGGTCGCATTCGGCAACTATGATCCCGAATTTCCCGAATTTCTGAACGCCCAGCCACTCCCTCGACGTGCCACCGCAGAACTTGACCGCGCACGGGAAACCGATGCCTAGGAGCGGCAAGGACCACTAGAGTTGGGCGCATGAGGAAACTGAACTCGGCCACGGACACCGGCTCGGCCGCCTTCGCCGCCAACGCCGCGCTGAACCGGGGCCTCGCCGAGGAGCTTCGCAGCCGCTCGGCCGAAACCGCCCTGGGCGGCTCGGAAGACAGCCGCAAGCGCCACGTCGGCCGGGGCAAGCTGTTGCCCCGCGACCGCGTCCTGCGGCTGCTGGATCCCGGCGCGCCCTTCCTGGAGGTCGGCGGGCTGGCGGCGAACGGCATGTACGGCGACGAGGCCCCGGCCGCCGGCGTCATCACCGGCATCGGCCGCGTCTCGGGCCGCGAGGTGATGATCGTCGCCAACGACGCCACGGTGAAGGGCGGGGCCTACTTCCCGATCACGGTGAAGAAGCACCTGCGCGCCCAGGAGATCGCTCAGCAGAACCGCCTGCCCTGCGTCTATCTGGTGGACAGCGGCGGCGCGAACCTGCCGCACCAGGCCGAGGTCTTCCCCGACCGCGAGCACTTCGGCCGCATCTTCTTCAACCAGGCCCGGATGAGCGCCGAGGGCATCGCCCAGATCGCCTGCGTCATGGGCTCGTGCACCGCCGGCGGCGCCTACGTCCCGGCGATGAGCGACGAAACGGTGATCGTCCGCAACCAGGGCACCATCTTCCTCGGCGGCCCCCCGCTGGTGAAGGCGGCCACGGGCGAGATCATCAGCGCCGAGGAACTGGGCGGCGCCGAGACCCACGGCCGCCGGTCCGGCGTGGTCGACCATGTGGCCGAGAACGACGAGCACGCGCTCAGCATCGTCCGGCGCATCGTCGCCAACCTGAACACCACCAAGACCGTCGACCTGACCCTCGTCGAGCCCGAGCCGCCGGCCTACGATCCACAGGAACTGTACGGCATCGTCCCGCAGGACGTGCGCGCGCCGTATGACGTGCGCGAAGTGATCGCCCGCATCGTCGACGGCTCGAAGTTCGACGAGTTCAAGGCGCTCTACGGCACGACCCTGGTCTGCGGCTTCGCCCGCATCTGGGGCTATCCGGTGGCGATCCTGGCCAACAACGGCGTGCTGTTCTCGGAGAGCGCGCTCAAGGGCGCCCACTTCATCGAGCTGGCGGCCAAGCGGAAGATCCCGCTGGTCTTCCTGCAGAACATCTCGGGCTTCATGGTCGGCGGCCGCTACGAAGCCGGCGGCATCGCCAAGGACGGCGCCAAGCTTGTCACCGCCGTCGCCTCGGCCGAGGTTCCAAAGTTCACCGTCCTGATCGGCGGCTCGTTCGGCGCCGGCAACTACGGCATGTGCGGCCGCGCCTACTCCCCCCGCTTCCTGTGGACCTGGCCCAACAGCCGGATCAGCGTGATGGGCGGCGAGCAGGCCGCCAGCGTGCTGGCCACCGTCCACCGGGACGCCGACAAGTGGAGCAAGGACGAGGAGGAGGCCTTCAAGGCGCCGGTCCGCCAGCGCTACGAAGACGAGGGCAACCCCTACTTCGCCACCGCCCGCCTGTGGGACGACGGCGTCATCGACCCGGCTCAGACCCGCGACGTCCTGGGCCTCTCCATCTCCGCGTCCCTGAACGCCCCGATCCCCGAGACGCGCTTCGGCGTGTTCCGGATGTAGGAGCACAGCATGGCGAACCTGATGGCGCGTCAGCGCCGACAAGATTCAACCGCTGAACACGCAGAAAACGCGGAAGCGCTGGCTTCAACGCTGGCGTTCTTCCTTCCGCGTCCTTCCGCGTTTTCCGCGCTTCAACTGACAGCGCCTGCGGCGCGTGGGGCTGCTCATGTTTAGGTCTGTGCTGGTCGCCAATCGCGGCGAGATCGCCCGCCGCGTCTTCGCCACCGCCCGCCGGCTCGGCATCGACACCGTGGCCGTCTACTCCGAAGCTGACGCGGGCGCCGCCCATGTGCGCGACGCCGACCGCGCCGTGCTGATCGGCCCCGCCGCCGCGCGCGAGAGCTACCTCGTCGGCGCGCGCATCATCGAGGCCGCCAAGGCCGCGGGCGCCGAGGCGATCCATCCCGGCTACGGCTTCCTGTCCGAGAACGCCGAGTTCGCCGAGGCGGTCGCCGCCGCCGGCCTGGTCTGGATCGGCCCGCCGCCCGCCGCCATCCGCGCCATGGGGCTGAAGGACGCCGCCAAGGACCTGATGCAGAAGGCCGGCGTGCCGGTCACCCCGGGCTACCTCGGCGAGGACCAGTCGGCGAAGCGCCTGCGGTCCGAGGCCGAGGCCATCGGCTTCCCCGTGCTGATCAAGGCCGTGGCCGGCGGCGGCGGGAAGGGGATGCGCCTGGTGGAGAGCGCCGACGCGTTCGACGCCGCCCTGGCCTCGTGCCAGCGCGAAGCGGCCGCCAGCTTCGGCGACGACCGGGTGCTGCTGGAGACCTACGTCACCCGCCCGCGTCACATCGAGGTGCAGGTGTTCGGCGACGCTCACGGCAATGTCGTCCACCTCTACGAACGCGACTGCTCGCTGCAGCGCCGCCACCAGAAGGTCATCGAGGAAGCCCCCGCGCCCGGTATGTCGGCCGAGGCCCGCGCCGCCGTCACCGAGGCCGCCGTCAAGGCCGCCAAGGCCGTGGGCTATGTCGGCGCCGGCACGGTCGAGTTCATCGCCGACGCCAGTGAAGGTCTGAAGGGCGACCGCATCTGGTTCATGGAGATGAACACCCGCCTGCAGGTCGAGCATCCCGTCACCGAGATGGTCACCGGCCTCGACCTGGTGGAGTGGCAGTTCCGCGTCGCGGCGGGCGAGCCGCTGCCCCTGGCGCAGGACCAGATCCAGCTCACCGGTCACGCCGTGGAGGCGCGCCTCTACGCTGAGAACCCGGCCACCGGCTTCCTGCCCTCCATCGGCCGGCTGGACAGCTTCAGCCTGCCGACCGGCGTGCGGGTGGACGCGGGGGTCGAGGAAGGCGACGCCATCAGTCCCTTCTACGACCCGATGATCGCCAAGCTGATCGCCCACGCGCCGTCGCGGGACGAAGCGATCGCCGAACTCGCCGAAGCCTGCGCCGAGGTCGAGGTCTATCCGGTCAAGACCAACGCCGGCTTCCTGGTCCGCTGCCTGGAAAGCCCCGACTTCATCGTCGGCAGCGTCGACACCGGCCTGATCGGCCGCGAGCTGGAGGCGCTGACCACCCCGGCCGATCCGTCGCCCGAGGCCCTCTCCACCGCCGGCTGGGCCTTCCGCGAGATGGTCGAGCGCGAGGTCGAGGGCGCGGCGCCGACCCCGTGGGTCTCGCTCACCGGCTTCCGGCTGAACGCCCCCGCCGCCGTCACGACCCGCCTGTTCGTCGACGGCCGCGCGATCGAGGCCGAGATGGGCGAACAGCCCTCGCGTTCGGTCCACGTGCTGGGCGACGAGGAGGTGGTGGTGTTCGAGGGCGGCGAAGCCTTCGTCTTCCGCGACCACCCCCCGGCCGCCGACGGCGACGGCGCGTCCGGCGACGGACAGGTCCGCGCGCCGATGCCGGGCAAGGTCACCCAGGTCGCGGTGAAGGCCGGCGACAAGGTCGCCAAGGGCCAGCCGCTGCTGACCCTCGAGGCCATGAAGATGGAGCATGCGCTCACGGCGGCTTTCGACGCTACTGTGGCCGAACTCAACGCCGAGGTCGGCGCACAGGTCAGCGAAGGAACCCTGCTGGTGAAGCTCGATGCCGTTTAAGGATCTCTCCCTCGACCGCCGGGCGTTCTTCGCCGGTCTCGCCAGCGCCGCCCTCGCCCCCTCCCTCGCAAACGCCAAGACCGCCTGGACCGCCCCGGCGCCCGAGCGCGAGCTGATGGTCCCGGTGCGCGGCGGCCGCATCTATGTGCGGGTGAACGGCGATCTGAAGGGTCCGAAAGCGCCCGTTATCTGCGCCCACGGCGGACCGGGCGGCACCCACGCCTACTTCCTGCCCTCGTTGCAGATGGCCACCGACCGGGCGGTGATCCTCTACGATCAGCTCGACACTGGCCTGTCCGACCGGCCGAACGACCCCGCCAACTGGACCGTCGAGCGGTCGGTCTCGGAGGTCGACGCGATCCGCGCCGCGCTGGATGTGCCGAAGCTGCACTTCGTCGGCCATTCCTGGGGCTCGACCATCGCCCTGGAGTACGCCGCGCGCCAGCCGGGCGGCCTGAAGAGCGTCGTCATGGGCAGCCCGCTGCTCTCCACGAAGAGCTGGACCCAGAGCACCCTGGCCCAGCTCGCCAAGCTGCCGCCCGAGGTGGTCGAGACGATCAACACGCTGGAGGCGGCGGGCGACACCGCCAACCCGGCCTACGACAAGGCGATGGCGATCTTCTACCGCCAGTACGCCGGCCGCGCCCCGGCGCCGGCCTACATCGCCGAGTACGCCAAGGCCAAGGGGCTCAAGGGCAACTCGACGCTCTACAACGGCATGTGGGGTCCGGGAGAGATCCGCGCGACCGGGTCGCTCAAGACCTACGACGGCGAGCCCCTGCTGCCCCGCGTGACCGCGCCGGCGCTGGTGATCACCGGCGAGTACGACGAGATGACCGCCGACGTGCTGAAGCCGCTGGTCGCGCGGATGCCGGCCGGCGAGCTGGTGGTGGTGCCCGACGCCGGCCATGGGATGCCGGCGACCCACGCCGAGCCCTACATCGCGGCCGTTCGCGCCCACCTGGCGAAGAACGACTAGGCGCCCGATCAGCCGTTGCGCAGCAGGGCCATTGTGCCCTGCCCGCCGTCGGCGCAGATCGACACCACCGCCCAGGCGCCCGCCGGCATCGCCGCCAGTTCCTTCACCGCCTGTGACAGGATCCGCGCGCCCGTGGCCCCGAAGGGGTGACCCAGCGCCGTCGAGCCGCCGTTGGGGTTCATCCGCTCAATCGGGAAGCGACCGAACTCGCCGGTCACCCCGGCCTTGTCGCGCAGGAAGGCCGGGTCCTGCAGCGCCTTGATGTGGGTCGCCACCTGGGCCGCGAAGGCCTCGTGGATCTCCCACAGCGCCACGTCCTCATAGGTCAGGCCGTGCCGCGCCAGCAGCTTGGGAATGCCATAGGCCGGCGACATCAAGAGATACTCGTGATGCAGATCGATGGCGTTGATCTCATAGTCCACCAGCCGCACGCGCGGCGTGGCGGCCGGCAGGCGTTCCAGCCCCTTGGCGGTGGCCACCCATAGCCCCGCCGCGCCGTCGGTCAGCGGGCTGGAGTTGCCGGCTGTCAGCGTGCCCTGGCCGCTGGTGCGGTCGAACGACGGCTTCAGCTTGGCCAGCTTCTCGGCGCTGGTGTCGCCGCGCACCGTGGTGTCGTGACCCGCCTCGGCCATGCGGATGACGAGGTCGTCGAAGAAGCCGTCCTTCCAGGCGGCGGCCGCGCGCTGGTGACTGGCGAGGGCGATCTCGTCCTGCTCCTCGCGGGTGATGGCCCAGCCCTTGGCCATGTCCTCGGTATGCTCGCCCATGCTCTTGCCGGTGACCCGGTTCTGAATCTTCGGCACATGCAGGCGTACGTCCGACAGGCGGGTCTGGCTCACCACCTTCAGCCGATCGCCGAAGGTCTTGGCCTCCATCACCCTGCGCAGGTCATCCGATAGGTTCTGGGTGAGGCCGATCTGCACCCGGCTCATGCTCTCGACCCCGCCGACCAGGGCCAGGTCGCGGCCCCGGCCGTCCAGCATCCCGGCGGCCTGGAAGGCGCCCGCCATGCTGGTGGAACAGGCCATCACCGTGGAGAAGGCCGGGATCGAGGGATCGGCGCCGGCGTCCAGCAGCGCCTCGCGGGCGATGTTGCTCCAGGCCAGGTTCGGGATCACCGCGCCCCAGACGGCCAGGTCCGGCCTGCCGCCCTCGGCCAGCATCGCCTGGATCACGGGGACCGAGAGCTGCAGCGCATCCTTGCCGGCCAGGGCGCCGCCGGCCCGGGCAAAGGGTGTCCGTTTGCCCGCCGCCAGCCAGATGCCGTCAGCCGTTGTGCTCTTCGCCGCCGCCCGCGCCATGCAAACCTCCAGGGATCCCGGAGGCAGAGATGGCGTCTGGGCGCGACCTTCGCCAGCCAGACGAAGGTATCAGCCGCCCGCGACGATCTTCTGGTCGTGCAGGCGGGCGATTTCGCCGCCGTCCATGCCCAGCACTTCGGCAAGCACCTCGTCGGTATGCTGGCCCAGGCGCGGGGCGGGAGCCACCGGGCGGCGCGCGTCCTGCGGGATCGTGCCCATGGCGCCGGGCGCGGGATAGCTGAGGCCGCTGGGGTGCTTCACCGTCTGAAACAGCGGATTGTCCTTGAAGAGGCGGGTGTCCTGCAGCGCCGCCTCCAGGGTCTGATAGCTGCCCCAGGTGACCCCGCCCGCGTCAAACGCCGGCGTCAGCTCGGCCGCGGTCTTCGCCGCGAACGCCCGCTCGAACAGCGGATAGAGGCTGGCGCGATGCGTGAAGCGCAGGCCCTCGTCGCTGGCGAAGGAGACGCCGAGCTCGCTCTCGACCTTCGCCACCTCGGCGGCGATGCCCAGGGCTTCTAGCGCCTTGCTCCACTGCTTGGGCGTGATGGCGAGCAGCATCAGCTTCTGGCCGTCCTTCGTCGTGAAGTCGCGGCCGAAGGCGCCGAAGACGTCATTGCCCATGCGCGGGCGCTGGTGGCCGCTGAGCATGGTCTCGGCGGTGAAGCCCAGGTTGGCCATGGTGGCCGCGCCGATGTCGGACAGGGGCGCGCGGATCTCGCGGCCGCCCTGCCCGCGCATCCGGGCGATGAGCGCGGAAACGAGGCCGAACGCGCAATAGGCGCCGGTGAGCAGGTCCCAGGC
The DNA here is from genome assembly GCA_040752615.1 of Pseudomonadota bacterium. GTDB lineage: Bacteria > Pseudomonadota > Alphaproteobacteria > Caulobacterales > Caulobacteraceae > Phenylobacterium. Next base: position 49,791 of record JBFMGV010000052.1, on the reverse strand, counting down.
CGCGAGCACATGGTTCACCGGACGCTCGTCGCCGATGGGTCCGGTCATCAGCGGCAGGCCGATGGCCGAGTTGATCGTGTAGTCCATGCCCTGCGAGCCGTCGGCCCAGCCCATGACCCGCACGCAGATCAGGTCGTCTCGCAGCGCCTTCAGCTTGTCGTACGAGAGGAAGCCGTCGACCGGGAAGTTGGTGACGAAGAGGCCGCCGTCCTCCCCCGGCGCCGCCGCCAGGCGTTGGGCGATCTCACGCCCCTCGGGCCGCCCCAGGTCCAGGGCGACCGACTTCTTGGCCTTGTTCAGCCCCTCCCAGTAGAGGCTCATGCCATTGTCCGCGAGCGGCCAGCGCCGGAAGTCGGGCCCGCCGCCGATGTTGTCGAACCGGATCACCTCGGCCCCGAACTGGGCGAGGTAGAGGCCACAGGTCGGCGCCGCCACGAAGGCCGAGCCCTCCACGACGCGAAGGCCCTTCAGCAGGTCGTACATTCCACCATCCCCTTGCCCTCCCCCGCATGGAGAGGGTCGATGCGACGCGGTCGCGCGGGGTGGGAAACCCGACTGCCGCAGCGGACGTCAATCCGATCCCCACCCACGCCGCGCTAGGCGATCAGCTTGCCGACCTCGTCCACCTCGTCGGCGATCAGCACCCACTCAGCCGTCGCGGCGTTGGTCGTCACCTGTTCGGCCGTGGTGGCGCCCGCGATGACCGAGCTGACCACCGGGTGGCCCAGCAGCCAGGCGAAGGCCAGCTCCAGGATGGTGTGGCCGCGCTCCCCCGCCCAGGCTTCCAGTTTCTCGATCTGGTCGAAGTTGGCGTCGGTGAGCGAAGCCTGGCCGCGCGCGCCCCAGGCCTGCAGGCGGGTGCCCTCGGCGGGGGCCTGGCCGCGCTTGTACTTGCCCGACAGCAGCCCCGAGGCCAGCGGGAAGAACGGCAGGAAACCCAGGCCGAAATGCTCGCAGGCCGGCAGCACCTCGCCCTCCACGCCGCGCTCCAGCAGCGAGTAGAGGTTCTGCGCCGAGACGAACCGGGACTGGCCGGCGGCGGTCCAGTCGGCGTCAGCGATCTGCCAGCCTGTGTAGTTCGAGTTGCCGAGGTAGCGGACCTTGCCCTGCGTCACGAGGTCGTCGAGCGCCCGCAGTGTCTCGTCGAGCGGGGTGTCCGCGTCGGGCTGATGGTGCTGGTAGAGGTCGATGTAGTCGGTGCCGAGACGCTTCAGGCTGTCTTCCACCGCCTGCATGATCCACTTGCGGGACCCGCCACGCTTCTTCGGGTCGCCCCCCACCTGCATCCCGAACTTGGTCGCCAGCACGATCTCGTGCCGGCGCTTGCCCAGGGCCTTGCCGAGGAATTCCTCCGACTTCGTGCCGCCGTAGATGTCGGCGGTGTCGAAGAGCGTGATCCCGGCGTCGATCGCCGTGTTCACCACGACCTCGGTCTGGGCGGCGTCGATGCGCATGCCGAAGTTGTTGCAGCCAAGGCCCACGACACTGACCTTCAGGCCCGAATTTCCAAGCCGCCGAACCTTCATCGCGTCCTCCCACATGACCCTGCTTTTGGGCGCGACCCTAGCGGCTGACGGCGGCGCAGCGCCAGCCGGGAACGGCGATCTTCAGAATGGTTGCCGGCCCATTCACCTCGTTCGTTCGGGATATTGCAAACCCGTCGTCGTTAACGTGCCGGGATAACAAGAGAATCCTCTGGTCGGGTGAGTTCATGCGGCTCGTTACCATCGTCAGTCTGGCGGCTTCCGCCGTACTCGGCCTCGGAGCCCTGTTCGTCGCCAAGATCGCCTTGCCGAACGCCGCCGCGGCCAAGAACCCGGTGTCGATCGAGGCGCGCGGCCTGCCCATCGTCGTGGCCTCCCGCCCGCTGAAGTACGGCGAGAAGCTGGAAGCCGGCATGCTGAAGGTCATCAAGGTGCCGCAGGCCGCCGTGCCCGCCGGCGCCTTCACGACCGTGGATCAGGCGCTGGACGCCGACCAGGGCGCGCCGCCCGTGGTCCTGACTCCGATCGCCGAGCACGAAGCCGTCCTGCCGACCAAGCTCTCGGGCCCCGGCGCCCGGCCGACCGTCTCGGCCGAGATCGCCGAGGGCATGCGCGCCTATACGCTGAAGGTGGACGACGCCAGCGGCGTCGGCGGCCACGCCCTGCCGGGCGACCGCGTCGACGTGGTGCTGATGCGCGACCTGACGCCCGACGGCCCGCAGCGCAGCTACATCTCATACGTCATCGTCCAGAACACCCGCGTGCTGGGTGTCGACCTGAACGCCGACCCGACGTCGGAAAAGCCGTCCAGCCCCAACACCGCCACCCTCGAGGTCTCGGTGGAAGACGCCCAGAAGCTGTCGGTGGCCTCGACGCTCGGCACCCTGTCGCTGGCCCTGCGCCGCAACGGTCAGGCCGAGATCGCCAAGGCCCCGCCGCTGCGCACCGGCGACTTCCTCGGCGGCGCGCCCTCTCGCGGCGGCGGTGGCGGCGGCGCCCCGCGCGCGGCCGGCGGCAGCGTCGGCCTGCTCATCGTCGAGGGCGAAGCGGTCAAGCGCGAACGTGCGCCCCGCGGTCCGGTCGCGGCGGGCCCGAAGGCCGCCGCGGATCCGGTGGCCTGAGCCCATGCACGCCCTTTCCAGGTTGAATCCCATGACGATCCTGTCCCGCACCCTGGTGAGCGCGCTGCTCTGCGCGTCGGTGCTCACCGTCGGCCTCGCCCACGCGAACCCGGCCAGCGCCCAGACCCTCTCCAGCGAGGCCGCCCAGCGCCGCACGATCTATGTGCCGCGCGACAAGTCGCTGTCGTACCGCCTGGACCGCCCGGCCTCGAAGATCGTCGTGGCCCAGCCCGAGATCGCCAAGGTCACCGGCACCTCGAACGCCAGCTTCTATGTGCAGGGGATGGAGTTCGGCTCGACCAACCTCCTGGTCTACGGCGCCGGCGGCCGGCTGCAGGAAGTGATCGACATCCGCGTCGGCTACGACGCCGCCAGCCTGCAGCACGACCTCAGCAACGCCTATCCCGGCGAGCCGATCGTGGTGCGCAATCTCGGCGAGTCCCTGATGCTGAGCGGCGAGGTCTCGAACAGCGGCGTCCAGCGCCGCGCCGAGGAGATCGCCCAGCGCTACGCCCCGGAGGCCGTGATCTCGCGCCTGTCCGTGCGTGACGCCCAGCAGGTCGTGCTGGAAGTCCGGGTGCTGGAAGCGACGCGCTCGGCCCTGCAGGACTTCGGCATCACCGCCAACATCGCCAACGGCTCGTTCAGCTTCGCCACGGGCAGCGGCCTGATCGGGGCCAGCGCGCCCACCGGCCTGCTGCAGCTGTTCGGCGGCTCAGGCTCGACCACCATAGACACCGCCCTGGGCGCCCTGGAGGAAAAGGGTGTGATCCGCACCCTCGCCCGTCCGAACCTGGTGGCGATCTCGGGTCAGAAGGCGACGTTCCACGCCGGCGGCGAGTACCCCTATCCGGTGCCGCAGCGCGACAATCTGGTCAGCCTCGAATTCCGCAAGTACGGCGTCGAACTGACCTTCCTGCCCCTGGTGCTCGACAACGGCATGATCCGCCTGGAGGTGGAGCCCAAGGTCAGCCAGCTCGACTTCACCAATTCGCTGCGGGTCCAGGGCTTCACGGTTCCCGGCCTCATCATCCGTCAGACCAAGACCACGGTCGAACTGCGCGGCGGGGAGTCGCTGTCGGTCGGCGGCCTCTTCCAGCGTGACTACGTCAACGCCCTGCGCCAGGTGCCCGGCGCCGGCAAGCTGCCGATCTTCGGCGCCCTGTTCCGCTCCAGCCGCTGGAAGCAGGCCGAGACCGAGCTGGTGGTGATCGTCACCCCGCGCTTCAGCACGAACGAAGACAAGGCCTACGCCGCGGCGACCCACAGCCCTCCGGGCAAGGAGCCGGCCGCCGCCCAACTGATCCTGAACGGCAAGTCGCTGGACAAGCCGCTGACCAAAGAGGACGGCCGCTGATGGCTGGCGAGACCTCCCTGAAGGGCCGACGCATCCTGGCGCTGGGCGGCGAGATCGCGCCCCTGGCGAGCGGTCCCCTGGCCGGCGCGACGATCGAGCCCGGCTCGATCGGTCAGCTCGCGGGCCTGACGCCCGGCCTCTGCGACCTGGTGCTCATCGACGCCGACACCTGGGATGCGGCCGCCCTCGCGACGGCCGTGAAATCGCTTTCGGCGCTCAAGACGCCGCAGCCGATGCTGCTGACCGGCCGCAACCTGCCCGCCGGCCTGGTGCGCAACGTCCTGCGGCTGCCGGCCGCCGACATCCTTGAAGCGCCCTACACGCCGGACCAACTGGTCGGCGCCATCCAGGTGCTGCTGGCCGCGGCCCAGCCCGCGCCGGCCCAGGCCTCGGGCGACTCGCGCTGCTGGGGGATCACCGGCGCGGTCGGCGGCTCGGGCGCCACCACCATCGCCATCGAGATCGCCCACGCCCTGGCCGTCCGTTCGGGTAAGGACCGCGCGGTCTGCTTCGTGGACCTGAACCTCGCCGACGGCGCGGCCTCCGCCTACCTGGGCGCCCAGCCCACGGTTCGCCTCGCCGACCTCGGCCATGCCGCCGACCGCATCGACGCGGCCATGCTGAACGCCTTCGTCACCCCCGTTTCCAAGGGTCTCGACCTGATCGCCGGCGTCCGCGATCCGAACGCCTTCGACGCCGTCGGCCGCGAGGCGGTCCTGCGCGTGCTGGAAGTGGCGTGCGAGTGCTACGACTGGGTCATCCTCGACCTGCCGCGCCACCGTCGCCCCTGGACCCTGGAGGCGTTGTCCGGCTGCGACGAGGTCCTGGTGATCTCCGAACTGACCGTGCCCGCGCTGCTGGCCGCCCGCTCCCATGCCGACGAGATCGAGGACGCCCTGAGCGGCGCCCTGCGCCCGCGCATCGTCCTGAACCGCCTGGCCAGCCGCATGTTCGGCCCCGCGCCGTCCATGTCCGAGGCCGAGAAGGCGCTGCAGCGCAAGGCCGAGGCCGGGGTCAGCTCCGACTGGGAAGCCGCCGCGGCCTCCGCCAACCTGGGCGGCCCGATCGCCCAGCACCGGCCCAAGTCCAAGATCGTCAAGGACGTGCAGACCCTGGTCGAGCGCCTGGCCGCCCAGCCTGCGCGCCGGGACGCCCCGCCGAAGGCCGCCTGATGGGCCGCTTCAGCCTCGCGCGTCCCGCGCCGGCCCCGACGCCCCAGGCCGCGCCGCAGCCTCAGGCCGCCGCGGCCGCGCAGCCCGCGGCGCCTACCGCCAAGGCCGAGCCGAAGGCCCGGGCCCCGGCGCCACGCGACTCCCATCTCGACCTCCGCCTGCGCCTGCACGCGCGGCTGATCGACGAGCTCGATCTGTCCAAGCTGGACAAGCTGGACGAGGGCGAACTGCGCCGCCAGGTGCTGGGCCTCGTGACCCAGTTCGCCCAGGCCGAGCGCATGGCGCTGAACACCAAGGAGCTCGCCGAGCTCGGCGCCTCGATCTACGACGAAATGGTCGGCCTCGGCCCCATCGAGCCCCTGCTCAAGGACGAGGCGATCAACGACATCCTGATCAACGGGCCGTTCCAGGTCTATGTGGAGCGCCGAGGCGAGCTCGAACTCACGCCCATCCGCTTCCGCGACAACGACCACCTGCTGCGGATCGTCCAGCGGATCGTCGCCGGGGTCGGACGCCGGATCGACGAAAGCCAGCCGATGGTGGACGCCCGTCTGGCCGACGGCAGCCGCGTGAACGCCGCGATCCCCCCGATCGCCATCGACGGCTGCTCGGTCTCGATCCGGAAGTTCTCCAAGAAGCCGCTGACGCTCGAAAAGCTGGTCGACTTCAACGCCATGACCCCGGCCATGGCCGAGTTCCTCTATGGCGCGGTCCGTTCGCGCGTCTCGACCGTGATCTCGGGCGGCACCGGGTCGGGCAAGACCACCCTGCTGAACGCCCTCTCGGCCGCCATCAGCGAGGGCGAGCGGCTCATCACCATCGAGGACGCCGCCGAACTGCAGCTCCAGCAGCCGCACGTCGTGCGCATGGAGACGCGCCCGCCGAACATCGAGGGCAAGGGCGAGATCCGCCAGCGCGAGCTGGTGAAGAACGCCCTGCGGATGCGTCCCGACCGGGTGATCCTCGGCGAGGTGCGCTCGGAAGAAGCCTTCGACATGCTCCAGGCCATGAACACGGGCCACGAGGGCTCGATGGCCACGATCCACTCCAACAACCCGCGCGAGGCGATCAGCCGCCTGGAGCAGATGGTCGCCATGGGCGGCATGAACATCGGCCCCGACGCCGTGCGCTATCAGATCGCCGCCGCCGTCGGGCTGGTGGTGCAGGTGAACCGCCTGTCGGACGGCAAGCGCAAGGTGACCCACATCACCGAGATCGTCGGGATGGAAGGCGCCGTCGTGCAGATGCAGGACATCTTCCTCTTCAACCGCACGCACACCGACGCCGACGGCACGGTACACGGCGAGCATCGCGCCACGGGCCTGCGCCCGCGCTGCCTGGACGAGATGATCCGCCGGGGGATCCCGTACGACACGGGCAACTTCGATCCCAGCCGGGTGCTCTGACGATGGAAATCGACGCGAAGCTCATCGTCATGGTGATGATCGGCGCGGCGGTGTTCGCCGGCGTCCAGGGCCTGATCGGCGTCTTCTCGGTGGCCACCCAGAAGCGCCAGGTGAACCGTCGCCTGAAGATCGGCGAGAAGGTCGAGGGGATCTCGGCCCTGGTGGTGGAACTGCGCAAGCAGCGCGGCCTCACCGCGGCCGGCGGACGCTCGGAGCGCCTGCGCTGGCTGTCCGACATGATCGTCGCCTCGGGCCTGCCGTACGACCAGAAGAAGTGGCTGACCTACGTGGGCTTCGCCGCCCTGCTGGGCGCGGCCGGGGCGTTCTTCCTGATGAAGCAGCCCCTGGCCCTGCCGCTGGGCGCGCTGCTGGGCGGGGTGATCGTCCCGCTGGGCGTGCTCAAGTACAAGGCCAAGCAGCGCGCCGCGGCGCTCGGCTTCCAGTTGCCACAGGCGCTGGACATCATCGTCCGCTCGCTGGAAGCGGGCCACCCGGTCCCCGCCGCCGTCGGCCTCGTCGGCCGCGAGATGGCCGACCCCATCGGCACCGAGTTCGGCATGGCCTCGGACGAGATCGCCTACGGCGCCACGCTGGAGCAGGCGGTCGAGCGCATGAGCGAGCGCTGCCAGCATCCGGACGTCGACCTCTTCGCCGCCACCGTGCGGCTGCAGGAACGCACGGGCGGCAACCTGACCGGCCTGCTGAAGCTGAACGCCAACACCGTCCGTGACCGCCACAAGATGCGCCTGAAGATCAAGGCGGCCTCGTCCGAGGGGCGCGCCTCGGCGATGATCCTCACCGCCGCGCCGTTCCTGGCGCTGGGCATGATCGTGCTGATCTCGCCGCAGTTCTACGGCGACGTCATCCACGAGCCGATGGTCAAGTTCGGCCTGGCCGGCCTCGGCTTCTGGATCTTCCTCGGCAACATGATCATGCGGCGCATGATCGACATGCGGCTCTGATCCCATGCCGATCGAGACCATCATCTATATCGCGGGCCTGGTCCTGACCCTCGGGGCGCTGGGCGGCCTGGGCTGGCTGGCGGTAGGCGAACTGCGCGTGCGCGCCCTGCGCCGCAGCCGCCTTGCCGGGACCGGCATGTCGATGGGCGGGCCGATCCGCGGCGAGCCCATGGTCGAGAAGTCGGGCGGCGCGCTGACCGAGCAACTGCTGGCGACCGTCCGGCGCCTGGGCCAGCAGAGCGCCGTGCGCGACCCGGCCAAAGTCTCCCTGCTGCGTTCGCGCCTGACGCAGGCCGGCTTCTACAACCGCGAAGCGCCCGTGATCTTCCTCGGCATCAAGGCCGTGGCCCTGGCGATCGCCACGGTGGGCGTCATCATGACCCTGCCGATGATGATGGGGCACAAGGGCGGCAACCTGGGCGCCCTGTCCCTGGCCGTCGGCGTCTCCCTGGCGGCGCTCTACGGGCCCGACGTCGTGCTGAAGAACCGCAAGACGGTGCGCGAGCGCGAGTATTCCGAGGGCTTCCCCGACCTGCTCGACCTGCTGGTCGCGTCGGTGGAGGCGGGACTCTCGCTCGACGCCTCGGTGACCCGGGTGACCGAGGAACTGGCGCGCCGCTATCCGAACCTCACGATCCACCTGCGCTTCCTGGTGCTGGAACTGCGCGCCGGCCGCGCCCGCAAGGACGCCTGGTCCGCCTTCGCCGATCGCCTCGGCATCGACGACGCCCGCGCGCTCGCCACCATGCTCCGCCAGGCCGAGGAGATGGGCACCAGCCTGGGCGAGACCCTGTCGGTCTTCTCGTCCGACATGCGCGCCAAGCGCATGCTCCGCGCCGAGGAGAAAGCCCTGGGTCTGTCGGCGAAGCTGACCGTTCCGCTGATCCTCTTCATCTTCCCGGCGCTGCTGGGCGCCCTGATGCTTCCGGCCATCGCCCGCCTCGTGAAGGTGTTCAGCGGCGGCACGCCCGGCGGCTGACGCACCACGCCCCTTGCGCCGGCCCCCCGTCCGCTTCCACAACAGCGGGGTGGTTGCGTGGGAGGCGGGCGGATGGCTGAGGACGGACGGCAAGACGGCGGCGGCGCGTTCGATCCGCTGGCGCTGGACCTGCAGCTCTGCTTCTCGCTCTACAGCGCCGCCAACCTGATGACCCGCATGTACCGGCCGCTGCTGCAGCCGCTGGGCCTGACCTATCCGCAGTACCTGGCCATGCTGGTGCTGTGGGAGCACTCGCCGCGCAACGTCGGCGAGGTGGGGCAGCGGCTGGGCCTGGATTCCGGCACGCTCACGCCCCTCTTCAAGCGGCTGGAGGAAGCCGGCCTGATCAGCCGCACCCGCGACCCCGCCGACGAGCGGCGCGTGGTCATCGCGCTCACCGACGCCGGCCGATCGCTGCGCCAGAAGGCGCTGGCGGTTCCCGAGGCGGTCTTCTGCCGCCTGCCGGGGACGCTGGAGGAACTGGCGACGCTGAAGCAGTCGGTGGACCGCCTGGCCGAAACGCTGCGGGCGGACGTCGAGGACGGCTGAGCGACGACAGCCGGGGCGAGGGCTAGATCCCGGCGTACCACTGGTAGCCGCGATCCTCCCAGTAGCCGCCCCGACCCCGCCCCAGATGGGCGAAGCTCTCGATCAGCTCGATCCGCATCACGTACTTGGCCATCTTGTAGCCGAGCTGCCGTTCGAGCCGCAGCCGCACGGGCGCCCCGTGAGCCACCGGCAGCGGCGCGTCGTTCATGTCGTAGGCCAGGATGGTCTGCGGATGGTGCGCGTCCACCAGGTCGATGGTCTCGTAGTAGTCGCCCGACCCGTCCAGCGTCAGCTCCAGGGTGTCGGCGCAGAAGAAGGCGACGTAGCGCGCCTGCGGCTTCACTCCGGCCCGGTCCAGCAGCGGCCCCAGCCGCGCGCCACGCCACTTGCCGATGCTGCTCCAGCCCTCGACGCAGTCGTGCCGGGTGACCTGGCTGCGGGCCGGCGCCTGCCGCAGCTCGCCCAGCGACAGGCTGAGCGGTCGCTCCACCAACCCGCCGATCTCCAGCCGCCAGTCCTGGAAGCCGGCGGCCACATGGGCCTGGTAGTCCTCGCTGTCGGGGTTGGTCGTGCCGTTGGCGCGGAAGTCCGGCGAGATCGCCTCGGGCGGATACTCCCGCGCCAGCACCTTGCGGTCGACCAGGAGCCGCTGGGCCCGCCGGGTCACGTCCTCGCCCCTGGCCAGCACCTGGTTCACCTGGGGCGATGTGCTGAGCTGGTCGCAGCCGGCCAGGAGGCCGCCGGTGGCGGCCGCGGCGATCACGCGCCGTCGGCTGGGCCTGTCGCTGCCGGTCATTTCGGCGTCCTCGTGGGCTTGAGGCGGTACCATCCCGTCAGGATGGCCCGCAGTTCGTTCAACGGTCCGGCGGCCAGCACCATCGCCAGATGCACGGCGACGAAGGCGACGAGAGCCATGGCGCTGATGAAGTGGATCGTCCGGGCCGACTGGCGCCCGCCGAACAGGGTCCCCAGCCACGGCAGCCATGCATGGACGGTCGGCGACATGACCAGGCCCGTGAGCAGCATCGCCGGCAGGGCGATCGCGATGACGCCCAGATAGGCCAGCTTCTGCAGCCCGTTGTAGTGGCGGGCCGCCTCGCCGGTCGGGAAGCGCAGCCGCAGGTGATCGATGATCGACGGCCCCAGGTGACGCAGGTCCGCCCGGCTGGGCAGCAGCTCCGCCCGCAGTCGCCCGCTGGCCAGGCCGTGCAGCAGGTACAGCGTCCCGTTACCCACCAGAAGCCAGGCGAAGGCGAAGTGCCAGGCCCGGCCCGCGCCCAGGTCCAGATAGCCGGGCAGGGTCAGCCATGCGGGGAACGCCCGCGCCTCGGCCCCGCCGTCCGCGGACGGCGAGACCCCCAGGATCCCCGTGGTGTCGAAGCTGGCGCCGAGCACCCGCAGCTCGCCGCGCAGCGAGCCGTCGGCCGCCGGCGTGGCCTCGATCGCCGCGAACGGCGCGTCGAACCGCGCGACCTCCCCCCAGTAGAAGGCGGGGTGGGCGTTCAGGATCTGCAGCCCCGAGAGCAGCAGGACCAGCAGGCAGACCGCGTTCAGCGCATGGGCGATCCGCACGACCCAGGGATGGCGATAGACCTCGACCGCCGCGCCGCGGCGTCGCTCGCGCAACAGATACGCCATCGGGCTACATCGGCGGCTTGGCGCCGTTCACCCCGATCGCCACGCTGCCGGCGATCTGGCCGCCGCCCGGCTTCGGGAACGCCACGAGGAACACCGGCACGCCCGCCTTCACCTGGGCTCGCTCGCCATTGGTGATCTGCACCACCGGCACCTTCGGCGGCACCACGATCTTGCGCGTACCCGTCGAGTAGCTGACCTGCAGCTCGCGCCCCTTGGCCCCGGCGGCCACCTTGCCCACCGTGCCGTTCGTCATCTTGGAGCCCTTGCGCAGGTTCCAGTCGTAGTGGCCCTCGCCGATCTTCACGCCGGGCGGGAAGACGTGGACCTCTAGCGAGCGGCCCGAGCCGTCCTCCTGCGGCATCTCGGCGGTGCCGATGAAGCTGCCCTCGCGGATGTCGGTCACGGCGATCGGCTTGGTCACCTGGACGGTCCAGTCCGGGGTGAGGTCGACGGCGCGCGGCCCGGCCTTGGTCTTCACCACCACCTTCTTGCCGTCGATGCTGGCGACCACGCCACGGATGGGCTCCGGGCCCGGGGCGGCCGGCGGCGCGGCCTGGGCGGCGGGGGTCAGGGCGGCGGAGGCCGTGGCCGCGACGGCCAGGGCGATGACGAACGACTTCATGAGCGTGCTCCCTCTCGTTGCCGAGATAGATCGCGCATAATAATATTGTGCGCAATGTAAATCTGCCGACGCCGTCCCCGCGGGCTGCGAGGACGGAGCGGGATCAGACGCCGAGCGGTCGGTAGGGTCCGAGGATCAGCTGCTCGAATACGCCGATGCCCTGCTGGTCGGCCTGGCCCGGAACCGAGAGCGTCGCCTTGCTGATCGCCTGGATGTGCAGGTTGCCCATGTCGGCGGGGTCGAAGTCGGCGCAGTCGATGTCCTCGCGCGCCACGGCCAGCTCGCCCTTGAGCGCGCCATGCCGCCACTCGCCGCCGTAGCCGATGCCGCGCATGAGGAAGGTCGCCACCGGCTCGAACGTCACCGTCGCCGCGCCCTGTTCCATCGGGATGGTCAGCTTGCCGGACTTGGCGTGCTTGGTGCCGGGCGCCAGCACGGTCTCCATCGTGGCGTGCTCGGTGTGATAGCCGCCCTCGGGTCCGGCGCCGTCGGGCAGGATCACCGCCCGGGTGTTCCACGGCACGCCGTCGGCGTCGGCGTTGATGTGGTAGAAGACCGAGCGGTCGCCGAAGTTGACCGGCGTCCACTGCCAGAAGAACTGCGGCGCGCCCGCGCCGGGTGTCGGCTGCGGATCGGCCGCGCCCACCGGCCGGATGCCCCACGAACGGTCGCGGGTGCCCACCCAGCCCGAAAGCTCGATGCGCTCGCCGTCGACCTCGACCCAGCCCGACACCCGGGCGTTCTGGGTCAGGCGCGTGTAGTCCATGAACAGGCGCGGCCCGATGCGCCGCACGAAGCGCGGCTCCTCGATCGGGAACGAACGGCCCTCGAAGACGATCTCGCCGGCGATGCCCTCGGTCGCGGCGATCGTCAGCTTCAGCCGTTGCAGCGGCTCCAGGATGTCGATGGCGATCGGGCCGACGCTGATGTCCATCCGCTCCATGCCCAGCACGCGGGAGGCGTGGAGGCACCGCTCCTTGCCGTCCTTCACCACCGCGAAGTGGGCGTCAGCCACGTTCAGCGCGGGATAGACCCCGAACGCCGCCGCCAGGAAGGCCGAGCCGTCGGGAGCGTAGGCGTTGAAGAAGTAGCGGTCGTAGAAATTGCGGTCCGAGCCGGCATAGGCGATCGGCTCCGGGGTCTGGTGGATCGGATAGTCGTCGCCCTTGGTCAGCATGCCCGCGCTTCCTCTTCTGGTTGACGCGCGGTCAGGCTTGCGGGGCCGCCGCGCGCGGTATCTGATCCCACGATAAGGAACAAAGGGAGGCGTCGTCCTGCGTGACCTCGCGTCACTTCGACGACGATTTTCGCCATGAGCGTCATCACCGCCGCGGACCACCGCATCCCGCAGGAGCACGCGAGCCATCTCGTCGACCCCGCGGCCTATGCCGACCACCGCATCCACGACACCTATCGCTGGCTGCGAAAGAACGAGCCGTTCGGCGTGGCGCAGGTGGATGGTGTCGATCCGTTCTGGGTGGCGACGAAGCACGCCGACATCCTGGAGATCAGCCGCCAGAACGACCTGTTCCATAACGGCGACCGCAACCCGGTGCTGACCAGCCAGGCGGCCGACCGCAAGGTGCGCGAGATGATGGGCGGCAGCCCGCACCTCCTGCGCACGCTGATCCACATGGATGCGCCCGACCACCACAAGTACCGGGCCCTGACCCAGGCGTGGTTCATGCCGCAGAACCTGCGCAAGCTGGAGGACCGCATCCGGATCATCGCCCGGAACGCGGTGGACAAGATGGCGGCCCGGGGCGGCGAGTGCGATTTCGTCAACGAAGTGGCGCTGCACTTCCCGCTGCACGTGATCATGGAGATCCTGGGCGTGCCCGAGAGCGACGAGCCTCGGATGCTCAAGCTCACCCAGGAGCTGTTCGGCGCCACCGACCCCGAACTGGGCCGCCAGACCGCCGACAGCGACAAGCCCGCCGAGGAACGCCAGATCGACTTCGGCGTCATCATCGACTTCTCGAACTACTTCCGCGAGCTGTCCGAGGCCCGGCGCAAGACGCCCACCGACGACCTCGCCAGCGTGATCGCCAACAGCCAGATCGACGGCCAGCCGATCTCGGACCTCGAGGCGATGAGCTACTACATCATCGTCGCCACGGCCGGCCACGACACCACCTCGTCCTCGACCGGCGGCGCCATGTGGGCCCTGGCCGAGAACCCGGCCGAGTTCAGGAAGCTCAAGTCCGACCTGTCGCTGATCCCCGGACTGGTGGACGAGAGCATCCGGTGGACCACCCCGGTGAAGACCTTCATGCGCACGGTCACCGCCGACACCGAGTTCGCCGGGCGCAACCTGAAGAAGGATGACTGGCTGATGCTCTGCTACGCCTCGGGCAACCGGGACGAGGAGGTCTTCGAGGCGCCCGACACCTTCCGGATCGACCGCAAGCCGAACAAGCACCTGGCCTTCGGCTACGGCGCGCACCTCTGCCTCGGCCAGCATCTGGCGAAGATGGAGATGCGGATCCTCTGGGAAGAGCTGATCCCGCGCCTCGAGTCGGTGGAGCTGGCGGGCGAGCCGGCCCTCAGCCAGGCGTTCTTCGTCAACGGGCCCAAGCGCCTGCCGCTGCGGTTCAAGCTGGCCTGACGTGAGCCATCCCCTGGAAGGACGGCTGGCGGCCTACATCGCCGGCAAGATGCCTGACGCCGCGGATGTCGTGGTCTCGAACCTGGAGCAGATCTCGGGCGGCGCCAGCCGTGAGACCTATCGCTTCCGCCTCGGCTGGAGCGAGGGTGGGACCGCGCGCGAGCGCAAGCTGATCCTGCGGCGCGATCCGCCGGCCAGCCTGATCGACACCGAGCGGCGGGTGGAGTTCGAAGCCTACCGCGCCTTCCGGGGCTCGGCCGTTCCGGTTCCGGAGATGCTGTGGCTGGAGGAGGCTTCCTACGCCCTCGACCACCCCTTCTTCGTCGCCGAGGAAATCGCCGGCTTCCAGGCCTCGCCCCAGCTCCTGCTGTCGGGCGCCTACGACGCGGTCCTGCCGAAGGTGGCGCAGCAGAAGTGGGCGATCCTCGGCGAGATCGCCAAGGCCGACCCGCACGCCCTGAAGCTCACCGACGTCATGCCGGCGCCGGCGCTCGACGCCTGCTGGAAGCGCGAACTCGACCACTGGGAGGCCCTGATCGACCGCGACCAGGCCGAGCCGCTGCCAGTGACCCGCGCCGCCATCCGCTGGCTGCGCGCCAATCCGCCGCCGCCGGCCCAGAAGCTGTCGGTGGTCCACGGCGACTACCGGACCGGCAACTACCTCTTCGACGAGGCCGGCCAGATCCACGGGATCCTCGACTGGGAGATGTGCCACCTGGGCGACCCGCTGGAGGACCTGGGCTGGAGCCTGCAGCCGATCTGGGGCTTCGGCTCGGGCCGGGCCGGCGGGCTCTGCACGCAGGACGAGGCCGTCGCCGCCTGGGAAGCGGCCTCGGGCCTGAAGGCCGATCCCGCCGCCCTGCACTGGTGGATCCTCTTCAACTGCGTGAAGGGCCAGGGGATCTGGGTCGGTTCGGCCGCCGCGTTCAACTCGGGCGGCAACCGCGCGCCGATCATGATCTATCCCGCCTGGTGGCTGATCAACGCCCAGGAACGGGCCATGCTGAAGGTGATGGGCAAGTCATGAACCCGCCGGTCCCCGCCGTGCTGGCCGAACTGGCCGGCCTCGCCATCAAGAACGCCATGCCGGGCGTGCCCGACGCCGAGCGCGCCAGCGACCTCGGCCTCTCCGCGGCCCTGCTGGGCGTCGCCGCCGAGATCTGGGACCGCCAGGCCCACATCCTAGTGGAGGAGAACCGCGCAGTCCGCGCGCTGCTGGGCGAGACGGGGCAGGACGCCGACCTGCGGCTCTCGGCGCTCAAGGTCGAGAACGACCGGCTCCGCACCGCGCTCATCGAGGCCCACGCCGCAGCGGAGACCGCGGGCGACGCCGCCCTGCAGGACGCCATCTGGGCGGAACTCGTGGCTGCGACGGACCGCCGCAGGCTTTCCTCCGCGCCCGTCTGACCGCCTTAACCGGGCGGAAGCGCCCCCCTGCGCAAGATGCGCCCACAACAACAGGTGGGCGTTCAATGGCTTCCCCGCGGCAGAAACCGGTCGAGCAGGACCCGGTGATCGAAAAGCTGGAGAACGGCGAGTACGAGCGCCAGCTCGACCTGTTCCGCGACCAGCTCGAAGAAGCCGCCGCCGTCCTGCGCCGCGCCTACGAGGCCATGAAGGCCGAGAACACCCTGCGCTCCTGATCCGCCGCGCCTATCCGACCAGGCGGTCGATCAGCGCCTGGTCCTGGTCGTGCACCCAGCATTCGGCGAAGACGCCCGCCTCCACGCGGTAGACGAGGACGCGTTCCACCTCGACCCGCGCGTCGTCCGGCCCGAGGGCCTCGCGCGCGACGACCACGCCCCGCTCGTCGCCGGCCAGCACGTCGACGATGCGCACGAGCCTGCGGCTTGTCCGCCGCGAGAACTCGGCCAGGCAGCCCAGGGCCGCGGCCTTGCCCACATGGTCGCCAGACAATGCGTTCGATCCGCCGTAGTGCAGGGTGAAGCCGTCGCCGTAGCAGGCGATGATCTGCGCCGCATCCCCCGCCAGCCAGGCCTTGGCGTAGCGCTCGACGGCGTGGGCGATCTCGTCCTTGCGGCTCATGTCTGCGGCTCCGCCCTGATCGGGATGAGGTCTCGTAGCCTGACGCGGCGGCCGCTCGCTTCGATCCCGGGCGAAGCGTACGCGCGTCGGATCGGCTAGTCTCGGCGCATGAGGCTGGGCCCCGACATCACCCGCATCGCCGCCCTGATGGGCGAGCCGGCCCGGGCCAACATGCTGTCGGCGCTGATGGGCGGCCAGGCGCTGACCGCCGGCGAGCTGGCCAGGGAGGCCGGCGTCACGCCCCAGACCGCCAGTTCGCACCTCGCACAGCTCGAGGCAGGCGGCCTGCTGGTCCGGCGGGTCCAGGGCCGCCACAACTACTTCGCCCTGGCCGGCGAGGACGTCGCCCAGGCCATGGAGCACCTCGCCGTCCTGGCCGGCCGCGTGGGCCACATGCGCACCCGCCCGGGCCCCAGGGACCCCGCCATGCGCCGCGCGCGCGTCTGCTACGACCACCTGGCCGGCGACATGGGCGTGTCGATGCTCGACGCCCTGGTCGCCGACGGGCGCATCGTCGACGCGGACGGCTCGCTGGTGCTCACCGAGAGCGGCCATGCCTTCGCCCGGTCGTTCGGGGTCTGCATCGAGCCTGCGGGCCGGCGGCCACTCTGCAAGGCCTGCCTCGACTGGAGCGTCCGGCGCAGCCACCTGGCGGGCGTGATGGGCGCGGGCCTGCTGGCGCGCATCTACGACCTGGGCTGGGCGCGGCGCCTGCAAGGCTCGCGGATCGTGCAGTTCAGCGCCCCCGGCCTCGCGGCCTTCGAGCGGACGTTCGGCCGGGTGGCCGACGCCGCCTGATCTACCTGCCCGCGCGCTCGGCCTTCTGGCGGTCGACCATGGCCTTCACATCGGCCAGCAGCGCCTTGGCGTCGTAGGCGACGCCGCGCGCCACCGTCCACTTCACGCCGCCCACGCGCTCGATCTTGTTGTCGGCGCTCAACCGCTCGTGACCCGTGCCGTACAGGGTCTTGAAGTTGGCCAGCGGATTCTCGGGCACGATCACCAGATCGGCGCTCATGCCCGGTCGCACGATGCCGAAGCTGGGCGCCTGCCCCTTGGGATCGGCCAGGGTGCGCGCGCCGTTGCTGGTGGCCGCCTGGATCACCTCCAGCGGGGTGAAGCCGGCCTCCTGCAACAGCTCCAGCTCCTCGACGTAGCCGAAGCCGTACAGCTTCCAGATGAAGCCGGAGTCGGAGCCGGTGGTCACCCGCCCTCCCATGTTCTTGTAGTCGTTCACCAGCCGCATGAAGCGGCCGTAGAAGTTGCGCCACGCCACCTCGTTGCCGGTGGTCCAGTCGAAGAAGTAGCTGCCATGGTTGTCGCGCGTGGAGACGAAATAGTCGTTCAGCGTCGGCAGCGTGTAGATCGCGTGCCAGTCGGCGTTCTTCGCCCGCATCAGGTCGCGGGAGGCCGCGTAGATCGTCATGGTCGGGTCGAAGGTGACGCCCGCCGCCTTCTGAGCCTTCAGGTAGTCGGTCCAGGCCTCCGAGCCCGGCTCGACCTCGTCCCAGATCTCGGCCGCCTCGCCGAAGCGCTTGGCCTCGTCATAGAAGTTGTAGTCGTTCGGGTACTTCTGCAGCCGCCCGTTCGCCAGCATCGACTCGAAGTGGCCGTAGAAGTGCGTGACGGTCCCGAGGCCCGCGGCGCCGAACTGGCGGGCGTTCATCCCGGCCACGCCCGGTTGGGCGATGTGGGCCACCGTGCCCAGCCCCAGCTTCCTGGCCTCGTCCGTGGCGGCGACCATCACCTCCGGGGTCTCGTCGTTCCAGCCGAAGAACTTGATGCCGTCGACGCCGTTCTTGGCCGCCCACTGCACCCATGCCCGCGCCTTGGCCGGACCGTCGATCCGCCCGCCGCCCCAGCCCGAGCCCAGGGTCTGGTAGTTGAAGATCCGGGGGGCGACGATCTCGCCCCGGGCGCTGCGGCCCTTCTCGGCCACTGCGATGTCGTGCGGCGCGAGGCTCACGCCGCGCACCGTGGTCACGCCGTGCGCCAGCCAAAGCTTGTAGGCGTACTCCAGCTCGGGCGACTTCTTCGGATCGCCCCCGTGGGTGTGCATGTCGACGAAGCCCGGCAGGGCGTACATGCCGGTGGCGTCGATCTCGTGGTCGGCGTCGCGCGGCGCCCGCTCGCCCTTCAGCGGCATGCCGGGCCATCCCGCCTGCAGCACGTCAGTGATCTTGTCGCCCTCGATGACGATGTCGACCGGCCCGCGCGGCGGCGCGCCCGTGCCGTCGATCAGGGTCACGCCCCGGATCACCAGCTTACGGTAAGGGCCGAAGCCCTCGCCCGACCGGCGCGCGGGCGCCGGCTTCATCGTGGGTCTCGCCACCACCGGGGCCGGCGGCGGATCGGCGTCGTGCGCGAGGGCGGGCGCGCTGGTCCCGATCATCCAGGCGGCCAAAGCCACGCCGCCCAGCCGCCACATCGAACGCCGCATATGCTTCCCCCGCCAACGCGAGGCGCGACGATAGCCTGACCCGGGCGCGCCGCAAGCCGCGGAGGGTCAGCCCCGCCGCGCCGCCCGGTCGGCCGCGCCGCGGCGGTCGCGGGTGAAGCCGCCCTCGCCGTGCGCGCCCACGCTGGCGAACCGGCCTTCCTCGGCCTTGTGGACGTACTGCTCAGCCACCAGCCAGGCCTTCACCGGCCGCAGGGTGGCGAGACACCCGAAGGTCAGCGCCGGCATCACCACCGCGAACTGAGCCCAGATCGGCGGCTGTACCGCCACGGCCCACCAGGCCCAGAACCCGACCACCAGGATCCCGACGCCGCCCATCACGAAGAACGCGGGGCCGTCCGCCGGATCGGCGAAATCGAACGCAAGGCCGCAGACCTCGCAACGCTCGGCCACGGTCAGGAAGCCCCGGTACAGCTTGCCCTCTCCGCAACGCGGGCAACGGCAGCGCAGGCCCGCCTGAAGGCTGGACGGTGCATCGAACGACATCGGTTACCCTCCATACAATCGCAATTGATCTACATATAATCTGTATGTATTGTATGTTTTCATGAACAGGAACGCAAGCACGTCGCAAAGCCGCGGATGGCTGGATCGGGTCAGCGACGCCCCGGACGGTCCGATCTACCTGGCCATCACCGACGCCCTGGCCGAGGCGATCCGCAGCGGCGAGCTGCAGCCGGGCGAGCGTCTGCCGGCCCAGCGCGCGGTCGCCTCCGCCCTGGGCATCGACTTCACCACCGTCACCCGGGCCTATGCCCTGGCGAGGGAGCGCGGACTGGTGGAGGGCGAGGTCGGCCGGGGCACCTTCGTGCGGGCCCGCGCCGAGGCGGACGAAGCCGGACTGGTGGACCTGTCCATGAACCTGCCGCCGCCGCCCCTCGGCCTGTCGCTGGGCGCGCTGCTGGCCGACACCACGTCGGCGATCCTGCGCCGGACCGACGCGGCGACCCTGATGGCCTATCACCCCGGCGCCGGCGCCCTGGGCCAGCGGCTGGCCGGCGGCCGGTGGCTGACGCCAGTGGTGGGCGAGGTCGCCGTCGAGCGGATCCTGGTCGCGCCGGGCGCCCAGGCGGCGCTGGCCGCCGTGCTCTCCACGATCGCCCGTCCGGGGCAGGTCGTGGTCGCCGATCCGCTCACCTACCCCGGGCTCCTGGGTCTGGCCGGCCAGCTGGGACTGCGGGTGGTCGCCTGCCCCGGCGACGCCGACGGCATGCTTCCCGACGCCCTGGAGAAGATCTGCCGCGCCGAGACGCCGGCGGCCGTCTACACCTGCCCCACCCTCCAGAACCCCAGGGCGATCACCCTGCCGCCCGGCCGGCGACGGCAGATCGCCGAGGTGGTCCGCCGGGCGGGTGTCTGGCTGGTCGAGGACGATCCCTACAGCCGGCTGCTCGACGCGCCGCCCGCCGCCCTCGCCGCCCTGGCGCCCGAGCGGACATTCCACATCGCGACGCTGTCCAAGATCCTCAGTCCCGGTCTGCGCGTCGCCTATGTCGTCTGCCCCGACCTGATCCAGGCAGAGGCGATCGCCGCCGCCCTGCGCGCCCTGGCGCTCAACCCCGCGCCGCTCATGGTGGCGGTCGCCAGCGCCTGGATCCGGGAGGGCGAGGCCGATCGCGTGCTGGCGGGCGTGCGCGCCGAGGCCCGGGCCCGGCGGGCCCTCGCGGCGGAGTTGGCGCCCGCTGCGCTCGGGCCGCCGGAAAGCCTGCACGTCTGGCTCCCTCTGCCCGACATGGCGGCGGCCGAGCGCCTGCGCGTCGCGGCCCAGGCCCAGGGCCTGGCGCTGGTCACATCCGACGCCTTCGCGGCCGGTCCGACCGCCCCGTCGGGCGTGCGCATCTCACTGGGCGGGCCCGGCCGCCGCGAGGTGCTGGAAGCCGCCCTGCGCCGTGTGGCCGGTCTCGTGGAGCCGCCCGCCCGCCGGCGCGATATCGTCTAGCGCCCTTTCCCCGGCCCGGCGCCGAGGGCTACACAGCGCCCAGCGAAAGGCGCGCGCGATGCAACTGGTGGCGGGACGGGAATGCGGGGACTGCACGGTGTGCTGCACCGTGGCGCCGATCCGTACGCCCATGCTGGTGAAGGGGCCGAACACGGCCTGTCCGCATTGCGTCGCCGCCGGCTGCGGCATCTACGAGACCCGGCCCATCGAATGCCGCGAATCCTTCTGCGGCTGGCGGGCGCGCCCCGAACTCGACGCCCAGTGGCGGCCCGACATCTCCGGCGTGCTGATCCTGGCCGAGCATGACGCCCCGCCGCCCCTCGCCGGCCGGCCGGGTCTGAAGTTCGTGCTCGTGGGCGATGACGCGCCGCTCCGCACCGACCGCTTCATCGGCTACGTCTCGGCGCTGATCCGCCGCGAGGTGCCGGTCGCCCTCTCGGTGCAGGGACCGCCCGGGCACTGGCCGGTGAAGACCTTCCTCAACCAGCCGCTGACGCCCGCGATCCGCCGCATGGACACCGACGCGATCCGGCAGGAACTGGAGCGTCAGGCCGCCATGCTGCGCAACGGCGCCTTCGAGCGCGCGGATCTCTGATCGTGAGCTCCGGGCCGCCGATGGCCGAGCTCGCCTTCGAGGCGGACGTGTTCCACTGGCGCGGCCCCTCGCCCTACTTCTTCGTCGCTCTGCCGCCGGGCGAGGCGGACGAGCTCCGGCGCCTGTCGCGCCTGGTCACCTACGGCTGGGGCATGATCCCGGTGGCGTGCGAGGTCGCGGGCGTCGGTTTCACGACCTCGCTCTTCCGCAAGGACGAGACCTACTATCTCCCGCTGAAGGGCGCGGTCCGGCACGAGGCCGGGATCACTGCCGGGGACCGGATCGCCATCCTCGTGACGGTCCAGCCCCCGAAGCGCTAGTCCCCTACCAGAGGCTGGCGTAGCCGACGCCGCCGAACGCCAGGGCCGAGGGGTTCACCTGGGCGATCTCCACCCAGACGCCGTCGCCTTCCGGGTCGGCGTAGTAGGTGAGCTCGGTGCGGCCGTCGTCGATCTCGGTCTTGACCACGAAGCCGTCGACCACCGCGTAGGACTCGTCACGGTCGATGTCCTCGCGCTCGAGGCGGCCGTTCCTCTCGATCTCGGACACCGCCGAGACCTGGCCCAGGGCGTCGAACTGGAAGACGTAGCGGTCGGCGCCGACCGGCGTGGCGACGGGCGTTTCGCCGGCGACCGGGGTCCCGCCGAACAGGCTGAGGACGGCCGGGTCGAACGCGCCTTCGCCCTCGCCCACCTCGACCCAGCGGCCGTCGCCGTCCAGGTCGGCGTAGACCTCCCACTCCTGCTCACGGCCGTCGACCTCGGTCTTCACCACGAAGCCGTCGATCAGGCGGTAGGACTCGCCCTTCTCGATGCGCTCGTAGTCGAGGCGGCCGTTCTTCTCGACCTCGGCGACCGAGGTGACGACACCGGCGGCGTCGAAGGTGAAGACGTACTGATCGGGCTGGCTCTGGCGGGGCATGGGGGCTCCTGTCTTGGAAAGGTCGCGCCGCCCGATCCGGTCGGGCGACGGTCCCGCTTTGCCCCAGCCCCCTCAAGCCGAGCTGACGCCAACATTTGGCTTTCGCCATGTTCGCCCCTGCCGCGGCGCGGGGGTGACAACCGCGCCGGGCTCGTCTTTGCTGCGCCGCCCACTGATTTTGGGGCCAAGAGCAGACCGATTTTTCAAAGGGACGGATTTCATGCCACGCATTCTTCCGGAGCCGACTCCGGAGACCCGCCATTTCTGGGACGGGTGCCGCGACGGCGAGCTGCGCCTCCAGCGCTGTGTCGCCTGCACCGAGAGCTATTTCCCGCCGCGCCCCTTCTGCCCCAAGTGCGGCGGCCGCGACGTAGAGGTCTACAAGGCCAGCGGCGACGCGGTGCTGTGGTCCTACGTCATCAACGAGCGGCCCCGCCCCGACATGGGGACCGAGCCCTACGCCATCGCCGTGGTGAAGCTGGCCGAGGGCCCCACCATGATGACCAACATCGTGGACTGCCCCCAGACGCCTGAAGCCCTGCAACTCGACATGCCGGTCAGGGTCTCGTTCGCCAGGCAGACGGACGACATCAGCCTGCCCCTGTTCGCTCCGGTGAGGGGGTAAGCGCCATGAGCTGGAAGCAGAAATCCGTCGCCGTCGTCGGCGCCGCCGAAACCACCAAGATGGGCAAGATTCCCGACGTGTCGGTGATCGGCCTGCATGCCGACGCCGCGCTCAACGCCATGGCCGACGCGGGGCTGAAGCCGTCCGACATCGACGGCGTCGCCACCGCCGGGATAAGCCCCGTCGAGCTGGCCCACTACCTGGGCATCAAGCCGACCTATGCCGACGGCACGGCGGTGGGCGGCTGTTCGTTCATGCTGCACGTCCGCCACGCGGCGGCGGCGATCAACGCGGGCCTGGCCACCACCATCCTCATCACCCACGGCGAGAGCGGCCGCAGCCGCGTCGGCGCCGGCGGCTGGCCGCGCTCTCCCGCCAGCCTGTCGGGCCAGTTCGAGATTCCGTATGGCGTCACCACGCCCCCGACGATGTTCACCGTGCCGGTGCTGCGCTACCTGAAGACCCACGGGCTCAAGCCCGAGGACATGGCGCCGGTGGCGACCATCCAGCGCGAGTGGGCGGCCAGGAATCCCCGCGCCAGCTACAAGGACCCGATCACCGTCGACGACGTCATGAACGCCGACATGATCGCCTGGCCCTTCACCAAGCTGATGTGCTGCCTCGTCACCGACGGCGGCGGCGCCCTGATCCTGACCTCGGCCGAGCGGGCCAGGGACTTCCCGCAGAAGCCGGTCTATGTGCTGGGCTCGGGTGAGAGCGTCGAGACGCCGATGGTCTCGCAGATGTACGACTTCACCTCGTCCACCGCCTTCAAGCTGTCGGGCAGGAAGGCGTTCGAGACAGCCGGCATCGGTCACGCCGACGTGGACCACCTGATGATCTACGACGCCTTCGCCCACCTGCCGCTGTACGGCCTGGAGGACCTCGGTTTCGTGAAACCAGGCGAAGCCGCCGCGTTCATCCGTGAGCGGAATACGGCTCCGGGGGGCAAGCTGCCGCTGAACACCAACGGCGGCGGCCTCAGCTACATGCACTCCGGGATGTACGGCATGTACGCCCTGCAGGAGAGCGTGCGGCAGATGCGCGGGATCGCCCCGGCCCAGGTCGAAGGCGCGAAGGTCAGCGTCTGCCACGGCGTGGGCGGCATGTTCGCCGCGTCGGGCACGATCGTGTTCTCGAACGAGGCGCCGTAAGCGAAGCGCCGCGAGGCGTGGGTCGGGGGCCGCGCCTCGCGGTCGCCCGGCTCACGCCGCCGCGGGGCGTCGGCGGGTGCGCAGCATCGAGCCCATGCCGCCGAAGCCCAACAGCATCAGCGCCCAGGCGGCGGACTCAGGCGCGGACGAGACGATCGGCGCATTGAGGTCGAAGCGGATGTTGTCGACGGCGACATTGTAGGAGTCCGGTCCCCAGCGCAGGACCACGCCGTCGAGGTAGGCGGTATTGATGGCGGCGCTCTTGTGTCCGGTGGCCGTCGTCGTGCCCGAGAAGGCGTTCAGCAGGTTGCCGTGCAGGTCGAAGACCTGGAACGCAGCGGTCCGGCCGCCACCGAAGCCGGCGTAGTCGAAGTCCAGCAGCGACAGGGTGTAGCCGGCGGCGGCGGTCAGCACGACCTCGCCGTAGAAGTTGCGGGCGTCCGTTCCCGCGTACAGCACCTCGCTGAGATCGCCGTACTTGCCGGACCAGTAGAAGGCCGAGCTGGTGGACTGGCCGCTCGCCTTGGAGACGGTGCGATAGGTGACGTCGACGCCGGTCTGGTCGCCGTAGCTCTGCGAGACCGCGCAGGTCGAGCCGCTCGACGAACAAGGCGCCTTGGTGAAGTCGAGCACGACGGTGGCGGCGTCGGCGCGACCGGCGGCCACCAGAAGCACGGCCGCAACGGAGGCGGCCAGGGAAGAACCCGTCATGATTTCATCTCTCTCTTCTTGATCGTCTAGGTTGATTTTGGGCGCGCGACATCGCGCCGGGAAGGGGAGTCCCGGTCAGGACGTGCGGCGTTGGGAAAGCGGGAGTTTAGGCGGGCGTCATGACGGCGGCGGGCCCGCGAACATCCGCCCGGCCACCTCGGGCGTGTAGAAGTCTAGGTAGCGGCGCGTGCCGCCGGGGGGCAGCACCTCGATCAGGTGCCGGTTGTCCACCCACAGCTCGACAAGGTCGAACACCCCGCCACGATCACAGGGCACGGCGCGCCAGCCCTGCTCGCGACCGAGGTCGACGATCTCCTCCGCCGACAGCCGGCTGGTGATCGCCACGTGGAAGCCGCTGAGGCTGGCCGTGTCGCCATCGGCGCGGATCTGGGTCTCCCAGGGCATCACGAACGGGCCGGCGGCGCTGTGGCCGGGGTCGGGCTCGCCCTCGCCCTGGTGATGGACCGCGGCGGCCGGCAGCACCTCGACGCCCCAGCCGGAGCCGTCGCGGGCGATGGCCACCCAGGCGCCCTCCACCACGGGGAACGGCATGACGACACCGTCGATGATCCGGCCGATCACCTCGGCGGCCGACCTCGGGTCGGCGGCGGGAATGGAGACGTGGGCGATCACTGCGCGGCGTCCTTGGCGAGGGTGGTCTGTTCGGGGCGAAGGGGCCTGGCGCCGCGGCGGCGCAGTTCGGCGAGGATCACCTCGACCGCCCAGGCCGAGACCTCGGCGGCGGGCTCGCCGGTGAGGTCCCACTGCTCGCGGAACGAAACCCAGGGATAGGCGGAGTAGAGAAGTTGCAGCAGCGCCGCGGCCTTGATCCGCTCGCCCTCGTCCAGCGCCGGCGCGGCGTCGGCCACCAGCTTGAGGAAGATCGCCGAGCGCTCCTCGTTCAGGCTGGAGCGGATCTTCAATCCCTCGTCGGTGCGCACGCTGGCCAGGATGTGGGCCGGCGCGGCGTCGAAGGTCTGGTAGAGCGGGCCGACCTTCAGGGCGATCTCGTCGGCCGTCTCGGGCATGCCGACCGTCACGCCGTTGCGGCGGTTCAGCCAGGCCCACAGCCCTTGCAGCAGCACTTCGCGGCTCGGGAAGTGGCGATAGACCGTCACCTCGCGCACGCCGGCCCGCGCCGCCACGGCCCGGGTGGTCGCGGCCTCGATCCGGCCTTCCTCCTGGTAGATCGCGGCCATCGCCTCCAGGATGCGCTCCCGGGTCGCGTCGGCCTGTTCCTGGCGCAGGGCGGAATTGTATGTGCGCTTACCACTCATGATGTAAGTATGTATTACATCAATTAGAGCTGTGCAACACCAATTGGCGATTGGCCGGGCTGACCCGTCCGGCCGGTGTGACTTCGCCGCATCGCAGCAAAACTGACACGCCGCCGTCGCCCAACCGATAAGCCCCACGCGTAGAGGCGCCCCCAGTTCTCGATTCCCCGGGGGATTCCCATGAAGCTCGCTCTGCTCGCCGCCGCGTCGACGGCCGCCCTGGCCCTCGCGCCGTTCGCCCATGCCGCCGAGACGACGGACGACACCATCGAGGAGCTGGTGGTCACCGGACGCGCCGGATCAGAGGCCCAGCGCAAGGTCGAGGCGTCCTACGCCATCACCGCGGTGACCGAGGAAAAGCTGCGCATGCAGGCCTCGCCCAGCGTGGCCGAGGTGCTGAAGAACGTGCCGGGCTTCTGGGTCGAGGCCTCGGGCGGCGTCGGCGGCGCCAACATCCGCGCGCGCGGCATCCCGATCGAGGGCTACGCGGCGGTCGGCCTGCAGGAAGACGGGCTGCCGATCCAGCACGACGGCGGCCTGGGCTTCCTGAACTCGGACTTCTCGTTCCGCATGGACGAGACGATCAACCGTGTGGAAGTCGTGCGCGGCGGCCCCTCCTCGATCTTCGCCTCCTACGCCCCGGCGGGCGTCGTGAACTTCATCAGCCGCAAGGGCTCGGACACCTTCCAGGGCGTCGCCAAGGCCGAGGTCGGCGACTATGGCCTCTATCGCGGGGATGCCTGGGTGGGCGGCCCGATCGCCGGCTTCCGCGTCGGCCTGGGCGGCTTCTATCGCCAGGACGACGGGGTGCGTGATCCGGGCTGGACCGCCAACAAGGGCGGCCAGTTCCGCGCCTCGATCGGTCGCGACTTCTCGTTCGGCGGCTTCGACTTCGACGTGAAGCGCGTGGACGACAAGTCGATCTTCTACCTGGGCATCCCGCTCACCAACGACGCCGGCGGCGATCCCACCGACCTGCCCGGGTTCAACGCCAAGTTCGGCACCCTCGCCGGCCCGGACACCGCCCACCTCGTCCAGCGCACCAGCCGCGGGCCCAAGGACTTCGACCAGACCCGCGGGTCCGACGTCGACATCATGCAGTACACGCTGAAGGCCCATGTGGACTTCGCCGGCTGGACCGTCTCGAACGGCTTCCGCTACCACGACACGGTCTTCACCCGCGCCGCCCTCTTCCCGAACACTCCGGTGACCGGGACCGCCCGCATCGCCCAGGACGTGGCGCGCGGCGCCGCGCTGGGCGTGGTGTCGGGCCGACTGACCTATCTCGACGGCACGGCCTTCACCCCCGCCGCCAACGGCAACGGCCTGGTGATGGACGCCTTCATCCGCCAGCAGGACATCTCGCTCGAGGAATGGATCGACGACTTCCGCGTCCAGCGGAAGTTCGAGGTGGGCGGCCAGACCCACGACTTCACCGCCGGCGTCTACTACGCCAAGGCCAAGGAGGTGTTCTACCAGCAGGGCTCGGCCGTGCTGATCGACATCCGGGACAACGCCCGCCTGCTGAACCTGCAGGGCCTGAACGCCGCCGGCCAGGTGGTTGCCAACTTCACCGAGAACGGCTTCTCGCGGTACGGCACCCAGTTCAACAACGCCCGGGGCCAGTCCGAGACCTACGCCCTCTACGTCGCCGACGAGTGGCAGGTGACCGACCAACTGCGCATCGACCTGGGCGCCCGCTGGGAGAAGATCGACCTCACCGGCCGCAACGAGCGCAGCGCGACCATCAACCTCGGCCAGTCGCCGACCTTCGCGGATGATCAGGCCATCAGCGGAACGGGCGTGTTCGACGCCCTCGATCGCAACTTCGACGGCTGGTCGGCCACGGCGGCGGTGAACTACCAGTTCCAGCCGGACGTCGGCGCCTATGCCCGCTACACCCGCGCCTTCCGCCTGCCGTCGCTGGGCGACTTCATCACCAACCCGACCAACACGGCGCCGCGCACCCAGAAGTTCGACCTGGCCGAGGCGGGCATCAAGATCCAGCGCGAGAAGATCAGCGCCTACCTGACCGGCTTCTATTCGAAGTTCGACAGCCAGAGCTTCTCTGAAACCCGCTACGACCAGGCCACCAACGCCTACATCTCCAGCACCCAGTTCGGCGCCAGTCAGGCCTATGGCTTCGAACTGGAGACCGTGTTCCGCCCGGTCCAGATGTTCGACATCCAGTTCGCCGCCACGGTGCAGAACTCCGAGGTCAAGGACCTGATCTTCAACCAGTCGGTGGCCAAGGTCGGCGGCGCCTGCCCGCTGCCCAGCGACACCTTCACCGCCGGCGCCAACTGCCTGCGCAAGTTCGACTTCGACGGCCACCAGCAGGTGCGCGCGCCGAAGGTCAGCCTGCGCGCCACGCCGGGGATCAACCTGCTGGACGGCCGCCTGCGCGCCGAGGCCGACCTGCAGTACTTCGGAAAGCGCTTCTCGGACCTCGCCAACCTGACGGTGATCCCGGACTACTTCCTGCTGAACGCCCAGGTGCGCTTCAACGTGACCGACAACATCACCGTCCACGGCTACGCCACCAACCTGACGAACGAGATCGGCCTCACCGAGGGCAACCCCCGCGCCGGCCAGTTCATCTCGGGCGAGGCGAACGCCCAGTACTACCTGGCCCGCCCCGAACTCGGCCGCACGTTCCGCGCCGCGATCCTGTATCGCTGGTAGCCACGGACAGCCCCATGACGCATCAGCAGACCATGTCGACCATCGCTGAAGCGTCACCGCCCCCTCCCGCCTTCGGGTCCCCCTCCCCCGCCAGGCGGGGGAGGTTCGCAGGATGGCCGCTCCGCAAGACCTCCCCCGTTCACGGGGGAGGGGGACCACGAAGTGGTGGAGAGGGCGGCAGGGCCTTGCGCCTCTCGCTGGCTCTCCTGTGCGCTCTGATCTTCTCCACGCCCGCCGCCGCCGAGACCCTGACGCTCACCGGCGTCATGACCGGCGCCGACCATGAGACCTATCGCGAGGTCCCGTTCCAGGTTCCGGCCGGGACCGCCTCGGTGACCGTCGAGTTCGCCTACACCGGCAAGGCGGAGAAGTCGGTGATCGACCTCGGCCTGCGCGATCCCCAGCGGTTCCGGGGCTGGAGCGGCGGCAACAAGGCCAGGTTCACCGTCACCGAGACCTGGGCCACGCCCTCGTACCTGTCCGGCCCGCTGCCGGCCGGCGAATGGAAGCTGATCCTGGGCGTGCCGAACCTGCGCAAGGACGCCCGCGCCGAGTACACCGCGAAGATCACCGTCGACCCCGACCCGAGCTTCCACGGCTTCGCGGACTCGCCGCTGAAGACCGGCGCGGCCTGGTACCGCGGCGACCTGCACCTGCACACCGGCCACTCCGACGGCTCATGCGCCGGCCGCACCGGGGCGCGCGTCCCTTGCCCGCTGTTCAAGACGCTGGAAGCCGCCGCCGGGCGCGGCCTCGATTTCGTGGCGGTGACAGAGCACAACACCACCGCCCACCACGACGACCTGGCCGAGATGCAGCCCTACTACGGCGACCTGTTGCTGATCCCGGGGCGCGAGATCACCACCTTCAAGGGCCACGCCAACGTCTGGGGCGTCACCGCGCCGCTCGACTTCCAGCTGGGCGGCCCGCGCGCGCCGGACCTGGGCGCCATCCTGGACCAGGTCGAGCGGCTGGGCGGCGTCTTCTCGATCAACCACCCCGGCCTGCCCTCGGGCG
The DNA here is from genome assembly GCA_040752615.1 of Pseudomonadota bacterium. Taxonomy (GTDB): domain Bacteria; phylum Pseudomonadota; class Alphaproteobacteria; order Caulobacterales; family Caulobacteraceae; genus Phenylobacterium. The sequence goes on along the minus strand of JBFMGV010000052.1, from coordinate 20,465 downwards.
AGCTCTGCATGGGCTGCGGCTGGACAGCCCGGACCGATTTCGCGCGCGTGCCGGCGATCGAGGTGATCAACGGCACGGCCACCTCGGGTCCGCTCACCGGCCTCGCCTTCTGGGACGCCCAGCTGAACGCCGGCCACCGGATCACCGGCGTCGCCGGCTCAGACAATCATGACGCCACGCTCATGGGCGAACGCGGCGTCGGCGCGCCGACCACCGTGGTCCTCGCCGACGACCTGTCGCAGTACGCCCTCCTCGCCGGTATCCGCGCCGGCCATGTCTTCATCGACGTCCGCGGCACGCGCGACGCCGCGTTGGAGATGACGGCCAGCGCGCGCGGCGCGAAGGCCGGCATGGGCGATGTCCTGGTCGCGCCCGCCGGCGCCGCGGTGGAGGTGGTCGTCGACGTGCGCGGCGCGATGGGTCAGGTGGTGTTCGTCGGCCCCGCCGCCGCGCGCCTCAGCCCGTCGGCGGCCCTGGGGATCTGGCGTATGAAGTCCGACGGCAAGCCCGGCTGGCTTCGCGCCGAGATCCGCGCGCCCGACGGCAAGCCCCTGCTGATCGGCAATCCGATCTACCTGCGCCCACGCTAGGCGGCGGCCTCCTCGGCGGCGGCCCGCGCCGCCATCGCGTGGATGATCGCCTCGATCAGCGCGTCCGCTCGGATCGGCTTGGCCAGGTGCGCGTCTGCGCCCGCCTCGTGGCTCGCCCGCACATGCTCGTCCAGGGCGTTTGCGGTCAGCATGATCACCGGCGTGCGCGGCAGGCCCTCGGCCAGCTCCCGCGCCCGCAGCTGCGCCGTGGCCGACAGCCCGTCCAGCTCCGGCATCTGCATGTCCATCAGCACCACGTCGAACGGCCCGGCCTCCAGCGCCGCCAGCGCCAGGGCGCCGTTTTCCACGATCACCGGCTCGATCCCCACCGAGTCCAGCACCAGCTGCACCACCTTCTGGTTCGTCGGGTGGTCCTCGGCCAGCAGGACTCGAGCGCCCGAGATGTCGAAGGCCTCGACGCCGTCGTCCTCGTCGGCCATCGCCTCGCCGCTCACGGACTCCAGCGGCGCCGTCACGACGAACGTCGAGCCCGCGCCCGGCGTCGAGCGCACTTCCACCCGGCCGCCCATCAGCTCCGCCAGCGAGCGGCTGATCGCCAGCCCCAGGCCCGTCCCGCCGAACCGCCGGCGGATCGAGTCGTCGGCCTGCTCGAACCGGCGGAACAGGCGCTGGCGCACCTCCTCGTCGAAGCCGATCCCGGTGTCGCGAACCTCGAAGCGCACCTCGTCCCCCGCCAGTTCGACGCTCAGCCGCACCTCGCCGGCCTCGGTGAACTTCACGGCGTTCGACAGCAGGTTGGACAGCACCTGGGTCAGGCGCACCGTGTCGCCGGCGAAACGGTGGTCGGCCTCGGGCGCCACGCTCCAGCCGAACGCCAGGCCCTTGGCCTCCGCCGAGGCGCGGTGCAGCTCGGCGATCCGGCCGACCAGGGTCGCCATGTCGAACTCGTCCCGCGCCAGCTCGATCTCGCCCGCCTCGATCTTCGAGAAATCCAGGATGTCGGTGAGCACCCGCTCCAGCAGGCGGCCGGACGAGACGATCAGCTCGGCCAGCTCCTTGCCCTTCGGCGTCTCCTGCTGCCGCGACAGCGTCTCGGAAATGGCGATCACCCCGTTCAGGGGCGTGCGCAGCTCATGGCTCATGTTGGCCAGGAACCGCGACTTCTCGGCGTTGGCGCGCTCCAGCTGGGCGGTGCGCTCGGCCACCCGGTCCTCCAGCGAGGCCATGACCTCGACGGTCTTGTCACGCTCGGCGCGCAGGGCCCGGGCCAGCACGCCGATCTCGTCCGGCCGCCGCGCCTCGGCGCTCACGTCGGGCCGCGCGGCCGCGCCATAGGCCGCCGGCTCGCACGAGGCCGCCAGCCGTTGCAGCGGGAAGGTGATGGTCCGGCGCGCCAGGAAGACCAGCAGGATCGTCTGCGCCGCCGCCGCGAAGGCGCCCAGCACCAGGATCCAGGAGGCCGATCGCGCAGCCGATGCGGCGATCGAGGCCTTGGGATAGGTCAGCAGAAGATACCAGTCCGGCCCGTGCAGGCGGCCATAGGCGACGACCTGCTGGCCGTCCGGGCTGTCGATCACCCCGCTCTCGCGGCCGTCGCCGGCGATGGCGGCGGTCAGCGCCTTCAGGCCCAGGCGTTTCTCGTAGTCGGCCAGCACGCTCTCCTTCGCCTGACCGGGCGTGCGGAAACCGGGGTACGAGATCAGCTCGCCGCGCCCCGTGACCACCAGGCTGGTGGCGCCGGGTAGGGTCGTCTTCACCGCGCTGTCCAGGAAGCCGGTCAGCTCGATCGACGAGCCGAACGCCCCCACATAGCGCCCGCGCACATAGGCCGGCGTCAGGCAGCCCGTGGCCAGTCGCTCGCCGACCTTGTCCTGGATCAGCCGCTGCAGGCTGGTGCAGCGGGTGAGACGGCGCGGATTGTTGGCCGGCAGGGTCAGCGACGACATCTCCTCCTTGGAGATGTCGAGATCGGCCGGCGCCTCGTGGCGATAGAACATCAGCTTGTCGGGCCGCTTCGGCCCGAAGATCACCAGCCGGGTGTTCGGCGGGTTGAAGAAGTAGAAGTTGTCATAGTCCCGCTGCGCCGCCTGGCCGAAGCTGGCCACCAGTTCGAAGGCCGCCGCCAGCGCCCGCTTCTCGTCGCGGGTCAGCCGCTCCGGGTCGGTGATCAGCGCGCCCATGCCGTAGACGTAGCCGCCGCCAGACCGGGCGCCGTCGAACCAGATGTCACGGCTGCGGCGCGTGCCGTCGGGGCGCTTCGGGAAATAGGCGTCGGACAGCCGGTCGACCTCGGCGTCGGACAGCTGGCCCATCCGCCGCGCCAGTTCCTCCCCCGCCGCCTGGTGCAGGGCGTTCAGGTTCGAGAAACGGCGGTCCACATTGCTGGTCCGCTCGCGCACATAGTCCTGCAGATAGGCCACCTGCCGGCGCGACAGATCGCGCTGGAAGACCAGGAAGCTGCCGAAGGTGGTCAGCAGGGTCAGGATCAGCGACATCAGTCCGATGCTGACCAGGAACCTGCGCGAGAGTGACATCATGGTGGGGTCGAAAGTCCCAAGTGCCCGGCATTCTTGAAACTTTTTGATTTAGATGACGTAACCGCGATCTGCGATCGGGCGTTGTGTCGCTGGTGGCGCGCGACTGGGTTCTCCCCCGCAGAGGGAGGGGCTGAGGGAGGTGTCGCCGAGGCTTCTGGAAGGGGGCCTCCGTCGCGTTCTGACCGGCCCCGAGGGGCCCTCGCCGCTACCGGTCGAACTTGGTCGACAGCACCAGCGAGGTGTTGGTCCGCTCCACGCCCTTGATGGCGCCGATCTCGTCGATGATGCCGTCCATCTCGGCGACCCCGCCCGCCTCGACGGTGGCGATCATGTCGAAGGGGCCGCTCACCGACTGCAGGCAGCGCACGCCGGCCAGCCGCTTCAGCGCCGAGGTCACCGCCGCCGCCTGTTTCGGCTCCACCGTCAGCATGATGAAGGCCTGCACCCGTCCCGCCTCGTACGACGGCGACAGCTTCACGGCGTAGCCGGCGATCACTCCGTTGCGTTCCAGCCGCGCCAGCCGGCTCTGCACCGTGGTGCGCGACAGGCCCAGGGCCCGCGCCAGCTCGGCCACCGGCGCCCGCGCGTTCTCCCGAAGTCGGCTCAGCAGGTGCTCGTCCAGGTCGTCCATCGGCGGATTGTCCAATTGGCTAGTCGATCTGCCCAGATTAGCCGCGCGATCCGACCAAGCGCCAGTTGAAAGCGGCGCCGGTGCCCCCGAATCTGGTCGCGCAGCGGAGGAAGCTCAAATGATGCGCAAGGTCGCCGTCGTCGGCGCAGGCAAGATCGGATCCACCGTCGTCGACCTGCTGGTCGGCGCGGGCGACTACGAGGTCGTGCTGATCGACCAGGCCGCGGGCGCCCTGGCCCATTTCGTCGGCCGCCAGCACGTGACCACCGCCGCCTTGGCCATCGACGATGCCGAGGCCCTGGGCCGCCGCCTGGCCGGCTGCTTCGCGGTCGTGAACTGCGCGCCCTTCCACCTGACCACCGTCGTCGCCCGCGCCGCCAAGGCCGCCGGCGCCCACTACCTGGACCTGACCGAGGACGTCGCCTCCAGCCGGATCGTGCGCGAACTGGCCGCCGACTCCAAGACCGCCTTCATTCCCCAGTGCGGCCTGGCCCCCGGTTTCATCACCATCGCCGCGTGGGACCTGATCAAGCACTTCGATCAGTTGCACGACGTGCGCCTGCGGGTCGGCGCCCTGCCGCGCTATCCGTCGAACGCCCTGAACTACAATCTCACCTGGTCCACCGATGGCGTGATCAACGAGTACTGCGAGCCGTGCGAGGCCATCGTGAACGGCAAGCTGCGCGAGACGCCGGCGATGGAGGAGTGCGAGGAGTTCGCCCTCGACGGCGTCACCTATGAAGCGTTCAACACCTCGGGCGGCCTGGGCACACTGTGCCTCACCCTCGACGGTCAGGTGCGGAACCTGAACTACAAGACCATCCGCTATCCGGGCCACGCGGCGATCATGAAGGCGCTGCTCAACGACCTGAATCTGCGCAACCGCCGGGACGTCCTGAAGGACATCCTGGAGAACTCCGTCCCCGCCACCATGCAGGACGTGGTCATCGTCTTCGTCACCGTCTCGGGGATGAAGGAAGGCCGGCTGATGCAGGAGACCTACGTCAACAAGGTCTACGCCCAGCCCGTGGGCGGCGAGGTGAAGAGCGCCATCCAGATCACCACCGCCGGCGCGATCTGCGCCGTGCTCGATATGCTGGCCGACGGCCACCTGCCGCAGACCGGCTTCATCCGTCAGGAAGACATTCCGCTTCCCGCCTTCCTGTCGAACCGGTTCGGGCGGTATTACGCACCGGAAGAGGCGTCCCTTCGCGCCGCCGCCGAATAAGCCCAAGGGCCAACCATGACCGTCCAAGCCAAGATCACCTCCGCCGCGGCGGAAGCCACCGCCGTCCTCGGCCGCCTGGGCGTGGCAGAGGCCCTCTGGACCGGCGGCGCCCGCCCCGTCCGCTCGCCGGTGACCGGCGAGGTCATGGCCCACGTCCATGACGCCTCGGTCGCCCAGGTGAACGCCGCCATCGAGGCGGCCCACGGCGCCTTCCTAGCCTGGCGCAACGTGCCGGCCCCGCGCCGGGGCGAGCTGGTCCGCCTGTTCGGCGAGGAGCTGCGCGCGGCCAAGGCCGACCTGGGCGCCCTCGTCACCCTGGAGGCCGGCAAGGTCACTTCCGAGGCCCTCGGCGAGGTCCAGGAGATGATCGACATCTGCGACTATGCGGTCGGCCTGTCCCGCCAGCTGTTCGGCCTGACCCTGGCCACCGAGCGTCCGGACCACCGGATGATGGAGACCTGGCACCCGCTCGGCGTCGTCGGCATCATCTCGGCCTTCAACTTCCCCGTCGCCGTCTGGTCGTGGAACTCGGCGCTGGCCTTTGTCTGCGGCGACGCCTGCGTGTGGAAGCCGTCCGAGAAGACCCCGCTCACCGCCCTCGCCGTCCAGGCGCTGTTCGAGCGCGCCGCCGCGAAGTTCGGCGACGTTCCCGCCGGCCTGTCGTCGGTGGTCATCGGCGCCCGCGAGGTCGGCGAGGCCCTGGTCGACCACCCGAAGGTGCCGCTGGTCAGCGCCACCGGCTCCACGGCCATGGGCCGCGCCGTCGGCCCGCGCCTGGCCCAGCGCTTCGCCCGCGCCCTGCTGGAACTGGGCGGCAACAACGCGGCGATCATCGCCCCCACCGCCGACCTCGACCTGGCCATCCGCGGCGTCGCCTTCGCGGCCATGGGCACCGCCGGCCAGCGCTGCACCACCCTGCGCCGCCTGTTCGTGCACGAGAGCGTCTACGACGCCTTCGTCCCGCGCCTGAAGGCGGCCTATGGCTCGGTGAAGGTGGGCGACCCGCGCGAGACCGGCACGCTGGTCGGCCCGCTGATCGACGCCCAGGGCTTCGACCTGATGCAGAAGGCCCTCGCCGACGCCAAGGCGGCCGGCGGCGCCGTCACCGGCGGCGACCGGGTCGAGATGGGCGAGGCCTTCTACGCCCGCCCGGCCCTCGTCGAGATCGCGTCGCAGGCCGACGTCGTGAAGCGCGAGACCTTCGCCCCGATCCTCTACGTCATGAAGTACCGCGAGCTGGGCGAGGCCATCGCCCTGCAGAACGACGTGCCCCAGGGCCTGTCGTCGTCGATCTTCACCAACGACATGCGCGAAGCCGAGACGTTCATCTCGGCGCGCGGCTCGGACTGCGGCATCGCCAACGTCAACATCGGCCCCTCGGGCGCCGAGATCGGCGGCGCGTTCGGCGGCGAGAAGGAAACCGGCGGGGGCCGCGAGGCCGGCTCCGACAGCTGGAAGGCCTACATGCGCCGCGCCACCAACACCCTGAACTACGGCAAGACCCTGCCGCTGGCCCAGGGCGTCACCTTCGACGTCTGAGCGGAGCAGCGCCCTCCTTCGGCCCCCTCCCCCGCCAGCGGGGGAGGGGGCCACGAAGCAGTGAAGGGGGCGGTGGGGCATCCCCGACCGAAAACTCAAACACCTGTTTGCACGCGGCCCGCCCGCGGGTCACAATCCGGCTTTCATCGTTCGATTTCGAAAGCCCGAGACTTTGACCATTTCCCAGACGGCGGCGAATGCGCCGGCCGATCCCATGGTGTCCGTCGAAGCCCTGATCGAGGGCCTGGCCGGCGTCGGCTACATCGCCTCTCGCCGTATCGCCACCGCCCTCTACATGTCGGTGAAGTTGGAGAAGCCGATCCTGGTCGAAGGCTCGGCCGGCGTCGGCAAGACCGAACTGGCCCTCTCCACCGCCAAGCTGCTGGGCCTGCCCCTGATCCGGATGCAGTGCTACGAGGGCCTCGACGAGTCCAAGGCGCTGTACGAGTGGAAGTACGGCAAGCAGCTCCTCTACACCCAGATCCTCAAGGACCGGATGGGCGAGGCCCTGTCCGACGCCGCCGACATGGACGAGGCGATGGTCCGCCTGCACGGCATGGGCGATCTCTTCTACTCCGAGCCCTTCCTGGAACCGCGCCCGCTGATGCGCGCCCTGAAGGAGGACGACGGCTGCGTGCTGCTGATCGACGAGATCGACAAGTCGGACGAGGCTTTCGAGGCCTTCCTGCTCGAGGTGCTCTCGGCCTACCAGGTCTCGGTGCCCGAACTGGGCGTCTTGCAGGCCAAGACCCCGCCGATCGTCTTCCTGACGTCCAACAACGTGCGGGACCTGGGCGACGCCCTGAAGCGCCGCTGCCTGCACCTGCACATCCCCCTGCCCGAGGCGGCGCTGGAGGAGAAGATCGTCGCCAGCCGCGTGCCCGGCATCGAGGCCAAGCTGACCCGCGAGCTGGTGAACTTCGTCCAGACGCTCCGCACGCTCGACCTGCGCAAGTCGCCGTCGATCTCGGAGACGGTGGACTGGGCCCGCGCCCTCGTCCTGCTGCACGCCGACAGCCTGGGCGCCGACATGGTGCGCGACACCCTGAACGTGATCCTCAAGTTCGAGCAGGACATCGCCGCCGTGGAGCCCCAGGTGGTCGAGCTGCTGCACCGCCGGTGATCGCGCGGTGATGCAGCACACCCTCGAGGAGTTCTTCCGCGCCCTGCGCGCCGCCGACGTGCGCGTCTCGCCCGCCGAGGCGATCGACGCCGCGCGGGCCGTGGCGCTCACCGGCTATGGCGACCGCACCCTCTTCAAGGACGGCCTGTGCTCGGTGCTGGCGAAGTCGGAGGAGGAGGTCGGTCGCTTCGACGAGGTCTTCGACACCTTCTTCGCGCGCGACGCCGTCCAGCTCCAGCCGCCGCCCGAGGAAGGACGCCAGGAGCTCTCCGAGGAGGACAAGGCGCAGGTCGCCGACAGCGCCCTCGCCAAGGCGGTGCTGGAGGGCGACGCCAACCAGGTGCAACAGGCGATGGAGGAGGCCGCGCGCCGGGCCGGGGTCGCCGAGATCCGCCTCACCACCCAGCGCAGCCGCATGACGCGACGCCTGCTGGAGGAGATGGGCCTGGAGGACATCGAGCGGATCATCGCCAACGCCCGCCGCATGCCCGACGGGACCGGCGAGGGCCTCGCCGACCGGCTGGAGGGCGCGCGCCGCAACCTGTTCGAACAGGCCCAGCAATACGTCGCCCGCCAGCACGAGCTCTATGCCGCCGGCTCGGCCCAGGCCCTGCGCGAGGAGCGGCTGGCCAGGAAGCAGCTCAACGCCGACGGTGGCGTCGATCCCGTCGACTACCAGCTCATGCAGGGGCTGGTGCGCAAGATGGCCAAGCGGCTGGCCGCCAAATATTCGCGCCGCCGCCACGTGGCGAACAAGGGCCACCTCGACGTCCGCAAGACCCTGCGCAAGTCGCTGGGCTACGGCGGCGTGCCCTTCGACATCGAGTTCAAGGTCAAGAAGATCGACAAGCCGTCGATCGTGGCGATCTGCGACGTGTCCAAGTCGGTGGCCGCCGCCGCCCAGTTCCTGCTGACCTTCCTCTACTCCCTGAACGAGGTGGTCGACCGCATGGAGGCCTTCGCCTTCTCGGGCCGGATGATCAGCGTGAACGACATCCTCGACGACCACGGCGTCGAGCAGGCGATCTTCAAGGTGCTGCAGGAAATCGGCTTCCAGCAGACCGACTACGGCCGCTCGCTGCAGGACTTCGCCGAACAGCACCTGGACAGCCTGGACCGCCGCACCACGGTGATCTTCCTGGGCGACGGGCGCTCCAACTTCGCCGACCCGCGCCTCGACATCATGAAGCAGATCCACGACCGCGCCCGCTCGGTCATCTGGCTCAACCCCGAACCCGAGAGCTACTGGGGCCAGGGCGACAGCGTCATGAACCGCTACGCCCGCTTCTGCCACGTGGCCAAGCAGTGCGGCACCATCGAACAGCTGGAACGGATCATCGACGACGTGCTGCGCAGCTACGTCCCGCACTGAGCGCCCCTACTGTTTAGTAGGGGTGACCGCCCGCCGCCCAGGTTCTACGGCCTCGGTCAGTAACGGGGGCGTACCAGTATGAAGTCGGTGATGTTGAAGCGGGCCTGCGGCGCGATCGCGGCGGTCCTGGCCTTGGGCCTCGGCGGTCCGGCGGGCGCGGTCGTCGCCACCTCGATCAAGATCAAGAGCGGCAAGCCCGGCGGCGACTGGCTCCAGATCGGCGAGCTACAGGTCTTCGCCGGCGGCGTGAACATCGCCCTGGCCAGTGGCGGGGCCACGGTGTCCGGCTCGGGCTACTACGGGTCGGCGGTTCCGGCCTACGCGACCGATGGCGTGGTCAGCACCAACTATCCCGACATCTACCACAGCGACGGCGCGGGCCCGACCGAGTACCTCGAGGTCAAGTTCACCGGCGCCTTCGACATCAGCGACATCGTCATCTACGGGCGCGGCGACTGCTGTTCGGAACGGAACCTGTTCAAGTACGAGCTCTACAACTTCGGCCGGTACGGATCGGTGCTGGTGGCGGAGGGCGCGCTCGACGCCCGAGGGCCCAGCCATTCCGCGCGCGCGGCCCTGCCGCACGCTCCGGTCGCCGCCGTGCCCGAGCCGGGCGCCTGGGCGCTGATGATCATGGGCTTCGGCGCCGCCGGCGCGGTCGTTCGGCGCCGGCGGGCCGCCCGGGCCTAGCCGCCGCTCGTCCCCTCCGTCGCGCGCTTGATCTTCAGCGCGGCCACGATCTCGGCCTGGCGGGCGCGGTTGATGGCGTAGGGGGCGAAGACCAGGCCGCCGATCACGCACAGCATCGCCGGCAGCGGGCCCCAGCCGATCACCAGGCTGCGCAGGATGTCCTCGGGCACGGCCGCGCCCACCTGGCGGCCGAGGTCCTTGGGGAAATGCATGAAGTCCAGCGCGAACCCGCCGACCAGGCTGCCGACGCCCGCGGCCGCCTTGCCCGCGAAGCCGAGGCCCGAGAAGTAGAGCCCCTCGCGCCGCGCGCCGTGGATGTACTCGTGCTCGTCCGCCGCGTCGGCCATCATCGAGGGATAGGCGATGAAGATCAGCCCCGAGCCCACGCCCACCACGAACGTGGTCAGGCACAGCCAGGGCAGGCTGGCGTCGCCGGTCAGGGTGACGATCCCCGCGGCCCGGAGGCCCGGCAACAGCACCCAGCCCCCGATCACCATCAGGAAGCCCAGGCCCACAACCGCCTTCTTCTCCATCCCGCGCAACAGGAGCGGCGTCAGCGGGATGCCCACCAGGATCCCGAACAGATAGGCGTAGGTGGTGAACTGGATGCTCTCGGGCTGCAGCTTCCAGACGAAGACGTAGTTGTGGCCCTGCAGCGCCGTGTGCAGCCCGGCCGCGCTGGTGAACAACAGCATCGACAGGAACAGGATCCGGAACGAGCGGTTGCGGAAGATCTCCAGCATCTCGCCCAGGAACCGCGCGCCCATCGGCTCGGGCTTGTGCGCCGGCTGCGGCAGGCGCGCGGCGAACCGCCAGATCCCGGCGCAGCACAGCAGCCCTCCGACCAGCACGATGGCGGCGATGCTCCAGCCGAAGGCCGGGTAATTCTCGGGCTTCTGCAGCCCGCCGTTGCCGGCGAAGAACACCGAATAGGCCAGGGCGTTGATCAGCACCGTCGCCAGCACGCCGGCCAGCAGCCGCCACGCCACGATCCGCGACCGCTCGGCGTAGTCGTCGCTCATCTCGCCGGCCAGGGCGAAGTAGGGGATGTTGTACATCGAGGCGAAGGCCCGGACGCTCATCTTGGTGACCGTCAGCCACAGGAACAGCGTGAAGGCCGTCAGCCCGCTGGGCGGCGCGAACAGCAGGCCCATGGTCACCATGGTCAGCGGCGCGCCGATCAGCATCACCGGCAGCCGCCGCCCGAAGCGCGAGCGCACGCTGTCCGACCATGAGCCGATCAACGGGTCGGCGATCGCGTCCAGCACCAGGCTGATCGCCAGCGCCGCGCCCACCAGGCTGCCCGAAAGCCCCAGCACCGCCGTGTAGTAGAAGAAGATGAAGCCGTTCACCGCCAGATAGCCGGACTCGACCACCTGCCCGATGCTGTAGAAGAACTTCACGCCGCCGGGCGGCTTGGCCCCGCTGGCATGGGTGGACGCCTCCGCCTGCGACGGAATGCCGATACCTTCAACGACCGCCACTGGTTCCTCCCCGTGCGGCTTCTTTGTTGGCAGCGACGGTACGCGCTTGCCGACGCCCGGCAACCGTGACGTCGCGTCAGAATCCGGAACGGAATTCGCGACTACTCGCCCATCAGGTCCGCGAGCGGGGCGCTGAGGTCGGCCTCGAACCCGCCGGCCGGATAGCGCCGCCGCACCACGCCGCGATCGCTGAGCCCCATGTCGATGAGCCGCGAGCCAAAGCCGAGGGCGCCCGGCTCGGCCACGGGCGGGCCGCCGGCCTCGCGCCACGTCAGCTTCAGCGTCTCGCCGTCCGAGGACCAGCCCAGCCGCACCCGCCCCGCCTCCCCGGACAGCGCACCGTACTTCACCGCATTGGTCGCCAGTTCATGGGTGACCAGCGCCAGGGACACCGCGCCACGCGCGCCGACCGGCACGCGCGGGCCGTCCAGTTCGATCCGATCCCGCGAGGCCAGGGCCTGCAGCGCCGCGTCCAGCACGTCCTCGACGTGGGCGCCGGTCCAGCCCTGGGTGAACAGGACGTCGTGCGCCGCGCCCAGCGCCACGATCCGTTCGGTCAGCGCATCCAGCAGCGTCGGATCACCTTGCCGGCGCAGGGTCTGCCAGATGATCGACTGGACCGTCGTCAGAGTGTTCTTCAGCCGGTGTCGCAGCTCGTTGTTCAGCACCTCCAGCTCGCGCCGGGCCTTCACGCTGGCCGTGGTTTCCACCACCGTATCCATCATGCCGGCGACCGCGCCGTCCGCCAGCCGGAGCGGGCTGTAGCAGAAGGTGAACCAAGCCAGCTCCCGCCGGTTCGACCGCTCGATCTCGAGTTGGAAGTCCTCGATGTAGGTGGCCTCGCCGGCGTAGGCCCGCGACGCGATGGGCCCGATCTGGTCCCAGACTTCGGACCAGACGTCAGCGAACGAACGCCCCAGGGCCTCGGGCTTGCGGCCCAGGATCGGCAGGAACGCGTCGTTGTAGATGGTGGTCAGCCCCTCCCCCCAGACGATCGCCGCCGGAAAGCGCGAGTCCAGGATCTGGCCGACGGCCGCCTTCAGCTCGTCAGGCCAGGCGTCGGCAGGACCCAGCGGCGTGGCGCCCCAGTCGAAGCCGCGGACGCGAGGCGCCATCCGCCCGTCGCCAACCGCGAACGCGACGTCCGGGGCCGATCTGGCCTGGTCCTGCGAAACCGACATCGCGCTCCGACGGGCATGGTGGAAGCTACAGTGTCGGACAACGGCGCAGGAGCCCAAAGGCTCCCTGGCCGCGCAAATAGGTCACCCGATCTGAGGCGCGGTCAGGGCTCGGGCGAAACCTGGATCAGCAGCTTGCCGTCGTGGTTGCCGGTGAACAGGCGCTGCAGCGAGTCCATCGCGCCCTCCAGGCCCTGGTCCACGTGCACCTTCCATTTCAGCTTGCCCTCGGCGACCCACGGGATCAGCTCGGCCATCGCCTCGCCTGCCCGGGGCAGGAAGTCGGTGACGATGAAGCCGCGCACGGTCAGCCGGTGCATCAGGATGCGCACGAAGTCGCTGGGCCCCGCAGGACGGCTGTCGTCGTTGTAGGTCGAGATCATCCCGCACAGCGGCATGCGGCCGAAGTTGTTCATGCGCGCCACCACCGCGTCCATGATCGCGCCGCCGACGTTCTCGAAATTCACGTCCACGCCGTTCGGGCACAGGCGGTCCAGCGCCGCGCCCACATCCTCGCTCTTGTAGTCGATGGCCCCGTCGAACCCGAGTTCTCCGGTCAGCCAGTCGCACTTGGCCTTGCCGCCGGCGATGCCGATGACCCGCGCGCCCTTCAGCTTGGCGATCTGGCCGGCGATCGAGCCCACGGCGCCCGCCGCGGCCGACACCACCACCGTCTCGCCGGCCTGCGGCTTGCCGAAGTCGCACATGCCGTACCAGGCCGTCAGGCCCGTGGCCCCCAGCACGCTCATGTAGGCGGTCAACGGCACGCCGGGCAGTTGCGGCGCCGGCATCAGGAACGCGCCGTTCGCGATGGTGTGCGTGCTCCAGCCGCCCAGGCCGGTGTTGACCACGTCGCCCTGTTTGAACCGGTCGGACCGCGAACGCTCCACCACGCCCAGTGAGCCGCCGCGCATGGTCTCGCCGATCTGCACCGGCGGCATGTACTGGTCCTGGTCGCTCATCCAGATGCGGTTGGTGGGGTCCAGCGACAGGTACAGCGTCCGCACCAGGACCTCGCCGTCCTCCAGGTCGCGGATCGGCTCCTCCACCAGCTCCAGGTCGCCCGGCTTGATCTCGCCGGCCGGCCGGTTGCGCAGCACCCAGCGCTTCAGGTTCGCCATCTGTCGTCTCCCTCGCCCGCCGCATCCCGGCGTGGCGGCCTCAACCTGCCTCAGCCCTCGCCGCTGGCAACCCTGACCTCACGGCAGCGCGCTCACCAGGTGTCGATGAAGGGCCGCTTCTTGCCGTGAACCTTGGGCGGGACCGGGCTGGCCTTCAGGCCGCGCACCAGCCAGGCGCGGGTCTCGGCCGGGTCGATCACCGCGTCGATCTCCACCACCGAGGCCACCGACAGCGCCTTGCCGGTCTCGTACATCCGGCCGACCAGCTTCTCGAACAGGGCCTTCTTCGCCGCCTCGTCGGGCTGGGCCTCCAGCTCCTTGCGGTAGCCGAGGCGCACGGCGCCCTCCAGGCCCATCGGCCCGAACTCGGCGGTCGGCCAGGCGATCATCAGGGCCGGGGCCGAGAAGTCGCCGCCGGCCATCGCCTGGGCGCCCAGCCCGTAGCCCTTGCGCAGCACCACCGTGAACAGCGGCACGGTCAGGCTGGTCGCCGTCACCATCAGGCGCGAGCCGCGCCGCACCGCCGCCGTGGTCTCGCTGGCCGGCCCGACCATGAACCCGGGCGTGTCGCACAGCGACAGCACCGGCACGTCGAAGGCGTCGCAGAGTTGCAGGAACCGCCCCGCCTTCTCGGCCCCCTCCGAGTCGATCGCCCCGCCCAGGTGGCGGGGGTCGTTGGCGAACACCCCCATGGGCCGCCCCTCGATCCGCAGGAAGCCGGTGATGATCCCCTTGCCGTAGCCGCCGCGCAGCTCGATCCAGCTGCCGGTGTCGGCCAGGGTGCGGATCACCTCGCGCACCTCATAGGCCCGCACCCGGTTCTCGGGGATCAGGTGGCGCAGGCGGCGCTGGTCCTCGCAGTCCCACTGGCGCACCGGCCCCTGGAACATGCCCAGGATGTGCTTGGCCGCCGCCGTCGCCTCGGCCTCGTCCTCGGTCAGCACGTCGATGGCGCCGTTGGCGTACATCACGTCCGACGGCCCGATCTCGTCCGGGGTGAAGACGCCCAGGCCGCCGCCCTCGATCATCGCCGGGCCGCCCAGCCCGATGTTGGAGTAGCGGGTGGCGATGGTGACGTCGGCGCAGCCGAAGAAGATGGCGTTGCCCGCGAAGCAGCGGCCCGAGTTGATGGAGATCCGCGGCGCCAGGCCCGACAGCCGGGCGAAGGTGGTGAAGCTGGTGGTGTCCAGCGACGAGGCCGAGAGCTGGCCGCCGTCCACGTCGCCGGGCCGCCCACCGCCGCCCTCGGTGTACCAGATGATCGGCGCCTTCCAGTGCTCCGCGAATTCCAGGATCCGGTCGGTCTTCTTGTGGTTGAAGTGCCCCTGGGTGCCGGCCAGCACGGTGAAGTCGTAGGCCAGGCCCACGCAGCGCGCGGCGTCCTCGCCGAACAGCTCGCGGTTCACCTCGCCCACGCCCGTGACGATGCCGTCGGCCGGGGTGTTCACCTGCAGGTCCGCCAGCTCGCGCCGCCGCCGCTGGGCGGCGATGGCCATGGCGCCGTACTCCTGGAAGCTGCCAGGATCGAACAGGTCGTCCAGGTTCTCCCGCGCCGTCCGCTGGCCGGTCTTGCGCCGGCGGGCCACCGAGTCGGGCCGCGCGGCGTCCAGGGTGATGCGGTGGCGCTCGATCACCTCGGCCAGGTCGGGCCGGATGTGGTCCAGGTCGATGGCCGCCTCGGCGTCGTCCACCGCCGAGCCGGCCTCGTCGGCCTCGATGAAGGCCAGGGGATGGCCTTCGAACACCGTCTCGCCGGTCTCCACGGCCAGGGCGCGAACCACGCCGGCCGCCTGGGCTGCGATCACGTGCTCCATCTTCATGGCTTCCAGGATCACCAGCGCCTGGCCCTTGCGCACGCTCTCGCCCACGCCAGCCGCGAGACCGATGACCGTGCCCTGCAGGGGCGCGCGCAGCGGGGTGGTCCCGGCCGGCCCGGCCGGCTCGGGGCGCGGCCCCGCCTCGCCCCGGGCGGCGGCGTCGAAATAGAGCTTCGGATGCGCCTCGGGCTCACCGGCCAGCTCGGCCATGTGCTGTTCGATGAAGCGCGTATGGACCTCGCCCGCCGCCACGGCCGGGTGCGCCAGGAGGTTCTGCAGGAAGGCGATGTTGGTCGGGCTGCCCTCGATGCGGAACTCGGACAGCGCGCGATAGGCCTTGGCCACCGCCCGCGACAGGCCGCCCGCGCCCGCATGGACGATCAGCTTGGCCAGCAGGCTGTCGAAGCGCGCGCTGGTGCGATAGCCGGCGTAGCCGAAGCCGTCGACCCGCACGCCCGGTCCCGACGGCGGCTCGAACACGCTCAGGGTCCCGCCCGCCGGCACGGCCGACCCGTCGGCGGCCATGGTCTCGAGGTTCACCCGCGCCTGCACCGCATGACCACGCGGCGCAGGCACGCTGTCCTGGGTCAGCGCCAGGTCGGCCAGCGAGCGGCCCGCCGCGATCTGCAACTGGATCCGCACGAGGTCCAGGCCGGTGACCTCCTCGGTGACCGTATGCTCGACCTGCAGCCGCGCGTTGCCCTCGATGAAGACGGCCTCGTCGCCGTCCACCAGGAACTCCATGGTGCCCAGGCTGCGATAGCTGGCGGCCCGGCCGAGGGCGACGCCGAAGCCCAGCAGCCGCTCGCGCACGCTGGCCGGCAGCATGTCGGCGGGGGCGATCTCCACCACCTTCTGCCGCTGGCGCTGCAGCGAGCACTCACGATCCCAGAGGTGGCTCACCGCCGCGCCGTCGCCGACGATCTGCACCTCGATATGCCGGGCGTGCGGCAGGAAGCGTTCGACGTACAGCTCGCCGTTGCCGAACGCCGCCTTGGCCTCGGATGCGCAGCGCTCGAACGCCGCCTCCAGCTCTTCCAGGGTGGTGGCCGGCCGCATCCCGCGTCCGCCGCCGCCCGCCACCGCCTTGACCATCACCGGTCCGTTGGCGGCGAAGAAGCGCTTGGCTTCGTCCAGGCTGGTGGCCCCGTCCGTACCGGTCAGTACCGGAACCCCGGCCTGCTGGGCCAAGGCCCGTGCGCGGCCCTTGTCGCCGAAAAGTTCGAGGGTCTCGGGCGTGGGGCCGACGAACGCCAGACCCGCCTCCGCGCAGGCCCGCGCGAAGGCGGCGTTCTCGGCCAGGAAGCCATAGCCGGGATGCACCGCGTCGGCGCCCGCCGCCTTCGCCGCCGCCACGATCTGCGCGATGTCGAGATAGGCCGCCGGTCCGGCGCCCTTCAGCGCCACCGCCTGATCGGCCTTGCGCGTGTGCAGCGAGGCCGCGTCGTCCTCCGAGAACACCGCCACGGTCGCGATGCCCATCTCGGCCGCGGTTCGCGCGATGCGCATGGCGATCTCGCCACGGTTGGCGATCAGAAGCGTCTTCACCGGCGTCCCCTCAAACACTTGTTTGGGGACATCATGCAGCGGGCGGCGCGGAGGTCGAGCCTAAACGTCCTCTCCCCCTGCGAAGAGGGGGAGAGGCCCGTCCTAGGCCTTCAGCATGTCCGGCGTGATCGGCAGGCTGCGCACCCGCTTGCCCGTCGCCGCGAAGATCGCGTTGGTCAGGGCGGGGATCACCGGCGGCAGGGCGGGCTCGCCCAGGCCGGTCGGGTTGAAGTCCGTCTTCAGGAACTGGACCTCGATCGGGCAGGCCTCCGCGATCCGCATCAGCGGATAGTCGGTGAAGTTGCTCTGCTCGGCCGCGCCGCCCGCGATGGTGATCTGCTGGTGCAGCGCCTCGGACAGGCCGTCCAGGACCGAGCCCTGCACCTGGTTCAGCGCCCCGTGCGGGTTGATGATCTGGCGGCCCACGTCGGCGGCCACCCAGACCTTCTTCACCTTCACCTCGCCCTCGGCCGAGACCGCCGCGTGCACCACCTCGGCGAAGTAGCCCAGGTGGCTGTAGTAGCAGGCCACGCCCATGCCCTCGCCCTTGGGCAGCTTCTTGCGGTTGGCCCAGCCCGACATCTCGCCGACGGCCTTCAGCACGCCGCGCATCCGGCCGGCGCCATAGGCGGCCGGCGCCTCGCCCACCGCGTCCTTGTCGCCCAGCAGCTTGATCTGGAAGGCCAGGGGGTCGGCGTTCGCCGCGTGGGCCAGTTCGTCGATGAACGACTGGAAGACGAAGGCCAGGGCGTTGGACCCCGGCGCCCGCAGCGGACCGGTCGGCACGCCCAGCGGGATCGTGCTGACGTCATAGCGCACGTTCGGCACGAAGCGGGCCGGATACTCGACCGCCGACATGCCGGCGCTGGGCGCCGTCGGGCCCGTGCCGCTGGCGAAGGTCACGAAGTGGTCCTGCAGCGCCACCACATTGCCCTGCGCGTCGACCCCGCCCTTGAAGAAGTGGAAGCCGGCCGGACGGTAGTGGTCGTGCTGCATGTCGTCTTCGCGCGTCCACAGCAGCTTCACGGGCGCCTTGGCCTCGCGCGCGATCCAGGCGGCCTCGACCATGTAGTCGTTGGCGAGACGCCGGCCGAAGCCGCCGCCGCCACGGACCATGTTCACGGTGATGTCCTCGGGCTTCAGGCCCAGGGTCTTGGCGCAGAGCTGGCGACCCGGCTCGGGGTTCTGGGTCGGCGCCCAGATCTCCAGCTTGCCGTCCTTGAACTCGGCCGTGCAGTTCTGCGGCTCGAGGTTGGCATGGCTCAGGAACGGATAGGCATAGGCCGCCTCGACCGTCTTCGCCGCGCCCTTCAGCGCCGCGTCGACGTCGCCGTCGTTGCGGGCGTTGCGCTGCGGCTTGCCGGCGTTCAGCGCCTTGGCCTGCTCGGCGTACCCCGCCGTGGACTGGGCGCCGGTCGGATGATCGGCCCACTTCACGTTCAGCTTGTCCCGGCCCTTGCGCGCCGCCCACCAGCTGTCGGCCACCACCGCCACGCCCGGCATCAGCCCCTGGCCGATCTGGCCCGGGCCGGGGGCGAAGGCGTCGTCGGCGCCCGCCACGATGAAGGCCGCCTTGACGCCCTTCACCGACTTCGCGGCTTCCAGGTCGGCGCTGGCCACCTTGGCGCCGAAGACCGGCGCCTTGATGAAGGTGGCGTACAGCATTCCGGGCCGGCGCTGGTCGATGCCGAACAGCGGCTGGCCGGTGACGATCTTGGCGGTGTCGTACTGGGCCTTGGGCTTGCCGACGATGCGGTAGTCCTTGGCGTCTTTCAGCGCCACGGTCTTCGGGTCGGGCGGCGTGACGTTGGCGCAGGCCATCGCCAGCGAGCCATAGGTCCGCTTCTTGCCCGAGGGTTTGTGGATCACATTGCCCGGCTCGGTCACGCAGTCGCCGGGACCGCAGTTCCAGGCCGTCGCGGCCGCCTGCACCAGCATGGCGCGCGCCACCGCGCCAACCCGGCGCAGGTCGTCCCAGTGCATGGGCGTGGCCATGCTGCCGCCGGCGAACTGGCGGCCGTAGACCTTGGGATCGTTGGGCGCCATCTCGATGACGACGTCCTCCCACGCCACGTCGAGCTCCTCGGCGATCAGCATGGGCAGCATGGTCTTCACGCCCTGGCCCACGTCGGGGCTCTTGGCGAGGATGGTCACCTTGCCGTTCGGCGCGACCGTGACGTAGGCGTTCAGCGGCTTCAGCGCCGCGTCCTGGGCGTCGGCCTTGCCGGCCATCGAGAACGCCAGGGTGAAGCCGCCGGCGCCGACCGAGGTCAGGATCTCGCGGCGGTTGGCCTTCAGGTCATGGAAGGTCATGGCTCAGGCCTCCTTCTGGCCGGAGGCGCGCTTGATGGCGGCGCGGATGCGGACGTAGGTGGCGCAGCGGCAGATGTTGCCGTTCATCGCCTCGTCGATCTGGGCGTCGGTGGGCTTCGGCGTCTTGGTCAGCAGCGCCGTGGCCGACATGATCTGGCCAGCCTGGCAGTAGCCGCACTGCGCGACGTCCAGTTCGGTCCAGGCCGCCTGCACCTTCTTGCCGACGGCGTTGGCCGCCATGCCCTCGATGGTGCTGATCTTGCCCTTGCCGACGGCCTCCACCGGAACCTGGCACGAGCGCATCGGCTCGCCGTCGATGTGCACCGTGCAGGCCCCGCACGCCGCGACGCCGCAGCCGTACTTGGTGCCCACCAGGTTCAGCGTGTCGCGCAGCACCCAAAGCAGCGGCGTGTCGCCGTCCACGTCGGCGCTCAGCGCCTTGCCGTTCACGTTCAGGGTATAGGCCATCGCCCGTCGTCTCCCGCTTCCGGAACAATGCTACCGCGCAGGCCGCGCGTGGCAAAGCGCCGGGGCGTGTCAGCCCTGCAATCTGCGTCGAACGACGTAGCTAGCCGACGTGCGGCAGCACCACCACCGAGTCCGACAGCTCGTTGGGATTGTCCCCGTCGCGGGCGGGGAACTTCGCGGAAAGCACCTCGCCGCACAGCCCGATCGCCGCGGTGAAGCCCGCCGCCGCCTGTCCGCGCCGCAGACCATCGGTCAGCGCCGCCATCGCCTTGTCCCAGGTGTCGTCCGGGACCTCGGCGTGGATTCCCTCGTCGGCGATCAGCTCGGCCATGTGCTCGGCCGCCGAGACGTAGATCAACACCCCGGTCCGCTCGCGGGTGGCGTGCAGGTTCTTCGACAGGAACTGCTCCTCGGCCCGCTGGCGAACCCGGTCCCGCTTGAAGCCGCGCGGGGTCAACGCCCGCCGCACCGGCCTGATCGCCACGATCAGCACGGTCGCCAGGAACAGCACCGCCTGCAGCACCAGCGCGCCCAGCAGCGCCGCCGTCACGCTGGCCTCGCCGATGTCCTCCACCTGCGAGGCGCTCCAGCCGCCGAACTCGGTGATGTCCGGCACGGTCACCTGCACCCCCGCCAGCAGCAGGATCGCCGGCGCCAGCAGCGCCACGCCCGCCGCCCAGGCCAGGGGCGTCACGTGGTAGTCCGAGCTCTCCTCGGCCACGACGCAATAGATCTCGCCCGAGGTCCGCGCCTCGGCGGCGCGCACCGCCGCCTCGATGGCGGCCAGGTCTTCCGGGCTCAGCAAGGGCTTGTCGCTCACCAGCGTCCCGAGGCGCCGCCGCCTCCCCCCGAACCACCGCCGCCC
>JBFMGV010000051.1:0-15769 GCA_040752615.1 Pseudomonadota bacterium | reverse complement strand
GGCGGCCGCATCGCTGCGGCCGCCCTATCGAAGGTCTGCCCTGGCGGCTTACGCCGGCTCGGCGCTGGGCCGGGGCGAGAGCGGCACGGCCACGGCGGGGCCGCTCGGCTTCTTGGTGTCGGTGTCCTCGCGATGCGGCTTCACGCCCTTCATCACATTGACGATCTCGTCGCCCGACAGCGTCTCGTACTCCAGCAGGGCCTTGGCGAGGGAATGCAGATCCTCCAGGCGCTCGGTGAGGATGCGTTTGGCTTCCTCGTAGCCGGCCTGGACCAGGCGCTTCACTTCCTCGTCGATCAGCTTGGCGGTCTCTTCCGAGACGTTCTGGGTGCGCGACACCGAATGGCCCAGGAACACCTCTTCCTGGTTGTCGCCGTAGGCCACCAGGCCCAGCTTGTCCGAGTAGCCCCAGCGCGTGACCATGTTGCGGGCCAGGCCCGTGGCGGCCTGGATGTCGCTGGACGCGCCCGAGGTGATCTTGTCCTTGCCGAAGATCAGCTCCTCCGCGACGCGGCCGGCCATCATGATCGCCAGACGCGAGGTCATCTGCTCGTAGTTCATGGAGTAGCGGTCGCCTTCCGGCAGCTGCATCACCATGCCCAGGGCGCGGCCGCGCGGGATGATCGTGGCCTTGTGCACCGGGTCGGCAGACGGGACCGTCAGCGCCACCAGGGCGTGGCCGCCCTCGTGGTAGGCGGTGTTCTTCTTCTCGTCCTCGCTCATGACCATGGACCGGCGCTCGGCGCCCATCATGACCTTGTCCTTGGCGTCCTCGAAGTCGCGCATGGTGACCATGCGGCGGTTCTTGCGGGCGGCCATCAGGGCGGCTTCGTTGACCAGGTTGGCCAGGTCGGCGCCCGAGAAGCCGGGGGTGCCGCGGGCGACGGTCTTGACGTCGACGTCGGCGGCCAGCGGCACGTTCTTCATGTGGACGCGCAGGATGCGCTCGCGGCCCGACACGTCCGGGTTCGGCACCACGACCTGGCGGTCGAAGCGGCCGGGGCGCAGCAGGGCCGGGTCCAGCACGTCGGGACGGTTGGTGGCGGCGATCAGGATGATGCCTTCGTTCGCCTCGAAGCCGTCCATCTCGACCAGCAGCTGGTTGAGGGTCTGTTCGCGCTCGTCGTTGCCGCCGCCCAGGCCGGCGCCACGGTGGCGACCGACGGCGTCGATTTCGTCGATGAAGATGATGCAGGGCGCGTTCTTCTTGGCCTGTTCGAACATGTCGCGCACGCGGCTGGCGCCGACGCCGACGAACATTTCCACGAAGTCCGAGCCCGAGATGGTGAAGAACGGCACGCCGGCCTCACCCGCGACGGCGCGGGCCAGCAGCGTCTTGCCGGTGCCGGGAGGGCCGACCAGCAGGGCGCCCTTGGGGATCTTGCCGCCCAGGCGCTGGAACTTCTGCGGATCCTTCAGGAAGTCGACGATTTCCGTCAGCTCTTCCTTGGCCTCGTCCACGCCGGCGACGTCGTCGAAGGTGACGCGGTTCTTGTTCTCGGTCAGCAGCCGGGCCTTGGACTTGCCGAAGCCCATGGCGCCGCGCGCGCCGCCCTGCATCTGGCGCATGAAGAAGATCCAGACGCCGATCAGCAGCAGGATCGGCAGGGCGTTCAGGAAGAAGGTCAGCAGGCCGGGCCCGTTGGCCGGCTTCACCGCGATGTCCGCGCCCTGGCCCTCGAGCCGCTTCACCAGGTCGTCCTGGTTGTTCGGCGTGGTGGCGGTCCAGGTGCGGTTCGACTGGTCGGTGACCTCGACCTGGGCGCCACGGATGGTCGCCTTCTTCACCTCACCGGCGTTCACCTTGTTGAGAAGCTGGGAGTAGGTGATGTCCTGGTTGGTGGCGCTCGCGCGGCCGCCCCCCGTCATCATGGAATAGAGCCCGATCAGGACGACGACGATGACGCCCCAGATGACGAGATTGCGGAGGTTCATGAGCGGACCGTTCCTGCAAAGGCGGCGTAAAGACCAAACATAGGACGCCGACCGATAATAGACCACTTAACGCGGGCTGGCCGCGACCGTAGATCGCGCCTTGAGCATGGGGTTTCCAGCTCAAGCCAGCTCTAGGCCGCAGGTTCCGCGATCCCAATCGGAAATCGACGAAACCTGAAACCCTATACGCAAAAAGGGCCGCGCCGGTTGGCGCAGCCCTTCAGATAAGCATCTTTCGTGCCAGCTTTTAGGCCCCGGGGGCCTTTTAGCGAGACGGCTTCTTCGGCGCGGCGATGAGGCCTTCGCGCTGGGCGCGCTTGCGGGCGAGCTTGCGGGCCCGACGCACCGCTTCCGCCTTCTGGCGGGCGCGCTTCTCGGACGGCTTCTCG
Organism: Pseudomonadota bacterium; assembly: GCA_040752615.1. Lineage (GTDB taxonomy): Bacteria > Pseudomonadota > Alphaproteobacteria > Caulobacterales > Caulobacteraceae > Phenylobacterium. The sequence goes on along the minus strand of JBFMGV010000051.1, from coordinate 13,445 downwards.
TAGTGGACGTGCCGCTTCATTTCGCGGAACGAGCCCTCGCGCTGCATCTTCTTCTTCAGCGCCTTGAGGGCCTGGTCGACGTTGTTGTCGCGGACGAAAATCTGAACCAGAGGACTATCTCCTATTGAACGCTTGCCGCCCGCCTCCGCCGGCAGAAAGGCGGCGAGCGAACAAATATCGGTCGCCCGGAGGGTGAGACCCTTCGGGTTAAGGGGCGGCGAAATAGCAGAAGCCCGGGGCCATGTCCACGGGACTCCTGTCAATGTGAAGAGGGTCAGGCCCCGAAAATCCATCCGGGGGTAAGGGACGAGAGCTGGACGCCGACCAGGATCATCTGGTCGTTGGGCGATCCCAGGGTGATGACCACGTCGCCGCCGACCTGGGCCACGCTATAGGTCGTGCCCGGATCCAGCAGCACGCGGTCGCCCTCGGCCTGGCTGAAGTCCAGCACGCGGTCGATGCCGGCGTCGGACGAGGTGTGGAACATGTCGGCGCCCGCGCCGCCGGTCATGGTGTCGCTGCCCCGGTCGCCGGAGACGTAGTCGGCCCCGTCGCCCCCCGAGAGAGTGTCGTCGCCCTGGCCGCCCCGAACCACGTCGGCGCCCGTGCCGCCGTACAGGGTGTCGTTGCCGAGGTTGCCGTAGACGAGGTCGCTGCCGGCGTCGCCGTAGAGCAGATCGTCGTCCTTGCCGCCCACGACCCAGTCGTCGCCCTCGCCGCCGGTGGCGGTGTCGTTGCCCATGTTGCCGTTGATGTCGTCGAACGCCGTGCCGCCGACGATGGAGTCGGCGCCGTCGTCGCCGCGCAGATAGCTGGTCCCGGCGCCGCCCTCGATCGTGTCGGCGCCCGCGCCCCCGAAGATCCGGTCGGCCCCGGCTCCGCCGCTCAGCTTGTTGGCCAGGGCGTTGCCGTTGATGGTGTCGGCGCCGAAGCCGCCGACGGCGTTCTCGATCTGCGCGCCCTGGGCGATCGCAACATTGCCCGTCAGCGCGCCGACGTTCGAGAAGAAGCCCTCGCGCAGGTCGATCGTCTGGTTCTGGGAGTAGCCCGAGAAGTCGAAGGTGTCGTTCCCGCCGGCGTCCCACACGGCGAAGATCAGGCGCGTGGAGCTGTTGCTGGCCAGGAACCACTCGCGGCCGGCGGTGGAATTGAAGCCGTAGACCGTGTCGCCGGTGCGGGTGGTCATGTTCGCGCCGTACTCGATCTGGGCGGCGCGGATGTCGTCGAGCTGGGGCGCGGCGGCGTATCGGCCGCTGTAGGCCGCGCCGGTGTTGCTCTCTGAGAAGTAGCTCATCACCGTGTACTGGCGGGTGTCCTCGTAATACTCGGCGTCGTTGGCGTAGGTGATCGACCCGCCCTCGCCGGTGGAGTTGTACTCGCCGGGGTGCGCCAGGCCGATCGCGTGGCCGATCTCGTGCAGCAGGACGTGCGCGCCGTAGTTGCCCATGGTGGGCGTGGCGTTGCTGCTGGTGGTGACATTGACCCAGACGTCGCCAGCCGAGCTGCTGGACGAGGTGCTGCCGGGATAGTTGGCGAAGGCCGCCGAGCCGCTCTCGCCGCTGGTGTAGTTGCCGAGCAGGATCGCTGCGTCGTTGGAGTAGGCGCTCTCGCCCTCGGTCCCGGAGCCCACGCGCACGAAGCGGATGTTGGCCACGTCGGACCACGCCGCCATCGCCTGTTCGGCCTGGTAGATCTGCTGGGCGTTGAACCGCTGGAAGCCGTCGGTGTCGCTCGGCATGTTGGTCGGCGCCGACGAACGGAAGGCGTAGGTGACGGTGAACGACTGGCCCGCCACCCCGCCCCAGCCCGGGTAGGGCCGCATGGTCTGCGGATCGAAGCCGGTCATCTGCAGACCGGCGCGGTCGATCGTGAAGCTCTCCTTGCCGTTGACCGTCGTCCCGGCGCGTTCGTCGGCGTTCAGGTAGCCCTGGATCCCGATGTCGGAGTTTCCGGCGTCCGTCTCGATCACCGTCACCGCGCCGCTGCACACCGGGCACGCACAACCCAGCGGCGCGGCGCCGGCGAAGGCGCGGACGTCCGGCGCGTAGGAATCGGGCGTGGCGTCGGAGACGGAATCCATAGGCATGCTCACACTGTAAACTCGCCCCAGCCCTTAGGTTTCTTCAAGGGGTTGGGTAAATTCGCGCAACGTCGCGCGGCGTTTCGGCGCAACATTCAAAGCTACGGACGTGACCCGCCCCCGGATGGGGCGAGCCTGACGCAGATCGCGCAGAACGGCTAGGCGTTCTTCGACACCCAGGAGGCGTGAGCACGGCGGGTCCTGCAACCTGCGCGGAGTCGCCGGAACCCAGAAGTTCTGCTTTTGTTCTATTACAGTCCTTCTGGAGGTTTCATGGTCAAGGTCCGCTATACCGGCCTCGGCGACGCGCGGGCGACGTTCGAGACCCTTCGGCCGTTTCGCGGCGCGATCATCGCCATGCGCAGCCGGTGCCGCCCCTTCCACACCGACTATCTGGTGCTCGACGCGCTGGACAAGGCGCTGATCACGGCGGCCTTCCACTTCACGCGTGACCCCGACTTCTACTCGTCGAAGCCGCCGTCATGATGCGGGCGATCCCTCTGGGCGCCGAGGCCTCGATCGGTGACTTCCAGCGCTATCCGGGCTGCCGGCTGGCCATCACCTGCGCCGCCTGCGGTTGGTCGAAAGCCTATGATCCGGAGCGCGTGATCGTCCGGCTGCAGGCCTTGAAGGCCGGCGGCTACGCCACGCGCCTGGGCGAGGTGGCGCGGCGGGTGCAGTGGAACTGTCCGGCCTGCCAGCGCGTGCACTGGCGGGCCAGCCTGGCCTGGCCGCCCGAGATGAACCCCCGCGAGGCCCGCCGCCTGGCCGACCGCTACCGGAACTGACCGGCCTCGCCATTGACCGCGGCCCTGGCGCGCGGGACTTAAGGGCCGCCGAAACGCTGCGCCGGAGAGACCGCCCTGCCCGCCCCGATCAAGATCGCCATCGCCGGCGCCCTCGGCCGCATGGGACAGGCGATCGCCGCCGTCGCGGCCCAGATGGACGGGCTGGACGTGGTGGCCCGCTTCGACCGGCCCGACGTGGACGCCGAGGGGCTGGTCAGCCTGGAGGCCGCGCTGACGGCGGCTGACGTGGTGATCGACTTCACCCGGCCGGCGGCCTCCGTGACCCTGGCCCAGGCCGCCGCCGGGCGCGGAGTGGCGGTGGTGATCGGCTCCACCGGGTTCGAGCCCGAACACCTGGCGGCCATAGCCGAGGCGGCGAAGCGCACGGCCATCGTGCGCGCCGGCAACTTCTCGCTCGGGGTCAACATGCTGATGGGGCTTGTGCGCCAGGCCGCGGCGGCCCTGCCGGCCGACGTCTACGACATCGAGATCACCGAGGCCCATCACCGTCACAAGGTCGACGCGCCATCCGGCACGGCCCTGATGCTGGGCGAGGCCGCCGCCGCCGGGCGTGGGGTGGCGCTGGACGACGTGTCCCGCCGCACCCGCGACGGCATCACAGGCGCCCGGCCGGTGGGCGAGATCGGCTTCTCGGTCCTGCGCGGCGGCGGCATCGTCGGCGAGCACAGCGTGATGTTCGCCGCGGAGGACGAGATCCTGACCCTGTCGCACTCGGGCCGCGATCGCAGCCTGTTCGCCCGCGGCGCCCTGGCCTCGGCCCGGTGGGTCGCGGGCAAGCCGCCGGGCGAGTACGACATGCAGGACGTTCTCGGGTTCAGGGGCGGCTAGGGCCATGACCGACCTGCTCGACCAGGACGCCACCAGCCAGCTCGTCGCCCTGGTGAGCAAGCGGGTCTCGTCGGTCGAGCTGTTGAAGATGGCCCTGGCGCGTCACGCCGAGACCCACGCGGCGCTCAACGCCGTGGTGACCGCCGACCCCGAACGCGCGCTGGAGCGGGCCCGCGCCCTCGACGACGCCCGGGTCCGTGGCGAGACCATGGGGCCGCTGGCCGGCCTGCCCATGACCGTGAAGGACACGTTCGACGTCGCCGGCATGGCCGCCTCGTCCGGGCTGCCCGAACTGCGCCGCCGGATGGTCGAGGACGCCGCGGCGGTGTCCCACGCCCGCCGGGCCGGGGCGGTGATCTGGGGCAAGACCAACGTGCCGGTGATGGCCGCCGACTGGCAGAGCTTCAACGCGCTCTACGGCGTCTCGAACAATCCCTGGGACACGACGCGGACCCCCGGGGGCTCATCGGGCGGGGCCGCCGCGGCGCTGGCGGCCGGCGTCACGCCGCTGGAGATCGGCTCGGACATCGGCGGCTCGTTGCGTGTGCCGGCCAGCTTCTGCGGCGTCTTCAGCCACAAGCCGACCTGGGGGATGGTCTCCCAACGCGGTCACGTGCCGCCCAGCGCCGGCAGCTTCGTGGAGCGCGACCTCAATGTCGTCGGGCCGATGGCCCGGTCGGTGCGGGACCTGCGCCTCCTGCTGTCGATCATCGAGTCCGGCCCCCTGGCCCCCAAGGCGCCGCCGGCCGACCTGGGCGAGGTCAAGATCGGCCTCTGGCTGGAGGACGCGCTCTGTCCCCTGGATCCCGAGGCGCGCAAGGTCATCGAAGCCTTCGCCGACGAGATCCGCGCCGCCGGCGCCGAGGTCGAACCGATCGTCAGCCCCGTGGACGTCCGCGCGCTGCTGCACGCCTACCAGACCCTGCTGGGCGCGGTGCTGGGCGAGGACCTGCCGCCGCGAATGGTGGCCGGACTGGAGTTCATGCGTCCCTTCGCGCGCCGCGCCCTGGCGCGCGGGGCGGGGCCGCTGTCGAACGCGGCCATGACCATGGGCTACACGGCCCGCCACCGCGAGTGGATGGCCGCCGACGCCGTGCGCCAGCGCCTGCGCCACGAGATCACCCAGGCGTTCGACAAATGGACCGTGATCCTCGCGCCGATCACGCCCGTGCCGGCCTTTCCCCACGACCGCCGGCCGTTCCAGAGGCGGTCCCTCAAGATGTCGGACGGCGGGACCATTCCCTATCCGTCCATGCTGACCTGGATCAGCGCCGCCACGGCCCTTCGCCTGCCGGCCACCGCGATCCCGGCGGGGCGGACGGCCGCGGGTCTGCCGGTGGGCGTGCAGTTGATCGGGCCTCTCGGCGGCGACGGCCGGGTGCTGGCCGTGGCCCAGGCCATCGACGAGGCGGTCAGGGGGTTCGAGCCCCCGCCGCCCCTCTAGGTCGCTACCAGATCCGGACGCGCTGCTCGGGCGCCACGTACATCGCATCGCCCGGCTTGACCCCGAACGCCTCGTAGAAGGCGTCGATGTTGCGCATCGGGATGTCCACCCGCGCCTGCGGCGGCGCGTGCGGGTCGGAGACCAGGATCTGCTTCATCAGATCGTCCCGGTACTTGGCGCGCCAGACCTGCGCCCAGCCCAGGAACACCCGCTGTTCGCCGGTCAGCCCGTCGATCACCGGCGCCGGCTGGCCCTTCAGCGAGATCCTGTAGGCCTCCAGGGCCATAACCAGTCCGCCAAGGTCGGCGATGTTCTCGCCCATGGTCAGGTCGCCGTTGATCTTCGCGCCGGGCAGGATCTCGGTGGCGGAGTACTGGGCGCCCAGCCGGGCGGCCTGGACGTTGAACTTCTCCTCGTCCGACTTGGTCCACCACTCAGACAGGCGGCCGTCGCCGTCGCTCTTGCGGCCCTGGTCGTCGAAGCCGTGGGTGATCTCGTGGCCGATCACGCCGCCGATGGCGCCGTAGTTGATCGCCGCGTCGCCCTCAGGGTCGAAGAACGGCGGCTGCAGGATCGCGGCCGGGAAGACGATCTCGTTCTTGGTCGAGGAGTAGTAGGCGTTGATCGTCGCGGGGGTCATCTCCCACTCGGTGCGGTCCACCGGGCCGTTCATGCGCCCGACGTCGTGGGCCCATTCGAAGGCGGCCGAGCGCTCGATGTTGCCATAGAGGTCGCCGGCCTTGATCCGCAGCCGCGAGTAGTCCCGCCACTTGTCGGGGTAGCCGATCTTGACGTTGAACTTGCCGAGCTTCTCCAGCGCCTTCTGCTTGGTCTCGGGGCCCATCCAGTCGAGCTTCTGGATCCGCGCCGCCATGGCCGACTTCAAGTCACCGACCAGGGCCTCCATCCGCGCCTTGTTGTCGGCCGGGAAGTAGGCCTCCACGTACAGCTTGCCGACCGCTTCGCCGAGCGAGCTGTCCACCGCGCCCACCGCGCGCTTCCAGCGGGGTTGCTGCGCCGGCGTGCCCGACAGCGTCTTCTGGCGGAAGTTGAAGCGCGCCTGGTCGAAGTCCTTGGACAGGTAGGGCGCGGCCTGGTCGATGACGGTGAAGGCCAGCCAGGCCTTCAGGGTCTCGAGATCGGTCCGGCCATAGATCGCGGCGATCTTCGGGAACGCCGTGTTCTCGGCCACCACGACCCGCTTGGCCTTCGACAGGTCCGCGCCGGCGAGGAACGCCTTCCATTCGAAGCCGGGCGCGAAGGCCGCCAGCTGCGCGGTCTCGACCGGGTTGTAGGTCTTGTCGTCGTCCCGGCGCTCGGCGCGGGTCCAGGAGACCTTGGCGACCTCGGTCTCCATGGCGATGATCGCCTTGGCGTGGGCCTCGGCGTCCGGCCATCCGCCGAGGGTCAGCATCCTGGCGATATAGGCCTCATAGGCCTGCCGCTGGGGGGCGAACCGCTCCTCGAGATAGTAGTCGCGGTCGGGCAGGGTGAGGCCGCCCTGGCTGAGATAGACCGCGTACTTCAGCGGGTCCTTGGCGTCGTCGTAGACCTGCGGATTGAAGAAGCTGAGGCCGAAGCCCTTGGCCGTCGCGCCCATCAGGCGGGCGACGTCGGCCCGCGACTTCGCCCGGCGCACCTGGGCCAGGTCCTTGGCCAGAGGCTTGGCGCCCAGGGCCTCGATCGTCGCTTCGTCCATGTAGCTGCGATAGAGCGCGCCGACCTTCGCGGCGGCCGGGTTTGAGGCTGGCGAGGCCGCCGCCTTGTCGATCACGGCCTTCATCCTGTCGCGGGACAGCTCGTCCAGCACATTGAAGGCCCCGTACGAGGCGCGGTCGGCCGGGATGGTCAGCCTGTCGAGGTAGGCGCCGTTGGCGTGGCGGAAGAAGCTCTGTCCGGGGCTGGCGGTGGTGTCCCGGCCGGTGAGGTCGAAGCCCCAGGCGCCCATGCGCGGCGCTTTCGTCAGGTCTCGCGGCGGTGCGGCGTCATCGGCGGCGAAGGCGGCGGGGGCGGACAGGAGCAGGGCGGCCACGGCGGACGCGGCAAGCCAGGCGGTCTTCATGGATAGGCAGCTCTCGGTGAGGTTTGGGCGGACCATGACCCTGGCCCGCCCTGTTACGCTCGTTACATTTTTGACAGGATCAGTGGTGGTGCTGGTGGTCCGCCGCGGGCGGTCCCATGCCCACGACGAACGTCGCCTGCACCTTGGCGCCGCTGGCGAAGGTGAGCGTGGCCGGCAGGGCGTCGCCGGCCTTAAGGGCGCGATTCAGGCCCATGAACATCAGGTGATAGCCGCCGGGCGCGAACACCACCTTGGCCCCGGGCGCGAGGGGCACGCGGTCCAGGCGCTTCATGGACGCCATGCCGCCCGACATCGACGACTGGTGGATCTGGGTCTCCTTGGCCCATGGCGTCTGCACAGACACCAGGGCGTCGGGCTTGGCGTCCGGATTGGCCAGGGTCATGAACCCGGCCCCGGTGGTTCCCTGCGCGGCGGGGCGGCTCCAAGCGGTCTGGACGGCGGGCGCGGCCTGGGCGGCGCCGGCGACGGAGAGCGCCGCGATGGCGGCGAGAGCGAGCTTCATGGGCGATATCCTAGCTGTGATCGTGGCGGACGTCTGGCGGCTCAGTAGGTCCATGTGACGCCTCCGAAGACGGCGCGGCCGTCGCCGGGCCAATAGGCGGCGCTTGCGGCGGTGGCCCGGACCTGGGGCTGGACGTTCGAGATGTAGGCCTCGTCGGCCAGGTTCCTCGCGTCGAGGAACAGAGAGAGCCGGCTGTTCACGCGATAGCCGGCGCCCAGATTCCAGATCGCGTAGGACGGCGCCTTGGTGGTATTGGCGAAGTCGACCCAGACGTCCGAGGCCTGCCATTCCAGGGCGGGCGCGATCCACCAGCCGGCCGGATGCTCGTAGCGCAGCTCGGCGCGATAGGCGTGTCGGGGCACGACCGGCAGGCGGTTGTCGCCGTACTGGACGTCATCTCGGAACCGGAAGTCGGACCAGGTCCAGGTCTGGCGCAGGCGCAGGCCGCGCGCGACCTGCCAGTCCAGCGCCGCCTCGACCCCCTGGTGGACCGTTTCATCGGCGTTGAAGGTGGTGGCCGGGATACCGTTCGCGACCGCGTACTGCAGCAGCTCGTGGTCCAGCCAGGCGCGGTAGAGGGTGACGTCCCACAGGAACGGTCCGCGCCGGCCCCGGGCGCCGATCTCCGCCGTCCAGGCCTGTTGGGCCCGCACCGGCGTGAAGCCGGTCCCGGTGGGCGACAGCGAGCCGTGGTTCGGCGGCTCGACCGACTTCGTCAGGTTGGCGAAGAGCTGTGCGCCGCCCTCGTCCTCCCAGAGCAGGCCGATGCGGGGGGCGATCCATTCGTAGTCCTTCGAGGCGGTGACGTCGAAGGTCGCGGGCGCACCGGCCACCTTGTACTGCCGGTAGTCGCGGGTGGCCCGGCCCCAGGTGGCGCCCGCCACCAGGGCGAGGCGGTCGGTGACGAACAGCCGCCCTTCGCCGAAGACGTCGACCGCGTCGGCGTTCTGCCGCGTGCGCGATGTGGGTGCGCCGCGGGCGCCCTTCAGGTTGACGTAGAAGTTGGAGTCGAGGTCGCCGGTCCGCAGCCAGGCGCCGGCGTAGGCGTCGGCGCGCAAGCCGCCCAGTTCGCCCTTCCAGTCCAGCCGGCCGAAGGCGCCATAGTTGCGGCTCTCCTGGTCGATCACCTGGAAGATCGGGTGGTCCAGGTCCTTCCAGACGCCATAGACCGCGCCCTCGAACATGGTGGAGTCGCTGAGCCGCCAGGTGGCGCGCAGCGACGTGCGGACGCCCCGCTGGTTGCGCCCCTGGTCGTTGGCGTAGTTGCCCGCCGCCGCCTGTCGGGGATCGATATCGAACTGGGCCCGGGTCAGGGCGCCTGGGATCTCCTGGGCGATGTTCGAGCCGTTCACGATCAGCCGGACCTCACGGTCCTCTCCGAAGGCGCGGCCGAGGTTGAAGGTGGCGAACTGGAGGTTCTGCTGGCTTTGCGGCCGCCAGCCCTGGCCGGTCTGGTTCGTCCCCGAGACATAGAGGTCCCAGTCGCCGATCTGCCGGGCCATCGCGAGGTGTTCGCGGACCATGCCGAAGCTGCCGCCGTCCAGCCTGACGAGGGTCTGGAACCCGGCGGTCCCGCCGGTGGGCGTCACCATGTTGATCGCGCCGCCCAGCAAGGCGCCGCCGAACCGCAGGGCGTTGCCGCCGCGCCAGACCTCGGCGTAGCGGGTGTTCAGCGGGTCGGAGATCTGGCTGTCGCTGTAGCCGTCGGCCTCGTTCAGCGGCACGCCGTCCTGCGCCAGCAGGAGACCGCGATTGTGGTTGGCGTTGCCGATCCCCGAGCCGCGGATCGAGATGCGGATGTCGCCGCCCCACTTCTTCTGGGCGAAGACGCCGGGCGCATCGCGCAGCACGTCGTCCAGCGCCACGGCGAAGCGCCGCTCGTAGGACTCGCGGGAGATGATGGACACCGCGCCGGGGGTCTCGGACAGGCGCTGACGGGCGTCCCGGACGACCGGTGGGTCCTCGGGGTTGCGCACGCCGGTGACGATGACGGCGTCGACGGTGGGGTCGGCCGAGCCCTCGGTCGCGTGGGCGAGGGTCGGCATGGCGCACGCCGCGAGCAGCAGCGTGCGAAGGGGCATTCGCATGAGAGGTTGGACTCCAGACACATGATGACGGGCGCGGCGGGCGCGCCGGCGGGTCTTCAGGCGTCGGAGGTCGGTGGTCCCTGGCCGGGCGGGCGCGGAGGCGCGCGCGCCGGCGGCGTGCGGAAGCGGGGTGGGGGCGAAGGCGTCGCCGTCGTCTGCGAGTAGGCGACGCGCTGGACGGCGCTCGTGGTCGCGGGCGTGAACAGCGGCGGCGGACAGACGCAATGATCGCAAGGGTGGTCGTCGACGCCAGGCGCGCCGGGCAGTCCTATCGGCGCCTTCCCCGCGCCGTCGGCGCAGATCAGCATCGAGCCGTCGGGCAGCCGGGGCGCCGCCGAGGCGAAGGCCGGCGCGAGGATCTGCACGATCAGGGCGAAGACCGCGCACAGCGCGACCATCCCGCGCCGCTCGGCGCGCGAAATGTCCGGACTGGCCGCCGATCGCGTCATCTGGCGCGTCCTATAACGATGGCGGGATTCCGCAAGCCGTCAGGCTGCGCCATAGTGGCCCGACATACACATCGGAGACCTGATGGAAGGCCACGTCGAGACCGGCGCGTACAAGGATGTCGTCCTCTTCCTCGCGACCGCCGGGGTCGTGGTTCCCCTGTTCCGACGCTGGAAGGTCAGCCCGATCCTGGGCTTCCTGGGCGCGGGGGTGGTGCTGGGCCCGTTCGGCCTGGGTAGCCTGGCGCATGACGTCGAGTGGCTGGACGCCTTCACCATCGACAATCCGCAGCAGCTGGCCCAGCTGGCCGAGCTGGGCGTGGTCTTCCTGCTGTTCTCGATCGGCCTGGAACTGTCGTGGGAGCGCCTGCGGGCTCTTCGTCGCTATGTGTTCGGCCTGGGCGCGCTGCAGGTCCTGCTCTGCCTGACCGCCACGGCGGTGGGCGCCTATCTCACCGGGATGTCCCCGCCGGCGGCCCTGGCCCTGGGGGCCGCCCTGGCGCTCTCGTCCACCGCCATCGTCATGCCGATCCTGGCCGAACAGAAACGGCAGCATTCCCAGGCCGGCCGCGCCACGTTCTCGGTCCTGCTGTTCCAGGATCTGGCCGTGGCGCCGATCCTGGTGACCCTGACCCTCATGGACCGCCGCGGTGGCGAGGGGCCGGTGACGGCGTTGCTGCTCTCGCTCGTGCCGGCGGTGATCGGTCTGGCCGTGCTGTTCGTGCTGGGTCGCGTGCTGCTGCGGCCGATGCTGCGCTCGGTGGCCCGGGCGCGCAGCGAGGAACTGTTCCTCGCCGCCTCCCTGCTGGTCGTGGTCGGCGCCGGGCTGGTCAGCGCCCTGGCGGGGCTCAGCATGGCCCTGGGCGCCTTCGTCGCGGGCCTGCTGCTGGCCGAGACCGAGTTCCGCCACGAGGTCGAGGTGCGGGTCGAGCCGTTCAAGGGCCTGTTGCTGGGACTCTTCTTCATCTCGGTGGGCATCGGCCTCAACGTCCCGCTGCTGCTGGACCGGCCGGCGACGATCCTCGGGGTGGCCGTCGGGCTGCTGGCGCTGAACACCCTGGTGATCTTCTGCCTGGCGCGGGCCTTCGGGCTGAAGTCGCGGAGCGCCATCGAGGCGGCGCTGCTGCTGGCCGGCGCGGGCGAGTTCGCCTTCGTCATCCTGGGCCAGGCGATGAACCAGGACCTCGTCGACCGCACGACCGGCGAGACGGTGCTGGTGGCCGCGACGCTGTCCATGTTCGCCATTCCCATGCTCTCGCAGCTCAGCCTGCGCCTGGGTGGGCGCAAGGTGGCGCCCTCCGAACTGCCGCCCGAGGAGCCCGACGCTGGCGACGGCGCGCCGGCCGCAAAGCCCGTGCTGGTGATCGGCTACGGCCGGGTGGGACGGCTGGTGGGAGACATGCTGCGCCGGCACGAGATTCCGTGGGTGGGGGCCGACCTGGACGCCAAACTGGTGGAGCAGGGCCGCAGGTCGGGCCAGCGGATCTACTTCGGCGACGCGGCGCGGGCCGACTTCCTCCTCCGTTGCGGCCTGGCGGACGCGCCGGCGCTGGTGGTGACCATGGACAACCCCGAGGGCGTGGCGGCCATCGTCGCGGTCGCCCGCGAGCTGCGCCCCAGCCTGACAATCGTGGCCCGCGCCCGCGACGCGCGCGACGCCCAGCGGCTCTATGACCTGGGCGCCACCGACGCCGTCCCCGAGACGGTGGAGGCCAGCCTGCAGCTGTCGGAAGCCGTGCTGGTCGAGATCGGCGTGCCCATGGGCCTCGTCATCGCCTCGATCCACGAACGTCGCGACGAGTTCCGCGCCGCGCTCAACCGTCCGGACTCCCTGGGCGGCCGGGCCCGCCGCTTCCAGCGCGATCGCGGCGGCTGAACGGCGCCGGAAACTGGACGCGCATTGCACGGGTGAAAAAAGTTCATCTGCGGTTCACGCGTCTGGAACCAAGCGTAGCCTTGTTGCGTTGGGCAGCCAGACGCGAGGGGACGCTTGCGGTCGGGGAATGGCGTATGACATCCGAAGACCCGTCGACACTGGAGGCCGGCGCCGAACGGCGGCCACCTGCGTCACGTCCGCGTCTTTGCAAGCAAAGCCAAGGATATCAGCCAGAACAACACGGGCCCCTGGCTCGTGTACGTGCAGAATCGCCGAGGTCTTGGCTATGAGGGGAGAGGCCCTTCGGTTGGCGCCGAACAGCGCGATCCGGATGGCTGTGCCTGGGCAGCGTTCGCAAACGGCATTGTTTGCGGGCCCGGCTATGGGTAGCTTCCTGGCTAAGCTTGGGAAAGGCTGGCGAAATTGCGTTGCGAGTGTGGCTCTGGCGACACTTTCGCAACCCTTCGGCCTTGTTATAACGGCGGCTGGGTCAAACGGCCGCACCACCTGAGGGCTAACGAGAGGGCTCCGATTATGAAGTTGAAACTCCTGGCAGGGGCTGCCATGGCAGCGGCCTTCGCCGCCTCCGGCGCTTCGGCGCAAGAAGGTTGGTACGGCGCGGTCGACCTGGGCTACCACTGGCCCGAAGAGTTCGAGCTCAAGTCCTCGAACAACGCTCCGAACGGCATTCCGTACGATTGGGAATTCAATCAGGAAGACGACTGGGCCGGCTTCGCCCGTCTCGGCTATCAGCTGAACGGCAACTGGCGCGTCGAACTCGAGCTCGGCTACCGCGGTGGCGATCTCGACTCGATCCGTGGCGGCACGAACCAAGCCGTCGTCGGCCTCTGCACCCCCGGCGTGACGCGCACCGCCGCGGCCCCGACCTGCGGCTCGCCGGACGGCGACGTGACGTCGTGGACCGTGATGGGCAACATCCTCTACGACTTCCTGCCCGGCTCCTCCATCAGCCCGTTCGTCGGTGCTGGTATCGGTGTGAACCACGTGAAGGTCGACGCCTCGGGCCAGTTCTCGAACATTCCGGGCGCGACTGCCGCCACGGCGATCCAGAACCTGACCGTTGACGACAGCGACACCGCCTTTGCCTACCAAGGCATCGCCGGCATCGCCTGGAAGGCTACCGAGCAGCTCAGCGTCGACCTGACCTACCGCTACCTGTCGGGTTCGGATCTGGACTTCGCCTCCACCGGCAGCCTGGCCACCGGCCTGCAGCCCGGCGTGTTCTCGGGCGCCTACAAGGACCAGTCGGTGACGCTGGGCCTGCGGTAC
>JBFMGV010000050.1:0-31486 GCA_040752615.1 Pseudomonadota bacterium | reverse complement strand
CTCGGCTTCCAGTTCGCGCCCGACGGCAAGCTGTGGACCGCCCGCGACAACAACGGTCAGGTGGTCCTCGACGAGTGGCTATTCGGCCCCGGCGACGACGCCGCCGGCGCCTACATCCTGTCCCCCACCTTCGGCCAGACCACCGCCACCGCCGACTTCCTCGGCTTCCAGTTCGTGACCACGCCCGATCCGGGCACGGCGGTTCCCGAGCCGGCGACCTGGGCGCTGCTGATCGCGGGCTTCGGCCTGGCGGGCGGCTCCCTGCGCCGGACGCGCAGCCTGGCCTGACGCCGGGGGCTCATCAGGCCGCGGCGGCCCTCGCGCCCATCGCCATGCCGGCCTGCACGGCCGAGAGGGTGCGGGCCACCGTCGCGTCCTTCTCGCCCACGGGCGCGACGTAGTGGATGGCTGCGGCGGCCTCGGCCTCGGAAGCCATCCGCAGGATCGTCCAGGCGGCCAGGTATTGCGAGGCCATGCAGCCGCCGGCGGTGGCGACGTCGCCGTGCGCGACGAAGGGCGCGTCGATCACCTGCACGCCGGCTTCCTCCACCCACGGCTTGGTGGTGAGGTCGGTGCAGGCCGGCAGCGCGCCGACGAGGCCCAGCCGGGCCAGCAGCAGCGTGCCCGAGCACTGAGCGCCGACGAGCTGACGCGCGGGGTCCAACCGGATCGTGGCCAGCAGCGCCGGGTCAGCGGCGTACTCCCGTGTGCGGATGCCGCTGCCGATCAGCACGGCGTCGGCCTCGGGGATGAAGTCGAAGTCCTTCTGCCGCTCGATGGTCACACCGTTCATCGAGGTGACCCGCGCCGTCGGCGAGGTGATGTGCGCACGCCAGCCGGCCCCGCGCATCCGCCCCAGGATGCCCAGCGCGATGAACGAATCCAGCTCATTGAAGCCGTCGAACGTCAGGATGGCGATCTGCATAGCGCGCTCCGGGGCCTGGCTTGGCCCAACCTGACCATGTCCGCCGGCAACGGCGATGCAGACAATGTCCGCAATCGCGGGAGTGGCGCCTTCCGGTCTCAGGCCGTGGCGAGACCGCCGGCCGACTGAACGGCGCTTTCCCATTCGGCGAGGCGCTGCCAGTAGCTGGCCTGTTCGATCAGCCGTGCGCGCTCATCGGCCGTTTCGGCCCAGCGTGCGCGGGCGCGAAAGTTCTCGGCGCGCTTGAGATAGATTTCCTGCGTCGACATCCAGATGGCCCAGCCCGTGAAAAGGCCCCTGGCTGACGCCAGGGGCCGGTGCGCCGGACCCGTCGGGGGGGATGCGGCTTCGGCGCGGCTCGGAAACGGCCTTTCGCGGTAGAGGTTCCGCGGTTCGGGAAAGTGATCAGCGCGACTGGATCGGGCCGGCGGGAACGCCGCCGTCGAAGCTGCGGTACAGCACCCGGCGGGGGTCGACGGGGCCGGGAATGCCGACGTCGGGCGCCATCTCGAACCCGACACGCTGGAAGTACGGCAGGTCGCCCACCAGCACCACGGCGGCCTCGCCGGCGGCCTTCGCGGCCTCGCAGGCGCGCTCCACCAGCATGGCGCCCAGTCCGGCGCGCCGCTCGCTGGCCTCGACCGCGAGCGGGCCCAGGAAGATCACCGGCTGCTCGCCGGCGTCCACGCGCCACATCCGCACCACGCCGACCACGGCGCCTGCCTCAACCGCCACGAACGACAGGTCGCCCGCGAAGTCGGCGATCTCACGCACGCGCTCGGACGACTTGGCGAACCGGCCGGGGCCGAAAGCGCGGTCGAGCAGGGCCTCGATCTCTGGGCCATGCGCGCCGGTTTCGTTGACGAGGCTGAGCGCCGGCGGGGGCCGGCAAGGCTGGAGGGACATGGACGGGTCTCGGAATGCGAAGGACGACGAGGCGACCGCGCACCGGAATACCGGTGGGTCGTTACGGTTCAGTGGCGGTTACGCCAGGCTGCGTCGTCGCATTCGAAGGGCCCTCCGGGCCGTGAGAACTGGCGGCGCACATAGGGCCCCGCGCCCCCACCGTCAACGCCATTGCGACAATGTGCGGCGCAAGGCACGGTCGCGCTCGCCTCATGACCGACGCTCATCTGCCCGACGAACCCGTGCCCTCGGCCCGCGCCCTCCTGAAGGAGCGGGACTATCTGTTCTTCTGGGGCACGCGATGGACCGGCAGCTTCGCCGCCCAGATCCAGAGCGTGGCGATGGGCTGGCAGATGTACGCCCTGGCCCGCCAGACCCGCTCGGTCGAGGAGAGCGCCTTCCTAGTCGGGATGATCGGGCTGGCGGCCTTCATCCCGGTGTTCCTGCTCACCTTGCCGGCCGGCGAGGCGGCCGACCGCTACGATCGCAAGAAGGTGCTGTTGCTGTGCCTCTCGGGCGAGATCCTGAGCGTGCTCGCGCTGGCCGTCGCCACCGTCGAGGGCTGGGCCTCGCCGGGCCTGCTGCTAGGCATCGCCATGCTGTTCGGGGCCAGCCGCGCCTTCTTCGCCCCCGCCAACACCGCGCTGGGGCCGATGCTGGTGCCGCGGCGGCTGCTGCCACGGGCGATCGCCTGGAACTCGCTGGCCTGGCAGACCGCCTCGATCGCGGGTCCGGCGGCGGCAGGTCTGCTGGTCGCCCGCTCGGCCGAGACCGCCTACTTCACCACCTTCGGGCTCTATGGCCTGTCGGCGATGCTGGTGCTTTCGATCCGCGCCAACGCCAAGCCCGAGGTGATGCCCGGCTCGCGCTGGCAGCTCATGAAGGAGGGCCTGGCTTACGTCTGGCGCCAGAAGATCGTCTTCGGCGCCATTTCGCTGGACCTCTTCGCGGTGCTGCTGGGTGGGGCGACGGCCCTGCTGCCGGTCTTCGCGCGCGACGTGCTGCACGTGGGGCCCGAGGGCTTCGGCCTGCTGCGCGCCGGCCCGGCGATCGGCGCGACCCTGGTGGCCCTGTGGCTGGCGGCCAACCCGATCCGGCGCAAGGCGGGCCTCTTTATGTTCGCGGGCGTCGCGGTGTTCGGGATCGCCACCGTGGTGTTCGGCCTGTCGAAGTCGCTGTGGGTGTCGATCGTGGCCCTGGCCTTCCTGGGCGGGGCCGACATGCTGAGCGTCTATGTGCGCCAGACCCTGGTGCAGCTCGTCACGCCCGACCACATGCGCGGACGGGTGGCCTCGGTGTCCTCGGTGTTCATCGGCGCGTCCAACGAACTGGGCGAGTTCGAGAGCGGCGTGGTGGCCCGCCTGCTGGGTCCCGTGGGCGCGGCGGTGTTCGGCGGTGTGGGCGCCGTCGCGGTAACCGCGATCTGGGCGAAGCTCTTCCCCGACTTGCGCCGCGCGGACCGCCTCGAATAACTGTCTCCCCATTCCGATTTTTCAATTTCAGAACTCAGGGAGAAACGTCATGGGCGCATTGGAAGGACGCGTGGTCCTCGTCACGGGCGGCGGCAACGGCATCGGGCGCGACTGCGCGCTGATCGCGGCGCAGGAAGGCGCGAAGGTCGTGGTCAACGACCTGGGCGGCAGCCTGAAGGGCGAGGACGAAGGCTCGGCCAGCCCGGCCGAGGAAGTGGCGGCCCTGATCCGCGCCAACGGCGGCGAGGCGGTCTCCAACTCGGACAGCGTCACCAGCCTGAAGGCGGTGGAAGGCATGGTCGAGCAGGCGCTCGACACCTTCGGCGCCCTGCACGCGGTGATCAACCCGGCCGGCATCCTGCGTGACACGATGTTCCACAAGATGACCGAGGACGACTGGGACCGCGTCATCGACGTGCACATGCGCGGCTCGTTCAATGTCGCCAAGGCGACCATCGAGCTGTTCCGCAACCAGAACGACGGCGCCTACATGTTCTTCACGTCGACGTCCGGCCTGTTCGGCAACATCGGCCAGGCGAACTACGGCGCGGCCAAGATGGGCATCGCGGGCCTGTCGCGGATCATCGCCATGGAAGGCGCCCGCAACAACGTGCGCTCCAACTGCCTGGCCCCGGTGGCCTGGACGCGGATGACCCAGTCGGTGCCGGTGAAGGACGAGGCCGCCGCCGCCCGCCGCGCGGTGATGGCCGAGAAGGTCCGTGCCGACCAGCCGGCCCGCTTCTCGGTGGCGATGGTGGCCCCGGCCGCCTCGCACGTCAGCGGCCAGATCTTCGGCTCCACCGGCGAGAACATCATCCTCTATTCCCAGCCCCGGCCGATCGAGACCGTGACCAAGGAAGAAGGCTGGACGGTCCAGAGCATCATCGACGAGGCGGTGCCGAAGATGGCGCCGAAGTTCTTCGACCTGAACCGCGGCCCCCTGCCCGGCTCGCAGAACAGCCAGCAGAAGCAGCCGGCGTAAGCCGCCGCCGCAACGCCGCCTCCCCCGTCCGCGGGGGAGGTTGGCGCCGGCTTTGCGACAGCCTGTCGCATGAGCCTCGGTTTGACCCATACTGGCGCCATCGCCCGCGGACTGGCCTACGCGCCGGCTCCCAAGCTCGTCGCGCCCCCGACCCCGACGGCGGCGAAGCTCGCCGAAGGCGGGGTCGATCCGCTCAGCCTCTACAAGATGAGCTCGCAGGACCGCATCCGCACCGAGGCGGCCCTCATCGTCCAGGACGCCAAGCAGGCCCTGGTCGTCCAGAACCAGCAGCGCGCCGACATCCGCGCCACCGGGAACTTCATCGACCTGCGCGTCTAAGCCCAAGGTTCCCAGCAGGCGACCTTCCGCGCTAGAGAACCGCGCCATGTCGCACAACACCTTCGGCCATCTCTTCCGCGTGACCACCTGGGGCGAAAGCCACGGCCCCGCGCTGGGCTGCGTGGTCGACGGCTGCCCGGCGGGCATCCCCCTCACCGAGGCCGACATCCAGCCCTGGCTGGACCGCCGCCGCCCGGGCCAGGGCAAGTTCGTCACCCAGCGCCAGGAACCGGACGCCGTGCGCATCCTGTCGGGCGTCTTCGACGATGCGCGCACGCAGGAGCGGTTTGGCGGCCAGGTCACCACCGGCACGCCCATCTCGCTGATGATCGAGAATGTCGACCAGCGCAGCCGCGACTATTCCGAGATCGCCCAGGCCTTCCGGCCCGGCCACGCGGACTATCCCTATTTCGCCAAGTACGGCGTGCGCGACTATCGCGGCGGGGGCCGCCAGTCCGCGCGCGAGACCGCCGCGCGCGTGGCCGCCGGCGCGATCGCCCGCAAGATCATCGAGGGGGTCACCATCCGCGGCGCGGTGGTGCAGATCGGCCCTCACGCGGTCGATCCCGCCCGGATCGACTTCAGCGTCACCGGCGACAACGAGTTCTGGGCGCCGGATCCCGAGATCGTTCCGGTCTGGACCGAGCACCTGGAGAAGATCCGCAAGGCGGGCTCGTCCACCGGCGCCGTGGTGGCGGTCGAGGCCACGGGCGTGCCCGCCGGCTGGGGCGCGCCGCTCTACGGCAAGCTGGACGCCGAACTGGCCGGCGCGCTGATGTCGATCAACGCCGCCAAGGGCGTGGAGATCGGCGCGGGCTTCGCCTCGGCAGCCCTGACGGGCGAGGAAAACGCCGACGAGATGAGAGCCGGCAACGATGGGCCGATCTTCCTGTCCAACAAGGCCGGCGGCGTGCTGGGCGGCATCTCGACCGGCCAGGCCGTGACCGCGCGGGTGGCGTTCAAGCCCACCTCCTCGATCCTGACCCCGCGCCAGACCCTCACCGAGACAGGCGAGGAGATCGAGCTGCGCACCAAGGGCCGCCACGATCCCTGCGTGGGCATCCGGGCCGTCCCGGTGGTGGAAGCGATGGTCGCCTGCGTGCTGGCCGACGCCTTCCTGCGGCACCGCGCGCAGAGCGGCCGCGAGGCTTTCCAACCCGGCGTCGGCTGACGGAACGCCGATTTCCACACGGTGAGTCGGCGGGCGATTGACCCGCCCGGATCGCTCGCCTAACGACTGAACCCGTTCACCGAGCACCATGCTCTGACGTGACGATTTTACGGCTGCGTGGGGCGCCTTGCGTTACGAACTTATCCGGATCCTGCTGGTGGACGACAACCAGTACATCCGCGTCATGGTGCGGGAGATCCTGCGCTCGGTCGGCGTCCAGAAGATCTACGAAGCCTGCGACGGCGCCGAGGCGCTGCAGACCATGCGCGACCACGAGGTCGACGTCGTGATCACGGACCTGTCGATGCAGCCGCTGGACGGCATCGACTTCGTCCAGCTCCTGCGCAACTCGCCGGACAGCCCGAACAAGATGGCCCCGGTCATCATGATCACCGCCCACTCGACGTTCCAGCGGGTGAAGGAGGCGCGGGACGCCGGGATCAGCGAGTTGCTGGCCAAGCCGATCACGGCCCGGGCGGTGATCGAGCGGCTGCATCAGGCGATCGAGAACGCGCGGCCGTTCGTGCGCTGCGACACCTACTTCGGCCCCGATCGCCGCCGGCGCGACGACCCGGCGTTCAAGGGCCCCTGGCGGCGCTATACCGACCCGCCCTACCTGCGGAACGCGGCGAAGCCCGTCGAGATCTGAGGACGGCCGCGTCGCGCCTACAGGTTCAGCGCGCAGCTCTCACTGATCGTCGGGCGCGAGACGACGATGCGGGAAAGGCCGGGGAAGGCCGGCTTCAGGCGCTCGGCGAAATAGAGGCACAGGTGCTCGAGGGTGGGGCGTTCCAGGCCCGGCTTCTCGTTCAGCAGGCCATGGTCCAGCTCGGCCGCCACGCCCTTCAGCGCCGCGTCGAGGTCGGCGAGGTCGGCGACCCAGCCGACCGGCTCGCTGGTCGCGCCACGCACCGTGGCTTCCACCTTGAACGAGTGACCATGCAGGTTGGTGTACGGACGGTGGGCCGGGCCCTCCGCCAGGTAATGCGCCGCGTCGAACGTCGCGGCCTTGGTGATCTCGAAAACGGGCTGGCTCATGGGAAGGTGCAGGGGCTCGCAGAGGCCGAAAGCCTCAGGCGATGCCGAGGTATTTGTGGGTTTGGACGCTTAAACGCCAGCGAGGGTGTGCGAGGCAATAGGCGATCGCCGCCTCGGTGTTCGCCAGACGGTCGGGTCCGTCCATCGGCTGCAGCAGGAAACGCTCGAAATCCAGGCCTTCGAAGCGCCCGGGCATGGCCTTGGGCTGGGGGAAGACCAGCTTCAGCTCCTGGCCCCGGGTCTGAACGACCGGCGCATCGGCCTTGGGACTGACGCAGATCCAGTCGACGCCGTCCGGGACCGGCAGGGTGCCGTTGGTCTCCAGGGCGATCGAGAATCCCTGGGCGTGCAGGGCGTCGATCAGGGCGGTGTCCACCTGCAGCAGCGGCTCGCCCCCGGTAAGCACGGTGAGACGATTGTCCGCCCCCCCGGTCCAGGCCGCCTCGACGGCCGCCGCCAGGGCCTCGGCGTCGGCGAACCTGCCGCCGCCCTCCCCGTCCATGCCGACGAAATCGGTGTCGCAGAACGTGCAGACGGCCTTGTCGCGGTCGCGCTCCAGCCCGCTCCAGAGGTTGCAGCCCGCGAAACGGCAGAACACGGCCGGACGGCCAGCCTGACCGCCTTCGCCCTGCAGGGTCAGGAAGATCTCCTTGACGGCGTAGCTCATCCTACTTCGCGCCTCGCGGAGTTCCGAAGGACGCGCAGGTCCATCCTTTGCGAAACAGGGTCATGCCGGCAGTTCCGGCCGCCCGTCGCTGACCCAGCATTCGAAGCCGCGCTGGCGCAGCTCGCACGCCGGGCAGCTCCCGCAGCCGTGGCCCCAGGCATGCAGCTCGCCCCGCTCGCCGAGGTAGCAGGTGTGGCTCTCCTCGACGGTGATGGCCACGAGGGGCTCCCCGCCGAGCTGTTTGGCCAGGGCCCATGTCTCGGCCTTGGTCAGGCGCATGAGGGGCGTTTCGATGCGGAAATCCTGCGCCATGCCGAGGTTCAGGGCGTCCTGCATCGCGTCCAGGGTGTCGCGCCGGCAATCGGGATAGCCCGAGAAGTCGGTCTCGCACATGCCGCCGACCAGGGCGTTCAGCCCCCGGCGGTCGGCGAGCGCCGCCGCATAGGTCAGGAAGATCAGGTTGCGGCCCGGCACGAAGGTCGAGGGCAGACCCTTGTCGGTGACCTCGATCGCCCGTTCCATGGTCATCGCGGTCTCGCCGATCGCGCCGAAGCTGCGGATGTCCAGCATGTGGTCGTCGCCGAGCCGCGAGGCCCAGGCCGGATACTCGGCGGCGATCCGCTGGCGCACGGCCTGCCGGGCCTGCAGCTCGACGCCGTGGCGCTGGCCATAGTCGAAGCCGACCGTCTCCACGCGGGGATAGCGCGCCAACGCCCAGGCGAGGCACGCCGTCGAGTCCTGGCCGCCGGAGAAGAGTACGAGAGCGCCGTCGTTCATCGGCCCCATATGGCCCGCGAGGGGCTCCGAGGGAAGCGACGTAGGGGAAGGTTCGTTGTTCCGGGCGCCACAGTTATCCGACGCATTCCCTTACGGCGTACCGGCTTCCGTTGACAGTTCGTCGCACTCGGTTGAGCTTGATGAAGTCGATTGGGGGGCCACGCCGCCTCCCCGCGGCTGCGCTCAAGCGGCGTAATGGCGACCACGGGCCACAAAAAGAGCCCGGACCGCCCTGGGAGGAACGTATGAAGGATACCCGCACTCTTCGGAGTTTGCTGGCTGCTGGCGCGTCCGCGGCTGCCCTGTCGGCGCTCGCCGCGCCGGCCTATGCCCAGTCCGGGCAGGCAAACGTCATCGAGGAACTGGTCGTCACCGCGCAACGCCAGGAGGAAGCCCTCCAGGACGTGCCGATCGCCGTTTCGGCGTTCGACCAGAACGCCCTCGAGAAATCCAAGATCGACGGCGGCCCCAACCTGGTGCTGGCCGTGCCGAACGTGAACTTCTCCAAGGGGAACTTCACCGGCTACAACTTCCAGATCCGCGGCATCGGCTCCAAGCTGGTCGCCGGCTCGGGTGACGCCGGCACCGGCATCCACCTGAACAACGCCCCGCTGATCGCCAACAACCTGTTCGAGACCGAGTTCTACGACGTCCAGCGGGTTGAAGTGCTGCGCGGCCCGCAAGGCACCCTCTACGGCCGTAACGCCACCGGCGGCGTGGTCAACATGATCACCGCCCGGCCGACCGACCAGTTCGAGGGCAACCTTCGCGCCGAGTACGGCAACTACAACACCATGAAGGCCCGCGGGATGCTCAACATCCCCCTCGGCGACATGTTCGGCCTGCGCCTCGCCGGCAACTATCTGAAGCGTGACGGCTTCGGCGAGAACCTGGTCACCGGCAACGACGCCGACGACCGCGATCTCTACGGCGTCCGCGCCACCCTGGCGTTCAGCCCGGCGGAACGGTTCCGCAGCTGGGCGGTCTGGGATCACTTCGAGGAAGACGACAACCGCTCGCGCATCGGCAAGCAGTTCTGCTCGAAGGACACCGGCCCGGCCAACATCGGCGGCCTCGGCTACTCCACCGCGGCGGGCGGCCTGATCGGCCAGATCCAGCGCGGCCTGTTCAGCCAGGGCTGCTCGCCCACCTCGCTCTACTCAGCCGACGTGCTGGGCACCGTGAACTCGCAGGCCACCCTGGGCGGCCTGTTCGGCGCCCTCGGCGGCTTCCAGACCGGCGACGCCTACGCTGGCAAGATGCAGACCCCGAACATCCGCGACATCGAGTCGTCGTTCGACCCGATCTACAAGTCCAAGACCGACATCTACCAGTTCAACGCCGAGTTCGACGTCACCGACAACGTGACCATGAGCTGGCTGACCAGCTACACGAAGTACAAGCTCACGACGCGGCAGGACTACAACCGCTACACCCCGAGCACGAACTTCAACACCGTGCCGAACCCGGTGAACGCCTTCGCGGCGGTGCCGAACTACGCGGCGCTCTACGCCACACTCTTCCCGGGCGGCGCGATCCGCGACCCGCAGAACGGCGCGTTCAATCGCTTCACGACCAGCGACATTTCGTCGGCCTACAGCGACTACTGGAGCCACGAAGTGCGCTTCCAGTCGAACTTCGACGGACCGTTCAACTTCAACGTCGGCGGCCTGTACCTGCGCCTGCAGGGGACCGGCGACTACTACGTGATGTTCAACACCGGGACCGGCTACTACCAGATCCAGAACCTGCTCAACACGGGCAATGCGAACTGCACCGGCCCGGCGCCTTGCATCACGATCGACCCGAACGCCGATCCGAACCGCTCGGGCCACAACTACTATGACAGCTACGGTCCGTACGATCTGACGAGCTACGCCGTCTTCGGCGAGTTCTACTATCAGATGACCGAGAACTTTAAGTGGACCCTGGGCCTGCGCTACACGGTCGACAAGAAGCAGGTCGAGAACCACAGCGTCGTCCTGGGCACGCCCGGCATCGGCCCTGGCAATCCGGCGCCCGGCCAGGATCGCTTCCTGCGCGCGAAGTTCAGCGAGCCCACCGGCCGCATCGGCTTCGACTGGAAGCCGGACGTCGGCTTCACCGACGAGACGCTGGTCTATGCGTTCTACTCGCGCGGCTACAAGGGCGGCGGCCTGAACCCGCCGTTCAGCCCCGGCATCGGCGTGGTGGCGGTTTCGCCGACCTTCGACCCCGAGTTCATCAACTCGTACGAGATCGGCACCAAGAACACGCTGCTCAACGGCACGCTGCAGATGAACCTGACCGGGTTCTACTACGACTATAAGGGCTATCAGGTCTCGAAGATCATCAACCGGACCTCGATCAACGAGAACATCGACGCCCGGGTGATGGGCGCCGAAATGGAGTCGATCTGGCAGCCGGTCCAAGGCCTGCGCTTCAACGCCGCGATCGGCTACCTCGACTCGAAGATCAAGGACGCGTCCTCGATCGACACCTTCAACCGGACTCAGGGCATCGCTGGCCTGACCCTGGTGAAGTCGAGCTCGGCCTCGAACTGCGTGGTCTCCACCGCGGCGGCCCAGACGGCCCTGGCCATCTCCAACGGCCAGGTCCCGGGCTTCACGCCCAACCCGTTCAACCTGCTCGGCGTCTGCACCCTGGCCTCGGCCGCGGGCGCGGGGACGAACATCAACGGGACGGGCGCGATCGCCGCCGGCACCAACGCCTTCGGCGGCCTGGTGTCGGAAGGCGTGGCGCAGAACATCAGCGGCAACGAATTGCCGAACGCGCCGCATTGGACGATCTCACTGGGGGCCCAGTACACCTGGACGCTCGGCGACTGGGACGCCACGCTGCGCGGCGACTACTACCACCAGACCAAGACCTTCGCCCGGATCTACAACTCGGTTCCGGACCGGATCAAAGCCTGGGACAACGTCAACCTCACGCTGACCATCAACAACTCGGAGATGGGCGTCGAGGTGGCCGGGTTCGTGAAGAACGCCACCAACGAGAAGGCGATCACCGACTTCTACCTGACGGACGACAGCTCCGGCCTGTACCGGAACGCGTTCTACACCGAGCCGCGCACCTACGGCGTCTCGATCTCCAAGCGCTGGTAAGCCGCGTCTTCCAGGGAAGCCTCATGGGGCGGCGGAGCAATCCGCCGCCCCTTTTTCATGTCCGGATGGGATCAGGCGGGGGCGCCAGACTGGCGGCGGAAGATCAGCTTGTCGATGCGGCGGCCATCCATCTGGACGACTTCCACCACGAAGCGATCGATCGTGACCACCTCACCCTTCTGCGGCAGCCGGCCGAGATAGTGCAACACCAGGCCCGCGGCGGTGTGGAAGCCGCCGCCCTCGAAGGTGGCGTCCAGCACGTCGCTGAGTTCCATGACGTCGGTGCGCCCTTCGACCAGGAACACCCCATCCTCACGCTCGACGATCGAGGTGACCGCGGTGTCGTGGCTCTCGTTGAAATCGCCGGCGATCATCTCCAACAAGTCAGTGGGGGTGATGACGCCCTCCATGCCGCCAAACTCATCGACCACGAACGCCAGGTGCTGCGGCGCCTTCTGGAGTTGCTCCAGCGCCTGCAGCAGCGAGGTGGTTTCGGGCAGGTAGACCGGCGTCTTGGCCAGCTTGCGCAGATCCAGCGCCTCGCCCCGCAGCAGGGTGTCGGCGATGTCGCGCTTGTGAACCACGCCCAGCGGGCTGTCGAAGTCCTGGCCGCTGACCACCACGATCCGCGAGTACGGGCAGGCGCGGAGCTCGTCGCGCAGCGTCGCCTCGTCGTCTTCCAGCGAGACCCAGTAGACGTCGGTGCGCGGGGTCATGGCCACGCGGACCGGCCGGTCCCCCAGGCGCATCACCTCCTGCATCATCGCCTGCTCCTGCGGTTCGATCAGGCCCGCGCCCGCGCCTTCGGCGAGGACGGTCTCCACCTCCTCCTGGGTCACCGAGGAGCCGTCGCGGTCACGCACCCGCAGCAGGGCCAGGACCGAGGCGGTCGAGAAGGTCAGCAGCGTCACGAACGGCCCCATCAGGCGGGCCAGCACGCTGAGCGGCCCCGCGACCACGCCCGCGATGCTCTCGGGATGGATCAACGCCAGGCGCTTGGGCACCAGCTCGCCCAGGATGAGCGAGAAATAGGTGAGCAGCACCACGACCACGCCGGTGGAGATCTGTTCGGAGTAGGCGGCGATGGCCGGATAGGTCTCCAGCCGCCGGTCAAGTTCGCCGGCGATCGTCGCCTGACCGAAGGCGCCGGCCAGGATGCCGATCAGGGTGATGCCCACCTGCACCGCCGATAGGAAGCGGGTGGGATCCTCCGAAAGCTTGAGCGCGGCGGCGGCGCCCTTGTTTCCGCGCTCGGCCTTGGCCTGCAGCTTCGCCCGGCGGGACGAGACGACGGCCAGTTCGGACATGGCGAACACGCCGTTCAGCAGGATCAGCAGCAGAACGACGACGGTGGCGACGAGAAGCATTTTCCATACGAGGTGAGCGAGGCCGGATGCGCCCCGTCCAAAGGCTACATCCTTTGGGCCTCAAGGCGCAGCGCGAAGGTTCATCGGGCCCGAAAGTTTAGACCGAAGACACAATTTGACATGACGGTATGCGACGACTGGCAATCCGACGTTCTTTGACACCTTATTCAGTAAGGGGCTCGCAGAGCGGCGTTCGATTTTAACGCCTCGTTTCGAAAATGCGGTCTTTTCGCCACACTCTGAAAAAACAGAGCAGATATACGTTGTAAGTTATCGCTCGTCAGTTGACGCGGCGCGCCAACCCCAACGAGGGTCCCCGCCCCGGGCGCCTCCCCGCGTCCGATCCAACAATGCAAACCATGAGGCCGGCGGCGGAGAGCCGAACGCGCCTTGGGAGGACCTTTATGTCTCGCAAATCCGCGTTCACGCGGCCGACCCTGGCCGCCAGCGTTTCCGCCATCGCCCTGGCGGCGTTCGCCCAGCCCGTCCTCGCGCAGGACGCCGGCGAGGCCACCCTCGAAGAACTGGTGATCACCGCCGAAAAGCGCGAGCAGTCCCTGCAGGACGTGCCGGTCGCCGTTTCGGCCTTCACCTCCGAGCGCCGCGACGTCGCCGGCATCACGGGCATCCAGGACTTCGTGAACTTCACGCCGGGCATGAACTACTCCGGCACCGACCGCGTCAGCCTGCGCGGCGCCGGCCGCAACACCTTCTACATCGGCAACGACCCGGGCGTGGCGTCCTACTCGGACGGCTTCTACTCGGCTTCGTCGTCGGAACTGTTCAAGACGCCGCTGTTCATCGAGCGGACGGAAATCCTGCGCGGCCCGCAAGGCACCCTGTACGGCCGTAACGCCATCGGCGGCGCCATCAACCAGGTCTCCAAGCGTCCGAGCGAAGAGTTCGGCGGTGAGATCCGCGCCTCGTACGGCAACTACGACCGCACCCGCATCGAGGCGGTGGTGTCGATCCCGGTGGCCGACAACCTGCGCTTCAAGGTCGGCGGCAGCCAGGACCATCAGCGCGACGGCTTCATCAAGAACATCGGCACGGCCAACGAAGGCGCGAAGATCAAGCGCACCTACTTCGAATTCATGGTCGAGGCCGAGCCCACCGAGAAGCTGCGCATCTTCGCCCGCTACAACCGCTCGGGCTGGGACGACACCATGGGCGTGGGCGACCGCCTCGCCAACCTGGTGACCCCGTACGACACCACCCGCGTCTTCGGCCCGATCGGCCAGCTGCAGGTGAACCCGCAGTTCGGCTACGCCACGGGCAACCCGGGCGTGGACGACCCCTATGTCCAGAACACCAACACCGACGGCTACGGCCAGCTGCGTGGCAACCACGTGCTGACCACGACGGTCTCGTACGACCTGGGCTTCGCCGAGCTGAAGTACATCGGCGGCTTCCAGCAGTACAACTACCAGACCGGCGGCGACTATGACGGCACCAGCCGCACCGCGGGTATCGCCGGCATCCTGGCTGGCCAGCTCTACTTCCCGACCCAGACGACCGACTTCAACGAGCACAAGCGCTACTACTCGAACGAGGTGAACCTCACCTCGAACGGCGACGGGCCGCTGCGCTGGATCCTCGGCGTCTACCAGTACGAGGAAGAGTACCGTCAGCGCATCCAGCTGGGGAACCCGAACCAGGCCGCCCTGGCCACCCCGCTGACCCTGGCGGGCACGCCGGCCGCTCCGAACCCGCTGCGCAACTTCGCCGACAACCAGGCCACCCTGGAGTCGAAGGCTTACGCCGTGTTCGGCCAGGCGACCTACGAGTTCAACGAGCAGTTCGCCCTGACCGCCGGCATCCGGTACACGAAGGACAAGAAGAGCGGCACCGAGTACCAGCGGCTGATCATCCAGTCGCCGGCGATCGCGGGCGGCGCCTTCGCGTTCGACGTCTCGTCCGACATGGATCCGACGACCCCGGGCGTGCAGAACTTCCGCTCGCTCAAGAACAGCTGGGACGCCGTCACCGGCGTGCTGAACCTGGACTGGACGCCGGACGCCGACACCCTGGCCTACGCCAAGTACAGCCGCGGCTATAAGTCGGGCGGGTTCCTGCTGGGCACCCTGGCGCCCGATCCGGAAGCGGATCAGGAGCAGGTCGACGCCTTCGAAGTGGGTCTGAAGAAGACCTTCTTCGGCAAGTTCCAGCTGAACGCCGCGGCCTTCTACAACGACTACAAGGACCTGCAGCTGAACCTGTCGCAGCTCAACGCGGCGGGCACGGCCTCGGCCAACAACTTCGTCAACGTCGACGCCGAGGCCTACGGCCTGGAACTGGAGGCCATCTGGCGTCCGATCCGCGCGCTCGACCTGTCGGCCAGCTATGGCTACCTGCACACCGAGATCACCAAGGGCTGCTGCTTCTATGACCCGGCGGACCCGGGCGCCCGTGACCCGAACGCCACCCCGGCGGGCGGTTCGGTCGTCAGCAACGGCGCGCCGCTGGTCTTCCAGACCCTGAAGGGCTCGCGGATCTACCAGTCGCCGAAGCACAAGTTCGCCGGCAACGCCAACTACACCTTCGACTTCGACGTGGGCTCGCTGATCCTGTCGGCGACCTACACCTGGACGGACGAGACCTACTACCAGCCGTTCAAGAGCGAGGCGAACCGCGTCAAGGCGTACGACGTGACCGACTTCCGCGTCCTGTGGAACGGCGCCGACCAGAAGTACACGGTGATCGGCTTCGTGAAGAACGCCTTCGACCAGGGCGGCTTCACCTCGAACGGCTCGACCACCCCGACGGCGATCTACGACGCGCCGCCGAACCCGCAGGCCGGCGCCCTGACGCAGACCCGCACCGCGATCACCCGCGGTCTGATCCAGCCCCGCACCTACGGCGTGGAGCTGCAGTACCGCTTCTAAGCTTTCAACGTTTCGGCGCGTTTCCTCCCATTGATATGCGCCTACTGGGCGGCGGGTCCTTGAGCCCCGCCGCCCGATTTTTTTTGCCTCAGGTTGATTTTCCCTGGCGCCACAGTTCCAGATTTAACCTCTACGCAAGCCGCACCCCACAGAATGGGTATCCAAGGTCCCATCAGCACGGCGGCCCATGTCTCTGCCTGAGTTCTTCTTCGACCGCGTCACGGCCGACATCCGTCAGCAGATGGATGGCGTCCTGGCCCTGACCGAGCAGCTCGCGCGCCAGCGCCTGACTGCCGACGGTGAAGCCTGCGTGGCCAGCGTCGCCGAGGCGGCTGAAGGCGTGCGCCGGATGCTGGCGTCGGCCATCGACCTGAAGAACGTCTCCCAGAACGGCCTGGACCTGAACGCCGAGCCCGTGCGCCTGCGCGAGCTGATGGACGAGATCCAGGATCGCTGGCAGCCCCGCGCGGCCGCCGCCGGCGTCACCCTGCTGGCGTCCTACGACGGCGATCCGGAAGCGGCCGCCATGGCCGACCGCAAGCGCCTGCTGCAGATCTTCGACGGCTTCATCGGCGAGGCCGTGGGCGCCCAAGCGCGCGGCGCCGTGGAAGCCGGCCTGCACGCCCATGTCACCGAGACGGGCATCCGCCTCGAGGGCCGCGTTCGCGGTCCGCGCGACGCCAGCTGGGACGGCCAGGACGTCGAGAGCCGGGTGCGCAGCATCGAGTCGCGCCTGGGCCTGGAAGTGGCGCTCGACGCCATGCTGGCCCGTCACCTGCTGAGCGGCATGAACGGCAGCCTCAGCAAGGTCGCCAACGCCGGCGCGTCCGACACCGCCGCCTTCGAGATCGATCTGGCCGCCATCGTCGAGACGGTGGAAGAGCCCACCGAGGACACCGGCCGCGCCGCCCACATCCTGGTGGTGGACGACAACGCCACCAACCGGATGGTCGCCCAGTCGCTGGTCGAGATGTTCGACTGCACCAGCGAGGCGGCCGAGGATGGCGAGGCCGCGGTGGAAGCCGCCCGCTCGGGCCGGTTCGACCTCATCCTCATGGACATCCGGATGCCGCGCATGGACGGCGTCGCCGCCACCCGCGCGATCCGCGCCATCCCAGGGCCGATCGGCGCCACGCCGATCATCGCCCTGACCGCCAACGCCGACCCCGAGGACGCGGAGGCCTACCTCGCCGCCGGCATGAACGGCGTCGTCGAAAAGCCCATGAAGCCCGAGCATCTGCTGGCCGCCCTGCAAGAGGCGCTGGCGCCCCAGGGCGATGCGGCCGCCGCGGCCTAAGCCCCGGTTTCAGCTGCAACTTTATTGCCGGACGAGCGCCTATTGCGCCGCTCGCCGCAATGACCTAGGTCGCGTGCTCCTGTTTCGGGGATAGATTATGTCCGAGGCCAAGCCCGCGGCCGCACCTCTGTCGTTGGACGACGTCCGCCAGCGCATCGACGCGCTGGACAGCGAGCTGTTGCGGCTGGTCGACGAGCGGGCCTCGCTGGCCCGCGCGGTGGCCGCGGCGAAGCGGGCGGCGGGCGACGGCGACAAGTTCGGTCTGCGTCCCGGGCGCGAGGCGGCGATCATGCGCAAGCTGGTGGGCAGCCAGCGCGTGGCGGCCAGCCCTTCGCTGCTGGTGCGTCTTTGGCGTGAGCTGATCGGCGACAGCCTGGCCAACCAGGGCCCCTTCCACATCACCGTCTGGGGCGGGCGCGATCCCGGCCGGGCGGTCGAGCTGGCGCGCAGCCGCTTCGGCGCCGCCCCGCCGCTGCGCCAGGCGGCCAAGCCGGAAGACGCCATTGCCCAGGCCCGCACGCCCGGCGGCGTGGCGGTCTGCGCCCTCGGCCCCGACAGCGCCTGGTGGGGCCGGTTGCTGGCCGAACCCCAGCTCAAGGTCTTCGCCGCCCTGCCCTGCCTCGCCGTCTGGGGACCGTTGTCGGCCCTGGCGGTCGCGGCGGTCGAGGTGGAGCCCACGGGCGCCGACATCACCTTCTGGGTCACCGACGCGCCGGGCTCGGCGGCGGCGGTGGAAGAGGCTCTCAGCCGCGACGGCGTCGCCGCCGATCTGGTGGCCGAGTCGGGCGGGCTGAAGCTGTTCGCCCTGGCCGGCTACTACCAGCGCGAGGACGAGCGGCTGGCCCGCGCGCCGGGCCGGCTGAGCGGCGTCATCGGGGCTGCGCCGGCGCCGCTGGACGTGTAAGACGCGGGGCCCGGTCGAACGGCCGAGCCTCAGCTCCGACACCCCAGGTTTCCGATGTCCGACACCGCCGAGCCCGCCAAGCCCACCGACGGGGACCGCGCCCGCGCGTCGCGTCCGCTGCCCAAGCCCGGCATCATGGACATCCACGCCTACGTCCCCGGCAAGGCCAAGGCCGACGGCGTGGCCGAGCCGATCAAGCTGTCGGCCAACGAGAACATCCTGGGCTCCAGCCCCAAGGCCGTGGAGGCCTATGCCGCCCACGCGACCCAGCTGCACGTCTATCCCGACAGCCGCACCACCGTGCTGCGCAACGCCATCGCCGAGCAGTACGGCCTGGAGCCCGAGCGGCTGATCTTCGGCTGCGGCTCGGACGAGGTGTTCGCGATCCTCTGCCAGACCTTCCTCGAGCCGGGCGACAACATCGTGCAGGGCGAATACGCCTTCGCCGCCTTCGCCATCGGCGCCCACGCCTGCCAGGCCGAGGTGCGCAACGCCAGGGAGCCGGACTACCGGATCGACGTCGACGAGATCCTGAAGGTGGTCGACGACCGCACCCGGCTGATCTTCCTGGCCAATCCGGGCAACCCGACCGGCACCTGGATCCCCTTCTCCGAGATCGAGCGGCTGCACGCGGCCCTGCCGCCCAGCGTTGTGCTGGTGCTGGACGGCGCCTACAGCGAGTTCGCCCGCGATCCGACGTTCCGGGACGGCCTGGACCTGGCCCGCACGGCGAGCAACGTGGTGGTGACCCACACCTTCTCGAAGCTGCACGGCCTGGCCGCCCTGCGGGTGGGCTGGGGCTACGCGCCCGAGGAGATCATCGCGGCGGCCGACCGCATCCGCCTGCCGTTCAACACCTCGATCGCCGGCCAGTACGCGGCGGTGGCGGCGCTGCGCGACCTCGATTTCCAGACCCGCTCGATCGAGCACGTGGAGACCTGGCGCGCGTGGCTGACCCAGCAGCTGGGCGGCCTGGGCCTGGATCTCGTGGGGCCGTCGGCGACGAACTTCGTGCTGGTAGGCTTCCCCGCGGCCGGCAAGACCGCCGAAGCGGCCGACGCCTTCCTCAGCGCCCGAGGCCTGCTGACCCGGCGAGTGCTGAACTACGGCCTGCCCGACCACCTGCGCATCACCATCGGCCTCGAGGCGCACAACCGCGCCATCGTCGATGCCCTGGCGGAGTTCATGCAGGGCTGAGGGCCTGGCGGTCGCCGTGCTCTACGCATCTGCATCGGCATCGGCTCTCCTCACCCGAGGGTGCGCCTGAAGGGTGGCTGAACCGCGCGCGGGGGCTTCCGGCAGCGGCTTGGGCTCTCCTCACCCGTAGGGGGAGGGGGACCATGCACAGCATGATGGAGGGGGAGCGACCCATTCTCCGAGCTTGAGGTGTTTCCCCCTCCACCGCGTTCCGCGGCCCCCTTCCCCCTACGGGTGAGGAGAGGGGCGGGCATGGCTGTGGCGGGCGGAGTGGGCTCCGTCCGTGGGGTTGGGCTGGGTCGGCGGGGGCTTTGGGCTAGGCGGAGTTTCGCCAGGGGGGCGGCTTTGGAGCCTTGTCCCTCCCGCCGGTGTCATCCCGGCTGAAGCGGAGCGTAGCGCCGGGATCCAGGGGGCTGGATGTTGAGAGCAGTGCGCTTCGTGTTCGGGGGCGTGTCTGAGGCGTCGGGCCGACGGGGTCCCGGCTCGCCGCTTCGCTGTGGCTGGGATGACAGGCGGTGGTGGCTACCAGCACGCGCTGGGCCTTGCCGAGGCCGCGCTGGATGCGGGCGATGCTGGCCTCGACGGCGTCGTTGATGGCGGCGGCGTCGCCGGCGCCGAGGGCCGCATCGAGGGGCTCGTCCCAGTCGGCGCGCTCGTATTCGTTCCAGTAGACCTGCTCGGGGCGCTCGGGCCGTGGGAGCGGCGGTGGGGTCGCGGCCGAGGACGCGGGCGGCGCCACGGGCTTCGGCTGCGCCGGCTGGCGCGGCTCGTGCTTGAGCTTCAGTTCGAGGGCGATGGTCTGGCGGATCGAGCGGGAGACGGTGTGGAAGGCCTCGGCCAGCAGGGCGAAGTCGGCGTGGCTCAGCTCACGACGCGTGGCCGCGTAGAGCCCCCGGGCCACGCCCATGCCGGTCTCCGCCAGTTCGGCGAGCATGCGGCCGTGCCGCGCGTCCATGTCGTCGCTCGAGGACATGGAAGAGAGTGAAACACCCCGCTACGACAGAAACGGTCGCAGGTCGGATTTTCCTTTCCCCCGACCCCGGCCTCGAGCCGGGGGAAGAGAGGAAGAGGGTAGGGAGAGGGGCGGCTGGACTTGGGAATGAGGCCGCGCGGGAGCTCGCGGGCCCTCGACGCGCCGACGGTGAAGCCGACTCGCCGAGCCCGCCCTCTCCCTACCCGCTCCCTCTCGCTGCGCGGGGGAGAGGAGGTGGAGTCGCGCATGTCTGCGATCGACCCGTTGCAGACCTCAGGAGCTGCTGCCACGCTTGCGCCATGCAACTACGCGGCATCCTCGCGTCCATCGTGCTGCTGGCCAGCCCGGCCTCGGCGGCGGCTGATCCGGTTGCAAGGTCGTCAGTTCAGACTGAACATTGTGTGGATGCAGTCGTTGTCGGCACGCTGAAAGATCAAGCTGAAACCGACTTCCCGGAAGGCGAAAGACGACCGGACGAGTGGTTGCCAGGCTGGAATACTCGTTGGTTGATGACCATCCGGGTAAATCGCGTGCTCACCGGGAGCTTGCCCGGGCGCGAGGTCCAGGTTGTCTCGTTCCACCATGCGCAGATGCGGAGCGGCTACAGGACAGAATGGCGCCTGCGCAAAAGGAGCGACGGGGCGTTTGACGTCGTTCGCTCGGAAGGTGAACTGCCCCTATGCAGGGCGGGCACCTAGGTCCGCTCCCCACCCCTCGCTGACGTTCGCGGCGCCCGCTTGTGGGCGACAAGACGATGGTCCGGTCTGCGCCGCCATTTGGATGTTCGAGTTCGCCCGTCTCGCGGACCCGGTCGTCATCGGCGGGCGCTCGTCCGGCGGCTATTCCGTCCCGCGTGAACCGACCTGATCGAGGAGGCTCTGGGCTTCCTTCACGAAGGCGTTGGCGATCTTGGGGGCGAAGGGGTTCTGGGTCTGGATGGCGGTGAAGAGCTCGAAGGTGTCGGCGCCGATCAGGCCGCAGAGTTCGAGGAGGTGCTGGTAGGACTGGGTGGCCAGGCGCTCGTCGGGGATGCCCAGGTTGACCAGCGAGCGGCCGATCAGGTGGGTCAGGGCCTGGACGTAGGCCATCTCCTCATCGTGCTCCTCGGGCGTGGTGACGGTCACCGCGAGGCCCAGTTCGCGACCGAAGGCGGCGACGCGGGCGTGGCGCTCGCCACGGATCGGGCAGACCACGAAGCGCAGGCCGGCGAGGCCGGTGCGCGCGCTCTGCGGGCCGAACAGTGGGTGGGTGGCGACGATCTCCACATGATCGGGCAGCAGCTCGACCATCCACCGGGAGGGCAGCACCTTCACCGAGCCCACGTCGACCACGAGGGCGCCGGGCCGCAGATGCGGGGCGATGGCGGCGAAGACCTCGCGCATGGCCACCACCGGCACGGCCACGACGACCACGTCGGACGCCGCGGCGTCTTCCAACGGGCCGAGGGCGACGCCGAGCGCGGCGGCCCGGGCCGCCGCGTCGGGCGCCGGATCGGCGGCGACGACGTCGAAGTGATCCTTCAGCACCCCGGCCGCCAACTGGCCGAACTGTCCGAGACCGATGAGACCCAAGCGCTTCATCCCGGCTCGATAGCGGGGACGCGGCCCAGGGTGAAGGCGGCGCCTGAAAGAAGTTGCCGCGATCCAAACCCCGTTCGCCCGTCCGCCGCGTAGTTGATCATGCAGAAGCCCGGGAGGCGCGCATGACGAAGCCGAGGATGGTGATCGACGGCCTGGGCGTGATCCCACGCCCGCCTGGCCGGGACCGATGGCCTCAGCCCCTTCCCGCGGCGGGCCACGCGTCCGACCCGCCGGTCGCGCCCTAGGGCTTTGCGCATCCGGCCGTGCGAGCGTTACCGTCGACCCTGATGGAGCTGGACAGCGAGGAAGCGGCGGCGTTGCTGCGCGCCCACGGCGCGGGCGATCCGCAGGCCTTCGCGCGGCTGTACGATCGGCATGACCGGGCCAGCTTCCACTTCGTGCGGCGACTGTTGGGGACCGGCCATGCCGAGGCGGCGGAGGACCTGCACCAGGAGATCTGGATCGCGGTCGCCCGGAACGCCGCCGCGTTCGACCCCGCGAAGGCCAGCTTCACCACCTGGCTCTTCACGATCGCCCGCCGCAAGGTGTGGGACCATTTCCGGCGACAGAAGGTCGCCATGCTGACGACCGCCCAGGACGAGGTTGTCATGTCGGCGCGCGACCCTGGCCGCTCGCCGCTGGAGGAGGTGCAGTCGCGGGAGCTGGCGCGGGAGATCGTGGCGGCCGTCGAGGCCCTGCCCCTGGAGCAGCGCGGCGCGTTCGTGATGTTCGCCGACGCCGGCCTCTCGCTGGCGGAGATCGCCGAGATCACCGGGGTCACCGTCGAGACGGCCAAGAGCCGGCTGCGGTACGCCCGGGAGAAACTGAGGCAAACCCTGGGGCGCGAAAGGTCCGCCCATGTCTGATCGCGACATGCCCGACGACCCGATGGACAAGGCCTATGCCCAGGCCGAGGCGGCGCTGGACGACGCGGCCGCGCGGGCCGCCCGGCGGGCGCGGGTGCTGGCCGCCGTGAGCGCGGCCGTCGGGGGACGGGACGCCTTGGACCGGGACGCGGTGGGCCAGGGGGCGGTGGGCGATCCCGAGGTCGGGAGCGCGCCGATGGCGGTGACGCCGGCGGGGTGGCGCCGCGCCGGCGGCTGGCTGGCCGCGGCCTGCGTGGCCGGCCTGGCGGTGATCATCGGCCAGCAGATCCGGCCGCCGATCCAGTCGTCTCCGCCCGCCGCCGCCCAGGAGGCGCCCCCGCCCGTCGTCGCCCCGCCGGGAGTCAGCGCCGAGGCGGAACCGCCGCCAGCCGTGGTCGCGGCTCGGGCCAGGGTCGCCAGGGCGCCGGTCCCCGCGCCGAGCCCCCCAGGCCCGCCAAGCCCCTTGGGCGCGCAAAGCCCCGCCGACGCGCCGGGCAGCCTGGAGCCCTCCGCGCCCGCTTCGCCGCCCGCGCAGGTCGCCGACGCGGAACCGCCGCGCGCCGCCGCGCCGCGCCCCATGGTCGCCGCGCCGCCACCGCCACCGCCTCCCCCGCCCGCCATGGAGGTTCAGTCGGCCTCGCGCCGGCCCGCCGCCGGCCGCGCGGCCGCGAGCCAGGCGGAGATCTCGGAACTGGTGGTGACGGGATCGCGGATCGAGGCGACCGAGGACGCGGAGGCGCCGCTGCCCGCCGAGCTGGCTAAGGCGCTGCGCAAGGCCGCCGGGCGAGGCCGGACCGAGGAGGTCACGCGCCTGCTGAAGGACGGTGCGGCGGTCGACGCGGCGGACGCCGCCGGCACGACCGCGCTGATGCGGAGCGTCCAGGCCAACCGCCCCGCGACGGCGGCGCTGCTGCTGCAGTGGGGAGCCAGCCTGGACCGGACCGACCGCGCGGGCGTGTCCGCGCGCGACATGGCCGCGAAGCTGGACGACGCGCGGATGAACCGGGCGCTCGGGATCGGCGAGTGACGCGCGCGGCGCCCTGGCTTCGGGGTGGCGGGGCGTCGGGGCGCTAGCCGCCGCTCACCTTGGCGTTGGCGGTCCACCAGCCGGGCTCGCCGCGCGCGCAGGCCGCCAGTTCGTCGAGGATCAGCGGGAAGCCCGTCCCTTCCAGATTGACCTCGGCGAGGGGCTTGCCGTCCACGCGGACGGTGAGGTCCCTGGCCGCCCGCAACGCGGTCAGCGGCTCGCCGGCCAGGTCGCCGTCGACCATCATGTAGGACCTGCCGTCGTAGGCCGGGACGAAGTCGAACCTCTCTCCGCCGAACTCCAGCAGGCCCTTGCGCCCGCGACGCAGGGCCTTGCCGGTCGAGGCGACCGCGATGGTCACGAAGTCGCCCTTCTGGAGGAACTGCAGCAACCGGCCGTCGGCCTCGATCACGGCCTGGGCCAGGCAGCCCCCCTCCTTGGACCCTATCGGGATCAGCGCCCAGGCGTCCTCCTTGTTGTAGACGATGTCGCTGTCCGACACGGGCCCATCGGCTGCCGCGAGGTCCACGCCGTTGCCCCACCAGCCGGATTCGCCCTTGGAGCAGGCCGCCACGCCGTCGATCGCCCCCGGAAAGCCCGTCCCCTCCAGGGTCATGGCGGCCACCGGCCGACCATCGATCAGGATCCGCAGCTGCCGGGCGCCCCGCAGGCGGGAGAGCGAGGCGGCATCGAACACGCCGTCGTAGTAGACCACAGTCCGGCCTTCGCCGAAGGCGGCCGGCACCTCGATCGCCTGGTCGTCGGCGACCAGGCCCAGGGTCTTGCCCTTGGGCAACGCCGTCCGGGAGAAGAGCGCCGCCGACACCTCGCCACGATCGCCCCGCAGCAGGAGGACGGCCCCGCCCTGCAGCGTCATGCTGGCCGCGCACGAGCCGTCGTCGACGTCGATCGACCAGAACCCCTCCTTGTTCATCACCGCGTCCTCGGGCGCGGCGGCGGCCGACGAGACGACCACGAACGAGGCCGCCACGGCGGCCAGGACACGACGGAACAAAGGCGCCCCCAATACAACCCTGGAGAAGCCAACTTCCCCACATCGACCGGAAGCTTTGCCTTGGCCGGCGATCCCTGTAAAGAACGAAAATAGAACGAAGAGGCAGTCAGTCAGGCGGCAGCCAGCGGCTGCGCGCGCAGGGTCTCGATGTCGCGCGCCGGAGAGAGGCCGTAGAGGCGGCGGTACTCGCGGCTGAACTGCGAAGGGCTCTGGTAGCCCACGTTGTAGCCGGCCGTGCCGACGCCCTGCCCCTCGGCCAGCATCAGGCGGCGGGCCTCATGCAGGCGCAGCTGCTTCTGGTACTGCATCGGCGTCAGGTTGGTGACCGCCTTGAAGTGGTGGTGCAGCGAGGACTCGCTCATGCCCACCTGCTCGGCCAGGGCCTCGATCCGCAGGGGTTGGACGAAGTGCTTCCGCAGCCAGGCGACCGCGCGGGCGATCCGCTGGCCCGGCCCCTCGCCGAGCGCGATTTGCAGCAGACGCGCGCCGTGCGGGCCGGTGAGCAGGCGGTAGAGGATCTCCTGCTGAATCAGGGGCGCCATGGCGGCCACGTCCTGCGGACGGTCCAGCAGGCGCAACAGCCGGAGGGTGGCGTCCAGCAGCTCGGGCGAGGCCGGGTTCACCGCCACGCCGCGGCCGCCTTCCGGCGCGGCGACGAGGGCGGGCGGCAGACGGCCCATCAGTTCGGTCAGGCGGGCCGGGTCGATCGCCACGCCGACGCACAGGTGGGGCTCGGCGTCGCTGGCCTGGGTGACGCGCGAGGTCACGGGCAGGTCGAGCGCCACCAGCAGGCAGTCGCCGACGCCGTAGTGCAGATCCTCGTCGCCGATGGTCAGGCACTTGCGGCCCTGCGCCACCAGCCAGAACGACGGACGCTGCTCGACGTGCAGCGGCTGGCTGGGCGAGCAACGGCGGGTGACGAAGAGGCCGTCGATGGCCGACTCCGGGCTGTCGTCGTTGGCGTAACGGGCTACGAGCGCGGCGATCTCGGCATAGACGCCAGCGGCGGCGGGGCGGCTCAAGGGATTGGTTTTCCAGGCGTTCGAGAGTGCTTCTCTCTACGCTTCCGGGCGGGGCGTGAAAACCGCGGCGGCGCCGGGTTTGCAGGATCGTGCACGACACTCGCAGGATCGGTCTAACGCCGCCGCCGCGCCGCGTGGCACCTCTCCGGCCGTCGATCCTCCCCGATCGCCCCCCCTCAAGAACCCAAGGACATATCCGAATGGCCACCGCCAAAGGCTATGCGGCGCCCGCTGCCGGCGCGCCGCTGGCGCCGTTCACCTTCGAACGCCGCGAACCCACCGCCGACGACGTCGTGATCTCGATCAAGTACTGCGGCGTCTGCCACTCCGACATCCACATGGTCGACAACGGCTGGGGACAGAGCGTCTACCCGATCGTTCCGGGCCATGAGGTGGCGGGCGTCGTCACCGCCGTGGGCGCCAACGTCACGCGCTTCAAGGAAGGCGACCATGTGGGCGTCGGCTGCTTCGTGAACAGCTGCACGACCTGCAAGACGCGCAACACCGGCCTGGAGCACTACATGCCGGGCTTGGTGCTGACCTACGCCGGCTTCGAGCCGGGCAGCGACACCCCGACGTACGGCGGCTACTCGGACCACATGGTGGTGAAGGAGGGCTACGTCCTCTCGATCCCCGAGACCCTGCCGCTGCACGCGGCCGCGCCGCTGCTGTGCGCCGGCATCACGCTCTATTCGCCGCTGCGCCACTGGCAGGCGGGACCGGGCAAGAAGGTGGCGATCGTCGGCATGGGCGGCCTGGGCCACATGGGCGTCAAGCTGGGCCACGCCATGGGCGCCGAGATGAGCGTGCTGAGCCAGACCCTGTCCAAGCAGGACGACGGCCTGCGGATGGGCGCCGAGCACTACTACGCCACCAACGACCCGGCGACGTTCGAGACCCTGGCCGGGACCTTCGACCTGATCATCTGCACCGTCTCGGCGCCGATCGACTGGGGCGCCTACCTCGGCCTGCTGAAGATCGACGGGACGATGGTGCTGGTCGGGGCGCCCGAGGAGCCCGTGCCGCTGAGCGCCTTCGCCCTGATCTCGGGCCGGCGGACCCTGGCGGGCTCGATGATCGGCTCGATCGAGGAGACGCAGGAGATGCTCGACTTCTGCGGCGAGCACGGGATCGTCGCCGACATCGAGACCATCGCCATCGACCAGATCAACGAGGCCTACGCGCGCATGCAGAAGAGCGACGTGCGCTATCGCTTCGTGATCGACATGGCGACGCTCTAGCGGGCGACGCCGCGCCGGGCGCCCGCGCGCAGGCGGGCGCCGGCCAGGCCGAAGCCCGCGATCAGCAGCGCCCAGGTCGCCGGCTCGGGCGTCGGCGACGTCGGGTTCAGCGGGCCGGGCGGATTGCCTGTCTGCGGACCGGTCGGCCCCGGACCTGTGGTCGGGCCGGTGGTCACGAGGGTCGGCGTGGTGGTGGTCGGGCTGGTGGTGGTCGGGCTGGTGGTCGGGCCGCCGTCCAGCGGCGAGACCGGGCGGCCGGTCAGCGGATCGACCGACGGATCGGTGGGCGAGACGGGCTGGGTGGTGAAGGGCGGCGTCGGCGCGAGCGGGTCGTCGTCCGGATCCGTCGTCGGCGTCACGGTCGGCGGCAGGAAGGTGGTCCCCGGGGTCGCGGTGGGCGGCTTGCTGATCACGCCCGGCGCGACACCGTCCGAGCCGAGGTCGGCGAGGTCGGTCGGCCCCGTGACGGCGCCATCCAGCGGCGCGGCGGCGGAGCCGACCTTGGACTGCTGCGGCTCGGGCGGCGCGGTCAGGCGGGCCAGCATGGCCAGGATCGGCTCGGGACCGTTGGTGCAGACCTCGGTGCGGATGTCGGCGAACGCCGGCGCGGCGGCCACGGCCAGCGGCGCGGCCGGAACGGCGCGCGGCGCGGTTGGGCGCTTCGGGCGCGAGGCGGCGGCGGCGAGCTGACGGCGACGCGGCTTGGCGCCCGCGTGGGCGCCGGCCTTGGCCTTCGCCCTGCGATAAAGCTTCGCCCGGTGGACGGCGGCCTTGCGCGGCTTGGCGACAGGACGCTCGCCCACCAGCGCGCGTGACTTCACCAGCATCATGTTCAGGCGCCCGGCGGAGGGCGCGGCGGCGGGCATGGCGACCTTGGAGACGCGCGTCTCGCACTCGGCGCGCGCCATCCCGGGCGCGGCGACCAAGGCGATCACGACGAGCGCCAGGGCACGCGCAAGGAGCGCCCGCGCGCGTATATGCACAGCAATTGTCAAGGTGACGCCCTCGCCTCAGCGAAGTCTATACTGCCGTTATGTGGTTAACCTGCCGATGTGGCGCGTTATCGCAGCCGCATTCGCGTCACAATTCTTAATTCCGGAAGAATAAGCTTAGCCGTAGAGGCAGCATTCCCGAATCAAAACAGCAACTCAGAGCAGATCAGGCGGCGGTAGGAAGGCCGCGACCTGCTCGATCGCCTCGACCAGGGTCACGCGCTGCAACTCCACGCCGGGCGGGAGCCCCGAGAACAGGCGCGTGGGCGAACTGGCGTCCAGCATGACGAAGACGCCCTTGTCGTCGGCCCGGCGGATCAGGCGGCCGAAGGCCTGGGCGATGCGGCCCCGGGCGATGGCGTCGTCATAGCTCTTGGCGCCGAACCGGGCGCGGCGGGCCTTGTGCAGCAGGTCCGGACGCGGCCAGGGCACGCGATCGAAGACCAGCAGGCGCAGCGAGCGGCCCGGCACGTCGACCCCGTCACGGATCGCGTCGGTGCCCAGCAGGCACGAGTCCTGTTCGGCGCGGAAGATGTCCACCAGGGCGCCGACCTCCAGCGGATCGACGTGCTGGGCGTAGAGCGCGAGGCCCTTGTCGGCCAGGGCGGGCGCCATCCGCTCATGCACCGCCTTCAGGCGCCTGATCGCGGTGAAGAGGCCGAGGCCGCCACCGCCGGCCGCCAGGAACAGCTCGCGCATCGCCGCCGCGATCTGGCGCGGATCGTCCTTGCCCACGTCGGTCACGACCAGGGCGCGGGCGTTGGCGGCATAGTCGAAGGGCGAGGCGACCTTCAGGGTCTTGGGCCGGTCGGGCAGCCGCGCGGCGCCGGTGCGCATCTCGGCCAGGGCGAAGGGGTCCTCCAGCGTCGGATCGGCCAGGGTGGCGCTGGTGACCAGGACGCCGTGGGCCGGCGCGATCACGGCGTTGGTCAGCGGCTCGGTCGGGTCGACCCAATGGCGGCGGCAGGCGGCATCGACCACACGGCCGTAGAGGAACGTGCCCTCGAACCAGTCGACGAAGTCAGGATCGTCCTCGGCGTCCTCGTCGATGGCGCGCAGCATCGAGCGCCAGGCCGGCAGCGTCATTCGGGCCCGGCGGTCGAGACCGCGCAGAGCCCCCTCGATCCGCGCGCGCTCGGAGCCGGACAGGTGCTCGGCCTCGGCGTCGAGGACGTCTTCCAGCGCCCGGGCCAGGGCCAGCAGCGGCGCCTCGATCTTCGTCAGGGCGGCGGCGGCGGCGCGGGCGCTCTCGCGGACCAGGTCCAGGGCGGGACGCGCGGCGCACTCCAGCCCGACCTCGGACGGCGCGGCGCGGGCGCGGAGCTGTTCGAGCACGGCGACCAGGAAGGTCTCGATCGGGCCGACGGGGCGGACCTCTCCGTTGGGCGGGGCGATGCGGCCGCTCCAGCCCTCGCCCGGCAGGGCGGCGGCGGCATGGATGGCGGCGTCGAGCTGCGCCTTGGCGTCCTCGCGTTCGCCGAGGATGTCGGAGAGACGGGCCTCGAGCCCCCTGCCCCGCCGGCCGCGCCCCTCGGGCCCACGGATCCAGCGGCGCAGCTCGGCGGCCTCCGCCCCCGAGAGCGCGGCCGAGAAGGCGTTGTCGGCGGCCTCGAACAGGTGGTGGCCCTCGTCGAAGACAATGCGGCGAAGCTGGGTGGTCTCGGTATCGCCCTTGCTGCCCCGCGCCTGGCGCGCGCCGTCGAAGGCGGCTTGGGTCATGACCAGGGCGTGGTTGGCGATGACGATGTCGGCGCGCCGCGAGCCCCGGATCGCCTTCTCCACGAAGCAGGCGCGATAGTGCTGGCAGCCGGCGTGAACGCACTCACCGCGCCGGTCGACGAGGTTGGCCGCACCGGCCTGGGCGGCGGGCGGGATGGCGAAGAGGGTCGGCAGCCAGGCCGGGAAGTCACCCCCGGTCATGTCGCCGTCCCGGGTGGCCCGCGCCCAGCGCGCGGCCAGGGCCATGCCGACGAGGTCGGACCCGCCGAGCTGGGCGGCGTTGGCCTGCTCCTGGAAATTGAGCAGGCAGAGATAGTTCTCGCGCCCCTTGCGGACGACCGCCTTCTTCGCCCGCAGCTTCTCGTCGGGCCAGATGGCGCGGCTCTCGCGCTCGATCTGGCGCTGGAGGGCGCGGGTGTAGGTGGAGACCCAGACCGACGGGCCGTTGGCCTCGGCCCAGACCGAGGCGGGGGCGAGGTAGCCCAGGGTCTTGCCGACGCCGGTGCCGGCCTCGGCCAGCATCATGTTGGGTTCGCCCTCGC
Source organism: Pseudomonadota bacterium (assembly GCA_040752615.1). Lineage (GTDB taxonomy): Bacteria > Pseudomonadota > Alphaproteobacteria > Caulobacterales > Caulobacteraceae > Phenylobacterium. The sequence continues at coordinate 1,475 of JBFMGV010000050.1, read as the reverse complement.
GATCTCGCGGCTGGAAGACGAAGGCGGACTCCGCCGCGTACTCGGCCTGGGACGGCCGGGCCTCGTCGAGGCCGGCGGCGCCCAGCAGCTGGGCCAGGCGCTGGGTAGCGGCCTCGGGCGCGATGGGCTTGGACGTGGGCTCGCCCAGCGGCGCCTCGGCCTCCCACTCGGTGAGGCGCATCCAGATGTCGAGGCCGGACGAACGGAACTGGTTGCCGGCCGGGACCGAGCGCAGGGCGCCGATCACGGCCGTTCCCCAGGGCCAGCCGGCGCGGGCCAGGGTTTCGGCCAGGGCGATGGCCTCCTCCCGGCTCGGGACCGGGGTCAGGGCCAGCTCGGCCAGCAGGGCCTGGGCCGCCTCGCGCAGGGTGGCGGCCTGCTCCTGCGGGGACTTCGGCTCGACCAGCCCCAGGGCCTGGGCGAGCCCCGCGGCGCTGGGGGCCGCGAACTGTGCCGGCCGCGTGAAGGCGAACAGCTCCAGCACGTCGAAGAGGCGCGGGCTGCGCGGCGGGGCGTTGAGGCCCAGGCGTCGGGCGGTCATCGCCGCGTGGGCCACCAGCACGGGGGCGCTCTCGAACAGCTCGCGCGCATCGGGAACGCGCAGGGGCTGGGCGTCGCCGTTCGGCGCGCACACCGCGCAACGCGGCCCGGGCAGCACGACGAGCGCCGGCGCGAGGGTGAGCTGCTGGGCGGTGGCGGGGAGAGTCACCCCACGAGGTTAGGCGTCCCGCCGGTCGAACGGAAGGGGAACCGGCGGTCGGCGAAACGTCGCGCCCGCCCGGGACACGGGGCCGGAGCTTCACCGGCTCCTCGTCTGGTTTGGTCGAAACGAGGTCGGGGTCGCGTCGGCGCGGCGCCTATGGGGCTGGCTCCAACAAGGAGACACAGGTGATGTTGAAACAGTTCTGCCTATCCGTCGCGGCCCTCGCGCTGCTGACCGCCACCCCCGCAGCCGCCGCGGTGATCACCAGCCTGCCGGGCGGCGTCGCCCAGGCCTTCCCGATCAACAACGGCAACATCACGAAGCCGGTCACGTTCGGCGACGGGATCACCTACAAGGGCACGACCCTGACCGGCGTGCAGACCACCTCGGCCTTCGGCCGCACCAGCGGCTTCACCTTCCCCGACGGCTCCAACTGGGGCGGCGGCGAGCCGTTCGCCGCGTTCGGCCTGCAGCACGGGATCATGAGCTTCACGTTCGACACGCCGGTGTCGGCCGTGCTGGCGGACTTCATCTGGGCGCGGAGCGACACCTCGGTCTTCACCTTCCGCGCCTTCGACGCGGACGGCGACCTGCTGGAGAGCGTCAGCTTCACCGGCCTCGACCCGGCCCATCCGAAAGGCTTCTACGGCCTGCAGCGCACGGGCAACGACATCGCCCGCTTCGAGGTCCAGGGCTACTACTTCGGCGTCCGGAAGTTCTCGACCCTGATCGCCGAGCCGGTGGCGGGCGTGCCCGAGCCCGCGACCTGGGC
>JBFMGV010000049.1:0-2718 GCA_040752615.1 Pseudomonadota bacterium | reverse complement strand
AGAGCAAGCCGAACAGTGGAGCGTCATGTGAGTACTTCGACCCTGCGACCCGCCGCACGCCTCGCACGCGTGCAGGTCTCGCCGATCCTGGCGCTGTCGCAGAAGGCCCGGGACCTCGTCGCCCGCGGGCACGACATCATCGACCTGACCGTCGGCGAACCCGACTTCGACACCCCGGACACCATCAAGGCGGCGGCCAAGGCCGCCATCGACCGGGGCCAGACCAAATACACGGCCCTGAACGGCGACCCCGCGCTGCTCTCGGCGATCGGTCGGCGGATGGCCGACCGGGGGGTCTATGGCGGCGACAGCGCGGTCATCGCTTGCGCGGGCGCCAAGCAGGTGCTGAGCCATGCCCTGGAGGCGGTGCTGGAACCGGATGAGGAGGTCGTGCTGCCGGCCCCCTACTGGACCAGCTACGTCGACATGATCCGCCTGCGGGGCGGGACGCCCGTGATCGCGCCCGGCCACTACGACCCGCTGCTGGGCTGGCGGCTGGACGCCTCGACGATCGAGGCCGCGATCACGCCGCGCACCCGCTGGCTGCTGCTCAACACGCCCAACAATCCCACGGGCGCGGGCGCCACCGAGGCCGAGCTGGCCGCCGTGGGCGAGGTGCTGCGGCGCCATCCGCACGTCTGGCTGCTGTGCGACGATATCTACGAGGACCTCGTCTACGGCCCGCGTCCCCGGCCATTCCTTCGCATCTGCCCCGACCTGGCCGACCGCACGCTGATGGTGGGCGGAGCCTCCAAGGCCTATGCGATGACCGGCTGGAGGCTCGGGTGGGGCGTCGGCCCCAAGGCGCTGATCGCCGCCATGAGCGCCATCCAGAGCCAGACCACCTCAGCCCCCTGCTCCATCAGCCAGGCGGCCGCGCTGGCGGCGATCACCGGTCCGCAGTCCGAGGTCGCCCGCATGCGCGAAGCCTTCCAGGCCCGCCGCGACCTGCTGGTGGGACTGCTGGACAAGATCCCGGGCATGAGCTGCCCGCGCCCCGACGGCGCCTTCTACGCCTTCCCGCGGATCGAGGGGCTGCTGGGCGCGCGAACCATGAAGGGCCGGGTGCTGGCCACCGACGTGGACGTCTCGACCTATCTGCTGGACAGCGCCGGCGTGGCCACCGTGCCCGGCTCGGCGTTCGGCGGCCCGGGGCACCTGCGCCTGTCGTTCGCAGCCAGGACCGAGCTGCTGACCGAGTCCTGCGCACGGATCGCCGCCGCCTGCGCAGCGGTCGTGGAGGCCCCGAGCGTCGCCTGACGCCGGGGCCTGCGCCCTCTAGAAGCTGACCTGCAGGCGGCTGTTCACGGCCTGGCCGCTGTCCTTGCCCGCGTAGACGCCCGACACGTTCCGGGTTCGCCAGAGGCTGGCGTTGAGCATGAGCCGCAGCCATTCCTCAGGCTTCCAGTTGAGGCCCAGGGTGACCTCCTCGCCGACGCCGCCGAGCGGGACGTCCGTGTTGTCCAGCCGCTGCACGCGGCCCACCAGTTCGATCGCGCCGATCCCGCCTTCCGACAGCGGCTGGCGCGGGCGCGTCCGCACCCACGTCCCGCTGCGGGTCGCGTAGGACGGCCGGTCTCCGGTCAGCATCCATCCGGCCGAGACATTCCACGAGTTGACGGCAGCCGATACGGGCCGCGCCTCGATCCTGCGCTCGCCGTACTCCGCGAAGGCCCACACCGGGCCGCTCAACGCGCCCAGTTCCAGCCCCCACCCGACCGCGCTGGACGGATCGTCGATCGCCCCCATCGGGACCAGCAGGTTGTCGTTGAAGTGCCCGCCGCTCCAATAGCTGTTGCGGGTCAGGCGGGTCACGCCGCTGGAGAACGCCTCGTGGAACCCCCACGCCGCCAGGTGGACCGTCCCGTTCGGGTCTCGCACGGGATTCCAGTGCGCGCGGATCATGCTGGTGACGGTGTCCCGGGCGGTCCCGGGGTTGTTGTTGATGTCGTCGCCGGCCACCTGGGCGGCCACGTGCCAGCCGTCGCCGAACACCTTGGCGGTGATCCCCAGCCCGTACAGCCCCTTCAGCGGCGAGATCGCTAGGGCGACCGCGTTGCGCTCCAGGAACGGCGCCCCCTCCGACGAACTCGAACCCTCGAGGCTGCGTTCGCTGAGACGATTGCCCAGGGTGATCTCGAGATCGCCCACCGGCGTGCGGTCGCGCCAGGCGATGTAGGCGCTGCGGATCGCCGCCTCGTTGTTCGCGAAGTCGGCGGTGAGGATGTAGTTGAACTTGTCGATCTGTCCCTCGAACCCCATCCACAACGCCCGCATCTCGGTGCCCGAGATGTTGCGCGCCGCCTGGTCCGAGCCACCCGTCCACGAGGCGTCGGCATAGAGGCGGCCGCGCGGCTTGAAGCGGAAGCGGCCGTCGGCGCTGACGAATTCAGGCGTGCCCGACCACCGGACCGTGGGCGACGGCGCGACGGCCTTGGGCGCCGTCGCCGTGCTCACGGGCAGCTCCGCGATCGGCGGCGCGACGGCAGGAGCCGGCGTCGCGGTCTTCGCTTCCAGTGCTTCCAGCCGCGACTTCAGCAGCCGGATCTCGGCGGACTGGGCCTCGACCAGGGCCCGCAGGTCGGAGGTCTCGTCCGCATGCGCGCGGCGCACCGTGGGCAGCACGGCAAGCGCGCCGATCATGCATGCGGCGGGAAGGCGGGAGGCGGGAATGGTTTGCACTCTCTCTTTGCAGGAACCCGAGCGCGGGCCGGCCTC
>JBFMGV010000048.1:0-19806 GCA_040752615.1 Pseudomonadota bacterium | reverse complement strand
CCGCGCCTGCGGCGCGGCCGTCCCTGGGCGTGCTGAAGCGCGAATCCGAGCTGGGCGGAAACCTCCCTTACGCCCGGCACGTCTCGGACCATGTCGTCGCGCTCGACAATCGCGCCCTGATGATCTGCTTCAAGCTCGACGGGGCCTCGTTCGAGACGGCCGATGTCCGCGACATCAACGACTGGCACGCCAAGCTGAACAACGCCTGGCGCAATCTCGCCGACGAACGTCTGGCAATCTGGACGCATATCATCCGCCGCGAGGATCGCGGCTATCCTGAAGGCGCCTTCCAGTCGACGTTCGCGCGCGATCTCGACGCCGAGTACCGCCAGCGGGTGACCGGCACGCGGCTGTTCACCAATGACCTCTATGTCACCGTGGTCCTGCACCCCGGCCGCGACGCCGCCGACCGGGCCGCCGCCTTCTTCAACCGGCTGCGCGCGCGCAGCCGGGCAGGCCTGGAGGTCGACGAGGATGCGATCCGGGTCCTTGAGGACAAGGGGCGCGACCTTCTCCAGTATCTGTCGCGGTACGGCGTGCGGCCGCTCGGCCTCTATCAGCACAATGGCCTGGCGTTCTCCGAGCCGATGGAGCTGCTCCATCTGGTCCTGACGGGCCGGCAGCAGCGCATACCGCTCGTCAGGGGCCATCTGGGTCAGGCGCTCTACACGTGCCGGGTGATCTTCGGTCGCGAGGCGCTGGAGATTCGCGAACCCGGCGAAGAGAAGTTCGCCGGCATCTTCGGCGTCAAGGAGTATCCCGCCACCACCCGGCCAGGCCTGTGGGACGGGCTCCTGCGGGCGAAGTATCCCTTCGTCGCCACGCAGTCCTTCGCCTTCCTCTCGAAGGCCTCGGCGCGCGCCATCCTGGAGCGCAAGCAGAACCAGCTCATCAAGGCCAACGATCGCGCCCACTCCCAGGTCGATGGCCTGAACGACGCCATCGACGATCTGGTCAGCAACCGCTTCGTCATGGGCGAACACCAGTTCTCGATGTTGGTCTACGGGGCCAGCACCAAGGAGCTCGCCGACAACATGTCGGCCGCGCGGGCGACACTGGCCGATTCCGGCCTCGTGGTCGCCCGCGAGGACCTGGCGCTCGAAGCGGCCTTCTGGGCCCAATTTCCTGGGAACTTCGCCAAGCGGTCCCGGCCGGCAGCCATCAACTCCCGCAATTTTGCGGCGCTATCGCCTTTTCACACCTATCCGTCCGGCCGGCCGACCGGAAATCAGTGGGGCCCGGCGGTGGCGCTGCTCCGCACATCAGCGCTGTCACCCTTCTATTTCAATTTCCACGCCGGCGATCTTGGCCACACCTTCATCTGCGGGCCCTCCGGCTCGGGCAAGACGGTCGTTCAGAACTTCATGCTCGCCCAGCTCGAGAAGTTTGGGGCGCAGCAGGTCTTCATCGACAAGGATCGCGGCGCGGAGATTTTCGTCCGGGCGTCTGGCGGCACCTACTTATCCCTCAAGAACGGCTCGCCGACGGGCTTCGCGCCCTTCCAAGCGCTCGACTACAGCCCCGCGAACCTCGTGTTCCTGTCGCAGCTGGTCCGCAAGCTCGTCACACCGCCGGATCGGCCTTTGAGCGTGCAGGAGGAACGCCTGATCGCCGACGGCATCGCCGCCTTGCAACCCATGGCGCCTCGCCAACGCTCCCTCCTCGCCCTGCGCCAGTTGCTCGGCCAGCGCGACGCCGAGGGGATCGGGGCTAGATTGGAGAAGTGGACTCGGTCGGGCTCGCTCGGCTGGGTCCTCGACAACGACACCGACCAGGTGCCCCTCGAGGCCCGTCTGATCGGCTTCGACATGACCGACTTCCTCGACAACGCCGAGGTCCGCACGCCGATCATGATGTATCTCATCCACCGGCTGGAATCCCTGGTCGACGGCCGCCGGCTGGTGGTCGACATCGACGAGTTCTGGAAGGCGCTGGGCGACGAGAGCTTCCGGGGTCTCGCCCAGGACGGGCTGAAGACCTATCGGAAGAAGAACGCCTTTATGGTCTTCGGCACACAAAGCCCGGCCGACGTCCTCCGCTCCGAGATCTCGCACACGATCCTGGAGCAGTGCCCGACCAAGATCTTCCTTCCCAACCCCTACGGACAGGCCCGCGACTACGTCGACGGCTTCGGGCTGACCCGCGAGGAGTTCCGCTTAGTCCGCGAGGAGCTGTCGCCGGAATCCCGGATGTTCCTCGTCAAGCAGGGACACAACTCCGTGGTCGTCGAGCTGAACCTCAACGGCCTTGATGACGAATTGGCGGTCCTGTCCGGCCGGGCAGAGACCGTTGAACTGCTGGACCGCATCCGGGCCCAGCACGGCGACGACCCCGCCGTTTGGGGGCCGATCTTCCAGACAGAGCGACGGAGAATCCTATGAGAACCCGGCTTTTCGGGGCGGCGGCGGCCGTCCTCATCCTGGCGGTCGCGCCGCCGGCCTCGGCCCAGATGACGGTCACCGACCCCGGCGCCTATGCCCGGATGTTGCAGCAGCTCAACGAAGCGCGCTCACAGCTGCAGGAACTTCAGACCCAGGTCCAGCAAGGCACTCGGCTGATCTCGCAGGGCCAACAGCTCTATGACGACTTCAACAAGCTGACCAACGTCAACAGCCTCGCCGGCGTGCTGAACAACCCGGCCCTACGGCGGTATCTGCCGGCCGAGGTGCAGGACACTTCCCGCCTTCTCAACGGGACCCTTTCTGATCTCGGCTCGATCGGCACACGGGCGACGTCGATCCGCGACGCCAATCGCCTGTTCACGCCGGTGACCTCGGGCCTCTCGACGGTTGAGCAATATTATCAAGACTCCCTTGTGAAATCCGGCGATCGCGCCGCCCGAGACATCGCTCTGGGCGAAAGCGCCTACCGCACCGCCTCCCAGCGGCAGACGGGTCTCGATGAACTCCGCTTGGCCCTCAACAACGCCAAGACCGCCAAGGAGGTTATGGACCTTCAGGCGCGGATTGATGCCGAACAGGCGCTCATCAACAACGACCAGATGCAACTCCAGGGCCTGGCGATGATGCAGGACGCCGAGCGTCGACTGGCCGAACAGCGCGACCGTGAGGCCCGCGCCGCAATGTACCGTCAAACGATGGACGACTACCGGGCGGGGTTCCAATGAAAATCCTACTCGTCCTCGCCATAGCGCCCGGGTTTGCCGTCCTCGCGGCTTGTCAGCCGGAACCGCGCTCCGCCACTTACTTTGAAGCCCACGCTGCCGAGCGCGCCGAGGTTGTGGCCGACTGCCGGATCGGCAAGCACCGCGGCGAAGAATGCAAAAATGCGCAATTCGCTTCGGAAAAGGCTGCTCGCGCCAAGACGATGAATGACTATAGGGGCGGCTTCTAGCCGCTTGGGCCATGCCAGCTTCAATCTTTCAGCCCGCCTACGACTATGTCGACGCGCGGCTCACGGCTGTCTTGACCGACGGTCTTAGCAACGTGATTGCCCAAGTGGCTGGTCCGCTGCGCGTGGCCCTAATCCTATACATCGTGTTGTGGGCCTACTCGGTCATTACGGGGCGAATAACCGAGCCAATCATGGATGGCGTGCTAAGGCTGGTCAAACTCTGCTTTATCTATGCCCTAGCAACAACTGTTGCTTACAATACCTATGTTACTGAACCACTTTTCAACGATCTGCCGAACTGGCTCGCGGAAGCGATCAGCGGTAGCGGCGCTCCAAGCGTGGGCGCTTCCTTCGATGGCTTCTTCAACCGTGGCGGCTACCTAGCGACAAAGATTTTCAACAGCGCGACGCTGACTGACTTCGGTCCCTACGTCACCGGCGGGATCGTATGGGTCGTCACCGCGCTGACCGCCGCGCTGGGCTTCGGCATTGTGATGCTCGCGAAAGTCGCGCTGGCCGTCTTGGTAGCGCTAGGGCCTATTTTCATTGCCTGCCTGGTCTTCGAAGCATCACGGATGTTCTTCTATGGCTGGCTAAAGCAGGCTGTGAACTACCTTATCCTCTTCGCCCTCATCATTACGATCTTTCAGATCGTCCTCACGTTGGTTGACGGGCAGTGGGGCAATATCGACGGACAGGCTGATCCGAACGCCGCCGGCCTTCTCTTCATCGCCCTGTGTCTACTTGGGGCGATCTTCTTCCTACAAACCCCGAACATCGCCGCTGGCATAGCTGGCGGCGCGGCCGCTGGTATCGGCGACTTCGCGAACGCCGCCAGAGCAGCCATGGGAACGCCAATGCGACCCGCGCCGCTTGGCGGCGGCCAATCTCCCTCCGCGCACCTTGGAGGATCGGTCCGACCGACGCGCCAGCCCGGTGCCACCCGCAATGGACACCCCCGCCGATGATCGCCCCCTTCCCTTCCGAGGAGAACACACTGTGTTGCGTATCGTGACCCTGGCGGCCTGCGCAGTTTCCCTGGCCGCGTGCTCAACCACTGGGGCGTCCAAGCCTAAATCCTGCGACGGGCACAGCCGACGCCCGGTGAACATCTACGGCTCGGTCCTACCAGGCTCGCCTGTGCCGGCGACAACGGCTCCCGTACCTCCGCCGCCGCCGCCCGGCATCAACGGCAGGCCCGCAAAATCGCCCACCGGCGTCGCGGCGCCACCGCCCTCTGTAACCGGCACGGTTCCTAAAACCCCGACAGCCGTGACCCGGCCCGCCACGTCGTCGGCTCGCAAGGTGTCGACGCTGACGCCGGCGTTTTCGAGCTGCGGATCGGAGGGGCGCGGATGACCGGGGTGCCTGCAGACGACCTTAAGACCTACTTCGACGAGGCCCGGCGCTGGGATCAGGACCGGGTCCAGGCCGCGAACAGGTCGAAGCGGCTGGCTTGGACGATCGCCGCCGTCGCCAGCGGGTTAGCGCTGGCCTCGATCGCCGCCGTCGTCGCCCTCGCCCCGCTTAAGACCGTCGAGCCGTTTGTGGTGCGCGTGAACGAAAGCACCGGCGCCGTCGACGTGATGACGGGGGTGAAAGGCTCAAGAGACGTCACCTATAACGAGGCGGTCAGCAAATACTTCCTCGGCCAGTACGTCCGAGCCCGCGAGGGCTACCTTCCGCCCGCGGCCGAAGAGAACTTCCGCTTCGTCTCCATCATGTCGACGCCGGACGAGCAGCAGCGATGGGCGGACGCCTACCGCTCTACGAACCCTTCGAGCCCACAGGCGGTCCTCGGGCCGGACGGCGTCGCCACGGTCGCGATCCGCAACATCACCTTCATCAACGACAAGGTGGCCAACGTCCGATTCACACGGACCGTGCGCAAGGCGCAGGAGGTCAAGGCGAACGATTGGATCGCGACCCTCACGTTCACATACACCCAAGCCCCGATGCTGGAGTCGGACCGCCTGCGGAACCCGCTAGGCTTCCAAGTCCAGAACTACCGGGCCGATCCGGAGATCTCGCAATGAAGCGCGCGCTGGTCGCCTTAGCCGCTAGCGCGGCGCTGGCCATAGTCGCCTCGCCGGCGGCGGCCGTCGACATTCCAAAGCCGGGCCAGGCGGACCCTCGCGTTAAGGAGGTCGACTACGACCCCAAGCAGGTGGTTCGCATTGTCGGCACCTTCCGCACGGCCACGCAGATCATCTTCGGGCCGGGCGAGGAAATCCAGCACGTGGCCCTGGGCGACACCGTGTCCTGGGAGGTCGCGGCGGAGACGAATATCCTGTTCATCAAGCCCCGCGAGAAGGGGACGCCCACGAACCTCATCGTGACGACCCGGCGCGGCGCCGAACTGCGCAACTACACCTTCGAGCTTGGCGTCCGGTCGGGTGCGATCAGCGCCAACTCGCCGGACACGTTCTTCCAGGTACGGTTTCGCTACCCGCAGGACGAACGCGCGGCCGCCGCGCTCGTCCTTGAGCGCCAGGCGGGCCTCATCGACAAGGCCAGGACCGGGCTGATGCTGGATCACGCCGTCGTCGAGGGTCCTCGCAACCTCAACTACACCGTCCAGGGCTCTTCGCGCCTGCAGCCGTCAGAGGTCTCGGACAACGGCCAGTTCACGGTGCTGCGCTTCCCGGCGAACCAGGAGTTGCCAAGCTTCTTCACCACCAATCCAGACGGCACGGAGAGCCAGGTCCCCTTCGATGTCCGCGATGAATTCGTGGTGATCCACACCGTCGCGCCGAAACTTGTCCTGCGCCGCGGCAAGGAAGTCCTCTGCGTCTTCAACGAGGCCGTCCAGCCCTACGGCGTCAACTTCGGGACCAACACGGCCTCCTCCTCCGTCGAACGGACCACTCGCAACCCGGGACAGCAGCCATGAGCGATCCTCACGACCCCGGCGCTCCGCGCCGCGCCGACGACGATGTGCGCCGCGACGAAGCGGGCGCGGATGATCCGTTCAACCGACGTCGCGCCCTGGACGACGCCAATGTCCCACCCGAGTATCGAGAGACCGGGCGCGGCGAGGGCGTCGCCGGGGAGCGCGGGATCACGCCCGTCGCCGGGCGCTTCAGCTCAGATCAGGCCAAGATGGCTGGTGTCGTCGCCATGGTCGGCGGCGCGGCCCTGCTTCTCTTCCTGACCTGGGATCGCGGCGACGCCCGTAGCGATAAGGACCAACCGAAAGAGCCGGCCCGCCAGGTGGTCAGCTACGATCAGGTCGCCAAGACCCCTCCCCCTCCCCTGCCGCCAGCGCCGACCGCAGCTCCTGGCCAAGGCGTCGATCCCCTCACAGGCCAACCGCTCGCGGCGGGCCAGGTCGTGCCCGCGCCCGGTCCTTACGGCGCGCAGCCTGTGGCCACGGCGGCCGGCACGCGCGAAAGCCTCGCCGACCTGTCCCGTCGGGCGCCCATCATGGCCTTCAGCGCCGCCGGCAGCGGCCAACTCGGAAGCGGCTACGCGACCGCCGTGCCGGCGAGCCTGCCTCAGGAGATGGCCGCGCCGCGGACGCCGACAGAGCTGGAGAACCTCCGGCGCGGCTCGGCGATCAACACGGCGCGCGCCAAAGTCCTTGGAGACCGCAGCTATATGATCCTCGCCGGCACGCAGATCCCCTGCGTGCTGCAGACGGCGATGGATTCTTCGCTGCCGGGCTACACCACCTGCATCATCCCGAGGGATGTCTTCTCCGACAACGGTCGCATCGTCCTGCTGGAAAAGGGCACGAAGGTCCTCGGCGAATATCGGGGCGGCATGCAACGCGGCCAGCGCCGGCTCTTCGTGCTGTGGAACCGCGCCGTGACCCCGCGCGGGGTGGCGATCGACCTCGCCTCGCCGGCCTCGGATTCGTTGGGCCGGGCCGGTTTCAGCGGTGATCTCGACAACCGCTTCTTCGAAAGGTTTGGGAGCGCCATCCTGCTCTCCCTCGTCGACGACGGGGTCTACATCGCTGCCCAGGGCGACCAGCGCAATTTCCAGAACACGGTGCGCGTCCCCTCGGACGTTGCCGGCATCGCCCTCCAGAACTCCATCAATCTCCCGCCGATCCTGCGCAAAAATCAGGGCGAGGACGTCGGGATCATGGTGGCCCAGGATTTCGACTTCTCCGATGTCTACGGGGTCAGCGCGCGATGAACGCCGACAGCTCCGTCCTGGTGCACTACCTGCAGCCGCTTCAGCGCCTGCTGGAGCCGGCCGACGTGACAGAGCTGGTCATCAACCGGCCGGGCGAGGTCGGTGTGGAAGCGCCCGGCGGGTGGCGCTGGCACGAAGTCCCGGAGCTCACCGCGGCATGGCTCGCCACACTCGCCAACGCCGCAGCGGCCTTCACCCGCCAGGACGTGAACGCCGAGACACCGATCTGCTCCACCGTCCTGCCCCAAGGCGAACGCTGTCAGGTCGTTCTGCCGCCAGCAGTCCCGGCCGACCGCATTTCCATCACGATCCGCAAGCCCTCCAGCATCACCTTCGGGATGGCGGATTTCTGCAAGTCGGGCCTGTTCGAGGCGGCAAAGGCCGCCTCAGACGAGCTGGACGAGACTGAGACGGACCTGCTGCGTCTACGCGATGCGGCCGACTGGCCCGCCTTCTTCGACCTCGCCGTCAGGACCCGGAAGAACATCCTCATCAGCGGCGCCACCGGCTCGGGCAAGACGACCTTCAGCAAGGGCCTGATCCAACTCATCCCGGAACATGAGCGTCTCCTGACAATCGAGGACACGCGCGAGCTCACCGTGCCCCACCGCAACGTCGTCCACTTGATCTACGCGAAAGATCAGCAGGGCCTCGCGAAAGTCGGGCCCAAGCACCTGCTCGAAAGCGCCCTACGGATGCGGCCTGATCGGATCTTGCTCCAGGAGCTGCGCGACGGGACCGCCTTCTTCTACCTCCGCAACGTCAATTCGGGCCATCCCGGCTCGATCACGACCGTCCACGCTGATTCCGCCACCCTGGCGTTCGAGCAGCTGACCCTGCTCGTCAAGGAGTCGGACGGCGGCCGAGATCTCGGGCGGGACGACATCCGCAGCCTTCTGCACCTGCTGGTCGACGTGGTCGTCCAGATGAAGAAGGTCGATGGCCGCTTCCGCATGACGGAGCTCTACTATGACCCGGTTCGCAAGCGCCTCGCCGGCCGGTAAGGCCGGTATCGTCGCGGCCGCCGCAGCCCTGCTCCTTCTCCTGTGGGCGGTGCTGACGATGGTCGTTACCCTGGCCGGCGTCGGACGGCTGGGCCCCAACGTCGACTTCATCGCCGTGCCAGGCTGGCTGTGGGCGAACCGCGCGCACCCGCAGGTCCAGCTCTGGTTCAAGGTTGCAGGCCTCTCCTCGGGCCTCTTCATCCTGGCAATCGCCGTGCTGGCTGCATTCCGCGTCCGGCGGCCGCTCCACGGCGCTGCGCGTTGGGCGACCGAGGGGGAAATCGCCCGCGAAAACCTGCGCGCCAAAAAGGGGATCATCCTTGGCCGTAAGGGCTCTGGCTACCTGGTGTTCGGGGGTGCCGAGCATGTGATGCTCTACGCTCCCACCCGCACCGGCAAGGGCGTCGGCGTGGTCATTCCCAACCTCTTGAACTGGCCCGACTCGGTCGTGGTCCTCGACATCAAGAAGGAGAACTGGGAGGCCAGCGCCGGCTTCCGGGCGGCGCACGGCCAGCACGTCGTGATGTTCGATCCGCTCGATCCAGAAGGCCGCACGGCGCGCTACAATCCGTTGGGCTGTATAGACCGGCGCAACAGTGTCGAGGTGCTCGACGAGCTGCAGAAGCTCGCCACGATGCTCTTCCCGGCGCCGGATAAGACTGACCCCTTCTGGGCGGAAGCCGCCCGCACCGGCTTTCTCGGCGTCGGCGCCTACGTCGCCGAGACTCCCGATCTGCCGTTCACGATCGGCGAGATTTACCGTCAGCTCACGACCGGCAATCCGAAGGCCCGCCTGCCAGCCTTGGTCGAGGCTCGCGCCAAGGGCGCAGCGCCCCTCTCCAAGGGCTGCGTCAACGCCATCGGGGACTTCTGCGCTTCTTCCGACAACACCTTCGCCGGCGTCCGCCAGACCATCACCTCGCGCATGAACCTCTGGCTCAACCCGCGCGTCGACGCCGCCACCAGCGCCAGCGACTTTGACCTTCGCGACCTGCGGTCCCGGCGAATCTCGATCTATCTCGGCGTCACCCCCGACAACATGGCCCGCGTCGCGCCGCTCTATAATCTGTTCTTCCAGCAGCTCGTCGATCTCAATACCCGCGATCTGCCAAGCGGCGGTCGCCATGCCCTTCAGCTACTGGTCTTGTTGGACGAGTTCGCCCGTCTCGGTCATGCGGCCGTGATCGCCAAGGGCTTTTCTTACGTCGCCGGCTACGGCCTGCGTCTGCTGCCGGTCATTCAGAGCCCTTCTCAACTCCGCGCCGAATATGGGCCCGATGTCGCCGAGGAGATCATGACCAACTGCGGCATCGAAGTCGTCTTCACCCCCAAGGAGCTGAAGGTCGCCCAGGACCTCTCGGAGCGACTGGGCTACTACACCTACGAAGGCCGTTCGAAGAGCCGTCCGACCTTTGTCGGATCGGGAAAATGGACCACGACGGCCTCGGAGCAGCGGCGTGCGCTCATGCTCCCGCAGGAGCTCCTCCAGATGAGCCGGGACGCTCTTATCGTCCTCCGCGGCGGCATTCCGCCGATCAAGGCCCGGAAGATCTTCTATTTCGCCAACACCGACTTCACGAAGCGGGTCCAGCCGCCTCCCGTCGTGCCGCCCCTGGCGGCGGGATCGCCGCCTCAGTCCGCCGGCGCCACGGACCGGCTCGACGCCATGGCGGCCGACCTGGCCGACCTCACCCGCACGGTCGGGGAAATCCACGCCCGGATCATTCAGCGGCCACTGACCGAGGCCGAGGCTGCCGGCGAAATCGAGCTGAACATGGAAGCCATCTCGCTCGAACTCGACTCGGTCGACCTCGAGGACCTGCCCCCAGGCGCCACCGAACAGCAGTTCGAGGAATGGATCGACCGCTACATCAACTCCGGCCTCCTGCTTGAGACCGAAGCTATCGAACGCTGACTGTAGAGGAGGCTGACATGGCCGACGAGACCGACACCGGCGCCGATCCGACGCCTGCCCCGCCCCTGCCCCAGGCGGCGAACGCGCCCGCGCGGGGGGACGCGTCAGATCGGGAGGACATGGACCTGGTCGCGAACGAAAACACCGTCGCGCAGGTCTTGGAGCGGGCCGCCGAGGCCGCGCGCCATCAGGATGAGGTGGTCCCTCCTCCGTCACCCGAGACCAGGCGTGATAGCGCAGACGCCCAGCCCGCCAACGAGAACCAGCCCGAGCGGTTTTCCGTGGAGCGCGGCGACGTCCCCGACGCGATAAAGCGTCGGTATTTCGCCGAGGAACCACAGTTCTCGCCCGAGGTCCGATTCTTCACGGACGCCCGCAGCGAGCAGCCCGTGTTCCGTGACGCCGGCGGCAAACTGACAGCTCGGGACAGCAACCCCGACATCGTGCGCGACCTCGTCGCCATCGCCGAACACCGTGGCTGGAAGTCGATCGAGGTTCACGGCGATGAGGACTTCCGGCGGGCGGTATGGATGGAAGCGAAGGTCGCGGGCCTTGAGGTCCGCGGCTACAAACCCACCGAACGGGACCTCCAGGAGCTGGCCCGCAAACTCGACGCCCGCGACGTCAATTCTGTCGCCCCAGCGAAGGACATCAACCGAGAAGCAGGGCCAGCCGCTACGGCCTCCCCGTCCGCCAAGGCAGCGGAGAGCCCCGACAAGCCGGCCCGGGTCGACTACGACAAGGGCGTCACTGGCCGGCTGCTAGAGAGCAGCGAAGCCCCCTACAAGCACCGATCTGGCCAGGAACTGACCCCCTTCGTCCGCGTCGAACAGGAAAGCGGTCGCCAGATCGAAGTCTGGGGCGTGGGGCTTCCCGCCGCGCTGCAGCGGTCCGGAGCCCAGATCGGCGACGAGATCACCCTGCGTCGTGATGGCGTCGAACGGGTCTCCCGCACATTCGAGGTCCGCGACAAGGCCTCGGGCGAAATCACGCTACAGCAACGAGAGGTGCCTCGGAACCGTTGGACCATCGAGGCGGAGCGCTTCCGCAGCGCCAGCCCCGCAGAGGCCGCGCGCGACCCAGCCTTACGCGACGCCCAGAGCCGCTTGGCCGTCGTGGCGGCGGTCGTCAAGGATCGCCATCCAGACCCGGCCGTCCAGGATCGCCTCATCGCCGGCGCCAAGGAGAAGATCGCCGCTCACATCGAGCATGGCGGCCGTTTCTCGCGCGCCAACCTGAGGGAGCCCGCGGTCGACAGGGATCGACCGGCGGCAGATCGGGGGCCCGCAAGGGACGCCGCCGCAGCCGCGCGTCAGCCCGAACTCCACAAGCCCGGCCCCGAGCGAACGCGGGGCCGTTGATGCCTGGTCCCTCGCGGCCGCCACGGTCGGGTCGGCGCGAGTTTGTTCATACAAACACCCCTGCCCCGCATCCCTACGATGTCGCCGTCGGGCGACGTCTCCGTATGGCCCGTAAGGCGCGCGGCCTCAGCCAAGGCGATCTCGCCGCCAGCCTGGGCCTGGCCAGCCACCAGCAGGTGCAAAAATACGAGCGCGGGGCCAATCGCATCTCAGCCTCCAGCCTCGCCATGGCGGCCATCTACCTGGGCGTGCCGGTCGACTACTTCTTTTCGGACATCGAAGGCGTGCCGCAAGCGGCGAAAGGGCCGACTGATCCGCTGGCCGAGGACCTCGCCGCCGACCCCCGCGGCATCGCCCTCCTGAAGGCCTGGCGGGCCCTGCCCGCTTCCAAACGCAACTTCCTCGCCGACCTGATCCGGACGGCCGCCCAGGAAACCGCTCATGACGACTGACCGAGACTTGGTGCCGCTCTTCCTCAGCCGCGGCGAGACATTCATCGACGGCGCCCGCTGGGCGTCCGACCGGGCGCTCAGCGACGAGCTTGTTCTATCGAACGTCTGTTGGGGCCTGGAGCTGGTCTTGAAGGCCTTTCTCCTGGCGCACGGCGTCACCGATGATCACAACCGACGCGTCCACGGCCACGACCTGCTGAAGGCGACGGTGGCCGGCCAGGACTTCGGTTTGGCGCTGGACCGCAAGGCCAGCCGCTTCCTGACTGCCGTCGCGCCCTATGCGCGCCGCCACGCGATCAACGAGGCCCTTCACCGGCGTCCCAACTTGATGAAACACCATCAGCCGCTGTGGCGCGCCGACGACATCGTTCAGGAGGTCAAGCGAGGCTGCTCGGCGCTCGCGACAGCACCCGACGCCGGCTCACGACTTCACCGAGATTGACGCCGCCCTTGGCGCCGCGCCGGTCCCCAGACGCTTCGCCGCGGCCCTGTAGCCTTCCCGCCAGACCCCAGCCTTGTCGCGATAATCCCGGTCCGGGTCGAGCGTCCAGCCCAGCAACGCCTTGTCCTGCTCGGCACGTGCCTCGCCGTACAGTCGGACCCGCGCCACATAGTCGTCGCACGCCTTGATGAAGTCCGGATTGTTCGTGGCGGCCATGCCCCCTGCCCCGTCGGTTTGTATGTCCAAACTACCGGCTCCGCCCGCGCCCCTTGTCGGGACCGGGCCGCTCTGGTCCAGGCTCCGCGGGCCGCCGCCCTCTCTGGCCCTCAACGGCGATCTGCCGCGCCATTGCCACCTTGCGGCTGACCGGCGCCGGCATCGCCTTCACGAACGCCTGGACGTCTCGCGCGAGGGCCTTGTCCAACGGATCGGCCGACGCCGCCAGGACACGTGCCGCGGCTTGATAGGTCGAACGCACCTCGGCCTGCCGCAGCCGCATCTGCTCGTCCCAGGCCTGAGCCCTGGCCCCGCCGCGCGCCAAGGCCTCGGCTTCACGTCGCGCCTCTCGCAACACCCGCGGCTCGTTCTTCCCCGTTCTCTCGAACCGCTCGCGGGCTTTGCGCACCGACGTGCGCTCAGGCTTGTGCGTGATCCCACGCGAACGCCGCGGCGTCGCCTCCGCCTGTATCCCGCGCCCGCGCAATTCCCGCGCGAACCGCTCCCGCCAGTCGGCCAGGTCGGCTTTGCGCGGATTCAGCCGCTCGCCGTTCACGCCCAAGGCCCGCACGCTGAGATGGATGTGCGGTTGCTCGCCCTTGGCGTCCTGATGGAAGGCAAACACATAGGGGAAGGTGTCGCCGAACTCCGCGCGGGCGAAAGCCCTCACAGCGTCCTTTAGGCGATCAGGATCCGTTCCGATCGGCATGGACAGCACGACGGATACCGACATGTTGCTGTTCGACCGCCGCCGGCTGTCTCCCTCACCCACCTCGGCCCAGTCGTCGACGAGCTCGCGCACCGCGTCGCGCCCGTGGATCAGGGCGCCGTCCGACTGTTCGAGATCCAGCTCGCCCTTTCGCGAGATGTATTCGAGGTGCGCCGCCAGATGCTCGCCATCCTTGGTCCGCCCGGTGATCTTGACCATCACCTCGGGCGCCTTCTGGACGACACGCGCGAGACGCGCCTTGGCGTCCCCTCCCCCGCCGCGCTTCGATGGCGCGCCGATGACTGGTTCCTTGGGGACGATCTTTCGACCGCCAGCTGGCGGCCGCCAGAGCGTGTCGAACCCCCGAACCGTTCGGAACTCGCTCACGCCTCGCCTTCCCAATAGTCGAGATTGCCCCTGAACGCGGCCTTCAGGCCCCCCACGTGGGCCCGGATTTCGCTGCGAAAGGCTTCAAGCTGCGCGATCTCCGCATCGAGCACCGATCCCGGCATGACCGCCGTGTTGAGCGCTCGGGCGATCTGGTTGAGGTTGACCCCGATCCGCCGCAGCTCCTCCTGAACGGCGAAAAGCGCGAGCTCCTCACGTCGGCCGAATTTCGGCCGCCCGTGCAGGCGCCGACGAAGCGCTCCCAACGCCCACTCCGTCCGCAGCAGGCCGTCAGCGTCGGCGGCCGCGTCGAGGGCGGCCTGGTCCTCGTCTTTCAGCCGCAAAGTCAGCTTGGTCGACTGCCCGCGGGCGCTGGCTGGCCGGGTTGGCGGGGTTTGCCCGACGGCCTCAGAGACCAGAGCGCGGAGGAGCTTCGAGCGGCCGCCGGAAGCGATCGCGTCGAACTTCGCGGCCAGCGCATCGGGAAGCTGGAAGGCGAACATGGCCATCAGCGCAGCGTAATTTATAAATATGCCGGCGCAAAGCCTATCCTGCCCTCACACCCTACAAGACTCCTCCTCAGCCTAAAAACTCTCGCATGAGTCGGGCCACATGGTCGCCTCGTTAAGCGTGGATGGAGTAGGTTCGGCGACCGTGGGTTGCGAACGTCTCGCAAAGCGCCCAAGTCAACGACCGCTACGGTAGAAAGGCCATGACCGCCAACCCGAACAGACAGGGGGATAAGCTAAGGGGCGTCGCCCCTCGCGCGCGGGACGTGAAGTCTCCGCTTCGCTACGACCGGCCGGGGGGTATCCCCAACCTTCCTCCCTTCGGTCGTGCAGGCTGGGTGATCCCCCTCCCCCCGGCCGCGTCCCACTTGCTACCCCCAGCCTCGCCGGCGGGCAGGGGTGCAGGGCGGGACCTGCACCCTGCCTCCAACGAAAGACCTCGCCAGAATCGGTGAGGCCAGAGCCGGAGACAACCGCTATGCAAATCAGCGAACTTGCCCGCCGGGCCCATCTCACCGTGCACCAGGTCCGGCGTTACGAACGCGAAGGCTTCATCGCCGGCCGCCGCGGTGAGAACGGCCACCGCAGATATGATCCCGAGATGGCGGCCGTCGCCAGGCGCGTCGGTCATCTGGCCGACCTGGGGTTCAGCGTTGGCGAAATTCGCACCTTCATCGACCGTCTCTCCCACCCGGCGAACGGCGCAGAGCCGGCGGAAATGGAGCAGCGGCGGCGACGGCTGTTGAAGATCGATGCCACGATCGACAGCCTGAGGGCCACGCGGGCCGAACTGATGGAGCTGCTGGTGAGCGACGACTACGACGCCTAGACGTCCAGGATGAGCCGCCGACCGTCAGGGGTGAGCCAGATCAGCATCGTGTCGTACTTCCAGCTCAGCAAAGCAGCGAGGAAGACGGCCACCCCATTCACGACAAACGCGGCAGTCGGAACGTCCAACTTGAGGCCGAGGCCAAGCACCACAAAGGCGGCGCCGACAATCATATAGGTTCGCAGGAGGAACTTCACGAGTGGGCGGCAGTGAAGCATGACGAAGAACACGACATACCGTATGGCGGCGCCAGCGCCGCCTAGGATCGCACTCCTCAAGCTACGGGCTTTCATCACTCGCTCCAGGCCCGGACCAACCGGACGCTCGCGACCGGCGTAGGCTCGACGTCGCCGCCGTCGAAGGCGATCAAGACCGTCTCCGGGTTGGGACCGGCGGCAAGCAGAAGGCGGCCGGTACGCTTGCCCACCTTCACCTCAAAGCCCTTGACCTGTGCATCGGCAGGATCGGCGCCTCGCGGAGGGGAGGGGGTTTGTATGTCCAAACTTCCCTTCCGCCGACCCCGGGCGGCCGCAGCCGACTCGGGCGCATCGTTCCCGGCCGGAGGCTTCCCGCGCGGAGTCGCAGACTTTGCAGCTTTCAGCTCGGCCACCAGCGCACGGGCCTCTGCGGTCGTGATCGCCTCACCCTTGGCTGCAACGAGCGCTCCGGTGCGCTTGGCGTCGCGCTTCCAGGCGCCCGACAGCTCGTAGAGCGTCCTGACCCCGAGTTTCGGCGCCAAGTCCTTCAAGGGCTGCGGCATGTCGTTGACCGCCGCGAACATCGAAATCTGATCCTTGGGTCGTCCGAGTTTCTCGGCGACCTGCACCTGATTCAGGCCGAGGTTCAGGAGACGTTGGACCGCCGAAGCCATCTCCGCCGTGTTCAGCCCTTCGCGCTGATCGTTCTCGATGACCTGCGCCGCGAGGATGTCAGCCTCGCTGGCGTCGCTTGTGGTGATGATGGCCGCGACCTTGTCCACCCCGGCAAGCTGGGCGGCGCGGAAGCGCCGCGCGCCGTAGCGGATCATGTGGCCGTGCTCGTCCTTGGGACGGACCGTGATCGGCTGCAGCACCCCATGCTTGCGGATCGAGGCGGCTAGGGCCTCCAGCTCGGCCTTGTCGAAGGCTTGGCGGGGGTTGTTCGGATCTTCGTAGATGTCGCCGACCGGCAGGTCCTTCAGGCGGGCGCCGTCCGGCTCGCCGGCCTCCTCGACCAGGCCTCCCACAAGATCGGCGAAATTACTCTGTGCCATAGCGATCCTTTCAGGCGGCGACGGGCGCCGCCATGCGGTCCTTGATGGTGGCCAGCACGCCGCGCAGCTCTCGCGCCGCCTCCTGGGCTGCCGACTTTTTGATGGTCCAGACGGGCGCCTTGGTGCTCAGCGCCTCGGCGTAACCCTGGCGCTGGGTGATCACCCCCTCGAACATCAGCGAGGTTCCACCTTGGTTGATGAGGGTCTTCAAGTTCTCCCGCTGGCGAGGCGAGTTGCTGATGAGCCGCGAGGGGAGGAGGCCCAGGAAGCCAATACGGCGACCGCCGCGAGCCTGATCTTCGACTAGCTTGACCTGCTTGCGCAGGGTGCCGACGCCCTGAAGCGAATAGTCCTCCAAGTCGATGGGCGAGATGACGAAGTCGGTCACCAGCAAGGCCGCGAAGTTCCGACCGCCCCAGGTGGGTGGCGTGTCGATGACGCAGTAGTCGAACTGTTCCGCCAGCGCCGCAAAGCGCTTGGCCATGGCCGGCACGGCCGTGTTGATCTGCTGCTCAACGGAATGCAATTTCTCGTCGGCCCTCAGGACCGTAATCCCGGGCAGACCCTCAATCTTCACATCGGGCCCAAAGAAAAGCGCGGAGCTGACGCCGCCCTTGCGTTCGGCGTCGAGGGTGTAGGAGGCGTTGGCCTGCGGGTCCAGGTCGATGAACAGCACACGTGCCCCGTGCTGCTCGGCCAGAAACCAAGCCAAATGCACCGCCAGCATGGTCTTGCCGACGCCGCCCTTCTGGTTGTTGATGACGATCGTTCTCACGCGCCTTTTCTCCTGCCCGAGTGGGCCGGGCGCCGATCCGCCAGCTCCCCGTCCTCCACCTCGAACCCCGCCGCCTTCAGGGCGCGCAGGACGATGACGCGCAAGGTCACGCCCTCCCTGACCGCCTTGGCGCGGATCTCGTCGCGGAGCTGCGTCGGGACCTTCAAGCTCATCATGGTTTCGCCGGCGCCTTCGTCGTCCACGCTCGATCCTCGCTGCCCCTACGCGCCGCGACCGACTCGGTCCGCGGCGCGCCGGCGCAGCATACTCAAAACGTAATGATGTTTCAGCCGTCATCGTAGCGGCCTTCCTGGTTTTGCCGCCAGAGAAGCCATTCCGCCTCGCTCCTGCGGGGGGCATGGATTCGCCCGACGAGGGCGAAGGCGATGAAGACAAGGATGGCGGCCCACATGGGATCACTCCGTTTCTAACATTAGAATACATCATTATGTTTTCGGTGCGAGAGGATAATGAGGTTTTCTTCGTTGCCGAGATGGCTGGCGCCGCCTTCGCCGGCGACGACAGTTTGGACATACAAACTTGGAGGGCAGGGGACCTTGCGACTGAGGCCCCCGCCCACCTCGCGGGCGGGGGCCGTGCCGATCAGTCCTCGTCGGCCGGGTTCTGCTCGGGCCGGTCCAAGGACTTCAGCTCGTGGCCGGGCATGGCGATGACCACCTTGGAGAAGAACCGCTCGACGCCCTCGTTGTCGGTGTAGCGGTCGTGCCGGATCTCGCCCTGGACGAAGACCTTCGAGCCTTTCGCGAGGCCCTTGGAGGCCAGCCAATTCACCGTCGCCTGGTTCCAGATCTCGACCTGATGCCAGGTGGGGTAGTCCTTCCGCTCGCCGTTCTTCTTGGTGTAGCGGCTGGTGCAGACCCGCAGGGTGGCGACCTTCTTGCCGCCTTGGGTGCTGCGGATTTCCGCGTCGGCGCCCGTGAAACCGATCAGTTGGACTTGGTTCAGCATCGTCTTTCTCCGTCTTCCGCCCGGAAGAGCCCAGGCGGCCCGCGGTCCCTGCCGCGATCACGAGACCGCCCAGGTCGGGGACCAGCGAGGGGGTGAAGTCCGGTCAGGTTGGAAACCGGTCTGCAGCGCAGCGAAGACCGGAGGGTCCGGCCCGGCCGCCTCGCCCTGCGAGGTCGGCTTCGCCCGCGAGCGACCCGGCCTAGGTTTCAGTGATTGATCGCGCGGGACCGCCTGGCGCCTCGGTCGACCGGAGGAGGGGAGGGGACGATGCTGACGCTCAACGCCGGTCACAGACGCCGGCGGAGACCCGCATCCTGGCGGCAAAGCGACATACGCGCACCTGCACCGCCACACCCAGAACGGGCGGGAGGATCAACGGCGCTAAGGCTGCTTCGGAGCTGTCCCAGCGGCGCGGGCGTAGACTTCCGCCTGATCGCGATAAGCGCGCTGGTAGGCTGGGCGGGCCTTCCCCCGCTCCACATAGGCCGCCAGGGTCGGATGCTCTTCGACCAGGCCGGAGCCTTCCAGCCGGCGAAGCACCAGGACCATCACCAGATCGGCCGCACTGAACGGGCCGTCCAGCCACGCCGCATCGCCAAGCCGATGCGCCAGGTCGGAGAGGCGGCTTCGCACCCGCTCCTCCACCATCGCCAAATGCTCGTCCCGCCACGGCTTGTCGCGCTCGAAGAAGGTGGCGATCTCGTGCTCGACGATCGGCGGCTCGATCGTATTGAGGGCGGCGAACATCCACATAATGGCGCGCTCACGCGCCGGCCCCGGCGGCGGCAGGAGGCCATCGTGGGTCTGGGCGATGTGCAGCACGATCGCCCCGGACTCGAACAAGACCAAGTCGCCCGCTTCATAAGTCGGAATGCTGCCGAACGGATTGCGCGCCCGGTGCTCAGGCTCCTTGAGCGCCGCCATCGACAACAGCCGCACCTCGTAGGGCTGGCCGATCTCCTCAAGCGCCCAGCGGACGCGCATGTCGCGCGCCAGACCCACCCCTTCGTCGGGCGAGCAGGCAAAGGCAGTGATGATAGGCTTCATCGCGGTGTCCGGTCGGCGCGTTGCCTACAACGCCCGCCGGCCCGAACCTTTCCGCACAAAGCAAGAGGGGCGGCCTTAGAGCGGCCGCCCCGACGCCTCAGTGAGTTCGCTGAGGCGCGCCGAACCGGCTCGCGAAATGGGCGATCGCTGCTGTCTCCAGATCGAAGGAGACCTGGGCTGTATCCTCATGCCGATCGAGCTCTTCTTGCACCGACCAGACGTCCCAGCACTCCGCCACGACGTACCAGTTGCCCACGTCGTAGAATTGGTGGGCGTGTTCCAGAACCGCCTGCGCCATCGCCATGCTCGCCATCTGAAGTCTCCATCGCTCGACCGGCGGGCTCATCCCGCGATCATGCGACCGGCCGGGACGGGGAGAGGGGCGGGCTCAGGGTCGGCGGCGCTGGAAACCGGCCTGCACGGAGCGCAGCGGAGGAAG
>JBFMGV010000047.1:0-75443 GCA_040752615.1 Pseudomonadota bacterium | reverse complement strand
GAGCGACCCGCACGTCCATCGCCCTCGATTCGCTCGCAGATTCGCGAATTCTTCGCCTTCCGCCACGGCGCCCTGGCATCCGAAATCCCGTTCGCCCGTAACGATCACGGGGAGTCGAAGGCGGCAGAGCTGGCCCGAGGTATGCAGACGGCCGTTCAGTCAGTATGACATCTGCTCACGGTGAGAGAGCGCGCGGGTGACTCCCGTTGTGTCGTTTTGGGGCAAGGAGTTGGTTTCGATGAGCTTGAAGACCGTCCCGGGCCTGGAGCCCGCGCCGACGAAACACGCCAAACTCGTACAGTGGGTTGGTGAGATCGCCGCGCTGACCCAGCCGGACCGTGTGGTCTGGTGCGACGGCTCCGAGGAGGAGTGGACCCGCCTGACCGAAGAACTGGTCGCCGGCGGCACCCTGAAGCGCCTCAATCCGGACAAGCGTCCCAACTCGTTCTACGCCGCCTCCGACCCGCGCGACGTGGCGCGCGTCGAGAGCCGCACCTTCATCTGCTCGGAGAAGCCCGAGGACGCCGGCCCGACCAACAACTGGCTCGACCCGGCCGAGATGCGCTCGGACCTGAAGGACCTCTTCAAGGGCGTGATGCGCGGCCGCACCATGTACGTGGTGCCGTTCTGCATGGGCCCGCTGGGCTCGAAGATCAGCCAGATCGGCGTCGAGATCACCGACAGCGCCTACGTGGCCGTGTCGATGAAGATCATGACCCGCATGGGCAAGGGCGCCCTCGACATGCTGGGCGAGGACGGCTTCTTCGTCCCGGCGGTCCACACGGTGGGCATGCCGCTGGTCGACGGCGTCAAGGACGTCGCCTGGCCCTGCAACGAGATCAAGTACATCGTCCACTTCCCCGAGAGCCGGGAGATCTGGTCGTACGGCTCGGGCTACGGCGGCAACGCCCTGCTCGGGAAGAAGTGCTTCGCCCTGCGCATCGCCTCGGTCATGGCCCGTGACGAGGGCTGGTTCGCCGAGCACATGCTGATCCTCAAGCTGACTTCGCCGGCGAACGAGGTGAAGTACGTGGCGGCAGCGTTCCCGAGCGCCTGCGGCAAGACCAACATGGCGATGCTGCAGCCCACCCTGGCCGGCTGGAAGGCCGAGACCATCGGCGACGACATCTGCTGGATGCGCTTCGGCGACGACGGCCGCCTCTACGCCATCAACCCGGAAGCGGGCTTCTTCGGCGTGGCGCCGGGCACCGGCGAGGTGACCAACAAGAACGCGGTCGACGCCCTGTGGGGCAATTCGATCTTCACCAACGTCGCCCTGACCGACGACGGCGACGTGTGGTGGGAAGGCCTGACGGAAGAGGCCCCCGCGCACCTGATCGACTGGAAGGGCCGCGACTGGACGCCTGAGAGCGCCGAGCCGGCCGCGCACCCGAACGCGCGCTTCACCGTACCGGCCTCGCAATGCCCCGTGGCCGCGCCCGAGTGGGAAGATCCGGCCGGCGTGCCGATCTCGGCCATCCTGTTCGGCGGCCGCCGCGCCTCGGCGGTGCCGCTGGTGACGGAAGCCCGTGACTGGCGCCACGGCGTGTTCATGGCTTCGAACGTGGCCTCGGAAGGCACGGCGGCGGCCGAGAACAAGATCGGCGAGCTGCGCCGCGACCCGTTCGCGATGCTGCCGTTCTGCGGCTACAACATGGGCGACTACTTCGGCCACTGGCTGAAGATGGGCGAGACCCACGACGCCTCGAAGCTGCCGCGCATCTACTTCGTGAACTGGTTCCGCAAGGACGAGCGCGGCAAGTTCGTCTGGCCGGGCTACGGCGAGAACAGCCGGGTGCTGAAGTGGATCGTCGACCGCCTGGAAGACCGGGCGGACGCGGTGGACACGGCGATCGGCCGCGTGCCGTCGAAGGCCAGCCTGGACCTTTCCGGCCTGACGCTGACCGACGCGCAGCTCGACCTGCTGCTCACTGTCGATCCGGCGATCTGGTCGCAGGAAGCCGCGCTGATCCCCGAGTTCTACGAGAAGTTCGGCGAGCACACGCCGAAGGCCCTGTGGGACGAGTACCAGGCGCTGGTCTCGCGCCTCGAAGAGGCCGCGAAGGCCCCGGCCGAGGTCGTGGCGGCCGAATAGGCCGTCCGTACGCCAAGACACCTCATGCGAAAGGCCGCGGTGATCCCGCGGCCTTTTTGCTGTCCGGCTCGCGGGTAGGGTCAGGAGCCGGCGACGACCCGCAGGGTGGGAGCGGCGGCCGGCTTCTCGCCGCGCACCTGGGCCACCAGATCGAAGAGGGCCGCGCGGACCGTCTCGGCGTCGCCCGTCTCGGCGGCCTCGGCCAGCTGCTCGACGTGGCCGGGCGTGACGCGCAGGGCCGAGCTGGAGATCACCTCCATCACCTTTGCCGCGGCGGGCAGGGCGGTTTCGGTCTCGTCCAGCAGGGCCTCGGTGAGCTTCTCGCCGGGACGCAGGCCGGTGATCTCGATCTCGATGTCGCGGCGTCCGGACAGGGCGATCATCTGGCGGGCCAGATCCATGATGCTGACCGGCTCGCCCATCTCCAGCAGGAAGAGGCGGCTGTCGCGGCGTTCGTCCTCATGACAGGCCGCGGTGGCGTGCAGCACCAGCTGGGCCGCCTCCGGGATGGTCATGAAGAAGCGGGTCATCTCGGGATGGGTCACCGTCACCGGCCCGCCACGCTCGATCTGCGACTTGAAGATCGGCACCACCGAGCCGTTCGAGCCCAGCACGTTGCCGAAGCGGACGGCCGAGAAGCGGGTGTCGCTGTTGGTGGCGGCCTGCTGGGCGTGGATCACGGCCTCGGCCAGGCGCTTGGTGGCGCCCATGGCGTTGGTGGGGTCGACGGCCTTGTCGGTGGAGATCAGCACCATCTGGCGCGCGCCACAGGCCTTGGAGGCCTCGGCCACGTTCCAGGTGCCGATGACATTGGTCAGCAGGCCCTCGGCGGGATGCCGCTCGACCATCGACACGTGCTTCAGGGCCGCGGCGTGGAAGACCAGGTGCGGCCGCTCGCGCTCGAAGGCGGCGGTCAGGCGCTGGGCGTTGCGCACGTCGCAGAGCACAGCCTTGGTGGCGATGTGCGGGAAGGTCTCGCGGATCTCGCGTTCGATCTCGAAGAGGGCGGTCTCGGAGCTGTCGAGCACGGTGAGCTGGCCGCAGCCGAAGGTCGCCACCTGGCGGCAGAGTTCTGCCCCGATGGAGCCGCCGGCCCCGGTGACCAGGATGCGGCGGCCCTGGATCAGGTGGGCGATGGCGCGACGGTCGAGCTCGATCGGTTCGCGAGCCAGCAACTCCTCGATGTTGATGTCGCGCATCGGCAGCAGGGTGAGGCCGTCGTGCTGCGAGATCTCGACGATCGACGGCAGGCGCAGCAGGCGCACGCCGTCGCTCTTGAGGCGGCCCAGCAGGTCGGCGGTCAGGCCCTTCAGCTTGCCGGGCTCTTCCAGGAAGAGGACGGCGCGGGGGTAGCGGTTCCAGCGGCGCAGGTCGCTCAGCGCCTCGTCCAGCCGGTCGATCGCCTCGATGATGCAGACGCCGCGCACCTGGGCGCCCACGTCGCGGCGGTCGGTGCCGATGATGCCGACGGCGGTGTAGCTGTAGTCGTGGCTGCGGGCCGCGTCGCGCAGGTAGGTGTCGGCCAGAGACGGCGGACCGATCAGCAGCAGCGACGGCGCCTGGGCCCGGTCGCTGATGGTCTTCAGCGGCGAGAAGCTTTCCAGCGCATGCTCGTGCAGGGCGCGGCGCATGATCCGAACGCCCATGGCGGTGACCATCTGGAACAGCGGCGCCATCACCAGCGTCGACCGTGGCAGGCCCTGGGCGCGGTCCAGGACGAACACGGCCAGCAGGAAGACGCCCACGGTCAGCAGCGCGCTGCGCGCCAGGACCAGGGCGTCGGGGATCGACACATAGCGCCAGGGCGACAGCTCGCTGCGGAAGAGCAGGCTGAAGACGCCCGCGATGGCGGCGTAGAGCGAGACGAGCTGGAAGAAGCCGAGAGCGCCCTCCTGACCGAATCCGAGCTCGGGTTGGGTGGGGGCGACGAAGAACGCGATCGCGAAAGCCAGGGCCGCGAGGAACGCGTCGAACACGACGGTCTGGGCCCGGACGGCCATCCGCTCCATGCGACGAACTCCGCTCACGTTCTGATTCCCAACCTTAGTCTCCCAGCCGGCGGCCGCGAGCGAAACATGGAGTGGCGGAGTTTTTCCGCGGGAAACGCCCGATACTCGTTCAAAAACGGGGCGTTCGGCGACGGGCCGAACTTAGGAACACGCGTACCGCGGTGCAACGAAAAAGGCCGCCGCGAGAGTTCGCGACGGCCCGTGTATTCGCGCCCGGCTTAACGCCCGGCGAACGGCAACGCTTAAGTGGCCTGTTACCAGGTCAGCTTGATGCCGCCCACGACGCGACCGTCGCCGTAGCCGAGCGGGTCGGCGGCGCTGGAGGCGTTGGTGTCGACGTAGCGCAGGTCGAGACCCACGTGGTCGGTCAGGGCGAAGCCGACGCCGACGTTCCAGGTCGTGTAGTCGAGACCGCCGTCCTGTTCCTGGCGGCCGATGGCGCCGCTGATGGTGAACTTGCTGTCCGGGATCGGGATCGCGGCATTGGCCTCGTAGTAGAAGGCGTCATCGGCCACGCCGAAGAAGTTCGGCGAGTAGTAGACCGCGACGCCCAGGGTCGCCGGGCCGGCCGGGACGGCCGCGGCCGCCTTGAATTCCCAGTAGTCGTAGTTCGAGGCACCCTTGTCGAGGTAGCCGTAGTAGATCACGCCGAAGTCGAACGAGACCGGACCGGCCGTCGGCTTGATGCCGGCGTAGAGGTCGAACTCGGCGTCGGTGCTGTCGAGGAAGTCGACGTTCGACACCCAGACGCCCGCGTAGGCCATGCCGTAGCTGGCGTCGATGCCACCGAAGACCTGCGGGTCTTCGTCCGTCTGGCTGAAGCCGCGGAAGACGTAGTCCGAAGCGGCGCCGATGTTGAAGGAAAAGGACGGACCGGAGTCGTCCTGGGCGTGAGCGGCGCCGGCGAAGGCAAGCGCGGCCACACTCGCGGCAAGCGCGAGTTTAAGCGTTCTCATAGGTATCCCCTCTCTCTCTTGCCCGCCGGACGAGCCGGCGAACGACGTCATCGTCGTCTGAGAGCCGCGCAGATCAACGCGACGCGGGGGGCGTGGCCGCTCCGGTTTGTGACTGTCGCAATTTTGAGCGCGAGTTTGGTGTTGTGCTCAAAATTCGAGCGGATTGACCCTGCGGCGGCCTCAGCGCGCGACGAGCGGGGCGAATCCGAGGTGCGAGCCGGCGTCGACCAGCAGCGTCTCGCCGGTGACATGCCGCGAAGCCCGCGACGCCAGGAACACCGCCGAGGCCGCGATGTCGTCGGGCGTGGACGCCGCCTGCAGCGGGGTGCCGGCGGCGGCGTTGGCGCGGATCTTGTCCACCGCCGTCGAGGGTAGTCCCTTTCCGAACCACGGGGTGTCGATGAAGCCCGGGCAGACGGCGTTGACGCGGATCTTCGGCGCCAGGGCGCGAGCGAGCGACAGGGTCATGGTGTTGAGCGCGCCCTTCGAGGCTGCGTAGGGGATCGACGAGCCGATGCCCGTAACCCCGGCGATGGAGGCGGTGTTCACGACGGCGCCGGGCTGGGGCGCGGCCTCCAGCAGCGCGCGGCAGGCGCGGACCATCTGGTAGGCTCCGACGACGTTCACGGCGTAGAGGTCGAGGAAGTCCTGGCCCGAGACGGCGTCCAGGTCGCCGTGACCCGCGAACTTGGTGGTGCCGGCGTTGTTGAACAGGGCGTCGATCCGGCCGAACGGCCCCGCCGCGGCGGCGATCTTGTGGCAGTCCTCGTCCTTGGCCACGTCGCCCTGGACGGTGACGGCCTCGGCGCCCAGTTCGCGGACCTGGCGGGCGGTCTCCTCGGCGTCGTCCTTGTTGTGGGCGTAGTTCACCACCACGGCCTTGGCGCCCTGGCGGGCGACCTCGACGGCGATCGCGCGACCCAGCCCGGTCGACGCGCCGGTCACCACCACCACGAAATCCTCGTATCCGCCCTGGGCCATGCGTCCCTCCCGCTCGTTGTTTGCGGACCTACTAGCGTCTAAATGCGCGCTCATGGAAGAGACCCACCTCACGCAACTGGGCCAGTACGTCCGGGGCTATGACAGCCCCGAGGCGGCGGTGCTGGAGCGCGTGCCCAATCCGCATTCCGGGACGACTTATCTGGTGCGCTTCACCGCGCCGGAGTTCACGTCGCTGTGCCCGGTCACCGGTCAGCCCGACTTCGCCCACCTGGTCATCGACTACGTGCCCGGCGAGTGGCTGGTCGAATCGAAGTCGCTGAAGCTGTACCTCGCCTCGTTCCGCAACCACGGGGCGTTCCACGAGGACTGCACCGTGGCGATCGGCAAACGGCTGGTCGAGACGCTGGACGCGCCGTGGCTGCGGATCGGCGGCTATTGGTACCCCCGCGGCGGCATCCCGATCGACGTCTTCTGGCAGACGGGGCCGGCGCCGGAGGGGCTGTGGTTGCCTGACCAGGGCGTGCCGACCTATCGCGGACGCGGCTGAGCATTCCGGCGCGCGTCCCGTGTTGTGCGGGCGCATCGTAGCTGGGAATACTGTAAAGCTTGAGCAGAGCGTTGCGGATTTTTCGGTCATCGCCTGCCTGCGTTAACTACATTGATTGGCAGGCAACGGGGCGGGGCCCTCGCGCGGGCCGCGAAACGGCTCTCGCGACACGCGCGAACCGGCATTCGGGCTTTCCAAATGCAGAAGACGAGCCTATACGTTAACTCGCCCAACTCTCCTCGGGCGTGTCACCTCAGGCCGGGCGGCGCGGCGCGTCGTCCGGCCGTCGTGTATCTGGGCCCCGAGGAACTCGTGGAAGGTGGAGGTCGTGGAGGCTGGCGGCCTTCGGGTCAGGCTCCCGGGCTCCATCGCGACACCAGCGGCTCCAGCGCGGGGCGTTCACGCTCCAGCGGCGGCTCGCGCGGCGTGCCAATGAGGATGAAGCCCGCGACCCGCTCGCCTTCGGCCAGGCCCAGGATGGCTCCTGCCTCGGCGTCGTAGCTGTACCAATCGGTGATCCAGTTGGCGCCGTAGCCCATGGCCGTGGCCGCGTAGAGCAGGTTGGCGCAGACCGCGCCGGCCGACAGCAGTTGCTCCCACTCCGGGATCGACGCGGCCTTGGGCGAGGAGATCACCACCAGCGCGAGCGGCGGAACCTTCAGCTTAGCGAGCTTGGCCGAGAGGCTGGCGTCGCCGCGCCCCTGAGCCAGCAGGTCGAGGCGGTCGGCGTAGGCGGCCTTGGCCTCACCGTCGAGGATCACGAAGCGCCAGGGGGCGAGCTTGCCATGGTCCGGCACGCGGGCGGCGAGGCGCAGCAGGTCGGTGATCTCGGCCTCGGACGGGGCCGGCGCGCTGAGGGTGACCGCCGAGGCGGACCGGCGCAGGGCCAGGAAGCGCAGGACATCCGGCGTGGCGGTGACGGGAAGCGGGGCGCCGAACGCCGGCGTGGCGGGGAGGGGGGGCGCCAATGGGATCTCGGTGCTTGCTACGGGTGTGAAGGGCCTTTTATGGGGTCGTGGTGACGGATCGCAAGGCGAGGGCGGACGGGATGAGCGACAGACCCTCGTGGCTGCGGCCGCACGGCAAGGCCTGGGCGCGCGGCGAAGGGCGGGTCGTCTACGACAACCCGTGGATCACGGTGACCGAGTACGCGGCGACCGCGCCGACCGGGGCGCCCGCGCAGTACGGGCTGGTGAGCTTCAAGAACCTGGCGATCGCGGTGCTGCCCCTGTTCGAGGACGGGACGACCGTGCTGGTCGGCCAGAACCGCCTGCCGTTCGGCGACTACAGCTGGGAGATCCCGGAGGGCGGGGGACCGCGCGACGTGGATCCCGCCGAGAGCGCCCGCCGCGAGCTGGCCGAGGAGACCGGCCTGGCGGCCGCGGAACTGCGGGAGGTGATGCGGACCCAGCTCTCCAACTCGGTGACCGACGAACTGATGGTCGGCTACATCGCCACGGGGCTGTCGCGGTCGGGCGGCCAGGACCACGCCGACGACACCGAAGACCTTGAAATGGCGCGGGTTCCCTTCCGCGAGGCCCTGGACGCGGCGATGGCCGGCGAATTGCAGGACATGCTCACAGTGGCGATGCTGCTCAAGGCATACCATATGGCTCGCGAAGGGCTTCTGGCGCCGGCTTTGGCTCGCGCCATGCTAGGGTAGGAGGGAGACCCTATGGGTCGGGAGGAACCTATGAGCCAGCGCCTCGAAGTCGTGGATCCGTCCACGCCGCCGCCCGTGTGGGCCGCTCTGCGCAATGAGGCGTACGCCGCCGCCAAGTCGGAAGCCGCCCTGGCCAGCCTGTTGGCGGCCGTGATCCTGAACCACGACAGCCTGGGCGATGCTCTGAGCTATCAGCTGGCCCGCAAGCTGGGCGACCAGGAGCTGCGGGCCATGAGCCTGCGCGACACGGTCGAGGAGGCTTATGAGTCGGATCCGTCGCTGGTGGACATCGCCGAGCTGGACCTGAAGGCCGTTTTCGAGCGTGACCCGGCCTGCAAGGGCTATGTCCAGCCGTTCCTGTTCTTCAAGGGCTTCCTGGCCCTGCAGACGCACCGCGTGGCGCACTGGCTGTACGGTCAGGGCCGCGAGACGCTGGCGTTCTACCTACAGAGCCGGACCAGCGAGCTGTTCCAGGTGGACATCAATCCGGCGACCCGGATCGGCAAGGGCGTGTTCGTCGACCACGGCACCGGCATCGTCATCGGCGAGACGGCGGTGATCGGCGACGACGTCTCGATGCTGCAGGGCGTGACCCTGGGCGGCACGGGGGCCGACCGTGGCGACCGCCACCCCAAGGTCGGCAAGGGCGTGCTGCTGGGCGCCGGCGCCAAGGTGCTGGGGAACATCCAGATCGGCGACTACGCCAAGATCGCCTCGGGCTCGGTAGTGCTGAAGGACGTGCCGCCCGGCTGCACCGCCGCCGGCGTGCCCGCGCGCCTGGTGAACTGCCCCACGTGCGAGGAGCCGGCCAAGAGCATGGACCACACCCTGCCCGGAGCTGTGTACGATTACGTGATCTGAGGTTTCGCCCAGGCGACGGAGCGGCTAGTTTCCGCGCAACGATTTGCACGGAGCGGTTTGGACGTGGACGAGAAAGCTATCCGCAAGGTCGAAGGTCACCTCCGGGGCACTTTCGCCAACGCGCGTATCACGCTGGTCCCCCGTCCGAAGCAGAAGGATTCCGCCGAGGTCTATATCGGTGAGGAGTTCATCGGCGTGGTCTTCGAAGACGAGGACGGCGACGGCTCGTACGTCTTCAACATGTCCATCCTGGCCGAAGACCTGCCGTAGCAGGCGCCGCCGCTAGCGGATCTGCACCACATTCAGGCTTCCCGCCGGTAGCGGGGCGATGGGCGGCTGTGGCCGGCTGGTGTCGAGCCATGCCGCCCAGTGCTCGCGCGGGAGGATCACGATCTGGCGGTCGTGATACGGCGCGATGTCGGGCCCCGGCGCGCAGGTCAGCAGGGTGAAGCGGTCATCGCGGATCAGGCCGGCGATGGCCAGGAACGGCGCGCCGGCCGGGGTGAACCGCCATTTGGACTTCGGCGCCTTGGCGCCCGTGAACTCGAAGAAGGCGTCGGCCGGCACGAGGCAGCGGCCGCGCGACAGCACCCGCCCCTCGGACCGGAAGTTGATGATCGGGCCGCGCGGGCCCGGAAAGCCCCACCGTAGCTGTGACAGGTGCGCGCCGCCGTCCCGACCCGTGATGATGTACGAGGGGTCGGTCGGACGGATCGACGGTCGAGGCTCGACGTTGGGCGCGCCGCCGTCCCAAGTGAGAGGCAGCTCCTGCTGGCCGAACTCCCGAAGGAGCTCTTCGAGGGAACGTTCGAGGGCGTACTCGTTGCACATGGCGGCTAGCTAGCCCGGCCGGAGCGGTGTGGCGCAAGCGCTGTAGTAAAGGTACGGCGTGGCGGCCGCTCGTGCCTGTATCAAATATGCGATCTATGCCGCGCTCCGCAGGATCCGCCGCGCCTGGAACGGCGGAATGATCGCCGTGATGTGAGCCGCCCAGCGGATGCGGGCGTCCTGGCGTGTGGGGCCGGCGAGGCTTTCCAGATCGAAGACGTTGGGCCGAGAACCGCGCAGCAGGCGCTTGACGAGAACCTCGTCGGTTTCGGTCTCGACCACGACCACGTGCCCCAGCATGTCTGGCGTCGGCGGCGTCTGCTGGTGCTCGAAGTAGATCAGCGCGCCGTCGTCGGCGACCCCGCGCATGGAATGTCCGACCACCTTCAGGGCGCGGGCCAGTTCGGTGCCACCCGGGGGGATCGGCGTGAGTTCGGCGGGGTCCTGCCCATGGGCGAAGAGGACCAGGCCGTCGGGATTGGCGCCGACGTGCCCGATCACCGGAACCATCCCGGTCGCCGCCGCGCCCCGCATGGGGCCGGCCGCGTCGTAGAGCCACTCGGGCGCGACGCCGAAGGCCGCGGCGTATTCCTTGGCGCGGCGATAGGAGAAGGGCGCGTTGCCGTTCTCGTTCGACGCGTAGGTGTTGCGGCTCCAGCCGAAGGCGTCCGCGGCGGCTGCCGCGGTGTCGAAGCCCTTGTCGATGCGGGCCTGCCGGAGCCTCTGGGCCCGTCCGTCCATCGCTGTAGATTACATGTCGATTTTCTGGACTCAAGAAACTGTATCTTATATACAGAACAGATGGCGAACATCGACACCGAAACCTATTCCGTGCTCCGCCAGGGCGGCGCGTCACAGGCACGAGCTTGCGCAGAGCTCGGCGTCAGAATCGGACGTGGAGACCACCTGGAGAAGCTTTTTCAGGCGCGACGCGCGGCGGGCGAGCAGAGGCTGGAGCGGCCGAGGTTCGCGCGGCACGGCCGGCACGTGGCGAGCGTGCTCGCCGGCGGCGGCTATCCGGTGCTGACCCGATGAGCGGCGGCGCGGACGCGGCGAGCCTGGTGGCCGGGGCGCTGAGCCGCCGGGCGGCAGGCGAGCGAGGGCGGTTCCTGCGCGAACTGCTGGCGCACACGGCGGCAGGCCTGGTGGTCATCGAAGGCGAGGCCGAGGCGTCGGAGGCGGTCTATCGCCTCGCCGACGCAGTGGTGGCGCGCGGCGGCGGCGTGGCGGGAGGCCGGGCATGAAGGCTCTGACGCGGAGCGAGCGCGAGCGGTTGCTGCGTCTGGAGCAGGCGGCGCGGGCGCGGGACGAGGCGGCGGCCGTGGAGGCCGGAGTCGCCGAGACGGTGGCGCTGTCCAGGGCCCGGGGCGAGGCGGTGGCCGAGCCGCCGGCGAAGCGGCATCGCGCGGGCGGCCAGGCCTATCGGCGGCAGACCGGGCTGGACTGGCTGGCGGCCAAGGGGCGGATCGGAGCCGCGGCGAAGGCGGCGGGAGAGCGCTATGGCCAGGCGTACCGAAGGGTGCGGATGGACAAGGCGATCCCGTCGACCCTGGGCGACCGGGTGCGTGGCGGGTTCGTGGCGCCCGGTCTGGCCGAGACCCTGTCGCACGCCGAGGGGACGGAAGCGGCGCGGCGCCGTTTGGACGCGTTGCGGCGCCGGCTGGGGCGGCAGCCCGATCTGGTGTCGGCCTGCGACCTGATCTGCGGCGAGGAGAAGACCCCCCGGGAGGCCTGCGTCGGGGATCGGGACGCCGGGCGGCTGGAGGCGGTGCTCAAGGTGGCGTTGGACCTGTTGAGCACGACGCCGCGACCCTGAGCGGGGTTTCGAAGCGGCGGCCGAGCGCCTAGACTCCCGCGATGGCCGTCGCATTCACCCGGGAAGAAGACTACGAGGCGCAGGCAGCGGACTTGCCCGACCGCCCGATCTCGCCGCACCCGAACCTCGTCACGGCGAGCGGACTGGAGGCGATCGAGGCGGAGCTGGCCGGCGCGCGGGCGGCCTATGCCGCGGCGCAGGCCGAGGGCGGCGTCGCGGCCGACCGTACCGCCATGGCCCGGGCCACGCGCGACCTGCGCTACTGGTCCGCTCGCCGCGCGAACGCCCAGCTGACCGAGCCGGAGGGCGCTGACGAGATCGCCCTCTTCGGCCGCACGGTCGAGATCGAGCGCGAGGACGGCCGCCGCCAGGCGTTTCGCATCGTGGGCGAGGACGAGGCGGACCCGACGAAGGGCAGCGTCTCGTACGTGGCGCCGCTGGCTCGGGCGGTGCTGGGCAAGACTGTCGGCGATGTCGTCGAGGTGAGCGGCGCCGAGGTCGAGATCATCGGCGTCCGCTGAGGCGGCGGGTGATGACGTTCCGCATTTGTTCTTGACATTCGCGCGCGATTTCGATAGTCTGTTCGTAGGCTGAGAGGTGCGCCTTCGGCCCCCGATCCTCTGGGCGCTGAGACCGGAACGGGGTGGCTCCCCGGGCGGGGTTAGGCCGTTCAGGTTTTTCGGACAGGTCTGGTGCGTGAGGATGCTCGGGGCATCACTGCCAGGGGGCGGCGGTCATGGCGCCTCCTGGCGCCTCCTGGGGCGTGCAAGGGTCGAGACGGCGCGCGAACTCGCTCCGCCAGGCGTCGGCCAGCGGTTCTATGTCGCCTGGGTTCTCGTCGAAGGCCTGGATGCCAGGGACGACCGCCCACGGCTGGGCGAGGCTCGTCCAGATCTGGGCTATGGGCTGGACGACGCCGGGTTGGTCGAGGGCGCCGACGCGGACGTTGATGATGTCCGGGTGGGCCAGCATCTCGGTGTGCGTGCGGGTGAGGCAGTCGGGGCAGAAGTGTTGGCGATGCAGGGCCCCGCTGCCCCCGGGCAGTTCGCGAGAGGTGGTCTCGCCCGACACCACCCGGAAGTCGGGGCGCAGGACGAGCATGGAGACGTTGTAGGCGCTGCCGGTGCGCCGCTGGCAGTTGTGGCAGTGGCACATGAGGACGATCTGTGGGCGCGCCACCTCGTAGCGCAGCCTGCCGCAGATGCAGCCGCCGACGAGCGGCAGGGTGGGGCGCTGTGCGGTCATCCGGAACCTCCGTGCGGCGGGAGTTCCAGCATAACGCCGTGCGGCCAATGGTGGCGATCTCGCCGCCGGGTCTTGGCGAGCGCTTCGCGGCATGGTTAGCCTTTGCGTCGCACACGTGGAGAGCCGAAATGCCGCCGATGTGGGTCTATGTCGCCGTCGCCGCGCTGATCGCGGTGGCCGCCCTTGGCGTCGGCCAGTTCGCGCCGGGCATGGGCGTGGTCATGGTGGCCGGGGCCAGCGGGCTCTTGACGGCCTGGAGCGCGCAACGCGCGGCCCGGGAACGCCGGATGGTGAAGGTGATCGCGAAGGACCGCCGCGGCCGGCGCTGAGCCCCGTCGGGCATGCGCAAGACCGGCCGGACGAAGGCGCTGTACGCGGGGTCGTTCGACCCGGTCACGCGCGGACATCTGGACATCATCCGAAAG
This sequence comes from Pseudomonadota bacterium, assembly GCA_040752615.1. Classification (GTDB taxonomy): domain Bacteria; phylum Pseudomonadota; class Alphaproteobacteria; order Caulobacterales; family Caulobacteraceae; genus Phenylobacterium. The sequence continues at coordinate 62,056 of JBFMGV010000047.1, read as the reverse complement.
GCGCTGGCGACGTTCGACGTCGTCCATGTCGCGATCGGCACCAACCAACGCAAGCAGCGGCTGTTCAGCGTCGACGAGAGCATCGACCTGATCCGGCGATCCGTCGCCGAGCTCTGGCCCGTCGCCGTGGGGACGGGGGAGGCGCTGTTCGACGGGGCGCTGGAGATCGGCGACTACGAGAACCAGAGCCTGATCCGATATGCGCGCAGCCAGCGGGTGACGCACATCGTACGGGGCCTGCGCGAGGCCACCAACTTCGCCGAGGAGTTCAACCTGCACGGACTGGCTGAACGGATCGACCCGTCGATCCCGATGGTGCACTTCATCTGCGACACCCAGTTCCTGCATGTCTCGTCGAGCACCGCGAAGGAACTCGCGACGGTGGGCGAGGATATCGGCTGGCTGGTGACCCCGTCGGTCGAGGCCGCGTTCAAGACGAAGGTTGTTGCGAACTGATCGCAAACTGACCGGCCCTCAGTCGTCGCCGCGGGCGACTGCTTCCGGTTCCATAGATTTTCCCATCCCGACCGATAGAGCGTTTCGTTTTGTCTGTTGCGCGACCGCAGGCCTAGGCTCCGTCCCCAACGAAAATTCCTGAGGAGGACGGAGATGGACGACGCTTCTGCGAGCCCGCTGCACGACCCGCGCAAGGAACCCGCGGCCCTGAGGACCCTGCTGGGCCGCACGAACCGGGACTGGTGGCCGAACCAGCTTTCGATCGAGATCCTTCCTCAACAGGATCCCATGGGCGAGGCGTTCGACTACGCCGCCGCGTTCAAGAGCCTGGACTATGCGGCGCTGAAGAAGGACCTCACCGCGCTGATGACCGACAGCCAGCCCTGGTGGCCGGCGGACTACGGGCACTACGGGCCGTTCTTCATCCGGATGGCCTGGCACAGCGCCGGAACCTACCGCTCGGGCGACGGGCGAGGCGGGTCATCGTCCGGGACGCAAAGGTTCGCGCCGCTGAACAGCTGGCCGGACAACGCGAACCTGGACAAGGCGCGGCGGCTGCTGTGGCCGATCAAGCAGAAGTACGGCGCCAAGCTGAGCTGGGCGGACCTGATGATCCTGGCCGGCAACGTGGCCATCGAGTCGATGGGCGGACCGGTGTTCGGCTTCGGCGGCGGGCGCGAGGATGTCTGGGAGCCTGAACGCGACATCTACTGGGGCACCGAGCAGCAGTGGGTGGGCCAGGAAGGCAACCTGACGCGCATCGACCAGGAATCCGGGCGGGCGCTGGAGAACCCGCTGGCCGCGATCCAGATGGGGCTGATCTACGTCAACCCCGAAGGGCCGCAGAGCATCCCGGACCCGCTGCTGTCGGCGCGCGACATCCGCGAGACCTTCGCTCGCATGAGCATGAACGACGAGGAGACGGTCGCGCTGACGGCCGGCGGCCACACGTTCGGCAAGTGCCACGGGGCGGGCGACGCCTCAAAGGTGGGAGCCGAGCCCGAGGGCGCGGACATCGCCCAGCAGGGGCTGGGCTGGCAGAGCGGCCACGAGAGCGGGATGGGCGACCACACCATCACCAGCGGCCTGGAGGGCGCCTGGACGCCGACGCCAATCCGCTGGACGAACAACTACTTCCGCATGCTTCTTGAGTATGAGTACGAGCTGGTGCGCAGCCCCGCGGGCGCCCAGCAGTGGCAGCCGATCAACCAGAAGCCGGAAGACATGGCTCCGGGCGCCCACAGCCCCGATCGCCGCCTGCCGACGATGATGACCACGGCCGACATGGCCTTCAAGATGGACCCGAAATACCGGGAGATCTCGGAGCGGTTCTACAAGAACCCCGACCAGTTCGCCGACGCCTTCGCCCGGGCCTGGTTCAAGCTGTGTCACCGCGACATGGGCCCGAAGGCGCGTTACCTCGGGCCCGAGACGCCGAAGGAAGACCTGATCTGGCAGGACCCGGTTCCGGCCGTCGACCATCCCCTGGTGGACGCCGGCGAGATCGCGGGGCTGAAGACGACGATCCTGGCGACCGGCCTGTCCGTGGCCGACCTCGTGAAGACCGCCTGGGCATCGGCCTCGACGTTCCGTGGGTCTGACAAGCGGGGCGGGGCCAACGGCGCCCGGGTCAGGCTGTCACCGCAGAAGGACTGGAAGGTCAACGAACCCGGTGAACTGGGGCGCGTGCTGAAGGTGCTGGGGGGCGTGAAGGCGGAGTTCGACAGCGCAGCGCCCGGCGGCAAGAGGATCTCGCTGGCGGACCTCATCGTGCTGGGCGGCGCGGCGGCGGTGGAGAAGGCGGCGAAGGACGCCGGCTTCAACGTCAGCGTCCCGTTCAGCCCCGGACGGACCGACGCCTCGCAAGCGCAGACCGACGCCGACAGTTTCGGGGTTCTGGAGCCCCGGGTCGACGGCTTCCGGAACTATCTGGAGACGCGGTTCAGCGTGCCGACCGAGGAACTGCTGGTGGACCGGGCGCAACTGCTTGGCCTCTCGGCGCCGCAGATGACGGTGCTGGTCGGCGGCTTGCGGGTGCTGGGCGCCAATCATGGCGGCTCGAAGCATGGCGTGTTCACCGACCGGCCAGGCAAGCTGACCAACGACTTCTTCGTCAACCTGCTCGACATGCAGACGGCCTGGAAGGAGGTCGACGACCGTGGCGACGAGGTGTTCGTCGGAACCGACCGCAAGACCAACAAGGAGAAGTGGACCGCCACGCGGACCGACCTGGCCTTCGGGTCGAACTCGCAGCTGCGAGCGCTGTCCGAGGTCTATGCGGCTTCTGACGCCGGCGAGAAGTTCGTGAAGGACTTCGTCTCGGCCTGGAGCAAGGTCATGAACGCGGACCGGTTCGACCTGCCGAAGGGCCAGCGGACAGCGGTGGTCTGAGGACCTGCCGGAGCCGAAGACCAACCGGGCCCGTCATCGACGCCGTCGATGGCGGGCCTTTCGTTGCGCAGTCTCCGCCGTGACGGTCTAGTTCCTCGGGCCGGTCATGAGGGTTCGGACCTGGGTGGCCAGCTCGACGGGATCGAAGGGTTTGGGAAACATCAGGGCTTCGACCTCGGCGGCGTAGATGTTGCTGGGCAGGCCGGTGACGTAGACGATGTGGACATCAGGGTTGCTCGCGCGGGCGGCGGCGGCGACGTCGAACCCGGTGACGCCTTCGCCCAGGTTGATGTCGGTCACCAGCACCTCGAATGAACGAGGCTCGGCGGCCAGGCGACCCATGGCCTCGCGGCCCGAATAGAACGTGCAGACATCCAGGCCCTCGTCCTCGAGGGTCTCGCGGACCAGTTCGGCCACCAGTGGCTCGTCCTCTACCAGCAGGACCTTGCCCATGCGTCGGTCTCCAAGAAGCAAAGGCCCCTGGCCGCGGGGTTCGGCCAGGGGCTTGAAAGATCTCCGGCGGCGCCCTGTGGGCGCGGGGGTGGGGGCTCCGATCGCCGCAAGGACAAAACACCCGGACGGCAGGCGCGTTCCCACGGTCACGGTCGGTTGACCGGCGGCCGATGCCGGCGCCTGCGCTCAGACGAGAGGCGAAAATGGCAGAGCAGGCGAAATCGGGCGGCGGGCGATCGCGTCCGCGCCGGAAGCAGTATTCCAAGGCCTTCGGCCAGAGGATCTGCGAGCGGATCGCCACGTGCGGCGACTGGCGCGAGAGCTATGAGGGCTTCGGCAAACCGCCCTACGACGCGCTCCATGTCTGGCCCGAGACGCACCCTGAGTTCGCCGCGGCGCTGGCGCGGGCGCGGGAGATCGCGGCGGATGCCCGCGCCGACGCGGTGCTGGCGATCGCCGAGCAGTCGACGGCCGCCACCGTGGCGGTGGATCGCCTCAAGATCATGACCGTGCAGTGGCACGTGCAACGGACGTCGCCCCCCCGCCCCGCGGCGCGCCCGGACGGCCAGAAGGGGGCGATGGGCGGAGACGGGCAGATCCGGATCCGCGAGTTCGTGCCCGTCGACGGCGAGGACGGCCGCCCCTTCACCCGCGAGATCCGGCTGGACGGGAGCTGTGTCGACTTCGATGGCTGAGCTGTTCGAGCTGCCGCTGACCTGGGTCCCGCGCGGCTATCAGTCGGGGCTCTGGAAGCACCTCCGGGAGGGAGGAAGGCGCGCCGACGTGGTGGCCCATCGGCGGTGGGGAAAGGACGAGGTGGCGTTGCACTGGGCGGCGGCGGCGGCCTCGACGAAGCCAGGCACCTACTGGCACCTGCTGCCCGAGGCGTCGCAGGGCAAGAAGGCGATCTGGGACGCGGTGAACCCTCACACCGGCGAGCGGCGCATCGACGAGGCGTTCCCGGCTCGGTTCCGCAAGGGCGTCTGGGCCAGTGAGATGAAGATCGAGCTGACCAACGGCTCGATCTGGCAGGTCGTGGGGTCGGACAACTACGACAGCCTGGTGGGGTCGTCGCCACGCGGCGTGGTGTTCTCGGAGTGGTCGCTGGCCAAGCCCGAGGCATGGACGTTCATCCGACCGATCCTGGCGGAGAACGACGGTTGGGCGCTGTTCCTGTGGACGCCGCGGGGCCGCAACCACGCCACGCGCGCCTTCGAGGCGCGGCGCAAGGAACCCGAGTGGCTGTGCGTGAAGTCCACCGCCCTGGAGACCGGGGTGTTCACCGCCGACCAGCTGGAACGGGAGAAGCGCGAGATGATCGCGGAAGTGGGCTCCACGGAGGAGGGCGAGGCCAGGTTCGCCAGCGAGTACCTCGTGGACTTCGACGCGGCCGCGCCCGGCGCGTATTACGCAAGGCTGCTGGGCGACGCGGAACACGCGGGGCAGATCGGCCGTGTGCCGGTCGATCCCGCGATGGCGGTGGACACCGCCTGGGACCTGGGGATCGACGACTACACGGCCATCTGGTTCTTCCAGCAGGCCGGGCGGGAGATCCGGGTGGTCGACTACTTCGAGACCAGCGGCGAGGGACTGCCGGCCATCGTGCGCCAGGCGATCGCGGGCAAGCCCTATCTGTGGGGGACCCACCACCTGCCGCATGACGTGATGGTTCGGGAGCTGGCGACCGGTCGATCGCGGTACGAGACGCTGGGCTCGCTGGGGCTGACGCGGATCAGCGTGGGCGCCGCCACCGACCCCGAGGAGCGGGTGAACGCCGCGCGACTGATGATCCCCTTGTGCTGGTTCGACGCCGAGCGTTGCGCCATCGGCCTGGAGCGGCTCCGCGCCTACCGAAAGCGGTGGAGCCGGTCGACGATGAGCTATGGCGGGCCGCTTCACGACCGCGCGAGCCATGGCGCGGACGCGTTCGGCGAGTTCGCGCTGAACCGACGCGCGGGCGGCCGCAATGCGCCGGGCGAGAGCCGGCGGCCGACCGGCGGCGGCTTGTCGTGGATGGCCTGAGTCCGGGTATTAATCGTCTTGGGTTAAGACCCGTTAACCGGCGAAAATCACAACATAATCAGTCGGGGGCGACGCGAATTCTGGAGGCCGGGATGCCGGACATGGTGCGGCAGCTCATCGAGCTGGTCGAAGCCCGTCCCCTGATGAGCCTGGGCGTCGCGATCGTCGTCGTCCTCTACATGCAGCTGATGTTCTCGGATCCCCACGTGCGCTGAGCCGTGCAACTTGCGGCCCCGCTTCCGCATTCCTCCAACGTGGGATGATGGAGGACTGAGCATGGATGGTGTGGGAATTATCGGCGCGATCATCATCGGCATCGCGGCCGGCTGGATCGCGGAAAAGGTCATGCGGCGAAATCACGGGCTGCTGACCAACCTGGTCGTCGGCGTCGTGGGCGCGTTCCTCGGGAGTTTCGTGGCGACCATGCTGGGCTTCAGCGCCGGCGCGGGCGTGATCCCGAGCCTCGTGGTGGCCACGGCGGGCGCGATCCTGCTGCTGTTCCTGCTGGGTCTCTTCCAGCGCGGCCGGGCCTGATCCCGGGCTGACCGTCGGGCGGTTGACAGGTGTTGTTACGCGTGTAGTTTTCATTTGCTACGCTTGTAACAATGATCGGGAGGCCGTCCGATGGGACGCATGAATCTGAAGACCCTGGCGCCCGCGGCGGGCCTTGTGTTGGCCGCGGGCGCGGCGCGTGCTCAGGAGGCGGCCTACACCCTGGTTCCGCCGGCCGAGCGCCTCACCTTCGGTGACGTGTTCGCCGACGCCTCTTTGATCGTGCAGGCGGTGTTCGCGGCGCTGATCGTCTCGGCCGTGGCCTCGGTGGTGATCTGGGCCATGAGCCTCGGCAAGGTCGGGAAGGCGGACGCGAAGGGGCTGGCCGCCGCGCTGGGCCGGCTGAAGATCGTGCGGGCCGCCGGCACGCCGCTGGGCGCGCTGACAGCCGCCTATGTGCTGCTCTCGGGCTTCATCGGTATCGCCAACGTGCGACCGACGCCGACCATGGCGGTGATGGCGCCGGGCTGGGCCGAGGCCGCGCTGGCGGTGATGCTGGGCCTGCTGGCCACCACGGTCGGCGTGCTGTGCGAACGGCACCTTGAGGCGCAGATCCGCCGGGCGGCGGCGTGAGCGGGCCGGAGGCCCCGAGGATCTCCGACGCCGAGAGCCAGGTTATGGCGGTGGTGTGGGACGGGGCCGACGCCGGTCGTGGCGGGGCAGGGGCCGAGGAGATCCTCGGCTCGGCCGGCGCCGCCAACGGCTGGAGTGAGACGACCGTCCGGACCCTGATCCACCGGCTGATGCGCAAGGGGGTCCTGGCCTCGGAACGGCGCGGCGGGATGGCGCTCTACACCCCGAAAGTCAGCCGCGACGCCTGGGTGACGGCCGAGAGCCAGGGCTTCCTGGACCGGCTGTTCGGCGGTCAGCTCTCGACCCTGGTGGCGCATCTGGCCCGACAGCGGACGATGAGCCCCGAGGACGTGGCGCGACTGCGCCGGCTGGTCGCCGATCTGGACGCCGAGGCGGCCGAGGAAGACTAACACCTTGGCATAGCTGGAACCGTCACGGGCCGAGGCTAGTCTGCCTTCGAGACGCGAGGAGGCATCTGATGATCCGCAAGGCGAACGCGGTTTGGCGCGGGACCGGTCGTGACGGCGAAGGGGCGATCAGCTCCGCGTCGGGAGTGCTGAAGGACACGCCCTACAGCTTCAAGACCCGCTTCGAGGAACAGCCGGGGACGAACCCGGAGGAACTGATCGCGGCCGCGCATGCCGGCTGCTTCACCATGGCCCTGGCGTTCGCCCTGCAGCGCGAGGGCTTCACGCCCGAGGAACTGGCGACCGAGGCGGCGGTGTCGCTGGACCAGGACGGCGCCGGCTTCAAGATCAGCCGCTCGGCCCTGACCCTGCGCGCCAAGGTCCCCGGCCTGTCGGAAGCGAAGTTCAAGGAACTGGCCGAGACGGCGGAGAAGACCTGCCCCGTTTCGCGCGTGCTGAACGCGGAGATCACCCTGGACGCGCTGCTCGAGGGGTAGTGCGGCGGCGTGCGAATGTTCGCTTTTTGTTCTTGACATTCGCGCGCGATTTTAGTAGCTTCTGAGTACGGTCGATCACTCCGCCCGGCGCCGCTGCGGTCAAGATGTGGCGGCCCCAGGGCCGCGTCGCACCCGGTGGGGCCGAGAGGCTCCACGCGGGCGCTTTTTCATGGGGCTTTGCTTTGTCCGACGACGAGATCCTGGCCGGGGCGCGCGAGGCGTTCGCGCGCGCTGCCGACGCGGAGGCCGAAAACCGGCGCGAGGCGCTGGACGACCTTCGCTTCGCGCGCCTCGGCGAGCAGTGGCCGGAACGGGTGCGGCGCGAACGGGAGCTGGACGGGCGGCCGTGCCTGACCATCAACCGGCTTCCGGCGTTCATTCGCCAGGTCGTGAACGACGCCCGGCAGAACAGCCCGGCGATCAGCGTCCATCCGGTGGACAGCGGCGCCGATCCCGAGACGGCGGAGGTGTTCAACGGCCTGATCCGGCACATCGAGCAAAGCTCGGACGCAGACGTGGCCTATGACACGGCGCTGGATTTCGCGGTGACCTGCGGGATCGGCTATGTACGGATCAACACACGCTACGCTGCCGACGACGGGTTCGAGCAGGATCTGGCGATCGAGCGGGTGGCCAATCCGTTCTCGATCTACGGCGATCCCGAGGCGACGGGGGCGGACTCCTCGGACTGGAACACCGCCTTCGTGGTGGACAGCCTGTCCCGGGCCGCCTTCGAGGCGCGCTGGAAGGGGGCGGAGGCGGTCGATTGGGCCGCCGAAGACCACGACCGGCAGGCGGGTGCGATGGGCGCCGGCGAGGGCGAGCGGGTGACGGTCGCCGAATACTGGCGGCGGGAGCGGACGACGCGGACGATCCTGGCGCTGTCGGACGGGCAGATCGTCGAGGAAGGCGCCTATGCGGGGCAGAAGGCGCTGTTCGATGCCCTGGGCGTGACGGTTGTGGGACGGCCGCGGCAGGTGGCGAGCCACAAGGTGGTGCAGCGGGTGCTGAGCGGCGCCCAGGTGCTGGAGACGGTCGACTGGGCGGGCCGGTTCATCCCGATCGTGCCGGTCTATGGCGAGGAACTGATCGTCGACGGCCGGCGGCGGCTGCGCAGCCTGGTGCGGGACGCCAAGGATCCGCAGCGGATGTTCAACTACTGGCGCTCGGTGTCGACCGAACTGGTGGCGCTGGCGCCGAAGGCCCCGTTCATCGGCCGCAAGGGCGCGTTCGAGACCGACAGCGCCAAGTGGGCCACCGCCAACACCCAGAGCCATGCCTACATCGAGTACGACGGGCCCGAGCCGCCGATGCGTCAGGGCTATGCCGGGGTGCCGGCCGGCGCGCTGCAGGAGGCGCTGAACGCGGCCGACGACATGAAGTCGATCACGGGTCTCCACGACGCCAGCCTGGGCGCGCGGTCGAACGAGACCTCGGGCCGGGCGATCATGGCGCGGCAGCGGGAGGGCGACGTCTCGACCTTCCACTACATCGACAACCTTTCGCGCTCGATCCGGCACGCGGGGCGGATCCTGCTGGACCTGATCCCGCGCGTGTACGGCTCGGCGCGGGTGGTGCGGGTGCTGGGCGCGGACGGCGCGCCGGCGGCGGTGGGCGTGGCGCCGGGCGGCGCGGCCGCGGCCGGGCGAGTTGGCGAGGCGCTGAAGGGCGTGGGCCGGATCTACGACCTGACCGCCGGCAAGTACGACCTGACGGTGCGCGCGGGGCCCAGCTTCACCAGCCGCCGGGAAGAGGCGGCCAATCAGATGATAGAGCTGATCCGCGCCTATCCGGCGGCGGCGCCGCTGATCGGCGACCTGCTGGCGCGGAACCTGGACTGGCCGGGCGCCGACGAGATCGCACAACGGCTGGGGGCGCTGCTGCCGCCGCAGGCGCGGGGCCAGAGCGCGGAGACGCAGGCCGCGCAGGCGCAGCTCGGCCAGCTGGGCCAGGCGCTGGCGGCCGCGCGCGCCGAGCTGGCGGCGCTGAAGCAGGACCGGGCGCATGAGGCCCGGCGGCTGGAGATCGAAGCCTTCGAGGCCGAAACGAACCGCCTGAAGGCGATGCGCGCCGGTCACACAACCTGAGCTTGACGTTCAATCTTTGTTCTGGTGGAGTTTCGAGAATGCCTCAACGGTCTCCCGGCGCCGACATTCTGCCCGATCCCTTCAAGGGCGGCGGCGCCGCCGCGTCGATGACGCCCGGTTTCGAGCGGGTTCCGGCGTTGCTGGCGCCCGTGCGCAAGGTCCACGCCGCGCAGCTTGAAGCCTTCCGTGGAGGGGCGCCCGCGCGGCAGCGGGAGCGCACTGACGGGGTGGACATCTTCATCGGTAGCGGGGGCGACGACCTGCCCCATTTCGGCGCTATGAAGGGCTATGCCGAGCGGTACCGCGCGGATACCGGTCGGCCGACGCGCTACTTTCCGAACAACCGAGAGGACGCGGTGCTCGACGCCATCCGCGAGGCCAACCAACAGGGTGGTCCCGTCAACCTCGTCGGGCATAGATGGGGCGGCACGGACGCCTACAATATCGCCGCGCGGGCCAAGCGTGAGGGTTTGAGGATCGACAATCTCGGGACGTTGGATCCGGTGGGAGGCGGGCAAGTGCTGGGCATCCGCCTTGCCGGCCGTGACACGGGCGACCTGTCGGTCGGACAATGGGTGAATGTCACGGCCAACCCAGGCAATCCTGAATCAGGCGACTGGATCGCGGCGCTCGGTGGAAAGCCATCCGGACTACCGATCCACAATGCCGGCCGGAACGAGACCGTCCGTGCAACGCATGCCGACGTGGACGCCATGATGGCGGCGGGACCGCTCGCCATGCTGAACCACAGTCGGAGCCTTGCGCCGCCCGACGACGCCGCGCCGATCGACGAGTGGATGAAGGTTCGCGGCGCAACCCGGGAGCAGCGGTAGGTCGGTGGCGGAAGGCGCGGCGCAGAGGAGCGTTCTCGGCAATGCAGCCGACATGGCGCAGTGGCTGGCCGGCCTCGCGGTCGACCCCAGTGTGTACGAGGTCTGGGCGAAGGTGTTCCTGATCGGCGCCGCGCCGACGGCCCTGCTGGCCTTGCCGATCTTCTTGAGGACCTACGAGAAGGGCGTCTTGCCGGGGTTGCGGATGTTGGCGTGGACCTGTGTCCCCGCGCTGGTGCTGCTGATCGCCTCGCCGCTGGTCGGTCAGTTCTTCAGCCGCCCAGGCGACGGCTCTGCGTTCGCCATCCTCTTCCTCGGCGTTTGTGGCTTCACGCTGATGCTGTGGCTCCCTATCGCCGGCGCCACGGCCCTGATAGGCGCCTGGCGCCGCAGGATCGCGCTCGAGCGCAGGGGCTAAGCCTAAACCGTCTGACGACCGTGGCGCCGCAAGGCGCGCGGCTTTTCGCGCCGTGTCACTCACCGCGCCAACTTGAAGGACATCCATGGACGAAAGAGACCTGCAGCAGGCGGGCGGCGATGCCGTGCGCCTGGACGAAGACGCGTTCGCCGGCGACCACGGCCTGGAGCCGGTCGCCGACCTGTTCGAGCTGGAAGTAGATGGCGAGACGCACGCCCTGCCGGCGTCGCTGAGGGGCGCGTTCCTCAGGCGGGCCGACTACACCCGCAAGACCCAGGAGCTGGCGGAGCATCGCCGGGCCGTGGAAGCCGAGCGACGCGCCCTGGCCGACCATCGCCGCGGCCTCGACGACGAGGCGGGCGACCGGGCGACGCTGGTGGCGCTGGACCGGCACCTGGACGCCTTCGAGGGCGTCGACTGGGAGGCGCTGGCGGCGGAGGAGCCGCGACGCGCCCGGGCGCTTTGGGCCAGCTACGAGGAGACGCAGGAGCTTCGCGAGCGGTTCGCCTATGCCCTGTCGCATCACGATCATCGGCGCGCGCTGGAGGCGACGCGGGAGTCGGCCGAGGCGATGGCGGCCACGGGCGCCCGCCTGCGCGAGGAGATCGAGGGGTGGTCGCCCGAGGTGGCCGCCAAACTGGTGGAGTACGGTCAGGCGTTCGGCGTGACGATGGAGGAGCTGGCTGAGATGGCCGACCCGCGGCTGTGGAAGCTGCTGCACAAGGCCTGGCGCGCGGATCAGAACGAGGCGGGCGACGCGGCGGTCGTGCGGCCGGCGGTGGTGGTCGGCGGCGGCAGCGGCGGTGGAGCGAGCGTGCGCGACGAGCTGGGCACCCGCGAATGGATGCGCCGGCGCGGCGAGCAACTGGCGCGGGGGCGCTGATGCGCAAGCCCAGTCTTCTGGACAATCTCCGCGACCGGGCGCAGCGCGCGGTGGCGAGCAACGCCCAGGCGCTCTCACGGCTGACCGATCTGCGTTCGACCCAGACGGCCGAGCAGCGGGCGCGGCGGTTCTGGGACGTCCCGGGCAAGATCGCCTATGCGGAGCAGGTGATGGAGGAGGAGAGGCTCCGGTCCATCGACGAGGCGAGGGCGGCGGGCCTGCCCGACGCGCACAACAATGCGTACGACGCGCGCCGGCATGCGAGGGCGACCAAACGGATCGCGGAGGTCGCCGGACCGGCCTTCGCCGAGCTGGCGGGCATCGGGCACGAGGCGCACAACATGCTGGACAGCATGCGCGTCCACGGCGTCGCCGGGCCCTACCAGGCCGGCGAGAGGATGCCCACCCCGGGCGAGACCTGGGACGAGTCGCGGATGGACCTGGAGAGCAACCGAGTCGGCCTGGACGCGGCGATCAACGGGACGCCCATCGACGAGAGCAGGCTTCCCACACACCCGGTGCAGTCGAAGCTCGGGCCGCTCTACCGGCATCCGCCGGCGGGACTACAGGGCTTCGGTCGGCGTTGATGTTCATGTTGCGTTCCGGAGAAAGCTTGCTAAGCTCAACTGTGGAATGAGTGGAGCGACAATGCCTTCGGAGCGCGTGTCGAGTGATTGGGGCGGGGCCGTGTTGGGCGTGCTCAAGGTCTTGTTGGGGGTGGTCGCCGGCTTCGTGACCATCCCGGCTCTCTGGCTGGCCTTCATGCTGGCGTCGGGATCGCTCTCGTCGGCGCTCTGGTCCGACAATTCGAACTTGCCGATGGTTTCGTCCGGCGAAGCGATCTCGAAGGCGGGCGGGCGCGAGGTGAAATGGACCGCGCCGGACCAGGAGGTCCGCCAGAGCTGCCGCGGGGCCTGTGACGATCTCGAGTTCGGAGACGCAACACCGCGGCGCGTAGAGGTGCGCGCGGAGGGAGGCCGTTGCCTTGTGTGTGACGCGCCTTCGCTCGTCGCCCGCCTTTCGCCCTGGATCAATGGTCCGCCTGCCGTCGCGGTGCAGCTCAAGTCGCAGGGGATGGGACGGCCATGAACGTGAAGCAGTTGTTCCGGCCTTCTCCGTTCCGCATTGGTCTTCTGACAGGCCTCGTCCTGTTCCTGGCCATGGCGGGTCTCGCCTATGCGGTGAGCCTGTCGATGAAGGGATCTGCGTTCAATATCGAGGCCTCCGCCGTCGGCGCGGATCTGGATCGTCACGGTGCGAGCCGGATCGTTCTCAGCCGGACGCATGGCGTCATGTTCCAGCAGACCTGTCTCGGCGGTTGCGACGATCTCTCCCTGCGCAAGCACGTGCCCGAGGGCAGCTACGAGTTGCGTGTCGTGGACGCCAAGGGCGCCTGCGTGGCTTGCGACGGCGTCGCGGGCTACGTGGCCGGCGGCAGTTACGCCGGCACGACCCGGTGGGAGTTGAAGGGACAGGACCGGATCAGCGCCCGGCCACGCTTTGACGGCGCGAGCACCGCCGGACCTTCGGGCCCTTCCTGACCCTTTCGGCGGCGGGCCGCAGCCAGCCGCCCGGCGCCTGACGCCACCGAGATACGCCTCCGAGATCCTGACGCCCTCCAGGCCGCGTCGCCCCTCCCGCAACCCGGGAGCAAGGGCGCGCGGCCTTCGACCTTTCCCGCCGCCGCCGGCCCTGGCCGGCCCGCGCCCGAGCACCCGCGCCGATGCGCGCCTCGGATGCCTTCGCGCGGCCATTCCATTCCCAAAGGACACAGATGCCCAATTCGATCCTGACGGCCACCGCGGTGACGCGGGAGGCCCTTCGCGTGCTGCACCAGAAGCTGAACTTCGTGGGGACCATCACGCGCGACTACGACGACCGCTTCGCCCAGCAGGGGGCCAAGGTCGGCGACACGCTCAAGATCCGCCTGCCCAACCAGTACAGCGTCCGCACGGGCGCGGCGCTGCAGGGCGGCACGGGCCAGGACACCACGGAGTCGTCGGTGGACCTGAAGGTGCAGACCCAGAAGGGCGTCGACCTGAACTTCACCTCGGTCGACCTGACCATGGGCCTGGACGATTTCTCGGAGCGTATCCTGGAGCCCGCCATGAGCGTGCTGGCCGCCAACATCGAGGCGGACGCGATGACCATGTACCGCGACGTCTGGAACCAGGTGAACAACATGGGCCAGCCGGCGAGCTTCGGCCACGTGCTGCAGGCCCGGAAAGTCCTGGTCGACAATCTGGCGCCGTTGAACGGCCGGACGTGCAACCTCAACACCCAGGACAACCTGGACCTCGTCGACGCCCTGAAGGGCCTGTTCAACGACAAGTCGACCATTTCGCGCCAGAACCGCGAGGGGTTCATGGGGCGCACCGCCGGCTTCGATTTCCTCGAGAACACCCTCTGGCCGTCGCACGCCCAGGGCGTCCGCGGCGGCACGCCCCTGACCAACGGTGTGACGGCGGACGGCGCCACGACGCTGGCGACCGATGGCTGGACGGCGTCCATCACGGGACTGCTCAAGGCGGGCGACGTCTTCACCATCGCCGGCGTCTTCCGCGTGCACCCCGAGACCAAGGCGGTGACGAACGTGCCGCAGCAGTTCGTGGTGACGGCGGACCAGGGCTCCAACGCGAGCGGCCAGGCGACCATCGGCATCAGCCCGGCGATCATCGTCTCGGGTCCGCGCCAGAACGTCAGCGCCCTGCCGGCGGACAACGCCGCGCTGAGCTTCCCCACGGCGGGCGCCCACGGCCTGTCGATGGCCTACCAGAAGGGCGCGTTCGCCTTCGCGACGGCCGACATGGTGATGCCGCGCGGCGTCGACTTCGCTAGCCGTGAGGTCTTCGACGGCGTCTCCATGCGGATCGTGCGCCAGTACGACATCAACAACGACCGGTTCCCGTGCCGGCTGGATGTCCTCTACGGCTACAAGACCATCCGTCCGCAACTGGCCTGTCGCCTGGCCAACAAGTAGCCGGCCGGGCGCGAAGCCGCGACGAGACGGCGCGCCGACGATCCGAAACCTGCAAGGCCGCCTTCGGGCGGCCTTTTCTTTTCCGGAGATCCCCATGGCGATCACGACGTACGCCGAGTTGAAGGCGGCGGCGGCGAACTGGCTGGTGCGCGCCGACCTGACCGAGCGCATCCCCGAGTTCGTCACCCTGGCCGAGGCGCGGCTGAACCGCATCCTGCGCACGCGGCTGTCCGAAGCGGAGGTCTCGCTGAGCGCCAGCGTGGGCTCGCGCTTCGCGGCCCTTCCCGCCGGATTTACCGAGCCCCTGCGGCTGTGGATCGAGGGCGGCGACGGGCGGTGTGAGTTGCCGTTCCTGGAGGCCGGCCTGATCGGCGGGGTGTCGCTGCGCGGCGAGCCGGGCGCCTGGACGGTGGACGGCGCATCACTGCGCTTCGACCGGCCGTGCGACCAGGCCTATCCGCTGACGCTGCGGATGCTGAAGGCGTTCGCCCTGTCGGACGCGGCGCCGACCAACAGCCTGCTGGCCCAGGCGCCGGACGTCTATCTGTTCGCGACGCTGTGCGAAGCCGGCCCGTTCCTGCGCGACAACGAACTGGCGGGCGCCTACGAGGCCAAGCTCGAGCGGGCGACCGAGGAGTTGAACGCCAAGGAGGCGCGGAGCCGCGCGCCGGGCCGGCTGGCCACCGAGTTGCCGTCGCTGGTCGGCGCGAGGGCGGTCTGATGCTCTCGCCCGTAGGACCCGCGACGCCCGAGGGGCTGCGGCCCCTGCTGAAATCGTTTCACGACGCGATCCTGGGCCTGCTGACGCCGGGCGCGCCGACGCCGCTGTTCGCCGTCGCCCAGGCCGCGCTGCCGCCCGCGGCCGCACATCCGCAGAGCCTGGTGCTGGTCGCCGACCTCAACATCCTCGCGCACTCGGATGGTGCGCACTGGATCCGCCAAGACACGGGAGCCGTGATCGCCTGATGCCTTCTTCCTGGTCTCCATCGCTCCGGTTCGAACTGCAGTTCACCGGTGAGAACATCAACCTGTGGGGCGAGAAGCTGAACGCCGTCCTGCAGCATGCCGACTACGCCGTGGCCGGTTGGCTGAACAAGCCGCTGACCGGAGATGCGGCTCTGTCCACCGCCAACGCGGGTGACGACGAGGCCCGCGCGGCCATGGTGAAGTTCACCGGCGCGGCCGGCCCCTTCACAGTGACCATCCCGGCGGTCAGCAAGGCCTATCTGGTGTGGAACGCCTGCGAGGGGCCGGTGACGCTGACCACGGGCGCGGGCCCGACGGTGATGGTGGACGCCGGCGACATCACCTGGATCGCCACCGACGGTTCCGGCGTGAAGACGCCGGGGTACGGCGGCGCCTCGATCAAGGATTGGGTCTCGGGGGTGGCCTGGTCCTACAACGCCGGCGCCCTGCCGGCGCAGGCCGGCAACGCGGGAAAGTTCGTCCGCACGAACGGCGCGACCGCGAGCTGGCAGCCCCTCTCGACCTCGGATCTCAGCGACTACGCCAGCGCCGTCAAAGGCCTGGCGCTCGCCTTCGCCATCGCCCTCTAGGAGACGACATCCATGCCCGTGACACCGAACAGCATCGTCACGCCCCAGACGCCGAGGTCGGCGATGGTGGGCGTGGCGGCCGCCAACACCACCTTCACGACCGCGCCGACGAATACCGCCCTGCTGCTGACCGCCGGCGCGAACGGAGCGCGCGTGACGCGTCTGCAGGCGATGCCTCTGGAGACGGTCACCGCCAACGCGTTGCAGGTCTATCGCTCGGTCGACGCTGGGACGACGAAGTTCCTGGCCGCGGCCGCGACCGGCGGGGCCGACACCGTCAGCGGAATCGACGGCCCGCAGGTGGTGGATTTCGGCGTGTCCGACGACGCCCCGATGATCCTCCAGGCGAGCGAGCGCCTGTACGTCGCGACCGGCATCGCCAAGGCCTACAACTTCATCGCCGAATACGCGGACTACTGATGGCGACGGGGCAAAAACTCAGGGGGCTGGTGGGGCAGGGGATTGAGGGAAGGCGGTCAAGTCGCGATGCGCTGCCATATCTCACGGCCACGCCGGTTTCGGCTTCATCGGGGGCGGGCACCGTGACTGCGAGCAAAAGCTGCTTTGCAATCATCTACGCATGGGGCGGGGGCGGCTCTGGGGCCAACTTCAGTGCGGGGAACGTTGGTGGTGGAGGCGGGGGAGGAGCTCTCTACAAGCGTGTACGCCTCGCGGCCGGTCAACGACTCTCCTACTCCGTGGGCGTCGGAGGGAGTGCTGTCGCTGATGTTGAACAGGGGAACCC
Organism: Pseudomonadota bacterium; assembly: GCA_040752615.1. GTDB lineage: Bacteria > Pseudomonadota > Alphaproteobacteria > Caulobacterales > Caulobacteraceae > Phenylobacterium. The sequence continues at coordinate 45,206 of JBFMGV010000047.1, read as the reverse complement.
TGGTGGCAACACGACCGTGACGTTGCCCAACGGCTCGATTCTAGTCGCTGGAGGCGGGGGCGGCGGCTTGATTGACGGCCCGGGTACCGGCGGTGCTGGCGGCGTTGCCGTTGGGGGGGACATCAATCGACCGGGAGGCGACGGCGGAACGGCGGGCACTGCGGGTATCACTCCTGCGAACGGAGGGAGCGGCGGCGCGAGTTCAGGAACGAGAGGCGGTGGAGGCGGGAGTGGTGGTTTCGCTGATCAGCGTCTGGGCCTCAACGGCGGCGCGGGTTCTGCTGCACAAGTGGTTGCGCCCGGCACCACGCCGGGAGGCGGAGGCGGCGCGCGCGCGAACTCGACCGGCGTTTCGAACCCTGGTGGAGCGGGCCAGGTCGTTATCGTTTTGGTTGCGAGTCGCTAGGGAATGCGGAAGCCGAAGGCCTTCAGATAGCGGTATCCATCCAGTCCGCTTGGGTATGGCTCGCCGACTCGAACGGGCGTCATATCGTCGGGCTGCGAGGCTTCCGCAGGTACCGCAAAAACGTGGATGTCGCCTTTGCGCTTTCCTTGCCAAGGAGCCTTGGGTGCACGTGGCGTAACAAATGGATCGACGAACCAATAAAGCTGATAGTTCGATGACGTAAGGATGTCGATCGTGGGCTGAGTGGACAAAGAATCAGCACTCACCTCGACCAATAGGTGAGGGCGCTTGATTCTGAGAGTATCCTTAGCTCCCGCTAGGACCTCGTGCTCATATCCCTCTACATCTACTTTGATCATCGCTGTGTCAGGAGGGGAGATCTCGTCGAGGGTCATCATCTGAATCTTGATGAGCTCGCCCTCGCGGCCGAAGCCACTCATCCCGAAATTTCCAGTGCTATCTAACGGCATAGCCGGGAAATTTACATCTCCACGCGTTGCTCCTGCGGCAGCGTGTATTACATCAATGTTCGTTATCTCGTTCTCGTGAACATTCTGCTTCAGAATATTCGCAAGATCAGGGTGAGCCTCGATAGCGATGACTCGCTTGGCCTGCCTGGATACCGGCAAGGCGATGGCGCCGATGTTCGCGCCCACATCGATGAAGGTTCGGCCACGGCTGATCTGCATCGCAAGAGTGGCCCCGACCCGCGAGAACTCCCCATGTTCTCGCAAGCAATAGCCGACTGCGGTGTCTCCCGAGGGGTACGCGAACTGGAAGCCGTAAGCTTCGGTCGTGCTGATCATAGTCCCACCGCCTTTAGCAGGTAGCGCGCCGAGTCAACACTTCGCCCCTACCGCACCACCACCAGTCCGAGCTTCAGCAGGAAGCCGGTGATGCGGCCGGTGGGCGGGAGGGTGGTGCTGGTGGCGGTGGCGGCTTCGGCGATGGTGCTTTCGCGGGCGGCGTAGGCCGAGAAGATCGATCTGGCGCGGCCGAGGTCGAAGGCGAGGGAGCCGAAGATGCCTTGCTGCAACGCGTGCTCCAGATCCGCGAGGGTGGCGCCCGGCGCCGCCGCGATGCGGGTCTCGGGGCTGAGCGTGTCGGTGGGGTAGTGGCCGAAGGCGTGGAACGGATCGAGCCGGGAGGGTGACGCGGCGGGCGCGGCCTGGACCCAGGCCTTCAGGCGAGGATCGGTGAGGGCGCTGGCCCGGCGCGCGGCGAGCTCGGCCCAAAGCTCCTGATACTGCCGGAAGATCGCGTCCCAGTCGTAGACGGTGCGCGCGCGCGCTCGGCCGGCCTCGCCCATGCGGCGTCGCAGGTCGGGGTTCTCGACGAGACGCACGATCGCGTCGGCGGTTTCGGGAATGTCGACCGCCGTGGTGGAGGCGGCGCCCCAGCAGTACTGGTCGTAGGTCATCGCCTGCGCCTCGTGGCTGCGGGCCAGCGCGGCGCCCATGCCCTCGCCAGGGGCGTAGGTTCGGACGCGGAAGCCGTCGACTTCGTGGCGGACGGTGTCGCGATAGCCGTCGTAGTCGCTGACCACGACGGGCAGGGCGGCCGCCATCGCCTCGATGGGGGTGAGGCCGAAGGTCTCCTGAATGTTGTCCGACAGCGAAATGAAGAGGTCGGAGGCGGCCCAGGCGTTGGTGCGCGGGATCGTCTCGCGGCCGTCGACCATGATGGTGCGCACATCGGGCGCGAACTGCTGGGCGCCTTCGAGGAAGGCCTTCTCGATACTCGGGTTCGCGAACCAGCCGGAGAGGATGAGCACCATCCGCCGGCCGGTCCGCTCCGCCGCGAGCTGCATGCCGCGGAACATCGGATACGGGTGGGCCTTGGCGTGGAAGGCGAGGCGGCCGACGAAGAGGCCGACGATCTCGTCATCCGCGAGGCCGAGGGCCTGACGCGCCTGGAGCTTGGCGTCGGCGTCGAAGTCGTAGTCCTGCCAGTGGGCGCCCAGGGGGATCACCGGCAGCTGCGGTGGCTCCTTCGCGCACGGCGCGCCGTATTGCCACTGGAAGAGCTCGCGTTCGGCGTCGAGGATCCGGTTCACGGTCCCGACGACCGCCGTGGAGGTGCACACGAGGGCGTCCCAGGGCATCACCGGCTCGCGCAGAAGAGCGGCGATCTGATCCATGGCCCCGTGGCTGGCCGTCGTGTGGGTGACGCCGCAGAGCGAGTAGGACGCCACCCCGGTGCGCTGGCGCAGCCGGGCGTGTGTGGCGACGGTGAGGTCCGCCAGATAGAAGGCGCCCACCTTCGGAATGCTGTCGAGGGCGTTGTCGGACACCCATTCGAACCGAGCGGCGGGATCGATCCCACGCACGATCGACTGAAATCCGACCGCCGACTGCCGGCTGGGCGTGTAGCCGTATATCGACTGATCGCCGCGGGCCTTCACCGCGGCGCGAAGAAAGCCGTTCCCCGCCGACTGACGGCCCATGAGGCCGCGCTTTCCCATGTCGTAGCCGTCCGGCTCTGCGCGGATCACGGCTTGGGGAAGGGAAGCTTCGGACATGTGCGCCTGTCGCGGTCTCAGGGAAGGCGGATCAATGGAGCCATGAGGCTCCCGAGACAAGCCGCCGCCGTGACCGGCCGGGCCTGACCCTTCCACCAGCGAGAACCATATGAAGATTCCCCTCGAACTGCCGCCGGGGTTGAACGGCGACGACACCACCTATGCGGGACAGGGGCGCTGGGCCGACGGCTCGAATGTCCGGTTTCGCCTGGGGCGCGCCGAGACGATCGGCGGCTGGGAACGGCTGACCAGCGAGCCGCTGACCGGCGTGTGCCGGGCGGTGTTTCCCTGGACCGACAACACGGGCGTCCTGAACATGGCGTTCGGGACCCACTCGAAGCTGCAGCTCTGGCGCGGCGGCGCGCTGTTCGACGTCACGCCGGCGAGCGGCTTCGCACCAGGGGCGATCGATGGCGCGGGATCGGCCGGCTATGGCACCGGCGGCTATGGCGTGGGCGGCTACGGCCTGCCCTCGGAGACCGACTACTTCCCGCTGACCTGGTCGTTCGGGGCGTGGGGGCAGCACCTGCTGGCGAGCCCGCGGAACCAGACGATCTTTGCCTGGACGAACGACACCGGCGCCAAGGCGCAGGCGGTGGCCAACGCGCCGGCCCGCGTCACCCACATGCTCGTGGCTCCCCTGAACGGCGGCTACCAGGTCTTCGCCCTCGGCTGCAACGAGGAGGCGTCGGGCGTCTTCAACCCGCTCTGCATCCGCCACTCGTCGATCCGCAACAATACGCAGTGGAGCACCAGCGCCAGTGGCTCGACCGCGCGGGAGTATGTGCTGACCGGCGGCGGGCGCATCGTGGCGGGACGCATGTGCGGCCCCTGCATGCTGGTGTGGACCGGCGACGCGCTGTTCCTGGGAACCTATGTGGGCGCCCTGAACCAGCCCTGGCGGTTCGAGCGGGTCGGGCGCAACTGCGGCCTGATCGGACCGAACGCTACGGTGGTGGTGGGGCAGACGGCGTTCTGGGTCAGCCCCGACCGGCAGTTCTACAGCTACACCCTGGGCGGACAGCCCGAGCCCGCGCCGTGCCCGATCCGCCGCGACTTCGCCGAGGAACTGGCCGCCAGCCAGGGTGACAAGGTGGTGGCCTCGTCCAACGCCGAGTTCTCCGAGGTGCGGTTCGACTATCCGGACCGGCGCGACGGGTTCGAGAACAGCCGCTATCTGGCGGTCGCGGTGAGCGGGCCGGACAGTGGAGCCTGGCACCGCGGGATCATGGCGCGGACCGCGTTCGTGGACGCCGGGCCGTCGGCCTATCCGGTGGGCGTCACCGCGAGCGGGGACGTCTTCCTGCACGAGAAGGGACGATCGGCGGACGGCGCGCCCTTCGGCTGGTTCATCGAGTCGGCCGACTACGCCCTGGACCCCGACGCGACGATGCTGGTCCGCGGGGTCTGGCCGGACTTCAAGGATCAGGCCGGCCCCGTCCAGCTGACGGTCTCGTGCCGCTACTTCCCACAGGGGCCGCCGCATTCGGCGACGGTGGCGATCGCGCCGGGCGACCGGCGCGCAGACCTGCTGATCAGCGGCCGGCTGGTGCGGGTGCGATTTGCCGGCGACAGCGCCCCGACGGGCGCGCGGGTCGGCGCCCCGACCTTCGACGTCGCGCCCGCCGGCGGGCTGTGAGCGCCACGGACTGGGCGCGGTGCGCGCCCTGGCTGGACCGCGCGCTGGCCCACGCAGGCCGAACGCACGGCCTTGCCGATGTGGTCGGGATGATCGGTCGGGGCGAAGCGCAGTTCTGGCCTGGAGAGGCCGCCGCCATGGTCACCGTGGTCGAGGAGGATCCGGGCGAGCGTCGGCTGCTGATCTGGCTGGCGGGAGGAGACCTGGACGAACTGGTGCGGCGGCTGCGCCCGGCCGCGGAAGCCTGGGCGAGGGCCCGGGGGTGTCGCCGCGTGCTGGTGATCGGCCGGGCCGGGTGGGAGCGCGCGCTGGCGCCGGAGGGCTACGCGCCGTTGGCGCGCATCATCGCAAAGGAGCTGTAGATGAGTTTCAAGATCGGGGGCTCGGCGAGCAAGAGCAAGTCGACCACGAACGCGAGTTCCACCGGGCGCACGACGGCCACGCCGATCGTACCCGATTGGGCGCAAGGTCCGGTGCAACGTGGTGCGGAGCAGGTCGGTCGACTGTTCGACCTCGATGCGCAGACGCTGGTCGCGCCGTCGCACGCGCTGCAGAACCAGGCGGCGCAGAGCGCGGCCGCGCTGGGACGCACCAACTGGTCGGACCTGGCCGGGACCGGCACGCCGCAGGGACCGGCGGACGCCAGCTGGCTGTCATCGTACATGACGGCGGACACGCCGTTCTCGTCGGGCGGCAAGGCCTACAACTACATCGATCGCTACCTCAATCCGTACCTAAAGGATGTGGTGGACACCTCGGCGGCGGATTTCGACGCCCATGCCGGACAGGTGAGGGCCCAGCAGGACCTGGATCTGGCCGGGGCGGGCGCGTTCGGCGGCTCGGGCGCGGCGCTGACGCGAAGCGGCACCGAGGGGGAACTGGCGCGGGCTCGGGCATCGACCCTTTCAGGCCTGCGCAGCAAGGCGTGGGAGACCGCCCTGGGAGCCGCCTCGGGCGATGCCGAGCGGGCCACGCAGGCGCGGATCGCGAACGCCCAGGCGGCCCTCGCAGATCGCGCCCAGAAGGCAGGCTTCGGCTTCAAGGCGCAGGAGCAGCAGCTGGCCGCCGAGGCGTCGCAGCGGGCGAACATCGCCGCGCAGTCGGGGCTCGGCGAGATGCTGCGCGGGATCGAGCAGCAGCAACGTGGGGCGCCGATCGCCACGGCGCAGCAGATCGTGGCGATGCTGAACGGCCTTCCGCTGGAAATGTTCGCGGGCCGGCAGACCGACGAGACCAACTCGTCGACGAGCAAGACCAAGAGCTCGACCTTGACCATCTCGGCGGATGGGGGACCGAAGTGACCACCCAATCCGAACGTCTCGCGACGCTTGAACAGCGGCTCGGCGACCACGAAGCGCGCTGCGAGGAGCGGCTCGTGGAGATCAAGGCGACGGCGGCCTCGACGCTGCAGGCGGTCGAGGGGCTCAAGAACCGGACGTGGGGCATGGTGGCCGCATTGCTCGCCTGGGCGCTGGCCCAGCTTTGGACCGCGAACAGCACGCGCTTCGACCGGCTGGAAGCCGCGAAGCCGCCGGTTCAGGCCGCGGCGACGACGACCTGGGCCTGAGCGGCCCTCCCTTCAGGAAAATCGAATGACGACAAAGCTTTCAGAGCATTTCTCGCTGGAAGAGCTGAGCGCGACCCAGCACCGGACCATCGACAACCGGCCGCCTCAACGGGTGGTGGAGACCCTGCGTGGAACCGCGACGCGGATGGAGGAGGTGAGGCGTCTGCTGGGCGACCGGATCATCACGGTCTCCAGCGGGTATCGCTCGCCGGCGTTGAACCGGGCGGTAGGCGGCGCACGGACCTCGGCCCACCTGACCGGGCATGCCGTGGACTTCAACTGCCATGGGTTCGGTGGCCCGAAGAAGGTGTGCCGAGCCCTGGCTCGTTCCGATCTGGCCTTCGACCAGATCATCGAGGAGGGGCGTTGGGTGCACATCAGCTTCGAGCCGCGGAACCGGCGGCAAGTGCTGACCCGAACGCCGGCCGGCGGCTATGTGCTTGGCCTCGGCGTCGAGGCGGAGGACGCGCGATGAGGGTATGGATCGCGTTGGCCGGCGCACTCTGTCTGAGTAGTTGCGGCACGCTCTCGTCGCTCACGACCGGGCCGACAGGGAGCGACAACGCCGAGGTGCTGCGGGCGCTGGGGGATCATCTCGACGGGTGCGACCGGCACTATCAGGGCGGCTTCGGCCTGGGCGCCAGCTTCACCTTCACCATCGACTGCAAGGCGGTCGAGGCGGCGGACGGAAAACCCGACGCCTAGCCCTGAACCGGAACCTCGCTGAGCGGGGCCGCCATGCGCAGGACGTAGGCGGCGACGTCGGCCGGCCAATCCAGCGCAATCTGGGCCAGGCCGGCGTAGCTGCCCGCGAAGAGCGCGCGGCTGGCTTCCTCGAAGCCCGGGAGATCTCCGGCGAGGGCTGACATGACACGATACGCGGCGTCACGAGTCTCGCGCACCTGATCCACGTCAGCGTTGTCGCGGCGAGCCTCGTCCACAAGACGGCGAAGCGTGGCCGACGCACCGCCTGGTTGGGCGGCCAGCCAGTCCCAATGGCGGGGCAGGAGCGTGACCTCGCGGGCGACGACACCCAGGCGAGGGCGGCCACGGCCGGGGCGCGGCGGCGGTTGCGGCGAGGTGCGGCGCTCATACTCGGCGACCGCGGCGACGGGGCCCTGGCGCAGGTCGAGCTCGACCGGTCGGCCCGTTGCGTCCTCGAAGATGAACACCGGCGCGCCGCCAAGATCGCGCTGGGCGAGGGCGGCGGCCACGTGCGGAAGCGCGCCAGACCCGACCTGCTGGTCGCTGAGGAAGGCGGTAAAGGTCGAAACTGCGGTCATGCGGCGGTGTCGTCGTCCATGAATGTCGTCATCGGCCGCGTCCAGGCTCGGGGCACGGAACCCGCGCGCATGACCAGGGTCAAATGAAACGACTTCATGGAAGACTTGTGCAGACGGCGCCCAACGCTTTGCGCTGGACGCCGTCTGCGACGCGATCAACCGCGCGCGGCGATGACGATGATCTCGACCTTGTAGTCCGGCGTCGCGAGCTTGGATTCGCCGGTGGCGCGGGCGGGCGGATTGTTGGTGTCGACCCAGGCGTCCCAGACGGCATTCATTTCGCCGAAGGTCGCCATGTCGGCGAGCCAGATGGTGGCGCTGAGGATCTTCGACTTCTCGCTGCCGGCGCGGGCCAGCAGCGAGTCGATCTCCGCCAGGATCGTCCTGGTCTGCGCCGCCACGCTGTCACCGGGCTCGCCGACCTGACCGGCCAGGTAGATGGTGTCGCCGTGGATGACGGCCTGGCTCATGCGCGGCCCCGAATCGAGGCGTTGGATCGTCATGGGGATCTCCTGGGTTCAGTAGCGGGCGATGGACAGGTCGCCGCTCTCGATCTCGGGCGTGACGCCGGAAACGAGGTCGGCGATGAGTCGCCCGGATCCACAGGCCATGGTCCATCCGAGGGTGCCATGGCCAGTGTTGAGATAGAGGTTCTTGATCGGCGTGGCGCCGACCACGGGCGTGCCGTCCGGCGTCATCGGACGCAGGCCGCACCAGAACGAGGTCTCAGTAAGGTCCGCCGCGCCTGGGAAGAGGGTCTTGAGCGAATGCTCCAACGCCCCGCGTCGCTCGGGCGGCAAGCGGTCGTTGTAGCCGGAGACCTCGGCCATCCCGCCGACACGGATCCGGTCGCCGAGGCGCGTGATCGCGACCTTGTAGCTCTCGTCCAGGACTGTGGAGACCGGCGCCCGATCGGCCTCGACGATGGGCACGGTGATCGAATAGCCCTTCACCGGATAGACCGGGAGCCGCAGGCCCAGCGGGCGCACCATTCGCGGCGAATGGCTGCCGAGCGCGAGTACGAAGGCATCGGCCTCCACGACCCCGGCGTCGGTCTGCACGCCCTTGATCCGTCCGCCGTCCAGCAGCAGGCGATGCATCGGGGTGTCGAAGTGGAACTCGGCGCCGACGGCGCGGGCCAGCTCGGTCAGCGCGACCGTGAACTTGTAGCAGTCGCCCGTCTCGTCCAACGGCAGCCGCAGGCCCCCCGCGATGTCCGCGGTCGCGCCCGCGAGGCCGGGCTCGGCCGCCGCGCAACCCGCTCTGTCCAGCACCTCGAACGGCACGCCTTCGGCCTTGAGCACCGCGACATCCTTGCCGACGTCGTCGAGCTGTTGCTGGGTGCGGAAGAGCTGCAGGGTGCCCTGCTGACGCTCGTCGTAGCTGATGCCGGTGGCGACCCGCAGAGCGATGAGCTGGTCGCGACTGTAGTCGGCGAGCCGGACCATGCGGCTCTTGTTGATGGCGTAGCGCCCCGCGGTGCAGTTGCGCAGGGTCGCGAGCAGCCAGCTGAAGGTCGCCCAGTCCAGGGGCGGCTCGAGGATCAGCGGCGGATGCTCCATCATCAGCCACTTGAGCGCCTTCATCGGGATGCCTGGAGCGGCCCACGGCGCGGAGTAGCCGGGGGAGATCTCGCCGGCGTTCGCGAAGCTGGTCTCCTGCGCAGGCCCGGGGCGACGGTCGAGGACCGTGACCTGATGGCCGGCGCGCGTCAGGTAGTAGGCCGAGGCGACGCCGACGACTCCGGCGCCCAGGACGGCGATCCTCATTTTCCGCTCCGGTGATAGATGCGTTCGAGACGTCGCCCGAACCCGGTGAGAAGCTCGTAGCTGGTGATCCCGGCTGTGACCGCGACGTGATCCAGACTCTGGTGGGGCCCGATCAGCTCGACGAAGTCGCCCTCGGAGAGTGCGCCGGGCGGCAGGTCGGAGACGTCGACGACCATGCTGTCCATCGAGACCCGGCCCAGGATCGGTAGCCGGACGCCGTCCGCCCAAGCATGGCCGGCGCTGCTAAGCGAACGGGGCCAGCCGTCGGCGTAGCCCACGGAGAGGGTGGCGATCCGGCGGGCTTCCGGAGCTACATAGGTCAAGCCATAGCCGACGCCGACGCCGGCGGGGATCGCGCGGAGCTGCAGGACGCGGGCTTCCAGCCTGACGACGGGGCGCAGCCGCCCTTCGGCGAGCGGCGATGGCGTCGCGCCGTAGAGCGCCAGTCCCGGGCGAACGAGGTCGCCGCGCAGGTCGGCGGGGTGAAACGAGCCAGCGGAGTTGCCCAACGAGTGCTCGGCCTTGGTCGGCAGGCGTTCGGCGAGGCGATCGAACGAACGACGCTGAGCGAGGTTGGCGGCCGCCTCGACGTCCTCGGCGCAAGCCAGATGGCTCATGATCAGGCCGACCGGCACATCGGCGAAGAAGTCGGGCTGGCTGGCGAGCATCTCGATTTCAGCCTCGGACATGCCCAGGCGCGACATGCCGCTGTCGATCTGGATCGCTGCTCGCGGGGGCTGGATGCGGTCTCGCACCGCCTCGCGCCAGCGCCGCGCCTGTTCCAGCGAATTCAGTACGGGAAGAACGCCCGCATCGGCGCAGAGCGCTTCCGCGCCAGGCGGAAGCCCATTCAGAACGTACAGACGCGAGTCGGCCGGCAGATGCGGCTTCAGCGTCAGGGCCTCAGGCAGGATGGCCACGAAGAAGTCGCGGCATCCGATGGTGGCGAGGTGAGTTGCGGCTTCCGTCGCGCCGAGACCGTAGGCGTCGGCTTTCACCACGGTCCCCACGCGCGCGCGCGCGACTTCGCTGGCGATCGTTCGGTAGTTCGCGCCGAGCGCCTCCAGATCAATGTGGAGGCGGCCGCCGGCCAGGCCGGTCGCGGGTTCAGGAGGTGACATGGAAACCTCGACTGTGGCCGTCGATGTGAACGTTAGTGGGAGATAATTCGAACATCTCGCCGATCTGTCGCAGAATGTGCGATCGTGCGGGTTGTTGCGCGCGATCGTGTCAGGCAAGCACAACTTCATGCCAGTCGTCCTAGACGCCACCGACCGCGCTCTGCTGCGTCTGCTGCAGATGGATGGTCGCAAGCCCAACGCCGAACTCGCCGCGGAGGTCGGCCTGTCACCCTCCGCGTGTCTCAGGCGCATTCGCCTGCTGGAACAGCGCGGTGTCATTCGCGGATACACGGCCATCGTCGACCTGGGACTCGACGAAGGCGGGTTGGTGGCCATCGTCCGGATCACACTGGAGAAGCAGACCGAGGATCTGATGCGTCGCTTCGAGGCGGCTGTGCGGCAGCACCCCGAGATCGAGGAGTGCTATCTGATGACCGGTGACGCCGACTATGTGCTGCGTGTCGCGACGGCCAGCGCCTCCGGCTACGAAAAGATCCATACCGACATCCTGTCGAGACTGCCTGGCGTCGCCCGAATCCACTCGAGCCTGGCGCTACGCAACGTGTTGCGGGCCCGTGCGCCGGGCCGGCGGAGCACCACCTCCGACCGCTGATTCTTCGGCGGCGCGCCGCGCGGACGGCGGGCGGTTGCTGGCGAAATCCTGTAGCAGCACAATTATTAAAGCTGTAGATGCAGGATTATGGATCCGGATGATGTCGCCCTGTTTTGTTTCGGCCATCGGAGCCGCAGGGCCGCCCAGGCGGTCACGCGGGCATTCAACCAACGCCTCAAGCCGCTGGGCCTTCAGATCACTCAGTTCATCCTGCTCGGTCTCATTTCGCGACAGGGCGACCGGTCGATCGCCGCGCTGGCCGACGAGGTCGGCGTGGAGCCTTCCGCCGTGTTGAGGAACCTGAAGGTTCTGGAGGATCGAGGGCTCGTTGCGGTCTCGGGTGGCCGAGGGCGGGGTGGGTGCAGGTTGCGCGCCACCGACGCGGGGCGCGCGCTGATCCTCGGCAGCCTGCCGGCGTGGCGACGGGCCCAGACGGATCTCGCCGCGCTGCTGGAGGGGCGCGCGGAGGAGACACGCGCCGCCCTGGTCAGACTCGAACGCGCCGCCCTGGCGCTTGAAAGGGCCGAGAAATGAGCGCGATGCGTCGTGTCGTCGTGACGGGAATGGGGGCGGTGTCGCCCCTGGGTGTCGGTGTGGAGGCCGGCTGGGCGCGCCTGCTGGCCGGGCGTTCGGGAATCAGCCGCTTGCCGGAGGGCTTGGCGCCGGATGTTCCCGCGCAGATCGCGGGACAGGTTCCCTCGATCCTGCAGGACGAGGAGGCGGGCTTCGACATCGACGCCGTCGTGGCCGGCAAGGACCAGAAGAAGATGGATCGCTTCATCGCGTTCGCCATCGCCGCGTCGGAGGAGGCGATCGCCCAGGCGCGCTGGACGCCTGTGGACGAGACCGCGAAGATCAGGACCGCCACCGTGATCGCCACCGGCATCGGCGGCTTCCCCGCCATCGCCGACGCGGTGCGCACGACGGACGAGCGCGGCGTGCGGCGGCTGTCGCCCTTCACCGTGCCTGCGTTCCTGGCGAATCTGGCCGCGGGTTGGGTTTCCATCCGTCACGGATTCAAGGGGCCCATCGGCGCGCCGGTGACGGCCTGCGCCGCCGGCGTGCAGGCGATCGGGGACGCGGCGCGGATGATCCGCGCTGGTGAGGCCGACATCGCCATCTGCGGAGGCGCGGAGGCGACGATCGATCGGGTGAGCCTCGGCGCCTTCGCTGCCGCCCGGGCTTTGTCGACCGGGTTCAACGACCGGCCGGAAGCCGCCTCCCGGCCTTTCGATCGTGCGCGCGACGGGTTCGTGATGGGCGAGGGGGCAGGGATACTGGTGATCGAAGCTCTCGACCACGCCCAGGCGAGGGGGGCGGAGATCATCGCCGAACTCGTCGGGTACGGAACCAGCGCGGACGCCTACCACCTGACGGCGGGACCCGAGGACGGCGACGGCGCGGCCCGCGCCATGCGAACGGCGCTGGCCCAGGCGGGGTTGCCTCCAGAGGCCATCGACCACCTCAATGCGCACGCCACGTCGACGCCCGTCGGCGACAAGGGCGAACTGGCGGCGATTCGATCCGTCTTCGGTGCGCACCGCCCGGCGATCAGCGCCACCAAGTCCGCAACGGGCCACCTGCTGGGGGCGGCCGGCGGCGTGGAGGCGATTTTCACCGTGCTCGCGCTGCGGGATCAGGTTCTGCCGCCGACCCTCAATCTGGAGGAAGCGGACGAGGCGGCCGAGGGGCTGGATGTCGTGGCGACGGCGGCGAGGGAGAGCCCCGTGGAGTACGCGCTCTCGAACGGCTTCGGATTCGGTGGCGTGAACGCGAGCGTGATCTTCAAGCGTTGGCGGGGCTGAGTCGGCGCGTCCATGGTGGCCATCGCCGCCACGGACCCGAATCGAGTCGTGTGAAGCGAGCCGGTGCGTCGGCTTAAGCGCGCCCGCCTTGAAGGAGCGCCATCTGGAGATCTGGATTTCTAGGAAGTGGCGGTCCCCTAAGTCGCTTGGACTTAGGGGACCGTGGTGCCGCCGGGCAGGATTGAACTGCCGACCTCAGCCTTACCAAGGATGCGCTCTACCACTGAGCTACGGCGGCGAAGGCGGGCGCTATAGCGGCACCCGCGCCCGGAGTGAAGCCCAAAATCGCCGCAGGCGTGCTTGACGTGCGGGACGCCTCGCCGCACCTGCCCCTGATGGCCAAGCGGGACGACGATCCGAAGACCGCGGGGGAATCCCGCGAAGCCAAGCTGGCGCAGGCGCTGCGGGCGAATCTTCGGCGGCGGAAGGCTGCGGGCGCATCGCCGCCTGCACAAAAGCCCGACAAGCCCTCGACGGATTGACCGCTTTGCGCGTCCGCGACGCGCGCGCTAGATAATCCGCGAGAGGCGCCGCTGAGGGACGCGGCCCCGAGCGACTTCGTAAGGATACCGATTGGATCGCATCGCCATTACCGGCGGCGCGCGGCTGGAGGGGGAAATCCCGATCAGCGGCGCCAAGAACTCGGCCATCAAGCTGATGGCGGCCAGCCTGCTCACGGACGAGCCCCTGCGCCTCACCAACATGCCGCGCCTCGCCGACACGCGCTTCCTGGGCAAGCTGCTGCAGCGCCTTGGGGCGGAGGTGAAGGAATCGGACGGCGCCGATGGCGCGGAGACGGTGCTGACCACCCGCGAGATCGTCAGTGGGTTCGCGCCCTATGATCTCGTCCGCCAGATGCGCGCTTCGTTCAATGTACTGGGGCCGCTGTTGGCGCGCTCGGGCCAGGCGAAGGTCTCGCTTCCGGGCGGCTGCACGATCGGCGCGCGGCCGGTCGACCTGCACCTCAAGGCGTTGGAGGCCCTGGGCGCGAAGATCGATCTGCACGAGGGCTACGTCTACGCCCAGGCCCCGCGTGGCCTGAAGGGCGGAGAGGTGGAGTTCCCGTTCGTGTCGGTGGGCGCCACCGAGCACACCCTGCTCGCGGCCGTACTGGCCGAGGGAGAGACGGTGATGAGGAACTCGGCCTGCGAGCCCGAGATCACCGACCTGGCGGACTGCCTGAACAAGATGGGCGCGCAGGTGACAGGCGCCGGCACGCCGACGATCACGATTCGGGGCGTCAGCCGGCTCTCGGGAACCACGCACTCGGTCCTGCCGGATCGCATCGAGACAGGCACCTACGCGCTGGCGGCCGCCATGGCGGGCGGAGAAGTGCGGCTGAGGCGCACGCGCGGCGACTTCATCCAGGCGCTCATCGACAAGATGATCGAGGCCGGCGTCGACGTGACGACGCATGACGATGGCCTGACGGTGAAGCGGGGCGCAGCCAAGCTGAAGGCCGTGGAGATCACCACCGATCCCTATCCGGGGTTCGCCACCGACCTGCAGGCCCAGTTCATGGCCCTGATGACCCTGGCCGACGGCGAGAGCGTGATCCGCGAGACCATCTTCGAGAACCGCTTCATGCACGCGCCGGAACTGATGCGCCTGGGCGCCGACATTTCGGTGCATGGCGGCGAGGCGAGGGTGCGCGGCGTCGCGGCGCTGGAAGGCGCCCAGGTCATGGCGACCGATCTTCGCGCGTCGGTCAGCCTGGTGATCGCCGGCCTGGCGGCGCGGGGTGAGACGATCGTGAACCGCGTCTACCACCTCGATCGTGGCTTCGAACGACTCGAGGAGAAGCTGGGCGCCTGCGGCGGCCAGGTCCGGCGGTTGAAGGGTGAGGGCGGCGAGCCCGAAGGCGAGTAGGCCATGTCCGACACCGGTTCACTGCAACTGCTGGCCGAGGATACCGAGGATCTGGCGGTGATCTCGGCCGCGCTGCAGGACGCCGTGGCGACCGTGGGCGATATCGCCTTCGAGCCTCGCGGCAGACGGCTGACCATCGCCTTCAACCGGTTCCGCTGGGAAGCGGGCGCTCGCCAACGGGTGCGCTCGGCCCTGCAGTTGGGCGGTGTCCTGAAGGTGCAGACGCGCCGCATCCGCCGGGACCGGCGCGACGCGGTGGTGGAATTGCTCTCACTGGCCTTCGAACCCGGCGAGGCGCCCGGCGGTGTCGTGACCCTCACGTTCGCCGGGGGCGGCGATCTGCGCGCCAGCGTGGAATGCGTCGACGCGGTGTTGGCCGACGTGTCCCAGCCCTGGCCGACGCCGCGCGTCCCGTCGCACGAAGCCTGATCCGAATGGCCTTGCGCGTGCGAGGCCGCTAAAGAGCGCGCCATGCGCAGCTTCCGCTTCACCGACCCGGACTTCCGCGCCGAGTTCTCGGCCTTCGTCGCCGAGCGTCGCGAGACACCCGAAGAGGTGGACGCCATCGTCCGCGACGTCCTGGCGGCGGTGCGTCGCGAAGGCGTCCCGGCGCTGCTTCGCTATGCGCGCGACTTCGACAAGGTCGAGCTGAACGAGACCACCTTGCGCGTGACGGCCGACGAGATCGCCGAGGGGGCGGCGGCTTGTGCCGCGGAGGTTCGCGAGGCCATCGCCTTCGCGGCGGGGCGTATCCGCGCCTATCACGAACGCCAGCGTCCGGCGGACCAGCGCTTCGTCGACGAGGCCGGCGTGGAGTTGGGCTGGCGCTGGACGCCGCTCGAGTCAGTCGGGATCTATGTGCCCGGCGGTCGGGCGGCCTATCCCTCCACCGTGCTCATGAACGCCGTGCCGGCCGCCGCGGCCGGCGTCGAGCGGATCGCCATGGTGACGCCTCCGGGGCGTCTTCAGCCGGCGGTGCTGGCCGCTGCCGAGGCCGCGGGCGTGAGCGAGATCTGGCGCGTCGGCGGGGCGCAAGCCGTGGCGGCGCTGGCCTACGGGGCGGGCCCTATCCGTCCGGTGGACAAGATCGTCGGCCCCGGCAACGCCTTCGTCACCGCCGCCAAACGCCGCGTCTATGGCGCGGTGGGCATCGATGCCCTGGCGGGTCCCTCCGAGATCGTGGTCGTGGCTGACGGCATGAACGATCCGGATTGGATCGCGGCGGACCTGCTGTCCCAGGCCGAGCACGATCCCGCGGCCCAATCCATCCTCATCACCGACGACGCGACGTTCGCGGACAAGGTCGTCGCGGCCGTCGAGACGCAGCTGGGCGCGCTGGCGACCGGCGAGGACGCACGCGCGTCCTGGCGCGACCATGGCGCTGTGGTGATCGCTCCGCTCGACGAGGCTCCCGGCCTGGTGGACGAGATCGCGCCCGAGCACGTCGAGTTCGCGATGGACTCACCGGAAAGACTGGCCGATCGCGTGCGGCACGCGGGGGCGATCTTCCTCGGCCGCCACGCGCCAGAGGCCATCGGCGACTATGTGGCCGGATCGAACCATGTGCTGCCGACGAGCCGTGCGGCCCGCTTCTCCTCCGGCCTGTCGCTCTATGATTTCCTCAAGCGGACTTCGCTCGTGAAGTGCGACGCCGAGTCGTTCGCGCGGCTGGCGCCGGCGACGGTGGTCCTGGCCGAGGCCGAAGGGCTGCCGGCCCACGCCCGCTCGGCCGCGATCCGGATGGGGCAGGGGCGTTCGGAAAGCTGAACGGTTCCTGTCAGCCAAGCTCCAAGGGCGTTCAGGCTGGCCCCCCTAAATCCGTCCCATCGACTGATGCAAAGGACGGAGAAGTTCCATGCGTAATCCGATGAACAAGACGGCCGGCGGCGCGATCGCGGCGGTTCTGGCCGGCGCGCTGGTGCTGGGCGCGGGCTCGGCCAACGCCGGTGTGACCGGCTGCTCTGCGTCGGGCGGCAAGCAGGAAGCTGGCGCGGTGATCGGCGGCCTCGTGGGCGGCCTCATCGGCAACAAGGTCGGCGGCCGTCACGCCACGGGCGAAACCATCGCCGGCGCCGCGCTGGGCGCCGCCGCGGGCTCGGCCATCGGCTGCGAGGCGCAGAAGAGCTCCAGCCGCAACACCGGCACCTACACCCGAAACGGCTATCGGCTGTACTCGAACGTCTCGCCGGCCAGCTACCGCAAGATCGGCGACACCTTCGTCGCTCAGAGCGGGGTGAACCTGCGCGCCGCCCCGACCACGAGCTCGGCCCGGGTGGGGCGTCTGCAGGCCGGCGAGCGCTTCCAGGCCCTGGCCGAGGTCAAGGGCAGCGACTGGATCCTGGTCGGCCAGAACGGCGTCGGGGTCGGATATGTCCGCGGCGATTTCGTCCGTCCGGCGGGACATCGCTACGCCGCCTACTGATCGGTTGCCGATCCTTGAAAGACGCCCGGCGCCCAGCGCGCCGGGCGTTTTCTTTTGACCGAAGCGCGTCGACGACGACACGGCGGGATGACGACGCCCCCCGGTTTGCAATAAAGCTCGGCCTCGGATCATGGCCGACGACGCGAAGAAGACCCACCGCCTGCAATCCGTCGAGCTCGACGAAGAGTCGCTCGCGGCGGTTTCGCGCGACCAGGAACAGGAAAGGCAGATCGCGATCTTCGATCTGCTCGAGGAGAACGTGTTCCATCCCGACGGGGCGGACGGCGGTCCCTATGACCTGCGCATGGGCCTGCTGGAGAACCGGCTGGTGCTGGATGTGCGCGGGCCCCAGTACGAGCGACGGCATATCCTGTCGCTGTCGCCGTTCCGTAGCCTGATCAAGGACTACTTCCTGATCTGCGACAGCTACTATCAGGCGATCCGCAACTCGACGCCGCAGCAGATCGAGGCCTTGGACATGGGCCGAAGGGGGCTGCACAACGAGGCGTCCGAGCTGTTGCGCACGCGCCTGTCCGGCAAGATCGAGACCGATCTCGACACCGCCCGCCGGCTGTTCACGCTCATCTGCGCCCTGCACTGGCGGGGCTGAGGCGGAATGTCCAGCGACGCCGCGGCGCGTCAGCCTGACGCGGTCCTCTTCTGCTGCAACTTCAACCAGGTCCGCTCGCCTATGGCGGAGGCGCTGCTGAAGCAGGTCGCCGGCACACGGATATTCGTCGACAGCTGCGGCCTGAGGCGCAGCCGTTTCGATCCCGACGTGGACGACATGGAAGTCGACCCGTTGGCGGCTGAGGTGATGGGCCAGATCGGCGTCGATCTCAGCCGGCACCGGTGCAAGACCTTCGACGAACTGGAGGACGCCTCGTTCGATCTGGTGATCTCCCTCACGCCCGAGGCGCAGCACCGGGCGGTGGAACTGGCGCGGGGTCGGTCGGCCGAAATCGAGTACTGGCCGACACTGGATCCGACCCTGGTCGAGGGCTCACGGGAGCACCGGCTGGAAGCCTATCGCCAGGTGCGGGACGCCCTGTCCGCGCGAATCAAAACCCGCTTCGGCCCGTGAGCAGGCCCATCGACGTTCCCCGAACCCATGCGCTATATTCGCCGAAGCGGAATTGCGGCTCGTGTCCAGACGGCGCGAGCCGTCGTCATATGTGACCTTTGAGCGGAACAGGTAGCCTGCATGGCGAAGGAAGAACTGCTAGAGTTCCCGGGCGTGGTGAGCGAGGTGCTCCCGAACGCAACCTTTCGAGTGAAGCTCGAGAACGACCACGAGATCATCGCCCACACCGCGGGCAAGATGCGCAAGAATCGGATCCGCGTTTCCGCCGGCGACAAGGTCCTTGTCGAAATGACGCCTTACGACCTGACCAAGGGCCGTATTACCTTCCGCGTCCGCTGATTCCATCCAAGGTCCGACCTGGTTGACCCCGCCGCGCCTCGTCCTGGCCTCCGCGAGCCCCCGCCGCCTGGACCTCCTCAAACAGATCGGCCTGACGCCAGACCTCATCGAGGCGGCTGATCTGGACGAAACCCCTCAATCCGACGAGACCCCGCGCCTCTTGGCGCTGCGCTTGGCCTGCGCCAAGGCCGCCCATGTCGCCGAGCGCCATGGGGATGCGTTCGTACTGGCGGCCGACACGGTGGTCGCGGTCGGACGAAGGGTGCTGCCCAAGGCCGAGACGGCGGATGAAGTCCGCGCCTGCCTGCGTCTGCTCTCGGGGCGCGCGCACCGGGTCCTGACCGGCGTGGCCGCCTCCGGCCCCGACGGGCGGCGGGTATCGCGGCTGGTGGAGAGCCGGGTCCACTTCAAGCGACTGACCGCTGAGGAGATCGATGCCTACCTCGCGAGCGGGGAGGGGATCGGCAAGGCCGGCGGTTACGCCATCCAGGGCCGCGCGGGCGCGCTGGTCGTGTCCCTGCACGGATCCTACTCCGGTGTGGTGGGCTTGCCGCTCTACGAGAGCGCGAACCTTCTGCGCGGACTGGGCCTGCGAATCCCATGAGCCAGCGCCGCATCTTCCTGGATCGCAGTGTCGGTGAGACGCGTGGAGTCGTGACCCTGGACGACCGGCCCGAGCGGCTGCTCCTTCAGCGGTCCGACGATGAGCCTCGACTGGCGCTCGGCGCCAGGCTGATCGCCCGCGTGGCCAGCCTCGAACCAGCGATCGGGACAGCCTTCCTGGACCTCGGCGACGGGCTGGAGGCGATCCTGCCGTTCAAGCCGGATTCCAAGCCCGTGCGCGGCTCGGCGCTCGAGGTCGAGATTCGCAGCGAGCCGCGGGTGGGCAAGCTGGCGGTGGCCAAGCCGCTCGGCGAGGCGCGGGGCGGTCCGCGCCTGCTCCAGGCGGCGCCCGATGTGGCGGCCATCCTCCGCCATCTCGTGCGCGATGCGGGGCTCGTCGAGGGCCGTGAAGCGCGCGCCGTCGCCGACGAGGCCGAGGCAGAGGTCCTGGAGATCGTTCATCCGCTGCCGGGGGGCGGCTCGCTGGCGATCGAGCCGACGCGGGCGCTGACCGCCGTCGATGTGGATCTCGGTGAGCGCAAGGGACAGGACGCGAAGCGGGTCACGCGCCAGACGAATCTGACGGCGTTGCATGAAACCGCCCGGTTGCTGCGGCTGAAGGGGCTGGGCGGCCTGGTGGTCATCGACCTCGCGGGGCGAGGTCACGACGGCGCGGCGTTGTTGGCGGCGGCGAGGCTGGCCTTCGGTTCCGACAACCCTGGCGTCGCGATCGGGCCCGTCGGACGCTTCGGCACGATGGAGATCTCGATCCCTCGCCGCACCCGGCCTGTCCGGGAGGCCCTGTTGCGGGCGGATGGCGCCCTGACCGAACGCAGCCTTGCCCAACAACTGATCCGCCGGATCGAGGACGAGGCCGCCGCCCAACCCGGCGCGCGGATCGTGGCGCGCGCGGCTCCGGCCGTGGTGGCGGCGGCGGAGCCCCTGGCCCGGCTGCTCGCCGAGCGGATCGGCGCCCGCTTTTCCGTCACCTCGGAAGCCGGGCGCGCGCGGGGCGATCTGGATGTTGGTCCGGCATGACCCAGGCGCGTTGCCCGATCTGCGGTAAGCCGCCCGTGGCGGACTACCGGCCCTTCTGTTCGAAGCGCTGCGCGGATGTGGACCTGCAGCGTTGGCTTTCGGGGGCCTACGCGGTCCCCGCGGAGGAGGACGAGGGTGGGCCGGGCGCTGAATCCACTGAGGATTCCTGAGGGTGCAAATTCCTCTCTTCGCCTCGCTGGACTTCGGCGATGGCCTCTTCTATAGACGCGGCTCCCGCGCGGCGGGGCCCAAGCCTGGGTAGCTCAGTTGGTAGAGCAGCGGATTGAAAATCCGCGTGTCGGTGGTTCGAATCCGCCCCCAGGCACCATCCTTCCCATACCGTTGTAACGAGTTGCGGCAGCGCTTGATGTTGCGCTGCAACATGAATTTGCGACGAACGGTGGTGAATCCGCAGGCTCAAGACGCTTCTTGCTTGTGCAGCGCACAATCCGTGCGCGTGCGTCAATAATTTGACGATGGAGGGGAAGCTTCTGCCCCTTGACGCTTCGACAAGGGGTTGCCAAAGGGTCCGGGCCGCTTCTCTTACAAAGCGGTAAGACTTTGGGGTCCCCTCGTGGGGTTTCAAGGCCGTCCGCACCATCGTAACGCCAATCCCTGCGACAAGTCGGGAGTCCGCGTTCCGGGTCGGGCGCAG
Organism: Pseudomonadota bacterium; assembly: GCA_040752615.1. Lineage (GTDB taxonomy): Bacteria > Pseudomonadota > Alphaproteobacteria > Caulobacterales > Caulobacteraceae > Phenylobacterium. The sequence goes on along the minus strand of JBFMGV010000047.1, from coordinate 24,472 downwards.
CGACAGCGCTTCTGGAGCTCTGGCCCGCGAAAGCGGTTTGGGGTCCCGGGCTTGTTTCAACTAGGGTGGAGACGCTCTCGCGCGACGACCCTCCGGCCAATCGTGCTAGACCAACCAGGAACTGGCGACAGATGCTCGACAACAAACTGAAGATGACCTTTTCCGCTCTCCTCGGCGCTGTCGCGCTGAGCGTGAGCGCGCCGGCGTTCGCCCAGGACGCCGCTGCCCCGGCGGCCGATGCCGCCGCCGCCGCCCCGGCTGCCGATCCGGCCGCCGCCGCTGCTCCCGCCGCCCCCGCCGCTGACGCGGCGGCTCCGGCTGAAGCCGATCCGCCGACCATGAAGAACGCCGGCAAGCTGAACGTCGGCACCATGTTCATGGACGCCGACCCCGTCGTGAAGGTGATCATGATCGGCCTGGCTCTCGCCTCGGTGCTGAGCTGGACCATCCTCGTCACGAAGATCCTCGAGTTCCGCGCGCTGAACCGCGTGTCGGACAACTTCGTGGAATCGTTCCGTGGCGCGAAGTCGATCAACGACATGAGCCGGATCGCTCTCGCCGAAGAGTATGACGGTAACCCGCTGGCCGACATGGCCGCCGCGGCCGCCCAGGAAATCGAGCTCAGCCGTCAGGCTGGCCTGCAGATCGCCGGCGAACACCGCGACACCACGATCGACCGCGCCCAACACGCCGTGAGCGCCGTGCAAGCGGCCCTGTCGCGTCGCCTTTCGGGCGGCATGCAGTACCTCGCGTCGGTGGGTTCGAACGGCCCGTTCATCGGTCTGTTCGGTACGGTTTACGGGATCATGAACTCGTTCATCGGTATCGCGAACACCAACACGACCAACCTGGCCGTCGTCGCCCCCGGCATCGCCGAAGCGCTTCTCGCCACGGGTCTCGGCCTGTTCGCCGCCATCCCCTCGGTTATCTTCTACAACTACTTCCAGACCCGCATCTCCGCTTACGGTGCGCGCTCGGAAGGGTTCGTGGCCGAGCTGATGAACGCGATCTCCCGGCAGCTCGACAAGGGGGCGTAATCTAGATGGCCGCCAAACTCTCGAGTGGAGGGGGCGGGCGCTACGAGGAGAGTCAGAACGCCGACATCAACGTGACGCCTTTCGTCGACGTGATGCTCGTTCTTCTGATCATCTTCATGGTTGCGGCGCCGATGGCGGCCGTGACGGTCAAGGTGACTTTGCCACCGGCCGTCGCTCCGCCCGGCACCAACCCCCCGAAGCCGGTCTACATCTCGATCCAGCCGGGCGGTGACCTGTTCATCCAGGACTTCCGTACCGATCTGGCCACCCTCGGCGACGACCTGCGCAAACAGCTCGGCGAGTCGCGGAATCCCGAGAAGGAACGCATCTTCATCCGTGCGGACAAAGATGTGCTCTACGGCGACTTCATGGGCGTTATGAACATGTTGCAGGACAACGGGTTCTATAGCGTTGCCTTGGTCGGCGAAGACAACAACTAGGTGGTGAACCATGTCTGACACTCACCACGAAGCTCTGACTCGGCATAATCCGTTCGACGACCCGAAGCCGAAGGCTCGCCCGGGCATTATCATCGCGCTCATCGGCGCGGTGGTGGTCCACGGCCTTCTCGGGCTGTACCTGTGGAAGACCCGCTTCGAGCCGAAGTACAAGGAGTACTCGGACGAGGTGACGGACGTGGCGATCATCAAGCCCGTTCCGCCGCCGCCTCCGCCGCCTCCGCCGCCGCCGCCTCCGAACACGCCGCCGCCGCCTCCACCGAAGCTGCAGCCGCGTCCCCCGGTGGCGGTGCCCGACATGCCCTCGATCCCGCCGCTGCCGGTTCCGCCGGTCGAGCGTCGGATCGAAGAGCCCCGGCCTCCTGCGGCTCCGCCGCCGGAACCGCCGCGTCCGTCGGTCATCACGAACCCGGACTGGCTCCGCCGCCCGTCCGCTGAAGACCTGGCCCGGTACTATCCGGACCGCGCCCAGCGGATGGAAGTTGATGGTCGTGCGACCCTCAGCTGCTCGGTGACGGCCCGCGGTACGCTGGAAGGCTGCTCGATCATCTCGGAAGACCCGGCCGACATGGGCTTTGGTGACGCCGCGATGAAGATGAGCAAGCTCTTCAAGATGCGTCCGCAGACCAAGGACGGTCAGCCGGTCGACGGGGGTACGGTGCGTATTCCGCTCCGCTTCACCCTGCCGAAGGGCTGATATCCGAGCCTGACCAAGACGAGGCCCCGGTCGCCCAGGCAACCGGGGCTTTTTCTTTGCCTGCTATTCGGCGGGCAGGGCGGGCGTGTTTCGCCGACGTGGCGCGGGCTTCAGGCCCAGGGGCAGTCGCAGCACCGGCGCCGCCCGTGCGAGGGCGTAGGTGGCGACGCAGGCCGCGGCGGTGATCGCCAAGATGGTCGAGGCTTCGACGACGGCGGAGAGGCCAATTGGCTTCAGCAGGTGGCCCGCCAGCACGATCGCGGTCTGGTGGATGATGTAGAAGGGAAACACCGCCTCGGTGAGCACGCCGAGTAGAGCGGACCCGCGGGTGACGTACCGCCGCGCATAGCCGAACAGGGCGCAGATCACCGTCCAGGCGTAGGCCTCGCGCAGGAAGGCGAAGGCCGCCCCGGCCGCGCCGGGCAGGTCCTCTGCTCCCCGCAGGACAAACCCGGCCACGAACATGAGGACGGCCGCCGTGGCGAGCAGGGCGCGAAACCGTTCCAGCCCGGTCCAGGCCGCATCAAGACGCGCCAGTGCGAGCCCGAGCAGGAAGGCGCTGGCGTACTGCAGATGCCCGTAGGCGTCGGCGAACACGATGTGCGTTTCGCCCCAGGTCCGCCCGGCGGTGGCGCGGTAGAGGCCGAAGGCGAGGGCAGGCAGGACCAGCAGGCCCGGGCCGCGCAGCGCCAAGGCGGCCATGCGATCCATCGCCGGCCACAGCGGCCGCATGAGCAGCGCCAAGGCGGTGTAGACCCAGAGGTAGGCCACGAACCAAAGGTGGTTGTAGGTGGGCAGGATGATCCCGAAGCTCTGGTCGAACGACAGGTAGCGTGGCCAGAAGTCGAGGAAGCCGCCGGCATACCCCTTCGTCTCGACGACTTCGGCCCAGCTCTGCGGCGCCACGATCAGCAACATGCCCAGCAGCAGCGGAATGAGCAGGCGCTGGGAGCGCTGGGCGAGCAGCACGCCGGTCGGCGCGTCCTTCGCCATGAACCGTGTCGCCACGCCCGAGATCACGAAGAGCAGGCTGAGACGCCAGGGATTGACCGCCCCCATCCAGGGCTCGAGCGCGGGGATGATGTGGTCGCTCTTCACGTGCCACGTCCACGGCACGTAGAACATGCCGAGGTGGTAGAGGATCAACAGCAGGAACGCGCCGACGCGCAGGGCGTCGAGGTCGTACCTGCGGGTGGTCTGAATGGGCATCCGGAACTCCGTTCTGTCGGGGCCCGGCGTGATCGCCCAGGACGACGGGCGGGCGCCACGGCGCGGGGCCAGGCGGCGGAGCGGATGTGACGGGCGAGAGCGGGCGAGGGGCGAGCGGTGGTCCGGCAGGGACGGGCGGTGATCGCGGCGACCTGCTGTTCGTCGGCGTGGCCGCGCTGATCGCGGTCGCCGTCACCCTCTTCAATGTGCTGAACGTCATCGACGAGCGGGCCGAGGTCGGGCGGCCGATCCCGGTCTGGGAGCCGGCGGTCTGGGAAGCCAGCAGCGCGCTGGTGCTGCTGGCGCTGCTACCCGCGATCCTGTGGGTCACCCGGCGATCCTGGCCGCTGTCGCCGCCCTGGCCCCGCCGACTCGTCGTCCATCTCGCCACGGCGCTGGCGGTATCCCTTGTCCATGTGCTGGCCATGGGGGCGATACGGGGGCTGGTCTATCCCCTGGCGGGCCAGTCCTATGATCCATGGGGACCGCTGGCCAACTGGCCGTACGAGTTGCGCCAGGACCTGCCGGTCTATGTGGTTCTGGTCGGCGCCTACGTCGGCTGGAGGTCGCTGCGGACGCCGCTCGCCGCCGCGAGCCCCGGTCCGGACGCCGCCGGCCCCGAGGCCCTGGAGGTCCGCGACGGCGCTCGCCGGCACTTCGTCAACCTGGCGGAAGTCGACTGGATCGAGGCGGCCGGCAACTATGTCGAGCTGCACCGGGCGTCGGGCCCTGTCCTCCACCGCTCGTCCCTGGCCGATCTCGAGCGTCAGCTGCAAGGCGCGGGATTCGTGCGGATCCATCGTTCGCGCCTGGTTCGGCGCGGCGCAGTGTCTCAGGTGGAGTCCCGCCCGTCGGGCGACTTCATGGTCCGTCTCGCGGGGGGCGTTGAACTCGCCGGATCACGTCGCTTTCGACGACCGTTGCTGGAGCCTTGATCGCGGAGCCCGGCCCGACTAGAAAGCGCGCTCGCGATGCGCCGCCCTAGCTCAGTTGGTTAGAGCGCCAGATTGTGGCTCTGGAGGTCTCCCGTTCGATCCGGGAGGGCGGTACCATCGCTCCGACGTTGAAACGTCGGGCTTTTTCGGCGAACCGGCGATGCGCCGGTACGGGCCGATTAGACACTCCTAGCCAGTGCACTAGACAGATCCCGTTCCGGGGCCGTTCTGTCGCTTCTCGCGAAGTGCGGAAATGAGCGCCGCGCCTTCACCCGACATGCGCTTGCGGTCCGCCTGGCGGCGGTAGACTGCGAAGGAGTTCGGACTGCCGTGGCCCATCAAGGCCGCGCCCCTGGCATCCGTGCAGCCCGCCAGGGCGGCCTCTACGCCGAACGTGTGGCGCAGGCCGTGCAGATCATAGGCCTTGCTATCGAGCCGACCATCCTCGTGTAACTTGGCGACCAGCTTCGCCAGTTCCTGCCCGAGCCCGTCCTCCGAATAGGGGAGGTTCGAGATGTTGTAGACCAGGGTGGCGGGAGGCATCCGTGTGACCTTGGTCTTGCGCTGCATGTGGCTCTGCCATTTGGACAGGGGTTGGCTGGCGGGTGTCTTGGTCAGCCACCTCGTGAGCTTCGCGTCCTCCGGCATGTCGATGGGGACGCGCCGCTTGTGCGACATGAAGGTGATCTGCCCGTCTGCGCGAGCCGTGTGAGTCAGACGAACAATGTCCCCGCGACGAGCTCCGGTGTAACGGCCGATGGCGACGGCACGGGCCAGGCCGTACTTCTTCGCAGCAATTGCGGCCTCAATGACGATCGTCACTACCGCCTCCGACCAGATGGGGTGCGGCTCCGCAAGGTCGCGCGGACGGCGAACCTGCTTGATTCGCGAGAACGGGTCCGGGAGGTCCCGAGCGATCATCTGCGGGTTCAGAACGTTCTTCAGCAGTTGCAGTCGCAGATTGGCCGCGCGATGGCCCTTTGTGGCCCAGGCGTCGCGTAACTCCAGAATGAAGGCCGGAGTGAACGCCGCGATCGGTAGGCCGCCAAGCGTCGCGTCGAACTCCTTCAGAAGCAGCCGGTACTCGTACTGGGTGGTCGCGCTAAGCCCGGTGAAGTCCGCGCCGAGCTCGTAGGCGCGCGTGGCACCCGCTAGGTTCGACGGCTTTGCCTTTGGGCCTTCGGGGCCGAGGATGTCGCGGACCTCCGCCTCAAGTGCGGAACCCTCGGGTTCGTCTGGCCAAGGGCTGATGAGAGCTTCGCCGTTCCGCGGATGCCCGGCCTTTCGAAAGTACAAGCGCTCGACGCCCTGCGTGTCGCGGTAGCGTTTGACGTAGCGCATCGGTCAGCCTCGCTGCCGCGTAGTCGCACGCACGTTGGCCAGCGCCGCCTTTTGGTGAGCAGCGAGTTCCTCGTCGTTGGCGGCGCCGATGCTGTTCGGCGTTTGGGCGAGCGCCGCGTCGATGTCGCTGCGTCTCCAAAGGATCCGATGGTTGCCGAGATCAGTCGGCTTCAGACCGACCCCAAGCGCCCAGCGCCGGAAGGCGGGCACGCTGAGGCTCAGGTAGGCAGCGGCCATGGAAGTATCCATGACCGCCTGCCAGTTCGGCAGTGGGGTAGGCGTTGAGCGCCTCATGGGAATTCTCTTTCAGGGGTGGTCCGGCCTAGAGGCTCTGGACGGAAGCTCAGCCGCGTCGGCGGACGGTCGAAGGCGCCGCTCACGGGGGCGGGGGGCCGTTGCGCGATGACGCCGAGGTCATAGTTGGTGTTCATGCTTGTATTTCAGCTAACCGTTATCCGGTTCGTCTAGATGGCATTTGCGGCTGTCGCAGAGTTTTTCGCTAATGGAAAGCTAACGAAACCGCCTTCTCTCTCGGGTGCGCGAGTTAATCGACCTTATGGTTGACTTTAAGTTCACCACGATCTCTCGCCACGACTTTTGAAATATGGCGAGCGGGCGGCCGTTGTTGGCGAAGCCAAGAATGACCGTTCGGAGAGTAAGCAGCGAGCGTGCCGGACAGCAGTGCGAGCGCAAGCCCGCTGGCTCAGATCCATGCGAAGCGTCAGCCTGAAGGCCTTGATCGCGGACTCCGGACGGGGCGGCGGAGATGGTCCAAGATGTGCCGGGCAAGCCGAAGGCGCCCGCCGCTCAAGCTCCGCGCTCCTCTGTCACTTGGTTCGAAGGAGCTGCGCTGGTGGCGGTCCTGTCCGCGCTCAGCTGGCGTTCCGCCTTCATCGCCCGCTGCTGTGCGCGGTACGCCTCGAGCCTCTCCCTGCCGGGGCGCGCGCGGCAAAAGGTGGGGAGGCGAGCGAGGTCCGGTTCGATGATGATCAGGCGGTCGAGGTCGTACTCGTCCCGCCCGAAGGTCATGTAGGGATCGCCATAGACGATCCACACCGGGTGATGCGTGGGCGCCATGTGGAGCAGCTTGGTGATCGACTTGCGCCGCCAGCTCGCGTCAAGTTCGATCGCGACGCCGCGGCTTCCGTCAGGCGAAGTCCATACGACGTCGATCAGGCCTGGCCGTCCGCCCAGGATGGTGCGGCTCCAGTACTCGGCTTTGGACATGTATCCGAGGCGCTCGCCAAGGACCTGGAGGCGCGCCTGAAGCTCGCAATGGAACTGGGTCGGATGAATGGGGTGCGTCGGGCCTGCGTAGATCTCGGCTTCAATGAGCGCCGCGAGGTCCTCTGGGAGGCCATGACCTCGATGCTGGGTATTTGAGTTCAGGTTGGGTCGCACTGCGTGCTCCTCTGCTGCGCGTTTCGCGCCCCCTTACTCCCTTCCTTCTCGCTTTCTCTGGAATGGCGGTGGCACCTCGGACAGCTGGTCGCCAGCCAAGCTGAGCAGGCTGCCATGCGACAGCACCCGCTAAGCTAAAGCTTCCGGTTGTTTGGGGCGTGCGCATGGAACGCGGGATGGCCACCTACCGAGGCCGCGAGCTCGACCCAATCGCGATCGATGAGCGCCCTGCGGTCCTTGTACTACGACTTGTACTACGTCGAACGCGGAAAACACCGAATGAATTCAATGAGAATTCCGAAAGCTGTACTGCCGATTGTACTGCGCAAAAAATCGAAAAATGTGAGAAATCCTTCAGAAGTATCGGAATAAATTACAGAAAATGTCGGCACCCTATGTGCGTATGGTGTGTCGCCGATTTAAGGGAGAATTTGCACCGCCGGTTCGTCCAAAGTTCGGCCCAAGAAGGGGGTCCAAACCACGACGCCGCAGGCGTGAAGCGTTCCAGACAATGCAGGGACACTCCGGGGACGTCGTAGGCCTGGAACAAGCCACTGAGCGGAGGCCAACTGGACAATCGGTGGACACCAGGCGGCCGCGGCGCGGACTGCCAGGCTAAACGGTCTGGAGGAGGTCGCGTAGCCGCTCAAGGAGATTGGGGAACTCGGTAGCCTGGTTCCGAGCCTTCCATCAATCCGGCTTTCATCGCCAAGAGAGTCTCGCTGTCCAGCACCTGAAAGACCGGAGAGTCTCTCTCGTCTCCCGTGTCCGTCGCTTCGTCGACGCCTTGGTCAGTCATCCTTCAACCACCTCCCATCAACGGCGCGGAGCTGAGCGCGTCCATGCTCCGCGACATGCTCATAGAACGGCACCGGCTCGGCCGAGAGCTGTGAGGCCGAGCTGCGCCCCGACTTTTCGGCGAACTTTACAGTCGTAGAGGGGGAGGGGCAGGTGGCCCCATTCCGGCGTCCGGCCGGGGTACAAGGTGCTGGGCGAGAGTTCATCGCGCGCCGAATCGCTTCCCCAAAGGCGCCTGCTGGAAGTGCCGGATCAGCTACGCCGATGTCATCGCCGCGATGTCCGGTTTGCGGCGCGGAGCCAAGGACCGCTAGTGGCGCACAGCAGCCGCCGGGCTAACTCGCCAAGGCGCCTCTAAACCGCTCTAGAGCCCTGATCGCCAACAGTAGGTCGGCGTAGGTCACGGTGACGAGCTGCCCCTTGCGGTCGCGGCATCGAAGCAGAGGTTCGGCCCCACTGGTTGGGTCGGCGCTCGCTTCTTCAATGCCGTGACTGACGACGTTCCGGATTGATCGGACGGTGTCCAATTCCGGTGGCGGCGATGCGCCGTTGAGCTGACGTTCAAGGTTGCCCCAGCGTAGAAGAAGGTAGCCAACCGCCGCCATCAGGTCGTGCAGGTTCGGAGATTCTTCGAAATCCATTGTAAGCCCGCGCAGCGGAAGGCCACAGAGTGTCCGCTTTCCGTCCGCGGACCAAGGTCCGTTGCTGGCGCGAAGCCGTCTCGGCGGAGCACGTAAGCGACAGGGTGCCTTGCATCTCCTCGACGGCTAAGCTGCGGCGATGCGGAGCGGGGAGCAGCATTGACCGCGGACGTCATCACCTTCGACCAAGCGCTAGCCGAGAGCGATGGCCTGCCGCGCGACATTCTCTTGGGCAACGGGTTCAGCATCGCGGCTCACCCGAAATTCGCCTACGGCGGTCTGTTCCAAGCAGCCGATCTTGACGCCGAGGTGCGGGCGATCTTCGCCGCCGCGCGAACCACAAACTTCGAAGCTGTCATGCGCTATTGGCTTGCCGAGGCATTCAACGAGTCCGCCCCCATATGGCGCGGACGAGATCGAGGCGTTCAAAGCTATCGCGGAGACATGGATCGCGGCCAGGGCGACCGCGGGCAAGCCGCAACTCAGCATCGCCATCTTCGACACGGAGGGGGTGGCCTGGGGGCCGCGCGTCAACTCACGCTAGGACATAGCACCGAGGAGTCAGGCCGGAGAGACGACGCCCGGACGTCCGGTTCCCGCGCGCTTGTCAACGTCCACTGGCGCAAGAGCGAACAAGACCCGTCCGCAGGGAAGCTCTTGGACTCCGGCGTGAGGGTTGGGGTGCCCTTCCCAACCACGTCGCCCTAAGCGCGCCGATTCAGCCGCCTGCTGTAGCTGCGAAACGCGTTGAGCGAGCGCCGCATGCAACCCTTGGTAACGGTCAGCTCATATGGTGCGGGACCGTCCGTCGCCCATGGGCGGCTTGGGAGTTCCAGTGTGCCGTTCACGTACTCAGTTTCTGTATCTGATCCCGCCGGCGCGCTGACGCAGGCGGAAACCGAAGGTTGCCTCAGCAATCTCAGGGCCGCGCTGGACATATATGCCCGGCACGTGAGCGGCGTCGGCGAGCTGGAGATCCTGCTCCGGATCACGCCCGAGTTCGGCGGCCGGGCCAGCGGGCGGTCGCCGGAGGCAGTCGCCGTGGGCCGACTTCCTGACGGGCGGACGCTCGCCGAGGCGGGCGCCGCCTACGAACTGCGGACCGGCAGCGATCCGAACGGCGCCACCTGCGACATCGAACTCACGCTGGATCCCGAGTATCTACGCAAGTTCATCTGGATCGATCCGGACCCGGCGACCCGGTCCGTCAAGGTCCCCACCGACAAGTTCGACGCGGTGTCGCTGTTCCTCCATGAGCTGGGCCACGGCTTCGGCTTCAACGGCTATGGCGATGAGGCTGGGCACGTTGCGGGCGGGTTCCTGACCACCTACGATGCCCAGGTCCAGTTCCAGAGCGGATATCCCGTCTTCACCGGAGCCGAGGCCGCGAAGGTCTACGGGCGCGCGGTGCCGCTTTCGCCGGGCGATATCAACAACTACACGCATTACGGGCGCGTAGAGGCCGATGGGCTGAACCTTGGCGTGATGGAGGGCGCGACCTACTCGCCGGCAGGGTTTCGCTGGTACCTCGACAAGCTGGACCTTGCCTTCCTGAGAGACCTCGGCCTGAACGCGGTCGAGAACCCGAGTGCCGACCCGGGCGGATCGAGGTTCCAGGGCTTTGCGTCCGACGACGTCCTGTCCGGCGGAATCGGGGCCGACACCCTCTCGGGTGGTGGCGGATCCAACTATCTGCGCGGGGCGGAGGGCGACGACTCCATCGTCGGCGGCGCGGGTTTCGACGACATCAACGGCAACATGGGCAATGACACCTGCGTCTCCGGCGGCGGCGACGATTGGGTGGTCGGTGGCCGCGACAACGACAGCCTGCAGGGCAGCGAAGGCGCCAACCTCGTCTACGGCAACCTGGGCGCCGACACCTGCGAGGGCGGGGCCGGCAACGACATCGTCCGTGGCGGCCAGGAAAACGACGTGGTCCGCGGTGGCGCGGGCGCCGACTACGTCTCGGGCGACAAGGGGGACGACACCGTCTCAGGCGGCGCGGGGGCCGACCAGTTCCACAGCTTCGGCGACGCGGGTCTCGACCGCGTGCTCGACTTCAGCCTGGCCGAAGGCGACCGCGTGCGCCTCGATCCGGGCACGACCTACACCGTCGCCCAGTCCGGCGCGGACACCGTCGTCAGCATGAACGGCGGCGGCCAGGTGGTCCTGGTCGGCGTCTCCATGTCCTCGCTCACCGGCGACTGGATCTTTGTGGGGTAGTCGCACCTTTGCGCAGCTCTGCCTCGCCACGAGGTCAGTTGATCGGTAGTGGGCGGAGCATGTGGCACCCTCCTAGGCCGTCCTGAGGCAAACGCGGCGCAGGCCCACAAGAACGACTTTCGCCGCACCGATTGACGCGAGTCGTGTCGATCGCCCGTAGGAATGTCGGCAAGGTGCCAGTGATCGACTGACCGCTTGTGGCGCCGAGCAGTCACTGACCGCTTCAGGACCTCCGCTCCCACAAGCGGACCAAATCAACAGCCGGGCAGGGTGGCAAGCCGCCCTAGTTCAGGACCCAGGCGAGCAATGCGCCGGCTGCGATGACGCCGACGATCACCAGCCAGGACACCCCTTTACCCAACCACATGGTGTCGCGGACTGCATTGTGGCGATGCGGGCTCGTCGAGCGCATGTGTGCGGCTCCGAAGCAAGTGATGCTGATGAAAGTGACGCACGACGGCCCGAATTCTGCAATGGTTCGGGCCTCAGCATCGGTCCGTGAAGAGGCATTTTCGCGCGCCGGCGAACGTCCGGTGCCTGGAGCGATCCCCACGACTGCAACTGGCGCAACGCTGCCCCGTCGAGCGCATTGGCGGGCGGTGTCAGCATCATTTTGCTGCGGAATCGGTAGAGAGACAAATCTCTACATCACCCGATGAAGCGTGGCCGTACCGGACGGAACTCTCCTCCGTGGAGAACCCAGTTGCGCAGGCTCAGCAGTAAGCCTTCAATGGCTTCGAGCGGCAGGGGTGCCATATGTTCACAGGTGAAGTTCAGAGCACGCCAGATCAGGCGCTGCCTTATCAGGTGGTCGTCCGACGGGATGGACTCATCGCGCGGGTGAAGCCTGCCTCCAGTTTCAGGGAAGCCGAGCGCACATTGATGCGGCTCCTCGAAGAGGCGCGCAGCTTCGCTTAACCACCCCTTCGTGACGCGCTGACGGCCTGCTTCCAAGAAAAAGCCCCAAGGGTCGGGTTTACGCGCTCCAAGGTCCGGAAGTGGCGCGCTGCCGGAGTCTGCTTTCCTCAACTATGATCGTCGGCCATGAGCAAGAACCGCCATACGATCGATCAGCTCGCGATCGCTTGCCGTCACGTACATGAGTTGATGGCCGCGGGCGTCACAGAGAACCACGCCATCCGCACTCTGGAGCTGCTATCCGACTTCTACGCCAAGCTTCTGGTGGGGGGTAGGCCAGGACCTCACCACGTTGACCAAGTGGAACCCGTGTATTGGTCCGTCGCTGCGAAGGCGCTGCGGACCGCAGATCCGACTTGTAGGCCCCGGGACCACCTGCGTGTTGAGCACGGGACGCCGCGGCGGGGATTTGCTCGGATGGTCCTCGGGCTACACGACCGAGGAGAACTGACGGAAAGCGCCATGGCGGAGCTGGTGAGCCGCTACTGGAAGCTTGCAGTGATCACCGTAGAGGAGGACGCCCGGTTGAACCGAGTTGCGCGTTCCACTGTCTATGACAATCCGGATGAACGGTGGAAGGCTGCGGGCATAGAGTTCGAGCGAGAGGGGCAGGAATGTGGAGCATCCCTCAAAGGCGGAAGCTAGCCGTAGCGAGATGAAGGGAATGAACGTCGCTTATCGCACCGAGTCCAATGTCTCTTCGTGGCGCAGCACGGACACGGCAGTCGATCCGCGCATGCCACGGCCCCAACCCGGAGGGGCCTCGGGGGTAAACAGTTGATGGACGCCAGTCGGCTCGCCTTGAGCTAGCCGTGATGATTGCAGCGCGCCGCTCGCGACGCCCTGCGACTTAGGAGCCTGGGGGACTTCCGTGAAAGCCTACCTGTTGACGGCTGCGATGATGCTGGCGCCGATCTCGGCGCAAGCGGCCATTTCGATCCTTGAGTTCGAGGGCGCGCCGCGTGGCGCGTTCACGGCGCCCCGGGAGGAGGCCGGCTATATCTACTCCGCGCATTCCGGCGTGCTGAACATCAACGGCCCTCCCCCTTTTGAGCAGAACCTGGAAGGCCGTGCGAGCGCAGGCGGCGGCGTGGCGAGCTTCGTCGCGGCGGACGGCGGGCTCTTCACCTTCCTGTCGATGCTATATTCCCACTACGACGAGATCCTTGGCACGGTCCGGACCTTCGAAGTGCAGGGCCTGCGCGACGGCGTCATCGTGGCCACCGATCAAGGCGAGCGCGCTGGCACTAACCTGTCGCCCTACGTCGGCCGAGAATGGGGAATCTTTGAGCCCCTCAATTTGCGGAACGTCGCCATCGACGAGTTCCGCATCGTCCTGCCCGCGGGCCTCACCCCCAGCCCCCACTTCTTCGCCGTGGATCGCGTCGCCTTCCAGACCGCGCCCATCCCCGAGCCCTCCACTTGGGCTATGATGATCCTGGGTTTCGGCGCGGCTGGCGCGGCCCTGCGCCGCCGACGGAACTTCGCGGTGGGGTGATCCGCCGATAGACGCCCGAGGCCGGCTGCACGGCGTTGAGCGCGGCCAACCGGCGACGGGGCGAAGCGATGGGGGCAGCGACGGCGGCCGAAGGTGGCGCTCAGGCGTCGTCGGCTCCAGCGTCTTCACCGACTATCAGGCGAAAAATGCGGCACCGGGATCGCCTGCGGAGGCCTCGGACATAGCTGGAACTGAGATGCCAGCGTGAGTCCCGTGCCGCAGGTTCCTCGCCGAGGGCGACACCCATCTACGCGGCGCCGCAGAGCATCTTGCGGTCGGCAGCAATTCGCCGTTGCCAGGTAATGGCCCCATGATCGGTGGCGACGCGGGCGGCGTGGCTCAGCAACACGTCGGCCTCACCGACGCCCGCCTTGCCGCTCTGCAAAATCAACAGCTGCGCCTTCACGCGAAGGCATTCCGGCGCGTACCAGAAGTCGTCGGCCCCCTTGAACCACCCGAGGGCCTCTTCGATGGTGGCGAGCGCCTTGTCTGACAGACCCGCCGCCATCTCGGCCTGGGCGAGTTCGCCGAGAAACAGCGGGGTCCGATAGGTCGTCAGTTTCCATACCGGACGCGCCAGCGCGGACTGAAGCGACGGAAGTCCGCCGCCAAGGTCGCCGGATCTCACCTGGATGATGGCATTGAGTACTTTGCTCCGCGCCATCCAGACATCGAAGCCGACATTGGCCCCCATGTCCGTTAAGCGGGCGCAACCTCCTCTCGCGTCGGCGAGATCGCCGCGAAGGATCGCCAAGGTGACGGCGACATCGAGCGCAAATCCCAGCGAGCCGGCATGATCGACGCGCATGGCCTCTGCGACGGCAGCCTCCGCGATCGACTTGGACCGATCGCTACCGCCTTGGAGCCATTCGATCCAGGCCAGGAAGTCGAGTGTGAGCACGAGCTGGTCGTACTGGAATCGAAGCGCCGAGGCCCGGCGTTCAGGCTGGTCGTAAGCCGCCCGGGTAGTTTCCAACAGTAGACGCGCTTCTGAATGACGGCCGAGGAGATGGAGGACCGAGCCCATCATGCGCTCCCCGACGAGCCGCTCAGCCGCTGCGTCGCGCCCGGCCGCCGCATTGCGCAGTCGGCGCGCGTTCTCGAAAGCCGAATGTAGCTCGCCATCCATGTTCAGTGTGGCGAGCTGCCACAGGCCGCGTATTTTATAGTCGTGATCGCCACATCGATCCGCCAGATCTATCGTTGCGGCGACGGCGGCTCTGTTGATCTGGTCCACGCCCCGCGTCGCGCCATAGGCGAAGCCGAACGCATGCTGGATCCGCATTTCGTCGAACAGGGCTTCGCGTGTTTGGTCAGGCGCAAGATCCAGCGCCCGTCGGCACTAGGAGAGGCCTGGCGGAAGCGCTGAACGCCGCCGAAGGGGGCGAGCGCCCGGTAGAGCGAGGAGCGTGAGACACCCAGCGTTGCGCAGAGGGTCGCGGCGTCGATCGGCGCGGTAAGGTCGGCGTCGAGGTGGAACCGGACGCGGGAAACAAGCGCCTCGTTCTGGCGGCGACGCGCCTGGGCGCTCTGCAGCGCCTCTCGGAGCGCAGCCACCGCGAGCCCCACCAGGGTTCGCTCCAGGGCCGGCGCGTGGCGGGCCTGGAGTTCCGGCAGGCTGTCGGCAGCCGCCTGGGCTGTGCGGATCAGCATCGGGGTCAGCCCGCCCGACGTGGTCAGGCCATGCGGATCGAAGCCGCCCAGGTGCGGGAGGACCGCTTCGCGCGGCAGAGCCAGCGACAGGCTGCGCATGCCGCTGACCTGAAGGACGCAGGGCTGGCGCAGGTCGAGTACGAGCAGGGAGCCTGAAGCACAGGTGACCTCACCGGAGCCGCAGTCGGCGCGCACCTGGCCGTCAAGGTGCAGGTTGACATAGATGTGGTCGGCGCCGTCGACGAGCCGGCGCGCGTCGGAGCGCGTCGGAGCGTCGCCAGATCAGCGGCGAGACGGTCAGACTCGAGAGCACCAGCCCTCCGACCTTCCAGGCATCAGCCCGCGCCGCGAACGGCACGGCCGGGTCCGGCGCGAGTTCGAAGTTCACGATCCCGGCCGCGAAGGTAGCCAGGCGCTGGGCGGGCGGCAGTCCCGCGCTGTCGAAATGGATGACGGAGAAGCGGGACAAGGGACTCGCCTGAAGCTGCTCTGCGGCTCCATCCTACACGGCCGGCGCCGTCGGTCTGCCGGGTTCGCTGGCCTCAGGGTGGACCGGGTCGGCGTCGTAGCGCTTACACGTGAGCCGCGGCGCGCTGGATCGCATTGTCGGTGATATTGGGGCGAGATGCGATGACGGGTCAGGCTACGCTCGGTCCAGGAGCTCCTGTTCGTCACGGCGCAAGCGATGACTAGGCGGCAAACCGGCACGGCTTCGCGTCATTCGCCGAACAGAGTGTACGGCGCCAAGAGTGTCGGCCGCCGCCCATGGGCGACGGCCGAGCACAGCCGGGTGGTGGGTCCCGGCCTAGAGCGACGATGACGGCTTTAAGTGTCCGTCGACCGTCCTCAGAAGCTGTAGCGCAGCGTCGCCGAAGCGGTACGGCCGTTGTAGGCGCGACCGGCGACCACGGCGCTGGCAGGGATAGCCGCCTGTTCGACGTCCGATAGGGCGAGCTTGTCGAACAGGTTGTTGACGTTGAGCATGATCTGCACCCGCTCGGTGGGACGCACCTGCACAAACGCATTCACCAGGGTGTAGCCCGGCAGCTTCAATTGGTTGCGATCCTGTGCATAGCTGCTGGTCGTCCCGATCAGGTTGGCGCCGAAGGTCGCGTACCTGAGCTCGACCTGCGGCGTCAGGGAGAAGATAAGATCAGCTTGGTGGCGCGGCGTGTTGCCGACGAAGTCGGGGTTGGTCGCGTCGCTGGAGATCTTTGCGTCCGTGTAGGTGGCGCCAGCGGTGAGGCTGAACGGGCCGTGCCGTACGGCCGTTTCGAGCTCGACGCCCTTGGCCTTGTAGCCTCGGACGATGTTCTCGACCTGAACCGTGCCGTCGGGGCGGCTGTTGACCTGAGCGTTGCGCTCACCCGTACGCGCAGAGAAGGCCGTGACGTTGAACGTCAGGTTCGACACCCGGTACTTCAGTCCAAGCTCGGCCTGCTTGACCGTGTCGTACTTGCTGTCCGCATCCACCGGCTTGCCCGTGACATAGTCGATCGCCGGGGTGAACAGAACTTGCGTCGCCGACGCCCGGCCGCCGCGGCTATAGCGGCCGAAGATGGCCAGCTGCTCGGCGACGCGGTAGTTAATTCCCGCCGAATAGCTGAGGTACCCGTAGTCGTAGTCGACCCGGCCGGGCTGGCCGAGCGGTAGGGTCGCCACCTGCGTCTCGGCCCGCGAGATTGTCCCGTCGCCGTTCATGTCAACCGAGGCGACGCCGATGCGGCCGCCTTCGAGCTCGGCGCCGTAGAGGACGCCTTTCACCGAGCCGAAGTCGTATCGTAGGCTGCCCCCGACCGCGACCTTGCCGAGATGATAGTTGATCGAGGCATACGGGGCGTCCACCTTATACTTCATGTCGTAGTCGCGGTGGTAGAGCGCGCCGCCGATGCCATAGGCGAGGTAGCCGCCCTGGGTGACCGGAACGCCGGCTGCGGTTCTCACATCCACCAGCGAGGTCTGGCCGTCGCCCCGAACATCGGTGAGGACGTTGAGGAACGACCAGAAGGTGTCGTAGTCCTGTGCAGACTTGTAGAAGCCGACCGTGGTCGTCAGGTTGCCGCCGCCGACTTCCCACACGCGGCTGGCGCGCAGGTCGTTGGTCATGTTGTCCAGGCTGTCGGCGTCCGTGAGGATCTGCAGGGATGACGTCAGCAGGCCGTTGCCGTTGAGGCCGGCGGCGCTCGGGATCGGCTGACCGGCTTGCGGACCCGTGGCGAAGCTCAGACCGGCGCCGGCGCCGCCATAGTTGAACGCCAGCGCCGCCGCGGGGGCGACGGCAAGCGGCCGGACCGTAAGGTCGGTTCCGGACACGCGCGCCACGCGAAACTTCTCGGTGATGGTCCAACCGCCGAAGTCGAACTGCGAGTCCAGGCCGATCGACTTGACGATCGCATGCTGGCCTTCACGGACGTCTTCCGTGGTGAGGGCGTTGTTGCGCCCGAGGGTCAGGACGTTGCTGCTGTTTGGAGACAGCAACGAGTCGGTCTTCAGGTCGAAGTTGGCTGGACCGCTGAAATCGGGGTCGGCGTTTGTGCCCGAGACCCTGATCGGCACGAATTGGTAGGACGGCGTCCGGTCGTCCAGCCACTTGCCGTAGATCCGTACGTGGCCGTTCTCGAAGGTCTTGGTGAGGTTGGCCTTGATCTGCCCACCCTTGTGGGCGGTGAAGCCGACGTCGCGCGGTCCCTCGCCACGACGATAGAAGCCGCCCACGTGGAACCGCAGGGTGTCGCTGATCTGCTGGCCGTAGTCGGCGTCGACCCGCTTCTCCCCGTAGTTGAGGCCGTAGGTCGCCTGTACCGCGCCACCCTCAACATCGCCGGTCCGCGAGATCAGATTGATCACCCCGCCGGGCGAGTTCGAGGCGAAAGTCGAGGCCGAGCCGCCGCGAATGGTTTCGATCTGCTGGACGTTCAGGTCGTAGCGCATGAACATGTCGGAGCCGAACTGCGACATGTCGCCGAATTCCAGGACCGGCAGGCCTTCTTCCTGGAGTTGCACGTACTTCGAACCGGTCCCCGAGAGCGGCAGGCCGCGGATCGAATAGTTGGCGTTGCCTTCGCCGCCCGCGTACTCGGCGCGGATGCCGGGGATGTTGCGCAGCACCTCGCCCAGCGAGCGCGCGCCGATCACCTCGACTTCCGACGCGCGCAGGGCGCTGGTGGAGGTGGCGCTGTCGAGGCGGTCACGGCCCTTCGCAACACCTGTCGAGAACACGGCCTCGGCCTTCGGAGCCTTCGCCGCCTCGATGGTTTGTGCAGACGCTGGCGTGACCAGCAAGAAGGGCGCGATCGCCGCCGACGCATAGAGAGATTTCATCTTATAAGGTCCCCTGGTTCTATTTCTAGAACTGTTGTTTTTTCGGGTGCGGTATTGAGGCCGAAATTCTGACGGATGAGTAAATTCTTCTCGGAGTCGTCGATCTCGCCGCTGCGGCATTTTCGCCTGTTCTTCCATCGGCGACCCAAGAATTTGAATTCGACTTGGCGCTGAGGCGAAGGCGCGCGAGACTTTGCTCTCAGCCGAGGGCTGTCGGTTGCCTGCTGCTGGCACTTGGGGCGTGAAAATGGCCCGCGGACGCGAGCCGGTGCGCCGCTCCGGTCGCGGCCCGCTAGCGGCCGGCGACCACCTGCAGAGGCGGCCGCCGCGCATGGCTCGCGGCAAGGTCGCGATCAAGCGCAGCGGACCGCAACCGGAAGCGCGCCACCAGCGTCGCGAGTTCGTCGGCTTCAGCCGCCAAGCTTCGCGCCGCCGCGGTGGATTCCTTGACCATCGCCGCGTTTTGCTGGGTCATGCTGTCCATGCTGGCCACGGCGCTGCTCACCTGCTTCAGGTTGTCCGCCTGGGTCTCGGTGTTCCGCGCGATCTCGTAGATCAGGGTGTTAGTGTCTTCGATCTTCGCGCCGATCAGCGTGAGCATCTCTCCCGTGTCGCCGACCCGGCCGACACCGCTCTGAACCTGTTCGGCCGAGGTATTGATCAGCGCCTTGATGTCGCGCGCCGCATCCGCCGAGCGCTGGGCCAGCGCCCGCACTTCAGAGGCCACGACCGCGAAGCCCTTCCCGGCGTCCCCGGCGCGGGCTGCTTCAACGCCCGCGTTCAAGGCCAGCAGGTTGGTCTGGAATGTGATGGCGTCGATCAGATTGATGATCTGACCGATCTCTTCGGAGCTCGTCTTGATGGCGTCCATGGCCGAAATCGCCTCGGTGACGATCGCCCCGCCCTCCGCCGCGTTGCCATTGGCCACCTCGATGGCGGTCCGGGCCTCGGCCGCCCGCCGCGCGGTTTCCCCAACCATCACGGTCACCTGCCGGGTGGCGCTGCTCGTCTCCTGAAGGCGCGAGGCCTGCTGCTCGGTGCGCAGCGAGAGATCTTCCGAAGCCGAATAGATGTCCGAGGCGCCCGCGTGCACGCTCTGGGCCGAGCGCGCAACGCCGGCGATGCTCCGCTCGAGACCTTCCACGGCGCTGTTGAACGACTGGCGCAGGCGCTCGTATTCGGGCTCGAAAGGCGCGCTGATCACGTGGGTCAGATCGCCGGAGGCCAGGGCGGCCAAAGCCGTGTCGAGAGTCTCCACCACCCGGCGCTGCGCCGCTTCCGCGCCGATTCTCGCGCGATCGGCCTCGTCCTTGGCCTCGTCCGCCTCGGCTTTCGCGCGGTCCGCCTCGGCCTTGGCGAGGGCGGCGTCGCGGAAGACCAGGACGGCGCGGGCCATATCGCCGAGTTCGTCCGCACGCGCGGCGTCGACCTCGATCGCGTTGTCGCCCTCTGCGAGCTGCGTCATCGCTTGCGTCAGCGTGGTGATCGGGCGTGCGATGGTGCGGCTCAGCATCCGCGACAGCGTCATGGCGACGGCGATCAGGGCCACACCCCCGATGGCGAGCGCGACGATGGCGGTGACGATCGCGGTCTGCTGCCGCGCGCCGTTCTCGGCGATGTGCTCGACCTCGGCGCTGCGGACGTCGCGCAGCGGCAGCACCGCGGCGCTCACCAACACCTTGGCGCCGGCGTCGCGCACCTCTTGCTGCGCCTCGTCGCGACGTCCCGAGCCCACAACCTGGATGAGGCGGTCCCCCCAATCGCGGCGCCACGCCAGCGTCGCCGTGCGCGAGGCTTTCACGGCATCCAACATGGCGGGATCGGTCAGGATCGAGGTCAGCTTCTTCGACACCTGATCGTATTCGTCACGGCCTTCGTAGTAGGACTTGAGGTAGCTCTTGTCGCCGGTGACCAGATAGCCGCGGAGCTGGCTGTTCTGCCGCAGAATCGCGGTCTCAAGCGCCAAGGCGTCAGCATGGATCGCCTGGCTGCGGTTGTTGCTTTCGGTGGTCGCCCGGATCATCAGAATGGTAGACAGCAAGACGACCATCATCACCGCGGCCGAAACACAGATGAATACGAACGACAGACTGAGTTTCTTCGGAATGTTCATTTCGACTATCATTTGATTGCTGGCCGCGCGGCCGTGCGGCAGGCGTACTGTTAGCCCGGCTCTCGCCCGGCGGACCGATCGGCGGTACGCAGGATTTCCCCGAGAATTCAGAGCGCAGAGCTAGGCGATCAGGGATTGCGCAGGCCTTAACAGCGACGCGTGTTCCGCGAATTTTCCTGCGACATAAGGTCCTGCTTCAAGTGGATATGCAGTTTAGAGGCTGTTAAGGGGCCTGGGGTTTCAGTGTGCCGGCTGAGATTCTCAATATAATAGTTGTGAGCTTAAGCGCGCCTTTTGGCGTCGATTCTCGTTGATCTTTTCGTCCCGCTTTAACCGGGGCGCGTTGCTTGCGTAGGTTGTGATGACATGGGGATGCCTGGTTTGACTGGCGCGCGCCACGCCTTCGTGCGCCAAGCCGAGACCTGCCGCGCATCCGGATCCGAGTTCGTGGCTGCCGTGCTTGAGGCCGTCGACCGTCATCTGTCGGCCGCGCCTCGCAGCAACCAGATTGTGCAGCATTGGCGCGGCGATCCCGCCGCCGGCGCGGTCGCCCTGCGGGTCAATGGGGCGCTACACGCGTTGGC
Source organism: Pseudomonadota bacterium (assembly GCA_040752615.1). GTDB lineage: Bacteria > Pseudomonadota > Alphaproteobacteria > Caulobacterales > Caulobacteraceae > Phenylobacterium. The sequence goes on along the minus strand of JBFMGV010000047.1, from coordinate 3,645 downwards.
CCGTAGAGGCCAGCCGGCCTACCTTTCCGCCCTTTACCAAGGCGAACATACCGACTTCGACGGTGCGGTGGGGCAGGCCCTCGCTCAGGAGGACGCGTTCATCGCCGAATGGATGCGCTATCCTACACAAACAAACGAGGTCGCGCGCGGCGCAGCCATCATGTCAGCATTGATGGCGATCGCCGCCGAGCAAGCGATGCCGTTTGAGATTTTGGAGTTGGGCTCAAGTTGCGGTCTGAACCTCAATTTGGCGCGCTACAGCTACCGGCTCGGAAACCTAGAGGCGGGCGAGCGCGCCTCGCCGGTTCGTATCGCACCCCGATGGAGCGGCGCTGATCCGCCTGACGCGCAAGTGCGCATCATCGCCGCGCAAGGTGTCGATCTGAACCCTCTCGACGCGACGGATCCAGCGCACAGGGAACGGCTTCTGTCCTTCACCTGGGCAGACCAGCCCGCGCGATCCCGGCGCCTGGAGGCGGCCCTGCAGGTGGCGCGGACTCATCCCCCCCAGGTTCATCAGGGCGACGCAAGGCTCTGGCTGACGCAGCGCTTAGCCGAGCGCCAATCGGAGGACACCTGCCGCGTCGTCCTTCATACAATGTTCGTGCAGTACCTCAGCCTGCCGGAGCGCGGAGACATCGCCAAGCTTCTTGAGGCGGCCGGCGCGGGGTCTACCGGCGAACGTCCGCTCTACGAGATCGGTCTCGAGTGGACGGCTGATCGTGGGGAAGTTCAGCTGCGGGCCACGCGTTGGCCCGAGGGCTGCAGCAAAGTGCTTGCGATCTGCCATCCCTACTGCGAGTGGGTCGAATGGCTCGGATTCACGTAAGATGAGAGGTGTGGCGCATTTGGTGAGGGTCGATCTTCGAGGCGCTGCTGTAGCTTGAGCGCCGATGGCCAGTGTCTCTTGCGTCCGCATCAGTAACGTTCAGCTCTGATTGATCTAGCCTGCGTAGAACCGCGACGGCGTCCAGTTGGGTGGCTTGGGCGTTGCAAGCATCTCACCCACCTCAAACGCTTTGAACATGAGGTGCGCGGAGTTGTCGCAGTCGAATGGGCGGGCTTAAATGCTGCCCGCCGAACCCGGAGTACAGAACATTAAACTCGGTTTCGGATGCTCCGATTGGCATGAGCAATCCAAGCACCTATCACCTCGTTGCGCGAGGTCGGCGGGCTGAGATCGGTCTTCGATTCGGCTTCGCGTTCCTGATTTCGCTCGCCGCCGGCTACGCTTCGGAAGCCTGGTGGCCGGCACTTTGGCTGGCTGCCGTCGGTGTTGTTCAACTGGCGAACCTCGCGGTCGGCGCAGACGCGGCCAGAGATGCGACCTTTCAGCCGTCGCGGCTCTGGGTGCTCCGCTATCTTGCGGTGCAGTTCCTCAACAGCGCTGTCTTCGTAGCGATGGGCCCCTATCTCTGGTTCGCGTGCGGGCCGGAGGGCCGGCTGATCGCGATGGTGGTGCTGATGGGCGGCCTGCTCAATTTCGGCACACACCCGCGTACGACGGGCAAACTGCTCTTTGCCGGCAGCCTGCCTTACGCAGTGATGCTGGGCGGCTTGCCGTTGCTGACGGTCATGCTTGAACCCCATGTCAGCCTTGTCCTCATGGCGTTCCTGACGGCGGGATCGGCGCTCTACCTGCTGCACGTCCTAAAGGCGGTTCGGCGCCGCGACGAGGCTGTTCTCGCCATGACTTCGGCGCTCGGCGACGCCGAACGGGCGAGCGAGGCCAAGAGCACCTTCCTCGCCATCATGAGCCATGAGATCCGTACGCCGCTGAATGGTGTTTTGGGTATGGCGCAGGCCATGGCCGCTGATGACCTGCCCGACGTGCAGCGTCGCCGCTTGGGCGTCATCCAGCAGTCCGGCAACCTGCTGCTCACCCTGCTCAACGACCTGCTCGATCTCGCCAAGATCGAGGCGGCCAAGTTTGACCTCGAAGACGGTGTGCTCGACGTGTTTGAGCTCGCGGGGGACGCGCGGGCCGCCTTTGCAGTTCTTGCCGCCGACAAGGGCGTGGCCCTTTCGATCAACGTGTCGCCGGATGCCGAAGGGCAATGGCGGACGGACCCGACCCGGGTGCGGCAGATTCTGTACAACCTGCTGTCCAACGCCGTGAAATTCACTGCTCAGGGCGAGGTAGAGGCCCGGCTGGATCTGCATCCGGACGGCGGCCTACGCCTTCGTGTGCGGGACACGGGCGACGGCATTTCAGAAGCGGATCAAGCGCAGCTCTTCAACCGCTTTATCCAAGTCGACGCCTCCACCACGCGCCGCCACGGCGGCACAGGACTGGGGTTGGCGATCTCGCGCGAACTCGCTCGCTTGATGGGCGGCGATCTGACCGTCGCGAGCGTGCTAGGCACGGGATCCGTGTTCGAAGCCTGGTTTCCTATGGCGCGAGCCGATAGCGGCGAGATGGCGGACGAAAGCGAACCCACTGTCGTGGCCGCAGGTCTTCGAGTTCTCGTGGCCGAAGACAATGAGACGAACAGGCTCGTGATCGGGACGCTCCTCGAGCAGCTCGGAATCGAGGCGGACTTCGTGGTGAACGGCGCCGAGGCAGTGTTGGCCTGGCAGGCGGCCAGTTGGGATCTGGTGCTCATGGATATTCAGATGCCGATCATGGACGGTCGTACGGCGACACGGAAGATCCGCCAGCTTGAGGCAGAGCATGGGCGTCTTCGCACGGCGCTCGTAGCGCTGACGGCGAACGCCATGCGTCATCAGGTTGCTCAATACTATGATGAAGGGTTCGATGCAGTCGCGCCCAAGCCGATCGAGCTTCACGTGCTGATCGACGCCATAGAGAAGGCGCTGCAAGCGGCGACTCTGGCCGCAGACCTGCACGCGGAAGCGGCGGCCTAATCCGCGCATCCTGCGCCGGGTCGGAATGTCGCGGCTCGGATGTGTCAGACTCGAAACATATATCGTTGCACCTTTCGCGTGGCGCGTCCAAGCTTTTTACCCGCTAGGACGAAGGCAATGGGAAAAGAATTCCATCCCGGACTCATTCCAAATGAGTTCGACACGCTACTCTGAGCCGCAATCACGCGTGTGAGGCTTAGGCAGAGAATTTCTCTCGGCCAAGCAGCGGCGAATTCTGGTCTGGAGGTTCAGGCGGCAAATGCCGTCGAGGCTGGCCAAGCTCGCATCTCCGCAGCCCTCCTTCAACGTCTCGCTGACGCGCTCGATGTGCCGGTTTCGGATGTTCTTCGCGAGGCAGACCACCTAGATCGTGAGAAACATTAGGAGCTACAGGTTAGCAGGCGAGTGGCTGCCGCACGTCATCTACTTGCTTCGCGGCCAGCTCAAGGACATCGACTTCTGGGTCTCCAGCGACTTCCCTCCCGACAGCGGCGAGGCGTCCGCGTCTAGCTGTCGCTTGTACGTCTGCTCACCTCACCACTCTCAAGGTTGGCCCCCACCCAAGCTGACGCCGATGACGGGCCCTGATGGCTGCTGCCAGCGCTCAGCTCTGGAGGTCTGTTTCCGGGCCGCGAACCAAGTTCCGGAATTGGCGCGAGACCGACATGGCGGCGAGACCGAACTTACGCGCGGACGGCGTCGCCCGCGGCGATGATCTGGGCGATGCGGTTCGGCCAGGTGTGCGCCGCCAAGACCTTTGCGTGCCCCTTTGCCGCG
>JBFMGV010000046.1:0-7724 GCA_040752615.1 Pseudomonadota bacterium | reverse complement strand
GTCGGCGCGGGCGCGCGCGGCGGCGCGGCGGCGGGCGCCTCGGTGCGGGTCACGACCGGCCCCCGGTCGCGGTAGCCGGCGGGCAGCTTCAGCCGGCGGCCCGGCGCGACGGCCGCGCCCCGGCGCAGGCCGTTGGCGGCGCGCAGCTCGTCCACGGTGACATCGAAGCGGCGGGCGATCAGGGCCAGGGTGTCGCCTCGGCCGACCACATAGCCCTTGGCCGAGCTGCCGGGGCCACGGATCGTCTGGCCGGGCTGCAGCCGGTAGGGCTTCTTCAGCTTGTTGAGCTTGGCGAGTTCCTCGATGTCGCTGTCGAGGCGCTTGGCGATCCGGTCGAGATTGTCGCCCGACTTCACCTTGTAGGCGGTTCCCGGGACCGAGATGTCCACGACCCGGCCGGTGACCTGGCGGTTGGTGATCGTGCGGCTGTCGCCGGTCGGCTCCTCGGTCGGCAGCTCGGGTTCGGGCCGGCGCGTGGAGGCGCGCGGCGGCGGCGCGGGCGCGGTCTCGGGCTCACTGGCTTCGACGGGCGCATCGGCGACGTCGCCCGGGATCTTCAGCGTGCGGCCGCGCATCAGGCCCGAGCCGGAGATGCCGTTGGCCTCGCGTAGCGCGTCGACGGTGGTGCCGAACTTCATGGCGATGCCGAACAGGGTGTCGCCCGACTGCACCGTGTAGGTCTTGCCGCTGTCGGCGCGCTTGGACCCCGCCGGAGCCTTCCTGGCCGGGGCCGGCTCAGGCGCCTTGGGGTTCTTCAGGACGTCGCCCGGGTTGATCCGGTACGGGCTCTTCAGCCCGTTGGCCTTGGCCAGCGTCTGGACGTCGGTGCCCAGCTTGTCGGCGATCCGGGCCAGGCTGTCGCCACGCTGCACGGTGTAGGTGGCGGCGGGGCCACGACGCGACCGCGAGCGCGAGGCGGTGTCGACGGCCGGCGGCGCGAAGGCCAGCACCGGCGCGGGGGCCGTTGCGCGCGCCAGGGAGCCCGGCGCGGGGGCGGCGGGCGGCGGCGCGGCCGGCGCCAGGGGCGCGAGCTGCGCGGTCTCGACCGGCGCGCTGCGGACCACGGCGGCCGGAGGCTCGTCCGGGGCGGCGGCCACCTGCGACGGAGACGGCGCCATCGGCGCGGCCGCGGGCGGAGGCAGCTGAACGAGCGGGGCGGTCACCGGGTACTGCGGGCTGGCGCAGGCCGTCAGCGCGGTGCCGGCGAGGAGGATCAGGGCCGTGCGTTCGAAGTGAGGAGGCATCGCCGCTCCGGTAGTGCTTTTTTTGAAGGAATCATCGGGGCGTGGGGTGGAATGATGGCGGCGCGGCTGCGCCCCCGCCACCCGCAAACGCCTCGCAACACGAACTCGTCAGAGCTCCTTGGCCACGCCATCCAGCAGGGGGACGAACCGGACCTCGATCAGGTCCTCCACGTCGAAGCCGCCCTTCCCGTCTCCCGTGTAGCGACGGAGGATCTGAACAGGCCCCTTGCCGATAGGCGCCACAAGGACGCCGTTGGGCTTCAGCTGCGACAGCAGCGCCTTGGGCTCGCCCGGCGCGGCGGCGGTGATCATGACCCGGTCGAAGGGCGCCTGCTCGGGCCACCCCTCCCCGCCGTCGCCGAAGCGGGTGACCACGTTGGTCAGGCCCAGCTGCTTGAAGCGACCCTCGGCCTCCTTCATCAGCGTGCGGTACCGCTCCACCGTGTAGACCAGCCGGGCCAGCTTCGAGAGGATCGTGGTCTGGTAGCCGCTGCCGGTGCCGATCTCGAGCACCCGGTCGCGCTTGTCGATCTTCAGGGCCTGGGTCATCAGGCCGACGATGAACGGCTGGCTGATGGTCTGGCCGCAGGCGATCGGCAGGGCCGAATCCTCGAACGCCCGGTCCTTGAACAGCTCCTGGGTGAAGAGCGGCCGCGGCGTCTTCTCGATGACGTTCAGCACCTTGGGATCGGTCACCCCCTGGCCGCGCAACGCCAGGATCAGGCGCGCCATCTGGGTCTCGGGCGTGTCGTCTTGCTCGGCCATGCTCAGACCTTCGGCGGGACGCCGCCGAGCTGTCCCTTGAGATCGCGGACGGTCTGCATGTGCGTCAGGTCGATGTGCAGCGGGGTCACGGAGATCTTGCCGTTGTAGAGCGCGTGCAGGTCCGTGCCCTCGGCCGGACTGGACTTCTCCATGCGGAAGCCCATCCAGTAGTACTCCTTGCCGCGCAGGTCGGTACGCTTCTCGGCGTGGCGCACATGCACGTCGCGGAAGCCCTGGCGGGTGACCTCCACCTCGGTGATCCGGTCGATCAGCCCGTTGGGGAAGTTGATGTTGAGGATCACGTCCTTGGGCCAGCCGATCTCTACCAGCCGCTTCACGATCCCCGGCCCGAAGGTCTCGGACGCCTCGTAGCTGGTCCCCGGCTCGTAGAAGCCCATCTGCGAGAGCGCGATGGACGGGATGCCGAGCGCCATGCCCTCGATCGCGCCGGCCACGGTGCCCGACAGGGTCACGTCCTCGGCCAGGTTGGCGCCTCGGTTGACGCCGGAGAGCACCAGATCGGGCTTGCGGCCCTCGACCAGCTCGTGGACGCCCAGCATCACGCAGTCGGTGGGCGTGCCGGTGGTGGAGAACTTGCGCTCGCCCACCTTCCGCACGCGGATCGGCTCGTCCAGGGTCAGGGCCCGGCTGGCGCCCGAACGCTCGTACTCCGGCGCCACGATCCACACGTCGTCGGACAGGGCGCGGGCGATGCGCTCCAGCGATTCCAGGCCCTCGGCGTGGATGCCGTCGTCGTTGGTGAGGAGGATCCTCAAGCTGTCGTCCCTGCGAAAGCGGCGTTCGTGTTGCTCACTTGCCCCCCCCGATGTGGGTCAGGCCCGGCAGATAGGGATGCAGCGCCTGCGGGATGGCGATGCGGCCGTCCTCGTCCTGGTAGTTCTCCATGATCGCCACCAGGGTCCGGCCCACGGCCAGGCCCGAGCCGTTCAGGGTGTGCACGAAGCGCGTCCCCTTCTCCCCGGCCTTCTTGGTGCGCGCGTCCATCCGGCGGGCCTGGAAGTCACCGCAGTTCGAGCACGAGCTGATCTCGCGGTACTTGCCCTGGCTGGGCAGCCAGACCTCGAGGTCGTAGGTCTTGCGCGCGCCGAAACCCATGTCGCCCGTGCAGAGCAGCATGGTGCGGAAGGGCAGCTCCAGGCGCTTCAGGACGGCCTCGGCGCAAGAGACCATGCGCTCGTGCTCGTCCTGCGACGTCTCGGGATCGACGATCGAGACCAGCTCGACCTTGTAGAACTGGTGCTGGCGGATCATGCCGCGGGTGTCGCGGCCCGAGGCGCCGGCCTCGGAGCGGAAGCAGGGCGTCAGCGCCGTGTAGCGCAGCGGCAGCACCTCGTCGGCGACGATCTGGTCCATGACGAGGCTGGTCAGCGGCACCTCGGCGGTGGGGATCAGCCAGCGGCCGTCTGTGGTCTGGAACAGATCCTCGGCGAACTTCGGCAGCTTGTCGGTGCCGTAGGCGGCCGCGTCGTTGACCAGCAGCGGCGGCGAAACCTCGGTGTACCCATGCTCCTGGGTCTGCAGGTCCAGCATGAACTGGCCGACGGCGCGTTCCAGGCGGGCGAGCTGGCCCTTCAGGACGGTGAAGCGCGCGCCGCTCATGCGGGTGGCGGCCTCGAAGTCGAGCAGACCCAGGCCCTCGCCGATGTCGACGTGGTCCTTGGGGTTGGAGATGGCGAAGGGCTCACCCCATCGGCGAACCTCAACGTTGTCGTGCTCGTCGGCGCCGGCCGGCACGTCGGGGAACGGGATGTTCGGCAGCGAGGACAGCAGGTCGCGCAGGCCCTCGCCAGCCGCGCGCTCGACCTCGGCCTGCTCGGCCAGGAGGCCCTTCAGCGTCTCGACCTGCGCCATCAGGCGCTGGGCCTCTTCCTCGTTCTTCTGGGCCTTGGCCTGGCCGATCTTCTTGGAGGCGTCGTTGCGCTCGGCCTGGGCCGCCTGCCCCGCTGTCTGGGCGGCGCGCAACTTCGCGTCCAGCTCCAGGATCTCGGCGACGCGGCCGGACGAGCCCTTCGCCGCCCATGCTTTCTCATAAAGCTCGGGGGTTTCGCGAATGGCTCGGATATCGTGCATGGGACCCGCTTGAGGTTAGGCGGCTCTGTCTAGAGCGCGTCGGAAGGCGCGCCAACCCTTTGGACCGGGCGTCAGACCTGAACGATGTCCGTGCCCGCTTCGGGGTCTTCCTTCTTACGCCGCAGCTCGATCAGCTTCACGCAGCCGACGGACACGAAGTAGAGCATGATGATCGGTGTCGCGAGCAGCAGCTGGCTGATCGGGTCGGGCGGCGTCACCACGGCGGCGACCACCACCACGGCGAAGACGGCGTACCGCCAGCCCTTCCACAGCATGCTGGAATTCACGATCCCGGCCAGACCCAGCAGGGTCAGCACCACCGGCAGCTGGAAGCAGAGGCCGAAGGCCAGCAGCAGGGTCGTCACCAGGGACAGGTAGTCCGACACCTTGGGCAGCATCTGCACCTGGATGCCGGTGGCGCCGACGATCTGCTGGCTCAGGGAGAACCACAGCACGAACGGCAGGATGATGAAGTAGACCAGGGCCGCGCCGGCCAGGAACAGCGCCGGGGCCGCCGCCAGGAACGGCAGGAAGGCCTTGCGCTCGCGCTTGTAGAGGCCGGGGGCCACGAAGGCGTAGGTCTGCCAGGCCAGCACCGGGAAGCTCAGCACCACCGCGCCGAAGCCAGCCAGCTTGAGCTTGGTGAAGAAGAACTCCAGCGGCGCGGTGAAGATCAGCGAGGGCGTCGCGCCGGTGACGGCCGAGACGCTCTTCAACCCCAGCACCACGAACAGCAGGTCGAACGCCCCGTTGGCGTGCCCCTTCTGCTGGGCCGCGAAGATCTGGCCCGCCAGCTCGAAGGGGTGCAGCAGGATCGTGTAGATCCGCGGCGAGAAGTAGAAGCAGAACGCGAAGCCGATCACCACGGCCACGACGCAGATGATCAGCCGCTTGCGCAGCTCGACCAGGTGCTCCAGCAGCGGCGCGCGCGAGCCTTCGATGTCGGCTTCGTCGTCGTGGTAGCTCACGAACCGGCCTCGACAGTCTTCTTGGCGCGCGGCTTGCGCGGCTTGGGGCCTTCGACGATCGGCGCGCTCGCCGTCTCGACCTTGGCCTTCTTGGCGGGCTTCCTGGCGCCGGGCTTGCGGGCCGCCTTGGGCGGCGCGTCGGAGATCGCGACCGGAGCCGGCGCCTCGGCAGCGGCGGCGTCCACCGGCGGCGGCGGCGCCTCGGTGGTGTCGTACTGATAGCTCATCGGCGGATGCAGCTGGACGCCCACGTCGGACATGCCGTGCTCGATCTCGCTGACCGTCTTCCTGAACTCGGCGTCGTGGGAGGACATGTCCGCGAACTGGCCGCGGCGCATGGCCTCGACCTCCTTGCGCAGCTCATCCAGCTCGGACTGCCGGGCCATTTCGTCGAAGCTGGCGCGGAACTCGTTCGCCATGCCGCGCAGCTTGGCCGTGAACTGGCCCAGCTTGCGCATCATGATGGGCAGGTCCTTCGGGCCGATCACGACAAGCGCGACCACCGCGATCACCAGCCACTCGAGACCGCCGATTTCGGGAAGCATCAGGGACGCCTAATGAGAAGCGCCGGCGCCATCAAGGCAGCCGGCGCGAAATCCGTGTCACAGCCGCCGCGCTCAGCCGCGCGCGCTGTCCTTCTCGTCCTTCGGCAGGGACTTGCCCGCCTCTTCCGGCGCGTCCTCGCCCTTCAGGCCCTCGCGGAAGGCGCGGATGCCCTTGGCGGTGTCGCCCATGAGGCCCGAGATCTTGCCGCGCCCGCCGAACAGCAGGGCGAACACGACGACGATGAGGGCAATGTGCCAGATGCTGAGGGCGCCCATGCGCTGTCCACTCCTTGGGTCGAGGCGGCACGACGCCGCCGCCCGTTCTATTCGGCCGCTATATAGTCGTTCCGCCGCGCACAAGCCAACGCGGCGATTGTCCTCATCCCGCTGGTTCGTCCTCGCCGAGGAAATCGACGTGGAATTCGGGCGCGTCGCCGTCCAGCGGGTCCTCATCCATGACCGGCGCCTCGGGATTCGGCACCGTGAAGTCGGCCGGCAGGTCCAGCGACAGCAGGCCGGCGGCCTTCATCTCCGCCATCCCCGGCAGGTCGCCGAGGCTGGCCAGACCATAGTGCTCGAGGAAGGCGTCGGTGGTGCCGTAGGTGACCGGCCGACCGGGCGTGCGCCGACGGCCGCGCATCCGCACCAGACCCAGTTCCAACAGAACGTCCAGCGTACCCTTGCTGGCCTGCACGCCGCGCACCGACTCGATCTCGGCCCGGGTCACCGGCTGGTGATAGGCGATGATCGCAAGGGTCTCCTGAGCGGCCTTGGAAAGGCGGCGCGGCTCCTCCCGCTCCTCGGTCATCAGCCAGGCCAGGTCCTCGGCGGTCTGGAAGCGCCAGCCGCCGGCCACATTGGCCAGGACCACGCCCCGGCCCGCATAGATCTCGGACAGCAACATCAGCCCGGCGCCGATGTCCGCCCCCTCGGGCAGGCGCTCGGCCAGGTCGTCCACCGTCAGCGGCGAGGCGGCGGCGAACAGCAGCGCCTCGATCTCGCGGGCGGTCTGGGCAGGATCGCTCATGCCGGGGCGCTCCCCTCACCCGCCGCCGGCGCCTTGCGCGCCCGCAGGTAGATGTCGGCGAAGGCCTCCAGCTGACGGGCCTCCAGCGCCCCCTCCTTCACCAGTTCCAGGCTCGCCGACAAGGTCGAGGCCACATAGGACGCGCGGCTGGGGCCGGCGGTGGGCGTCCCCATCGGCGCGACCCCGGTCAGCGGCGTCCAGCGCTCCAGGTCCGGCAGCAGCCGGCGCAGGCGGTCGCGGGCGTCCTCCAGCGCATAGGCGGTGGGGATGTAGGGCTTGTAGGTCCGCTTCAGCTCCTTCTGGCGCTGGCCGATGTAGGCGCTCATCAGGCTGTAGAGGTCGCCCTCGATGCGGCCGGACGGGATCACCCGGATCGCCTCCGGATCACCCCTGGCGAACACCTCCTGGCCGAGCTGCGGCCGGGCGCGCAGGGCCTCCGAGGCGTTGCGCATGGCTTCCAGCTTTGCCAGGCGGAACGCCAGCCGCTGGGCCACCTCCTCGGCGGGTGGCTCCTCGGCCTTGGGCTGCTCGGTCTTGGGCAACAGCAGGCGTGACTTCAGGTAGGCCAGCCAAGCGGCCATCACCAGGTAGTCGGCCGCCAGCGAGAAGCGGCGGCGGCGCGCCTCCTGCACGAAGGACAGGTACTGCTCGGCCAGCTTGAGGATCGACAGCTTCAGCAGGTCGACCTTCTGGGTGCGGGCCAGGGCCAGCAGGACATGCAGCGGCCCCTCGTAGCCCTCCACGTCGATGATCAGGGCCTCGCCGTCCTCGGCGGCGGTGTTGGCGGCCGAGAAGTCGAGACTGGGCTGGAAACCGCCGCTCATGCCGCGAGCCTCCCCTCGAAGGCGGCGTCGAACCGGGCGCGCTCCGCCGAGGCGTCGAACGGTTCGGCGGCGGCGGGCAGCCGGGCCAGCGCCGACTGGGCCCGGCGCGCGGAGGGCCCGGCGAGGCGACCGGCGCCGGCGACCACGGCGCGCATCTCGGCCAGGTCGCCGTTGCAGTGCAGGACCACGTCGCAGCCGGCGCGGCGGGCGGCCGCCGCCCGGCCCGCGAACTCGCCGGACAGGGCGTGCATCGACAGGTC
>JBFMGV010000045.1:0-3956 GCA_040752615.1 Pseudomonadota bacterium | reverse complement strand
AGCCGGCGGGGGCGAAGCCCCCAAGAGGCGGCGTCTTTCCAGATGTTTCGGCCGCGGCTGCGTTAAGAGAGATTCTGTTAGAGATTGAAGTTAAGGCGTTAAGGGCTGTGGATAACCGCTTTAACACTTAGAAAAACTTGCGTTTTTCGAATGTGCGGTTCCTGAAACCCCGTGAGTCGGTTCCTGTTACCACGAAAGCCGGTCCCGAATACCCCGTGATTCTAGGTTCCTGATCCACCGATGGAGCCGGTTCCCAATACCCCGATACTCTCCGTCGGGCCGACAGGTCAGGGGAACGCTCTCGACCAGCGTCCGGTCGGTTCCTGAAACCCCGAGGATCCGCAGTTCTTGGTCTGCGCTCCACGGTTCCTAAAACCCCGAGGATGGGCTTTCCAAGCGGAGATGGCGGATTTCCTGAGTAATGCGACATGTCGGACTCGCGCTTCACCCAGAATCGGCGCCTACTGATCGACTCAAAGTCGGTGCTGGGTTCCTGAAACCCCGACATTGACCGCTTTGGACTCGCCGAATCGCAACGAATCGCACCTCACTCGGTGACTCCGCCCCCGCGCCGGTTCCTAAAACACCGAGTCTCATGTGCTGGCGGCCCCATCGGATGAGGGCGGGTTCCTGTTACCCCGACGCACTAGGTGGGCATGATCGCGCGCTTGTCGCTGCAAGCGACCGCGAACTCGGACGGCGCGTGGCCCTTCTCTATCCAGGCGGACCACGCCAGTTCGAAGTCCCGCGGATCGCGATCGGCGTCGATCCAGGCCGTGCGGCCGTCTTCCCGATGTCGCTGGCCGACGTCCGCCGCGCGGCGCTCGGCCGCCTGCTCGCTCAGGAACGACCGGTCGATGAAGAGCACCGCGGCGCTGCCGTCCTGGGTCTTGGTCTCCTTCATCGCATAGCGGGGGAGCTCGTCGTTGCGGCACATCTCCCGGAGCCGGAAGGTGAATTTCTTCAGCGGCGATTCGCTGCCGGTCTTCGTATGCAGGGTCTCCATCTTGCAGACCCAGCCCTTCGGCTGATTTCCCGCGTGCTTGCGGGCCACACGATAGATGGCCCTCTCGATGCCGCCGGTGAGCAGGAAATACTCCCGATCGAGCGTCAGGACGTGGCCGCCCATGATGCCCTCGAGCAGCCAATCAGGGACGCGCAGAGTCAGGGATTTCAGCTGCTCGGGATCTTCCGGGCTTTCCCCATCGCCTTCGATGTCCCCGAGATAGTGGAAGGCGATATAGCGACGCTTGCCGGCCCGGATGTTGGTCTCAACCTCAGTGGTCCGCAGGCGGCGGATCGCCTTCATCAGCTCGACATAGTCCTGCCCGCCCGTGCTGCGCGCGATCCCGCGCAGCAGCTCATAGGGGGTCGTGTGAATGATCGGCCGGACCTCGTTCTTGCCCGCGTCCTTCTGCGCCATGATCCGCGAAATGCACCAGATCAGAATGTCGGCGTCCCAGATCGTCGCCATGCCGTGGGTGGGGTTGGCGTTGACCTTGATCCACAGCTTCCCGTCGGGGCTCTCGTAGTGGATCGACTTGTTGCGCTTGCGCTTGGAGATCGAAAAGAACGGACGCTCCATCATCTCCGCGCTGTCCTTGGGCGCGTAGTCGACCAGGTCGGAGATGAAGAAATCCCGGATCGGGTGCGGGTCCGTCCTCGTGTTCATGGGGTGCTGCCGGCGCCTTTCCCGCCTTCGGTCAGGCTCGCCTGACGCGCGCCGAAAGATGATGCCCTGCTTCCCGGGCGGTCTAGCCGCCGTCCCATTGAACGGCCCGGCCGGCGACCGGCCGCTGATCTCCCGCGCAGAATGGCGCGGTTTTGCGAGTCGGCCGAGAGCCACAGGCACGGAATCGTGTTCGCGCCCTGTTCCAGTATGGGACTCAGCTTGAAAAACACAATGGCTCCGCTTGCCTTCTCTTTCCATGCGCCGCAGGGTTGCACCAGGCTTTCTGCCCACTCCCCCCAAAATAGCACTTGATCGGCGAATCCGCACGGGGTTAGTGTCGGATTTGTCAGGAAATGCGACATTTTCCGGGCAAGTATCCGGCTTGAGGGCGCGTGGCCCAGCTGCGCGGCAAATGATGACGCTCGCGTCGCGATTGCAGTTGAGAGGGCCTGTCAAACACCCTGAAGCCTTGCCCAGCAAGGACTTCGGCGGTGGCGTCGGTCCCGCCGCACAACCCCAGCAGGCGACAGGAGCCCAGAAATGATCTTGGAGCTCGCCGCCGTCCTGACGTTGGCCCAGCGGTGCGCGCCGACCGTCGCCCCCGAAACGATGCTCAGCGTCGTCCAGGTGGAAAGCCGCTTCAATCCATTGGCCATCAACGTCAATGGCGCCGCAGACCCTCCTCCGGCGCGCACCGCGAATGAAGCGATCCGAACTGCAGAGACCCTGATCCGACAGGGCCGCAGCGTCGACCTGGGACTGGCGCAGATCAATAGCAAGAACCTGGGCTGGCTGGGCATGACGGTCGCCGACGCCTTCGACCCCTGCCGAAACCTGGCCGGGGCCGCAAGGGTGCTCGAGGCCGGTTACGTGAGCGCTGCACGAACGGCGCCCCGGCAGCAGGCGCTGCGCATGGCGTTCTCCGCCTACAACACGGGCGACCACGGCCGCGGGTTCACCAACGGCTATGTCGCCAAGGTCGAGGCTGCCGCAGGCCAGGTCGTGCCGGCGATCGGCGGCGCCTATGCAGCGCCGCCGGTGCTGACACCGGCCGAGGTTGCTCGACAGATCGCTGCGGAGAACCTGGGCGCCGGTCCGGTTCCAGCCGAGCCGCCGCCCCCGGCCTGGGACGTGTTCGCCCGGACCAGGGCGTCCCCCATCCTCGTGTTTAGAAGGTGAACAAGTTGATCGCCTTCACCAACGTCAAACGTGACCACCGCTGGCCCGCCGACGTATGCTGCACCCCTTGTGAGCTTGGGGGTGGGGCGTATGCCCGACGGGACGATCCGAGAGCGAATGCTGACCAGCCTGCGGCCAAAGAGCGGCAGGATTGTCGGCGTGCGGATCGTCGAGGCGACCGAAAGTACATGGACCATGTACGTCACGTTGAGCTGGAAGAGCGGAGAACATCTGGTCTCCGTCTACGGCTCTACGAAGCCGAAGCGGTACAAACACTTGTCCGCTGCGGTCGCCCATTGTCGGGACGCGTACAACTACTTCGGCCCGATAATTCTCGAAACAGAGAAGCAGGAGCCAGCCCCCCATGATGAGCCCACAAGCCATCGCACCTAGGCCGGTCGGCGCGCGGATCACGACCGCGCGGCGGATCGGCGCCGTCGCCTTCGCCGTCCTCGTCCTGACGCTCGGCCTAGCCGAGCCGGCCGCAGCCCAGAACGTCGAAGGATTGCTGCAGAACGTCCTCAATATCCTGACAGGCAACACCGCCCGGCTATTGGCGGTGATCGCGATCGTGGTGATGGGCATCCTCGCCATGTTCGGGATCTTCGACTTCCGCCGCATGGCGATCGTGGTCGTGGGGATCATCGTCGTCTTCGGCGCGGCGGAGATCGTGAACCTCCTGACGGGCGGCGCGGCCTAGCCGCCCGCCATCATGCTCCGTGACGCCGGGGGGCTGTCGCGCAGCGGATGAGGTCCCCCCGTCATGGAAGACGACGAACGCATCACTGAAGACACGCTGTTTCTGGCCTGCACGCGCCCGGCCATGGTCCTAGGCGTCCCGGTCGAAGCCATGGGGATGAATGTCATCGTCACCGGCTTCGTCTACCTGGTCGGACACAGCCTCCTTTACCTCAGCCTCGGGGTGGGGCTGCACTTCCTCTTCCGCGCCGTCGTCAAACACGACCACAACGCGTTCCGCGTCCTTTTCATGTGGTTTGAGACGAAGGGCCGGGCCCGGAACCGCAGCTGGTGGGGCGGCAGCTCGCCATCGCCGATGACGGTGCTGCGCCGCTACAGCAAGAAGGATTTCCCCAATGGCTAAGGC
>JBFMGV010000044.1:0-21366 GCA_040752615.1 Pseudomonadota bacterium | reverse complement strand
CTCGTAGAACAGCGCCCCCTGGTCGACCCGCCGATCACCCATCATCGCCGCACCCTCCTGCCGTCAGGAGAGTGAATCAGCCACAAGGCGCTGCTTCAACCGGCCTTTTTCAACACAATCCACCCATAGATGACGTTCGCAGGTCCGTTCGCGGCCCTCAGCGAAGGCACGACACCTCAACATCGTGTCCGTCGAACCACACCATCTACGACCGAATCTGTCGTAGCGCCGTGTTTCCCTCGCGGCCATGTCCGAGGCCCTGCCGCCAGACTCCGCGCCTGACGCCGTCGACCCCGACGTCACCATGCTCGCCCGCCTCGCGGCGGTCGGCATGGCGGCGGTCGAGCGCGTGCATGGCGAGCTGATGGCCGCCGAGGACACCACCGAGCTCAACGCCCTCAGCCTCACCCAGTCCCGCCTCTCCCGCTGCGTGCGCCAGACCCTGCTGCTGAAATCCAGGCTCGCCCGCGAGGCCGGGCAGGCCGCCGCCCGTCCGGCGCTCACCTCTCGCGAGCCGCCCCCCGACCCGCGCGAACGGGCCTGCGGCGAGCGCGCCGCCGACTTGGAGGACGCCATGGCCCGCATCGCCCATGCGGTGGGCCACAGCAGCGACAAGGCCATCGTGACCCTCTGCGAGCGCATCGAGGTCGAGATCGGCGACTGGATCGAACGTTACGACTTCGCCGAGGCCGATATCGACGCCCAGGTCCGCTGGCTCTGCGGCCGGCTGGGCTATCCCGAGCCCCTCGCCGAGACCTGGCGCGACCTCGAGCATCCCGACGAACGCGAACCGCCCTGGGGCTGGCCGAAGGCGGAGGCCGAGGAGCCAGAAGGGGCCGTCACCACACCTCCAGCCGATCCTCCACTGGCGCCCCAACACGAAAGCTCCGCCTGACCCACCGCCATTCCTCCCCCCCTCGGGGGAGGTGTCGCCAAGGCGACGGAGGGGGTCCGCTCAAACCGTTGAGGACCCCCTCAGTCGGCATTCGCCGACAGCTCCCCCAGCGGGGGAGCAACTGACGCCACTAGGACCACCACCCCCGGCCGCATCCGCGTCCCGGGGCGCCTTCGCGCGCCTGCCGCTAGCCTCGCCGCCCCTTTCCCTGTAAGCGGCCCGCTGACACCCCAGGGGAAAGCCCAAGCATGCCCGAGCTTTACGACGTCGCCGCCATCGGCAACGCCATCGTCGACGTGATCGCGCCGTGCACCGATGCGTTCCTCAGCGAGAACGGGCTCACCAAGGGTGCCATGATGCTGGTCGATCCCAAGGCCAGCGCCGCGCTCTATTCGAAGATGGCCCAGGCGGTGGAGGCCTCGGGCGGCTCGGCCGCCAACACCATCGCGGGCCTGGCCAGCTTCGGCGGCAAGGGCGCCTTCATGGGCAAGGTCGCCGACGACCAGCTGGGCCGCACCTTCGCCAAGGACATGCGCGGCATCGGCGCCCGCTTCGAGAACCAGCCCCTGGTGGGCGGGCCCGCCACGGCCGTCTCGATGATCAACGTCACCCCCGACGGCCAGCGCACCATGTGCACCTTCCTGGGCGCCTCGGTGGAGTTCACCGACGACGACGTCGAGAAGGACATCGTGGAGGCGGCCAAGATCGTCTACCTCGAAGGCTACCTCTTCGACGCCGAAGCGGCCCGCCGGGCCTTCGCCAAGGCCGCCGCCCTGGCGCACGGCGCGGGCCGGATGATCGCCCTGACCCTGTCGGACAGCTTCGTGGTCGAGCGCCACCGCGGGGCCCTGCTGGGCTTCATCGAAGGCCAGGTCGACCTGCTGTTCGCCAACGAGGACGAGCTGAAGTCGCTGTTCCAGACCGACGACTTCGATCAGGCGCTGGAGGCCCTCAAGCCACACGTCAAGATCGCCGCCGTCACCCGCTCGGAGAAGGGCTCGGTGATCCTGGATCACGGCGAGCGCCTGACCGTCGCCGTCGACCCTGTGGAAAAAGTCGTGGACTCGACGGGCGCGGGCGACCAATACGCGGCCGGGTTCATGTTCGGCCTGTCGCGGGGGCGTCCGCTGCAGCAATGCGGCAAGCTCGCCAGCCTGGCGGCGGCGGAGGTGATCTCTCACTACGGCCCGCGCCCGTCGGTCTCGCTAGCCGAACTGGCCGCCTCGAAGGGATACTGATCGGATGAGCCGCAAGGCCGAAGTCGTCCGCAACACCAAGGAAACCCAGATCCGCGTCGCCGTGGACCTGGACGGTACGGGTGTGTCGAAGGTCTCCACCGGGATCGGTTTCTTCGACCACATGCTGGACAGCTTCGCCCGCCACGGCGGCATCGACATCGAGGTCGAGACCAAGGGCGACCTGCACATCGACATGCACCACACGGTCGAAGACACGGGCATCGTCCTGGGCCAGGCGATCAAGGAGGCCCTCGACGGCTTCAAGGGCATTCGTCGGTTCGGCCACGCCTACATCCCGATGGACGAGACCCTGGCGCGCTGCGCCATCGACTTCTCCAACCGCCCCTACCTGATCTGGAAGGTGGAATTCCTGACGCCCAAGGTCGGCGACATGGACACCGAGCTCTTCAAGGAGTTCCACCACGCGTTCGCCATGAACGCCGGCGCGTGCGTGCACCTGGAGACGCTGTACGGCGCCAACAGCCACCACATCGCCGAGAGCGGCTTCAAGGCCCTGGCCCGGGCGGTGCGCCAGGCCGTCGAACTCGACCCCAAGACCCACGGCCACGCCCCCTCCACCAAGGGCGTGCTCTAGGGCTCGACAGCCAGGAAAAGTGCGGAGCGGTTTTCCGTCCGGCTGACGAGAGGAAAGGACACCCATGAAGAGCGTCGCCCTGATCGACTATGGGTCGGGCAACCTTCGCTCGGCCGAAAAGGCCCTCGTCCGCGCGGCCGACGGGCGTGCGGACATCGTGGTCACCCACGATCCCGCGATCGTGTCCGCCGCCGACGCGGTGGTGCTGCCCGGCGTGGGCGCCTTCGCCGCCTGCATGGGCGCGCTGACCGCCCGCGACGGGGTGATCGAGGCCATGAACGTGGCGGTGAAGGACCGCGGCGTCCCGTTCCTCGGCATCTGCGTGGGCATGCAGCTGATGGCCAGCCGAGGCCACGAGTTCGGCGTCACCGAGGGCCTGGGCTGGATCGCGGGCGACGTGCGCAAGATCGTGCCGTCCGATCCGGCGCTGAAGGTGCCGCACATGGGCTGGAACACGCTGGAGGCGGTCACCGACCTGCCGATGCTGGCGGGGCCCAAGGCCGGCCAGCCGGTCTACTTCACCCATTCGTTCGCCATGTTCGCCGAGGACGACCGCGACGTCGCCGCCTGGGTCGACCACGGCGGCCGCTTCCCCGCCGCCGTCGCGCGGGGCAACATGGCAGGGGTGCAGTTCCACCCCGAGAAATCCCAATCCGCCGGGCTCGGGCTCCTGGCCAGCTTCCTGGAGTGGCGACCTTGATCCTCTATCCGGCCATCGACCTGAAGGACGGCCAGTGCGTGCGCGTCCTGCACGGCGACCTGTCCACGGCCACGGTCTTCAACAACGACCCGGGCGCCCAGGCCAAGGCCTTCGCCGACGCGGGCTTCCACTGGGTGCACGTGGTCGACTTGAACGGCGCGGTGCAGGGCAAGGCGATCAACGCCTCGGCGGTCGAGGCCATCCTGTCGTCGGTGTCGATCCCGGTGCAGCTCGGCGGCGGCATCCGCACCCTGGCCGACATCGAGCGCTGGATCGAGGCGGGGGTCAGCCGGGTGATCCTGGGCACCGTGGCCGTGAAGCAGCCCGAGATCGTCATCGAGGCCGCGCGGCGCTGGCCCGAACAGATCGCCGTCAGCGTCGACGTGCGCGCCGGCAAGGTGGCGGTGGACGGCTGGACCGCGGACTCCGACCTGGACGCGATCACGGTGGCGAAACGCTTCGAGGACGCGGGCGTCGCCGCGCTGATCGTCACCGACATCGACCGGGACGGCACCGTGATGGGCTTCAACGTCGACGCCTTCGGCGCGATGGCCGACGCCGTCTCGATCCCGGTGATCGCCGCCGGCGGCCTGGCCAGCGTGGACGACATCGTGAAACTGAAGGCCCGCAAGGGCGTGCCGGTGGCCGGCGCGGTGCTGGGCCGGGCGCTCTACAACGGCGCCATCGACCCGGCCGAGGCCCTGGGGGTCGCGGCGTGACCAGCGGCCTGAAGGTCCGCCTGATCCCCTGCCTGGACGTGAAGGACGGCCGGGTGGTGAAGGGCGTGCAGTTCGTGAACCTGGTCGACGCGGGCGACCCCGTCGAGCAGGCTCAGGCCTATGACGCGGCCGGCGCCGATGAGCTGATGTTCCTGGACATCACGGCCAGCCACGAGAACCGCGGCACCATCCTGGATGTGGTGCGCCGAACCGCCGAGGTCTGCTTCATGCCGCTCAGCGTGGGCGGCGGGGTGCGCAGCGTCGAGGACGGCCGCCGCCTGCTGCTGGCCGGGGCCGACAAGATCTCGATCATGACCGCCGCCGTGAACGACCGCGACGTGGTCAGCCGCTGCGCCGACGCCTTCGGCAGCCAGGCCGTGGTCGTGTCTGTCGATGCGAAGCGCGTCGACGGGCGCTGGGAGGTCTTCACCCACGGCGGGCGCAATCCCACCGGCCTGGACGCCGTGGCCTACGCCGCCGAGGTGGTGGCGAAGGGCGCCGGCGAGATCCTGCTGACCTCCATGGACCGCGACGGCGCCAAGATCGGCTACGACCTGGAACTGGTCCGCGCGGTCAGCTCCGCGGTCTCGGTGCCGGTGATCGCCTCGGGCGGCGCCGGCAATACCCGC
This sequence comes from Pseudomonadota bacterium, assembly GCA_040752615.1. Lineage (GTDB taxonomy): Bacteria > Pseudomonadota > Alphaproteobacteria > Caulobacterales > Caulobacteraceae > Phenylobacterium. The sequence continues at coordinate 16,590 of JBFMGV010000044.1, read as the reverse complement.
CATCTGGTCGAAGGTGTGCAGGCGGGGGCCGACGCGGTGCTGGCCGCCTCGATCTTCCACTTCGGCGAGGTCTCGATCGGCGAGGCCAAGTCGGCCATGGCCGCCGCCGGCATCCCCGTGCGCCTGACGGAGCCCGTATCCGCATGAGCCGCTTCACCGCCGTGATCGGCCGCCTGGCCGAGACCATCGAGAGCCGCAAGGGCGGGGACACCTCGACGTCCTATACCGCCCAGTTGCTGGCCGACATCGACCGCGCCGCCAAGAAGATGGGCGAGGAAGCGGTCGAGGCCGTGATCGCCGCGGCCCAGGGCGACCGTGACGCCCTCACCGCCGAGAGCGCCGACCTGATGTACCACTGGCTGGTGCTGATCGCCGCGGCCGGGGTCAGCCTGGACGAGGTCGCCGAACGCCTGGAAGCCCGCGAGGGCACATCGGGCCTCACCGAGAAAGCCGCCCGCAAGGCCTAGTTCCGACTCACAGCGCCCGCGGTCGGCGCTTCAGCGCCACGTAGAGCGCCCCGGCCCCGCCGTGCCGCTTATGCGCCTCGGAGATGCCCGCCACGATGTGGGAGAGGTGCGGCGAGCCCAGCCATTCCGGAACCCGCCGGCGCAGGACGCCGTCGCCCTGCACGCCCTTGCCCGTGATGACCAGCACCGCCCGGTAGCCCTCGCGCCACGATCGTTCGAGGAAGCCTTCCAGCGCCGTCAGCGCCCGCTCCTGGGTCAGGCCATGCAGGTCGATGCGGGCCCCGATCTCCTCGCGCTCCCGGCTGATCCGGTGCTTGCGGTTGGGCTCGATGGGATCGACCGTCTCTCGTAGCGCCCTGGCCATCTCGGCGACGCGCTGTGGCTCGATACGGGCGGGCGCGTCGAGGGTCTGAGGCATCGGCTGCTTGGGGCCCTTGCGCGGCGGCAGCGGGTGGACGGTGCCGGCGACCAGCCCCCAGATCCGCAGCTCCTCGGGCTTCAGGGGACGTTTCACGGCCTCGGGACCAGCCGCCAGAGCTTGAGGGTGTGTCGCACCCGTCCGGCCTCGACGCCGGCGGCGTCGCCCTCGCCGAGATAGAGGTCCGCGCGCACCTCGCCCTTGATCGCTCCACCGGTGTCCAGGGTGGTGACCAGGCGGCGATAGGTGGGGAAGGCGCCGGTGAGCAGCGGCGCCTGGCCGTCGATCCACACCAGCTCGCCGTAGGCGTGCGAAGCCGGGTCGACCGCGATGGCGCGCCCCTTGGGCAACGGGACGTTGGCGGCGCCCAGCGGCGGCTTGCCGTCGTCAGGGGTCAGACGGAAGAAGGCGTAGCGGGGATTGAGGCGCATCACCTCGTCCGCCGCCGGCCCGCGATTGGCCGCCAGCCACTGACGGATCGCCTCGCCCGAGGTGTTGTCGCGCGTCAGCAGGCCCCGGTCGCGCATGGGATTGGCGATGCCGACGAAGGTGCGGCCGTTGTGGGCCGCGTACAGCGCCTTCATCCGTCGGCCGTCCTCGAAGGTCAGGACGCCCGAGCCCTGGATCTGCAGAAAGAACAACTCCTCGGGCCGCATCCAGGCCAGGGGCGCGGCAAGGGGCGACGTCTCGATGCCCGTTCGATCCGGATAGGGCTGGCGCGTACCGTCGGGCAGGACCTGTAGCACCGCGCCGTTCTCGACGATCATGTCCGAGGGACGCGGCCGCACCGGAGCGCTGAACTCGGCGTCTGGACGGGCGCGGGCCGTGTAGACCGGCGCGAAATAGGCGGTGAGCACCCCCTCGCCGGGCGCGGCCTCCGCCTCGAAGAAGGCCTCCAGGAAGGCGCGGCCCACGCCGGGGCCTGTGTCGCGGACCGCGCGGGCGCGGTTGCACAGCTCGGACATGCCCGGCTCCTTCGAGACTTGGCAGACCGAGCGCCAGGCGGCGAAGGCCGCGTCATGGTCCTCGGCCGCCCAGCCTGGCAGGGCGCTCAGCGGAACGCGTCGCGGCGGCTCAGGCTGCGGAGCCGGGGGCGTGTAGACGGGTGGTTGCGGCGCGCCGGGCGGGATCGGGCCATGCTCGACCGGGGTGGCGCAGGCGGCGAGGCTGAGGGCCGCCAGGGCGACGGCCGCGACGATCCCCCCGCGCAAGGCCGATCAAGCCTCGGCGGCGTCGACGTGGACCAGGGTCCAGTTCGGATCGCGGCTCTTCAGCCGGCGCTCGAAGGTCCAGAGCTCGGCCGTGCGGCGATCGTCCACCGCCTCGCCCTCGGGACCCTTGGAGCGGCTGCGGAACTCGGCCAGGAAGCGCACCGTGAGGCGCGCCAGGTCATCCGAGACCACGTCGGCGCGCTCGACATCGGCGCGCGGGGCCTGGAGGAACTCCACGCTCTCGCTGCGCCCCTCGGCGGCCCGCTGGTCGATGGCGGCGGCGAAACTGTCGAACACCTGGGACGACAGCAGGTTCTGAAGGGTCGCCTTGTCGCCGTCGGCGTAGGCCTTCACGACCATCTCGTAGGCGCCCTTCGCGCCGGCGAGGAACTGGTTCATGTCGAACGAAGGGTCCTTGGCCTTCACCGCGGCGAGGCCGGTCAGCTCCACACCCTCGTCCGCGGGCTCGGTCATGCGGTCGAGCGTGCGCGCCGACGGGCCGGTGACTTCCGGCGCCGGGCTATCCTCGGGCTGGCGTCCCACGCGCCGGCCCAGCACCGAGTAGAGCTGGTACAGCACGATGGCCGCGAGGCCGGCGAAGATGATGAGCTCGAGAACCTGCAACTGAGAACTTTCGGACGAAGCTGGGCTACGTAGACCAGATTACCCCTTACATTCCTATATAGTCCCCACCAACGCCGCCGTCAGGGGCGACGTTGCATCATGGGGACCCCCATGTTAGCCGCTCGACCCCAACCGGCGCGATGTCCGCGCCCCATTTGAGAATTCCAGCCCGATCATGACCGACATCGACGTTGGCGCCGGCGCGCCGCAGGCGCAGCCGCAAGAGCCCGGCATCCGCATCCTGGCCCAGTTCATCCGCGACCTGTCGATGGAGAACCCGCGTGCGCCGGACGCCCTGCGTCCGAGCCAGGACCAGCCGCAGATCGACCTCGGCGTCGAGATGAATGCGCGCGGTCGCGAGGACGGCCTGTTCGAAGTCGACCTGAAGCTCTCGGCCCGCGCCCAGCGCTCGGACGGCCCGCTGTTCCACGTCGAGCTGCTGTACGGCGGCGTTTTCGCCATCTCGGGCGTGCCGGCCGAGGAGATGGAGCCGGTGCTGCTCATCGAGTGCCCGCGCTACCTGTTCCCCTTCGCACGCCGGATCATCGCCGAGGTGACGTCGGAAGGCGGCTTCCCGCCCTTCCTGCTCGACCCCATCGACTTCGCCGGGGTCTACGCGGCCCGCAAGGCCCAGGAAGACCCGACCGTCGGTCACGCCTGAGGCCGTCGCGATCTCCCCCTGACGAAGGGGGAGATCACCGGCGCTACTTCACCGTTCCTAGATACCGGTCCCTGAGCGCCCGGTTGCGCGCGGTCAGGGGCTGCTCGACGCCCCGGATCATCACCATCCGGGCCACGCTAGTGGTTTCCAGCGGATCGCCGCTCCACAGGACGAGGTCGGCGTCCTTGCCCGGTTCGATGGAACCGAAGCGGTCGGCCACACCGAAGATCTTCGCCGGGTTCAGCGTGATCGCTTCCAGCGCCTGATGTGGCGTCACCCCGAACCGCGCCGTCCGGCCGGCGATGTAGCGAGGCGTACGGATCAGGAAGACGATCCGCGCCACGCTGGGCTTGAAGGCCACCAGCACGCCGGCCTTCTGCAGGATCGCGGCGTTCTCGTAGGTGGCGTTGAGGTTCTCCCACTGGAACGCCTGGTTCTCCTCGGCGTCGATCACCACGGGGATGGCGGCCGCCGCGATCTCGGCCGCGACCATCCAGGCCTCCGAACCGCCCGAGATGACCACCTTGACCTTCTCCTGACGGGCGAAGGCCAGGACGTTGCGGATGTCGGAGGCGCGGTTCACCTCGATCAGCAGCGGCTCTCGCCCCTGGGCCACGAGGACCAGCGCCGCGAGGTCGGCCCGGGACAGCGACAGTTCGTCCAGGCGCGCGGGATCCAGCGCCGCCGGGTTGCGCGCATAGGTCCGCGCGTCGGCCAGGGCCTGGCTGAGCTGGGTGAACAAGGCCGCGCGTGACCCGCCGGCCGCCAACGCGCCCATCTCGCCCGCGTCAAGATAGACCGCCACATGCGGCTTCACCGTGAGATCGGCCGCCTCGGCGAGGTGGATCACCGCCACCTGACCTCCGAACAGGCGAGCCGGCCCATTGGGCGCGCGCCCCTGCGGGTTGGGCGTGATCACGGCCCGCGTCACGCCTTCGATCCGCGCCTCCGGGATCTGCGGCGAGTTGGGGTTCACGTCGTCGAGGACGTCGAATGCGGCGCTGAGCCGGGCGTTGCTCGAACCTCGGCCGCCGTAGCCCGAGCCGATGGTGTCGTTCAGGGCGATGGGCGAGACGGTGGCGACGAGGCCCGGCGTCAGGATCTGGCCCTTGGCGTCGATCACCCGCGCCCCGGGGGGCAAGGCGACCTTGGCGCCCACCGCCGTGATCTTGCCGTCGCGGACCAGCACCGATCCCGAGGCGAGGTCGCCGGCCGGACCCAGGCTCAGCACCCGGGCGTTGACGATCGCCACCGTCTCGGCCGCGGCCGGGCCGGCCGTCAGCGCGAAGGTCGCGGCGGCGCAAAGCAACAGGCGGCGGATCATTGCGTCACTCCCAGGCCACGCGGCGCGGGGCGCGCCGGGGAGACCGGCCGCCGGGCGTTGCCGAGTTCGAAGTCCGAGCGGGGCTGCGCGCCCGGCGCCGCGCGGTCGTAGGCCAGGGCTCCATCGATGAAGACGAGGTCGGGCAAGCTGTAGACGCTGAGCGGATCGGCGCTCCACAGCACCAGGTCGGCGGCCTTGCCGGCCTCGAGCGAGCCGGTCCTGTCGTCGATGCCGATGATCCGCGCCGGGTTGATCGTCACCCAGGCGATGGCGTCTTCCGGCGTCGTCCCGAGCCCCGCTTCGCGCCCCGCGGTCATGGCGCGCGCGGCCTCCTGGTTCAGATGTTGCATCAGGCGCACGTCGTCGGAGTGCATGGCGGCGATCCCGCCGGCCTTCTGTACGAAGGCGGCGTTTTCCATCACGGAATCATAGGCTTCCATCTTGTAGCCGGACCAGTCACCTGCCCAAGTGACCACCGCGATCTTCTCGCGCGCCAGCAGCGGCGCGATCTTGAAGGCCTCCAGCGCATGGTGGAAGGCGGCGATCTTGAAGCCGAACTCATGGGACAGATCGATCATCTGGATCATCTCGTCCGCGCGGTAGCAGTGGATGTGGACCTTGATCTCGCCGTTCAGGGCGCCGGCCACGGTCTCCAGCATCAGGTCGCGCCGAGGCGGGTCGCCCGAGCCGCGCTTCTTCCAGTCGGCCCAGCGCTGGGCGTACTCCTGGGCGGAGATCAGGGTGTTGCGGTAGCCCATCATGCCGCCGGCGCGGGTGCCCGGCTTGCCGCCGCCACCGCCCGTGGGATTCTCGCCGCAGGCCATCTTCAGGCCATAGGGCGCGCCGGGGAACTTCATGCCCTGGGGCGCCGTCGCCGGAACGTTCTTCAGCGTGACCGTGCGGCCATTGAAGAGGTTCGCCGAGCCGGGAAGGATCTGCATGGTCGTGACGCCGGCCTGCAGCGCCCGCTCGAACATCGGGTCCTGAGTCCAGACCGAGTGCTCCACCCAGATGCCCCCCGGGTTAGGGCCGCTCTCGTTGCTGCCGTCGCCGTTGGCCGCCGTCGGGCTGGAGCCCGCGCCGATATGGGCGTGGGGGTCGACGATGCCGGGGGTCAGCCAGCGGCCGCCCGCGTCGATCACCCGGGCGTCGGCGGGGCGGGCGACCTCGCGGCCGAGGGCGACGATCCTGCCATCGCGGATCACCAGCGAGCCGCCCTCGATGTGGGGACCGACGCCCGTGTAGATGTTGGCGTTGACGATCACCACAGGCCCGCTCGGCGCCGGCTTGTAAGTCGAGGGAAAGGGATCGGGCCGCGCGTTGGGATCGAGCCCCGCACGCGCCGGCTTGGCCGCGGCAGCAGGTGTGGCCGCCGCGGTGGGCGGCTTCTGCGCTGTCGCACAGGCCGCCATCGGCAGGGCCAGGGCGACGACTCCCGCCAGAAGTCGTGTTCGCAGCATCTGAAAGGTCCCCCTGCCGACGCGGGTCGGGCACAGTCCCGCGACTTGATATTTAATGCAGTATTCGCGCAAGAATTATTCGAACTATGTTCTCCATCCCGCGCTGTGGCATCATTCTTCTGCATAGTGCGATGTGGGCGCATAGATGTGCTTCGTCGCGACCAGGATTGTCTTTCGAACCCCGCTCACCGTGCAAGTCGATTGCGCCATGGGTCCGAGGGATTGATGCCGGGAACAGGTCCATGATGAGGAGCGTGACGATGGGAATGCGCGAGCGAACCGGCCTGAGCCGCCGTCGGTTGATGGTCGCGGGCGCCGGAATGGCGCTCCTCGCGGGCCTGCCCGCCGCCGCCCAGGTCCCGATCCCCACGCCGGCCCGGATCCCCACGGCGGTGCGCTCGGGCAAGCTCGACGTCCGGGGCCGCACCATCGCCTATCGCGCCGAGACCGGTGAGCGGGTGATGACCAACGCCGCCGGCGCCCCCCGCGCCACCATCTTCTCGGTCAGCTATCTGGAAGACGGCGCGGATCCGAAGACGCGGCCTGTCAGTTTCGTCTGGAACGGCGGCCCCGGAGGTTCGACCTGGCACCTGCGCGAGCACCTGTCGCCGAAGATGACGATCCAGGCCCAGACCAAGACCCGCTACGCCTTCGTCGGCAACCCGGACAGCCCGATCGACGTCACCGATCTCGTCTTCATTGATGCGCCGGGCACGGGCTACAGCCGTTTCCTCAGCGAGGAGGCCAAGCCCGAGTACTGGGGCGTCGAAGCGGACGGGAAGGCGTTCGCGGAGTTCATCGCCGGCTGGCTGGCCGATCATGGCCGGTTGGGCTCGCCCGTCTTCCTGATCGGTGAGAGCTATGGCGGAACGCGCGCCGGTCAGATCGTCAAGTTCCTGGCGGCCCGGACCAAGCCGGTGGGCCTGACCGGCGTGGTGCTGATCTCGCCCACGCTGGGCAGCGGCGGCCCGCCCAATCCCCCGGCGCCGATCCTGGCCCTCTCGAGCATGGCGGCCGTGGCCCACTATCACGGGCGCGGCGCGCATACGGCCAAACCGCTGGAAGCCCTGGTGACCGAGGCGGAGGCCTTCGCCGATGGGCCGTACGCCGCCGCGCTGGCGAAAGGCGACGCTCTGGACGCCGCCACCCGCGACCGGATCGCCGACCAGGTCGCCGGCTACGTCGGCCTGCCCCGGCAACTGGTGCTCGACGCCAAGCTGACGCCCTCGGTCCAGCAGTTCCGCACTACGCTGATCCCCGGCGAGCGCCTCGATGGCGGCGACGGCCGCGAGCATCGCGTCCCGCCACCACCCGCGCAGGACACCGTCGTCACCGCCAACGACAGCTACGACCTGCACGCCTCGATCGTGGGCCTCCTGACCGACGAGCTGGGCTACACTCCGGCCGGGGCCTACTGGCGCGATCCAGTGGAAGCCAACCGCCGCTGGAACCAGACGCTGACGGGTCCGGCCTACACGCCCGCGATCCTGAAGGGTCAGACGGCGCCGAGGACGAAGGTCTTCCTGGTCGCCGGCTACTACGACCTGATCGTGCCCTATCGCACACCGGTCGGGGGCCTCTCGGCGGCCGGCTTCGAGCCCGGCCGTCTCGAGGTGAAGCTCTACCCGGCGGGCCACGGGGTCTACGAGGACGTGAAGCTGCGTCCGAAGGCCACCGACGACCTGCGGGCGTTCTACAAGCGGGCCCTGAATTGAGCTTCGGGCTCTAGAGCCCGAATTTACCCCAGAGGTCCTCGCCCTTCACCTTGTCGCGGATGAAGGCGGCGTGGAGGGCGCGTTCCTCCTCGGTGGAGCGCGGCTCGAGCGGGCGCGGACGCTGGCCGTACTCGACGCGCGAGGCCACGGCCACGGCATTGACCATCGCGGCCGAGGTCAGCTCGAGGCGGCGCTCGCGCCCGCCCTTCAGTTCCAGATAGACGGCGGCCAGCAGCTTGGCGTCGATAAGCGCCCCGTGCTTCTCGCGCTCGCTCAGCGAGATCTTGAAGCGCTTGCAGAGCGCGTCGAGCGAGTTGTGCATGCCCGGGAAGCGCTGCTTGGCCAGGGCCAGGGTGTCGATCCAGCGGTGCTCCGGGATCTCCTCACGGCGGATGTTGGCCAGTTCCCAGTTCACGAACCCGCGGTCGAAGGCGGCGTTGTGCGCGATGATCGGCGCATCGCCGACGAACTCCAGGAAGGCGTCGACCACGTCGGTGTGCTCGAAGCGCGGCTTGCCCCGCAGGAACGCGGCGGAGAGGCCGTGCACCTTCTCCGCCTCAGCCGGCATGTCGCGGCAGGGATCGATATAGACGTGGAAACTGCGCCCGGTGGGCACGAACTGCTCGATTTCCAGCGCGGCCAGTTCCACCAGCCGATCCCCCGTCTTGGGGTCGAAGCCGGTGGTTTCGGTATCGAGAACGATCTCACGCGCCATGGGGCATAGATGCCCCGCTTCGCGCCGCCGCTCAACCATCGAAGCGCCGCAGGCTGGGGCAGGAAACGACAGAAAGAACAGGAAACACAGAAGCTTACATAGGCTCTGATCCCCTGTGTTTTCTGTGATTAGTCTTCTCGCTTCCGCAGGTCGGCGATGATCGCGGTCACTTGCTCTCGCGCCGCGTCCAGGCCCCGGCCGGTGTCGACCACATAGTGGGCGCGGGCGCGCTTCTCGGCGTCGGCCATCTGTTGCTCGAGGATGGCGTCCAGGCGCTCGGGCGTCATGCCGGGACGAACCAGCACTCGCTCACGCTGCATCTCGGGCGGAGCGGAGACCACGACGACAGCCTGAACATTGGCGTGACCGCCGGTCTCGAACAGCAGCGGCACGTCGAGGACGACCATGTCGGCGCCCGACTGTCTGGCGCCTTCGAAGAACCCGATCCGGTCCTGGCCCACCAGGGGATGGACGATGGCGTTCAGGCGCTTCAGCTCGTCGGGCTGGCCCAGGACGCGCTTGCGCAGTTCCTCGCGGTCCACCCGGCCATCCTTGACGACGCCGGGAAAGGCCTCGCCCACCGGCGCCACCGCCGCGCCGCCCTCGTCGTAGAGGTCATGGACGGCAGCGTCGGCGTCGTAGACCGGGATGCCGGCCTCACGGAACATGGCGGCCGTCGTGGACTTGCCCATGCCGATGGAGCCGGTGAGGCCGATGACCTTCATGCCGCCAGCGCCTCCAGCGCGAGGGCGCGAGCATCCACCTCGGCGGGTGGCTCAACGCCGAAGAAATGGACAAAGGATGGAACCGCCTGGCGGATCAGCATCTCCAGGCCGTCCACCGTGGGCCGGCCCAGCGCGCGGGCCTGCGCCAACAGCGGCGTCTCCAGCGGCTTGTAGACCATGTCCATGACGACGGTCTGGGGCTGGGTGGTCTCCAGCGGCAGGTCGAGGGCGCCTTCACCCGAAAGCCCGGCCGCCGTGGCGTTGATCACCGCCGTCGAGGCGCTGAGCGCGCCGGCGGCGTGGGCAAGGGGCAGGGCTGAGACCCTGGGGCCTAGCGCCTTGGCCAGTGCCTCCGCCTTGGCGACGGTCCGATTGACGATCCAGACCTTCGGAGCGCCGGCCAGCAGCAAGGCGGCCGCCGCGCCACTTGCTCCGCCGCCCGCGCCCAGCACTGTGGCCGGGCCCAGGGTCGGATCCCAGTCGGGCGCCTGCGCCTTGAAGGCGGCCAGCATCCCCGCGCCGTCGGTGTTGTCGGCCACGATCCGGCCATCGGGCTCGAACACCAGGACATTGGCGGCGCCGGCCAGGCGGGCCGCCTCGCTGACCCGGTCGGCGGCGGCCAGCGCCTCCTCCTTGAAGGGTATGGTCACGTTGACGCCACGCACGGCGCCGCCGCGAAATCCCTCGGCCAATCGGCGGAAGCCCAGGGCGTCGGGCGAAAACGGCACATAGACCCCGTCGATGCCGGCAGCCTTCAGCCAGGCATTGTGGATCAGTGGAGAAAGAGAATGGGCCACGGGCCGACCCACGATGCCGGCCACGACCGTCTTGCCACTGATCATTCCGGCAGTTCCCCGTGGCGACGCAGAAGATCCAGAAGGCCGAGCAGCGGGAGCCCGAGGATGGCGAAGTAGTCACCCTCGATCTTCGAGAACAGCTGCGCGCCGGGTCCTTCCAGGCGGTAGCAGCCGACCGAGCCCAACGACGCCTCTCCCTCGGTGCGAAGATACGCCTCGAGAAATGCGTCGGAGAAGTCGCGCATGGTGAGCCTGGCCGTAACGACCTCGCGCCAGATCGGCGCGCCATCCTTGGCGACGACCACCGCCGAATGCAGCTTGTGCGTCTTGCCGCGCAGGATCCTCAGCCGTTCACGCGCCGCGTCGAGGCTTTCGGCCTTGTCGTAGAGCTGGCCGTCGAGATCCAGCGTCTGGTCGGCGCCGATCACGAAGCCCGTCCGGCCGGTGGAGATCCGCAGCGCCTTCAGTTCCGCGAGCGCGTCGGCGATGTCGCGCGGCGTCGCGCCTTCGGCCAGCAGGCTGGTCTTCACCGCGTCCTCGTCGACGCCGGCCACCAGCACCTCATAGGGTACGGCAGCGCCGTCCAGGACCGCGCGCCGGGCTGTGCTCTTGGATGCCAGGATCACGCTCATCCCAGCACCTCGACCTGACCGTGGCCCTTGTGCAGCAGGTTCAGCACGGCGGCGGCGGTTTCCTCCACCGAGCGGCGGGTCACGTCGATGGTCGGCCAGCCCTGGCGCTCATAGAGGCGACGGGCGGCAATGATCTCCTCCCGAACGTTCTCCTGGTCGGTATAGGACGTGTCGCGCTCCTCTCTCAGACTGAGCAGGCGGTTACGGCGGATCTGGATCAGGCGGTCGGGCGAGATCAGCAGACCGACGATCAGCGTGTTCTTCAGCTGCAGCAGCTTCTCGGGCAGCGGTCGGCCGGGCACCAGCGGCACATTGGCGGCCCGCACACCCCGATGCGCGAGATAGATACAGGTGGGCGTCTTCGACGTCCGCGACACGCCCAGCAGGACGACGTCCGCCTGGTCCAGATCCTGGCCACCCTGGCCGTCGTCATGGCCAATGGCGTAGTTCAGGGCGTCCATGCGGTTGAAGTAGTCGTTGTCGAGCCGCAGGTGGGCGCCGACCCGGCTGGTGGTCGCCGCGCCCAGGTAGCGCTGCATGGCGCTGACCAGCGGATCCAGGGCCGGTAGACAGGGCATGTCCATTCGCCGGCAGCCCTCCTCCAGCGCGGCGCGCAACTTGTCGTCGACGATGGTGTGCAGGACGATCCCGGGCGCCTCCTCGATGTCGCCCAGCGCGCGGTCCAGCTGCCGCTGGGATCGGACCAGGGCGTAGATGTGCTCGATCGGCAGGACGTTCTCGAACCGGGCGCAGACGGCACGCGCCATGGCGTTCAGCGTCTCGCCGGTGGAGTCCGACACGAGATGGATGTGGAAGTAGGTCGCAAGGCGGGGCGGCAGGCTGTTGGGCAAGGGGGCTCCGCAAAAAGACCTGGGGACAGTTCGGTGAGTCCATTCTTAGCGAAGCTGAGCGCGGATGGGGATAGAGGCCGCAGCGGAACCCTGGATCGGCGTCCCGCTGGGAACGCGGGGATGGAAGACAGCGTTAACGCCTCATTAACCCCCAGGTCCTTCCGACGGGGCGCCATCGTGCGCACAGGCCCGGGATGACCGGGTATGGCCGGATCGGCGCCCATGGTGAATGGGCCGTTTACTAAGAATTCCTTAATGCCGAACGGGCGCTTGGCGGCCCGTCCCCACGACTCACAGGGCGGGAAAACCAGGCCCTGGGGCTTGGGACAAGCTGGGGAGAAGCGGCGGACAGTCAAAGGATCGTCAAGGTTTTCCACGCCGCTGACAGGCCCAACCTCTCCCTCAATCACCTTCTTCAAGACTCTTAAGAGGAGAAGAGAAGAAGGGCTGGGCGAGGGAGCCTTGAGCCTTCGCTCCGGGCAGGCTTTAAGCGTCCCATGAGCGAGACGCCCCGCCTGCTACGCGTGCTTTCCGGTGAAACCCTGGACCGGCCCCCGGTCTGGTTCATGCGGCAGGCGGGCCGGTCACTGCCCGAGTACCGGGAGCTCCGGACCCGGGCGAAGGATTTCATGGCCTTCTGCTTCGATCCCGAGATGGCGGCCGAGGCGACCCTGCAGCCGATGCGGCGCTTTCCGATGGATGCGGCGATCGTCTTCGCCGACATCCTGCTGATCCCTCAGGCGTTGGGGCAGGAGGTCTGGTTCGAGGCGGGTGAAGGTCCGCGGCTGGGCGAACTGCCGCCGTTGGGCGCGATGCAGGACGCCATCGAAGGCTCGACCGCGCATCTGGCGAACATAGGTGAGACCCTGCAGCGGGTCCGTGCCGAGCTGGATCCGGACCGCGCTCTGATCGGCTTTGCGGGCGCGCCGTGGACGGTTGCGACCTACATGCTGGAAGGCCGTGGTGGAGCCCGGGAAGCGGCACGCCGCTATGCCTATGAACATCCTGAGGAGCTGGACGCACTGCTGGACGTGCTGGTGGAGTCCACGGCGCGCTATCTCGTCATGCAGGCAAAGTCGGGCGCTCAGGCGTTGAAGCTTTTCGAGAGCTGGGCGGACAACCTGGCCGAGGACGTCTTCGAGCGGATCGTCGTTGGCCCGCACGCCCGGATCATCGAGAAGGTGCGCGCCGCGGGCATCGACACGCCCTTCATCGGTTTCCCACGCAGCGCCGGGGCATTGGTGGACAACTACGCCGCCGCCGTGCCGGTGCAGGCCGTGGCGCTCGACACCCAGGCCAGCGCGACCCAGGGCCGACGGATCCAGGCGAGCGGCAAGGCGATCCAGGGCGCCCTCGACAATCTGCTGCTGCTGGCCGGCGGGCCGGCGCTGGACGCCCGGGTCGACCGTCTGCTGGAGCAGTGGAGCGGCGGGCCCTACATCTTCAACCTCGGACACGGGGTGATGCCCGAGACGCCGATCGAGCACATCGCCAGGGTGGTGGAGCGGGTTACCGGCCGGAAGTCGCCCGCGTGACCAAGATCGCCGTCGTCCTCTTCAACCTGGGGGGACCCGACAGCCTGAAGGCGGTTCGGCCGTTCCTCTTCAACCTGTTCCGCGATCCGGCGATCATCCAGCTGCCGGCGCTGGGCCGCTACCCGCTGGCCGCGCTGATCGCCACGACACGGACGCGGATGGCCCAGGCGAACTACGCGCTCATGGGCGGCCGCTCGCCGTTGCTGCCGGAGACGGAGGCGCAGGCGGCGGCGCTGGAGGCGGAGCTGCGGGCCCAGGGTCGCGACGCCCGTGTCTTCATCGCCATGCGCTACTGGAAGCCGTTCGCGGCGGAGACGGCGAAGGCGGTCGCGGCCTTCGCGCCAGACGAGATCGTGCTGCTGCCGCTCTATCCGCAGTACTCGACCACTACGACCGGCTCGTCGCTGAAGCAGTGGCGGGAGGTCTACGATGGTCCGGGCCGGACCCATGTGGTCGGCTGCTATCCAACCGCGCGGGGCCTGGCCGAGGCGCATGCCGCCGAGATCCGGAAGGTGTGGGAAAGCTGGTATCGCCCGGAGTGGGACCAGAAGCCTTCGGACACGCGGATCATCTTCTCCGCTCACGGCCTGCCGCAGCAGGTGGTGGACGGGGGAGATCCCTACGAAGCCCAGATCAACGCCACAGCGAAGGCGATCGCGGCTTTGCTGCCGGAGTTCACCGATTGGACGGTCTCATATCAGAGCCGGGTCGGGCGGTTGAAATGGCTGGAGCCGACGACGGCCGACGCCCTGCGCCAGGCGGCCGCCGACAAGGTGGGGGTGATCGTCTGCCCCGTCGCCTTCGTCTCAGAACACGTGGAGACACTGGTCGAGCTCGACAGCGAGTACGGGGAACTGGCCGATCACCTGAAGATCGCCCCCTATCTGCGGGCGCGGACCCCGGGGGTGCAGCCGGGCTTCATCGGCGCCCTGGCGGAGTCGGTGAACGAGGCGCTGGGCCGCGATGGTGTAAACCCGTTCGGCCCTTGGCTATGCCCCGCGGAGCATGGCAAGTGCGCCTGTAGAAACTGAGCCTTGGGGGAGGGTGCGATGGGCTGGCCGGACTTCCTGAGCTACGACCTGCTGCGCGGGCTGCACATCATCGCGGTGATCGCCTGGATGAGCGGCATGATGTACCTGCCGCGCCTGTTCGCCTACCACACCGAGACCGCCCCGCCGGGGACCGAGTTCGACGCCCACTTCAAGGTGTGGGAGGAGAAGCTCATCCGGATCATCATCAACCCCGCCATGGGGCTGACCTGGATCCTCGGCGTCACCCTGATCCTCTGGCATGTGTACGCGGCCGGCGAAGGCTGGCGCTTCCTGAGCCAACCCTGGGTGATCGTGAAACTGGCGGCGGTGATCTTCCTTTCCGGATGGCACGGGTTCCTGTCCAAGTCCCGCAAACGCATCGCCGCCGGGGAGCGGCCGAAGAGCGGCAAGTTCTGGCGCGCCACCAACGAGATCCCCTTCCTGGCCGCCATCGTCGCCGTCCTGGCGGTGACCCTGCAGTTCTGGGCGCGGTAGGCGGCGCGTTTCCTCTTCACACGAGGAGGCTTGAAGACCGGGCGTCGCCGCCACATCTCAGAGTGGTCGCGGCCCTCGCCGCTTGACCCCATCCGGCGGATATGTTTCCGCTGGACCTACGCGTCGGCCTCCGGCGCGCCCCGCCTCTTTCCGGCCGCGCGCTGAATGCGCCGCAAGGTCGGCTCCCACGACGAACCACATCGACGCCCGACGGCGTCCACATCCAAAGTTTCCGACGCCCGGAGTCCATCCGTGGCGCGAAAGACCTGAGTGAATTCAATGCAAGACGATACCCAAGACAACGCTCCCGCCGACGAAGTCATCGAGACCGAAGCCTCGACTGAGGTGGTGGAGCCCGCTGCCGAGCTGGAAGGCGAGGCCGCCGCGGCCGAGGCCGAAGGCGACGACGAACCCGAAGAGCCGTCGCAGGCCGCCAAGGCGATCGCCGCCATGGGCCTGACCCGGATGAGCCTGCAGGAGCTGAAGGACAAGTCGCCGGCCGACCTGTTGGCGTTCGCCGAGCAGCTCGAAGTCGAATCTGCGAACTCCATGCGCAAGCAGGACATGATGTTCGCGATCCTCAAGACCCTCGCCGAAGAGGGTGTCGAGATCGAGGGCTCGGGTACGCTGGAAGTGGTGCAGGACGGCTTTGGCTTCCTTCGCTCTCCGGAAGCCAACTACCTGCCGGGTCCCGACGACGTCTACGTCAGCCCGTCGCAGATCCGGAAGTTCGGCCTGCGCACCGGCGACACGGTGGTCGGCGCGGTCCGCGCGCCCCGCGAGGGCGAGCGTTACTTCGCCCTGGTCAACGTGCGCCAGATCAATTTCGAAGCGCCGGAGAACGTTCGCCACAAGGTGATGTTCGACAACCTGACGCCGCTCTATCCGAACGAGCGGCTGAAGATGGAGATCGACGATCCGACGCTGAAGGATCGGTCGGGCCGGGTCATCGACATCGTCGCGCCGCTGGGCAAGGGGCAGCGCTGCCTGATCACCGCGCCGCCGCGCGTCGGCAAGACGGTGATGCTGCAGAACATCGCCAAGTCGATCGAGACCAACCACCCCGAGTGCTATCTGATCGTCCTGCTGATCGACGAACGTCCGGAAGAAGTGACGGACATGCAGCGCACGGTGAAGGGCGAGGTCATCTCCTCGACCTTCGACGAGCCCGCGACGCGCCACGTGCAGGTGGCCGAGATGGTGATCGAGAAGGCCAAGCGCCTGGTCGAGCACAAGCGCGACGTGGTCATCCTGCTGGACTCGGTCACCCGCCTCGGCCGCGCCTACAACACGGTGGTCCCGTCTTCGGGCAAGGTGTTGACCGGTGGTGTCGACGCCAACGCCCTGCAGCGCCCGAAGCGCTTCTTCGGCGCCGCGCGGAACATCGAAGAGGGCGGCTCGCTGACCATCATCGCCACGGCGCTGATCGACACCGGCAGCCGGATGGACGAAGTCATCTTCGAAGAGTTCAAGGGCACCGGTAACTCGGAAATCGTGCTGGACCGGAAGGTCGCCGACAAGCGCATCTATCCCGCCATCGACGTGCTGAAGTCCGGCACCCGGAAGGACGAGCTGATCACGCCGCCGGCCAACCTGCAGAAGACCTACATCCTGCGCCGCATCCTCTCGCCGATGGGCGCTCAGGACGCGATCGAGTTCCTGCTCGACAAGCTGCGGCAGTCGAAGAACAACGACGACTTCTTCCAGTCGATGAACACCTGACGGCGTTCGCCAAAAGTCTGAACGATTCCAGGGGCTTGCGGAAACGCAGGCCCCTTTCGTTTTGCAAATTGGCTCTGTGGCGAATTTAGCGGTGCGGATCGATCACCGGTGCGTCTCCTTGCGCGAGAGGCGGGGGTGAATCCGGGCGGGTTGGTCTGTTCCAACAGACCCGACAGGTGGAACGTAGGCCGCGTCGTCCGCGGCCTC
>JBFMGV010000043.1:0-26486 GCA_040752615.1 Pseudomonadota bacterium | reverse complement strand
ACCAAGCCCAGCGCGGTGAAGACGCCCGCGGCCAAGAAGCCGGCAGCCGCCAAGAAGCCCGCGGCGCCGAAGGCGGCCAAGCCTGCCGCTGCCAAGCCGGTCGCTGCCAAGGCTCCGGCCAAGGCGCCCGCCAAACCTGCTGCGAAACCCGCCGCCGCCAAGGCCCCCGCCAAGGCCGCCGCGCCGAAGCCGGCCGCCAAGCCCGCGCCCGCCAAGGCTGCGCCGAAGGCTGTCGCGAAGCCCGCAACCGCCAAGAAGGCGGCCCCGGCCAAGGCCGTGGCCAAGCCGGCGGCCGCGAAGGCTCCGGCCAAGGCGGCTGCGCCCAAGCCCGCGGCCAAGTCTGCCCCGAAGCCCGCGGCCAAGCCGGCCGCCGCGAAGGCGGCTCCCAAGGCTGCGGCGAAGCCTGCCGCCAAGCCGGCGGCGGCCAAGAAGGCTCCTGCGGCCAAGGCTCCCGCGGCCAAGGCGCCTGTCGCCAAGGCTCCGGCGGCCAAGAAGCCCGCCGCGCCCAAGGCTCCAGCGAAGAAGAAGTAAGGCGCTAGTTCGCCGCCCGCCGCAGAGCGACCAGCGCCTCGTCGAGGACCGCGCGGTCGCCGGCGATGGCGATCTGGCCGCCGTCCGCTCCAACGGGCTCACCCCGCCAGTCGGTGGTGAGCCCGCCTGCGCCCTGGATGATGGGAATGGCGGCCTCGATATCCCAGCTCTTCAGTCCGGCCTCGACCACCAGGTCCATCGTGCCGGCAGCCACCATGGCGTAGGCGTAGGCGTCACAGCCGAGGCGCGCCAGCCGGGCGGCGGCGCGCACCTGACGCCAGGCGCCCAGCTCGGCGCCGGTGAAGCAGGCTTCCGGATCAGTGGTGGCGATCAGGGCGTCGGTCAGTTTGGGACAAGCGCGGACCTTGAGGGGCCGATCGCCCGCCGCGCTCACCAGACGCGAGCCGCCGGCGTGGCCCAGGTAGATCTCGTTCAGATAGGGCTGGCCGATCGAGCCCAGCACGGGGCGGCCGTTGTGGCGCAGGCCGATCAGCACGCACCAGAGGGGCAGGCCTGAGATGAAGGCCCGCGTCCCGTCCACCGGATCCAGCACCCAGACGAACTCGGCGTCGGGACGGTCCTCGCCGTACTCCTCGCCGATCACGCCGTGGTGGGGGTAGCGTTCCGAGATCAGGGCGCGGATCGCGCGCTCGGCGCCGCGATCCGCTTCCGTCACGGGGTCGAAGCCCCGCTCGTATTTGTTGGTGACGCCATGCGCGCCGCGAAACAGGGGCAGGATCGCGGCGGCGGCGGCGCTGTTGAGCTCCAGCACGAAGCTGTCGAGCTCTTCGAGGAGGGCGGGCGGCAGGCGGCCGGCGTCGGGGGAGGTCATCCCCCGCAGATAGCCTGCCCGCGCGTCCGGCTTAAGCCTCGAGTTCGCCGTTCATCGCCTTGGCGAGGTCCAGCAGGCGGCGGCGGGGCCGTTCGCCGAGCTGGTAGTAGGCGTGGATCAGGTCCTGCGTCTCCTTGCTCGCCATCGTTTCCGACGACGAAGAGGAGGCCTCGCGTTCCAGGCTTTCGCGCTGGTCGCGGGTCAGGCCCTCGTAGAAGTAGCTCACCGGCACTTCCAGCACCTCGGCCAGCTGCCAGAGGCGCGCCGCGGACATGCGATTGGCGGCGCACTCGTACTTCTGGATCTGCTGGAAGCGCACGCCGCAGGCGTGAGCCAGTTCTTGCTGGGTGAGGCCCAGAAGGCGACGCCGACGCCGAAGCCGCCGGCCCAGATGGATGTCGATCTCGTCCATGGAATCCCCGACCATGATATTCCTTAGTCCCGCATCGGGACTCCGCGGTTGAGACATCGCAATTGCCACGCCAGCAGCCTCCATTGCCGAACGAGGTCGGCCGCGCCTAGGAAGACGAATGGCCGCACTTAACCATTCATACGTGGCAAAATTCATTTGGATGCTCGAAGCGGCGCTATTTGACGCCGTCTGCGGGCTGGCACGCCTGTTTCCGATCGATTCTGTATCTAATTCAGGCGCTTGGATCTTCGAGAAACTGGGGCCCCTGACGAGCGCTCACCGCGTGGCCGCGCGGAACATCCAGATCGCCTTCCCGGATCTCTCCGATGCCGAAACGAAACAACTCCTCGTCGAACAATGGCGTGAACTCGGAAGATCCCTAACGGAGTTCCTCATTCTCGACCGTGTGGTGGCCGACAGAAGCCGGGTGCTGATCGAGGGCGAGGAGCGGCTGGCCGCCATCGCCGGGGGCGAGGGGCCGGTCGTGTTCATATCGGGCCACTTCAGCTGCTTCGAGGTGATGCCCGCGGCCATCGTCCGCGCCGGGATCCCGTGCCAGATCACCTATCGGGCCATGAACAACCCCTATGTGGACGCCAGCGTCCGGCGTCAGCGCTTCCGCTACGGGGTGCGCCTGTTCGCGCCGAAAGGCCTGGAGGGCGCGCGGGAGCTGATGCGTTCGTTCAGCCGCGGCGAGTCCGTGGCCCTGATGAACGACCAGAAGTTCAATGGCGGCGTCGCGGCGCCGTTCTTCGGCGTCACCGCGCACACGGCGCCTGGACCCTCGACCTTCGCCCTACGCTTCGGTGTGCCGATCCAGCCCATGAGCGTGCAGCGGGTCGGGCCGGGCGCCCGCTTCAAGGTGATCGTCCACGATCCGATCCACCTGGAGGACACCGGCGACCGCGACGCGGACATCGCGGCGGGTGTCCGCCGGATCAACGCCTTCATGGAAGAGCGCGTGCGCGCCCGACCGGCCGAGTGGTTCTGGGTCCACCGCCGCTGGCCGAACGAGGTCTACAAGAAGACGTAGCTAGTGGGTTTCCTGCCAGCGCTTCAGCGCCTCGGCCGGGCCGGCGTAAGCTTCCTGCAGCTCGGCGCTCCAGTAGCGCAGCTGCTCCAGCGGGATCTTCGCGCCGGTCACGGCGCAGACCACATAGCGGCCGGGACGCAGCACGGCGTAGTCGCCGTCGCCGTAGTGAAGCCTGGCCAGGTCCTGGGCGCCGAAATCGCGGTCGTGGGCGTTCATGGCCCCTATTTAGCGCGCCAGGCCGCCCGGGAACAGGTCGGGGCTAGAAGAGATCGCCCTGGGCGGGGCCGTCGGCCTTGGGTTTCGGCCGTGCGGGCTTCGGCGGAGACGGCGCGGCCACGGGCGACGGAGCGACCTCGCCGGCGCCGTCGATCACCGCCTGGCGGGTCACCTTGTCGCCGAAGGTGATGGCCACCGTCTCGCCGCCGGCCAGCGCCGCGCCGGCGTGGACCAGCGAGCCGTCGGCCCGCGCCACTCGCGCAAAGCCGCGCTGCAGCGGCCGGTCGGGGTCGACCGAAGCATAGAGCTTGGACAGGCCCTCCAGGCGTTCGGACAGGCGCTCGAGCCGCCGGTTCACCGCAGGCTCCAGGCGGACGCTAAGGCGGTCCAGGCGGTCCTTCTGCACGGCCTGCGGGCGCTGCAGCAGCAGGGGCGACAGTCGCGAGGCCACTCGCACCAGCTCGCGCTCGTGGACGGCGGCGTTGCGGGCCAGCCCGGCGCCGAGGCGGCCCGAGACGATCCCGAACCGTTGGGCGGCCATCTCCACCAGGTCGGGCACGCGCTTCAGCGCCCGGTCGGCGTGCTGGACCCGCGCGCGACGGTCCTCAACCACGCGGCCGCCGCAACGATGCATCCGCGACCCCAGGTCCGAGACCAGGGCTTTCAGCTCTGCCAGCACTGGTGTCGCCATCTCGGCGGCGGCCGTCGGCGTCGGCGCGCGCCGGTCCGAGACGAAATCGATCAGGGTGGTGTCGGTCTCGTGCCCGACGGCGCTGATCAGCGGGATGGCGGACTCGGCCACCGTCCGCGCCAGACCCTCGTCGTTGAAGGGCCAGAGGTCCTCAACCGAGCCGCCTCCGCGCGCCACGATCACCACGTCCGGGCGCGGGACCGGCCCGTCCGGGCTCATGGCGTTGAAGCCGCGCACCGCCGCGCTCACCTGCGCTGCCGCCGCCTCGCCCTGCACCACCACGGGCCACACGATCACCCGGCACGGCCAGCGGTCTCGGATGCGGTGCAGGATGTCGCGGATCACCGCGCCGGTGGGGCTGGTGACCACCCCGACCACGGCGGGCATCTCGGGCAGGGGCTTCTTGCGGGCGCTGTCGAACAGCCCCTCGGCGGCCAGGCGCGCCTTCAGCCGCTCCAGCTGAGCCAGCAGGGCGCCCATGCCGGCGGCTTCCATCGTCTCGATGACGATCTGGTAGCGCGACCCCTGGGGGTAGGTGGTGATCTTGCCGGTGACGATCACCTCGAGCCCCTGCTCGGGCCGCACCGACAGACCGCGCACCTGGCCCTTCCAGACCACGCCGTCGATCGCGGCGCGCTCGTCCTTCAGCGTCAGATAGACGTGGCCGTTCGAGTGGAACGTCACCTTCGACAGCTCCGCGCGCAGGCGCACGAAGCCGTAGGCGTCCTCCAGCGTCCGCTTCAGCGCGAACGCGAGCTCCGAGACGGAGTAGGGCTGGGCGTTGCCGCCGGAATCGGCGGAGGCGGGCGCGACGTCGGTCATCGCACCCAGCCTAGCATCTCGCGGCCTGAGTCGGAGGGCGGCCTGAGCCGGAGATCAGGCGCTGACCGTCTCGGGCGCGATGGCGTAGACGCGGCTGCAGTACTCGCAGGTCACGTGGATCTTGCCGTCGTCCTCGATCATCTCCTCGCGCTCGGCGGGCTCGAACGAGCGCAGCACGGTCTCGATCCGCTCCTGATTGCAGCGGCAGAAGGCGCGCAGCGGCTTCGAGCCGAACACCCGCACCCCGTCCTCGTGGAAGAGCCGGAACAGCAGGGTGTTGGACGACAGGTCCAGGTCCAGCAGTTCGTCCTCGCCGATGGTCTCGAAGAACGCCTGGGTGCGGACCCATGCCTCCATCGTGTCGCCACGGGTGTCGTCGGCGGCCATGTACTGCACCAGCATCCCGCCGGCGCGCCATTGGCCGGCTTCCTGGCCCACGGCGAGGCGGATGCGGGTCGGGGTCTGCTCCGACTGCATGAAGTACTGCTCGGCGCACAGCGCCAGGGTCTCGCCGTCGATGCTGGTCACGCCCTGATAGCGGTCCATCTCCGAGCCCTGGTCGACGGTCATCATGAAGACGCCCTCGCCCAGCAGGGTCTTGGCGCCGGGGCGCTGGAAGCCCTGGCTGACCTCGGCCACTTCGTCCGGCGCGAAGCGACAGTAGCCGCGCAGACCGCCCGAGGTGTCGTAGTCGGCGACGACATAGCGAACGGGGCCGGCGCCGCGCGCCTCGACGATCAGCCGGCCGTCGAACTTCAGGTTGGAGCCGACCAGGGCGGCGAGCGCGCAGGCCTCGCCCAGCAGGTTCGCCACCGGCTCGGGGTAGTCGTGGCCGCGCAGGATCTGGTCGATGGCGGGGCCCAGCCGGGCCAGGCGGCCGCGCACGGGTTCGCCCTCGATCTGGAAGGCGCCGACGATGTCATCGGGAATGGGGGTATCGGACATGGGCGCCAATATAGGGCGCGTCGGCGCGGTTGCGAGCCGGACGCGTCGTCTCAGGCCTACCGCCGCTGGAAGTCCATGGCGTAGACCCGCGATCCGGTGAACCGCAGGGCGACGGCGCGCCCGTCAGCGCCCCGGATCACCCGCACCAGGCCGCCGTCCACGCGAAAGGCGTCGGCATAGAGCGGCGTGGCGATCATCGGACGGCTGGGACGGTCGGAAGGGGCGAGCGCCAGGCCGCCTTCACGCGCCGTGACGCGCAGCACGGCCCCGGCCTCGTCGCTGGCGTAGGTCCCGGCCAGGGCCGACAGGGCCTCGGCGGTCGGCGTCGCCGGTTCGACCTTTCGGAAGCTCGTGCTCTCGCCCGCTCCGGTCGTCCGGACCGCGCCGCCGGGCGTGAAGGCGAAGGCGGCGTCCCCGGCGCTGTAGGCTCCGGGCTTGCCGCCGACCGTCAGGGGCGGCCCGGCCGCGATGCGCAGCATGGGCCCCTCGGCCAGGATCCTCAGCACGCCGCCGGTCCGCTCATCGACATAGAGGCCCGGAACGCTGGCCAGATCCTCGCGCCAGGTCTCGCGCACGATCGCCGGCGCGCCCAACGGTTTCAGGAACGCGTCGGCCGCCTTCCGTCCGATCGCGGTCGGGTTGGCGTCGCCGCGATTGCAGAGCACGGCGACCGACAGCTGCTGCGCCGGATAGCGCGCCAGCCAGGCGCCGTACCCGGCGGTCGAGCCCGAGTGGGCGATCTCGTCCGTGGCCTGGTGCTGCTGCACCCGCAGGCCCCGGGCGTAGGCGATCTTCTGTCCGCTGGTCAGGGTGGCGCGCTCGGCCATGCGCGCGCTGACCTGGCCGCCGAGCTTTCCGGCGGTGAGGGCGTCGTTCCAGACCAGCAGGTCGCCCACCGTGGTCAGCAGGGCGCCGTGGCCGTAGGTGTTCTCGAACGGCATGTCCTGGACGAACGCGCCGCTCTTTTCCCGCTCATAGGCGATCGCCCGCCCCGGCACGATCCGGCGGAAGTCGTCGCGCCAGGAGGTGTGGGTCATGCCCAGCGGCAGGAAGATCCGCTCGCGCGTGAAGTCGGCCAGGCTCTTGCCGCTCAGGCGGGCCACGATGATCCCGGCCAGGCTGTAGCCGGTGTTGGTGTAGGAATAGGCCTCGCCCGGGGCGTAGTTCAGCGACTTCTGGCGGGTGGCGATCTGCAGCACCTCGTCGTGGGTGTAGATGCGGCTGGTCCGGGGCCAGCCGGCCAGGGCCATCACCTCGCCCCAGTCGCGCAGGCCGCTGGTGTGGCTGAGCAGCATGTCCACGGTGATCGGCCGGCCATAGTCCGGCATCTCAGGCACGTACTTGCGGATGTCGTCGGCGAGCGAGAGCTTACCGTCCTCCACCAGCAGCAGCACCGCCGCGGCGGTGAACTGCTTGGAGACCGAACCGGCCTCGAACACCGTGTCGGGCGTGATCGCCACCGCGTGTTCCAGGTCGGCCGAACCAAAGCCTCGCAGGACCGGGGCTTCACCCCGCTGCTTCACGCCGACCGCGCAACCCGGCGCATCAGGCCCGTATCCGGCGAAGATCGCATCGAGGCCGGCCGGCTGCGCGGCGACGGGCAGGGCCGCCAGGCTGAAGGCGAACGAAACGGCGGCCAATCTCATCAATGTGCGCTCCCCGGCAGACGCGCCGAAGCTAAGCGGGCAGGATGGGCGCGGGAAGAGCTGGGAGGCTGGGAATGCGGAAGATGCAGGGTGGGCGCCGCGTGGCGATTCTGGGCGCCTTGTCGATGCTCGCGGCGGCAGGGTCCGCCCAGGGCCAGGCGCGCAAGCCGGACCTCGCCGACGCGGTCGCGGGAACCTACGCGGGCGAGGTGATCTCGGATTCCAAGGGCTCCAGCCGCAGCAACGTCACGCTGACGGTCACGCGCACCGGGCCGAACACCGTCGGCGTCACGTCCAACTACAGCCGCCTGCCGCAGATCACGGTCCCGCTGGAGTCGGTGATGAACACCATCCAGGCCAGCAAGGGCGACAGCGTCTTCCTCTATGACCGCGCCAAGCAGTCGCTCGACGTCAGCTTCCACATGGAAGTGAGCTGGTCGGGGGCGAAGCAGTAGGCGGCCGGGACCTCCCCCGCCGGCGGGGGAGGTTTCAGCGCGTCAGATCGCGCCGAAGCACCAGGCCAGGATCGACTTCTGGGCGTGGATGCGGTTCTCCGCCTCGTCCCAGATCAGGCTCTGCGGGCCGTCGATGACCTCGTCCGTCACTTCCTCGCCGCGGTGGGCGGGCAGGCAGTGGAGGAAGACCGCGTCCTTGTGCGCCTCGGCCATCAGGGCCTTGTCGACCTGATAGGGCTCGAGGGCCTCGATGCGCTCGTCGTGGTCGGTGTCGCCCATGGACACCCAGGTGTCGGTGATCACGCAGTCGGCGCCGCGGACGGCCTCGCGCGGATCGTGGGTGGTGGTGACGTGGCCCTGCTGCTCGGCCGCGCGCGCCAGGTCCATCATGTCGGGATGGAAGACGGCCGGCGTGGCGATGTTCAGCTTGAAGCCCAGCTTCGGCGCCGCGTGGATGAACGACGAGCACACGTTGTTGCCGTCGCCGACCCAGGCGAACGTCTTTCCGTGGACGTTGCCGCGATGCTCCTCGAAGGTCATCAGGTCGGCCAGGATCTGGCACGGGTGGCCCTTGTCGGACAGCCCGTTGATGACCGGCACGGTCGACCAGTGGGCGAAGCGTTCGACCTCCTCGTGGACGTTGGCGCGGATCATCACCGCGTCCACCATCCGCGAGAGCACCCGGGCGGTGTCCTCGATCGGCTCGCCACGGCCGAGCTGCATGTCGACCGCGTTCGAGATGATCACGTCGCCACCGAGCTGACGCATGGCCGCGTCGAACGAGAAGCGGGTGCGGGTGGAGTTCTTCTCGAACACCATGGCCAGGGTGCGGTCGCGGGCCGGGCGGTCCTCGTCGGGCTTGCCCTTGGGCCAACCGGCGCGGGCGGCCTTCCGGGCCTTGGCGTCCTCCAGGATGACCCGGAGGTCCGAGCCTTCCAGCTTCCAGATGTCGATGAAGTGACGGACCGGCCGGCTCATGCGCTCACCGCGGCGTTCGCCTTGGCCTGAGCGGCCTCGCAGGCCTTCTCCAGCGCCGTGATCACCTCACGGGCCTCTTCCTGGGTGATGACCAGCGGCGGCAGCAGCCGCACGCAGTTGTCGCCGCCGCCGGCGATCAGCAGGTGCTGGTCGCGGGCGAGCTGCATGAACTCGCGGTTCGGCGTGCCCAGCTTGACGCCGATCAGCAGGCCCTTGCCGCGGATGTCGAGCACCACGTCGGGGAAGCGGTCCTTGAGGCCCGAGAGTTGCTGGTTGAAGTAGCCGGCCACCTCGCGCACGTGCGCCAGCAGCTCGGGCTTCACCAGTTCCTCGACCGAGGCCACGCCGACGGCCATCGCCAGCGGGTTGCCGCCGTAGGTGGAACCGTGGCTGCCGGGGCCCATGCCCTTGGCCGCCTCGACGGTCGCCAGGCACGCGCCGACCGGGAAGCCTCCGCCCAGGGCCTTGGCCACCGCCATGATGTCGGGATCGGCCGCGCCGTCCGCCCACTCGTAGGCGAAGAGCTTGCCGGTCCGCCCCAGGCCGCACTGGATCTCGTCATAGATCAGTAGCGTGCCGGTCTCGTCGCAGAGCTGGCGGATGTCCTTGAGCTGGGCCTCGGTCCACGAGCGCGCGCCGCCTTCGCCCTGCACGGGCTCCAGCAGGATCGCCGCGGTGGTCGGGCCCACCAGCTTCTTCAGGCCCTCGATGTCGCCGAACTGCGCCTGGACGAAGCCGGGCAGGGCGGGGCCAAAGCCCTCGACGTAGCTCGGATTGCCCGCGGCGAAGATCGTGGCGATCGTCCGGCCGTGGAACGAGCCGTCGAAGCCGATGATGTCGATCCGCTCGGGGTTCCCGTTCGCCCAGTGATACTTGCGCGCGGTCTTGATCGCACACTCGATCGCCTCGGCGCCCGAGTTGGTGAAGAAGCAGACGTCCGCGAACGTGTTGTCCGTCAGCAGCTTCGCCAGCTCTTCCTGGTTCGGGATCCGGAAGATGTTGGACGTGTGCCACAGCTTCTCGGCCTGATCCTTCACGGCCTGGACGAGCTTGGGGTGGCTATGGCCGAGGGCGGTGACCGCGATGCCGGCCATGGCGTCGAGGTAGGCTTCGCCGTCGGCCGTATAAAGTCGGACGCCCTCGCCTCGCTCGAACGCCAGCGGGGCGCGCGCGTAGACGCCCATGATGTGGTCGCTGGGAACAGGCGGCGCGGACGTTTCGGCCACTGGAGAAGCCCTCCAAAAAGGAAGCGTCCCCGACGCGTGGCGGCGGGGACCGGAAGGCTTGGCGTTTTCCGTGTTGAAGGCTCCTGAGTCAATGTTTTCCGAGGGCGCTCGTCACGCGGTCGCCCACGGGCGCCGCGGAAGCTCCGCCCTCGAGAGCTCAGGTCTTGATCTTGTAGCCCACGCGGAACATCCAGAGGCAGGTCCAGCCCAGGCCGACCACCAGCACGGCCGTCATCACGACGCCGACCCAGAGGTTGCTCTCGGCATGGCCGAGGAAGCCGTAGCGGAAGCCGTCGATCAGATAGAAGAACGGGTTGTAGTGGCTGGCCGTGCGGAACGGCTCGGGCAGGCGCTCCACCAGGTAGAACGTCCCCGAGAGGAACGTCATCGGCATGATGACGAAGTTCGTCACCGCCGCCATGTGGTCGAACTTCTCGCTCCAGAGGCCGGCCATGATGCCGATGAAGCCCATGATCAGCGCCGCGCCGACGCCGAAGTAGAGGACGGCCCAGGCCTGGTTCAGAGGCAGGTGCGCGAAGGGAAGCACCGCCAGCAGGCTGATCAGGCCCACCACGATCCCCCGGGTCGCGGCCCCGGCGCCGAAGCCGATGACCTGTTCTCCCGGGCTGAGCGGCGGGGTGATGAAGTCGCCCATCAGCCCGTTGAACTTGGCCTGCAGCAGTGACGAGGACGAGTTGGCGAAGGCGTTCGAGAGGATCTGCATCATCACGAGGCCCGGGGCGACGAAGGCGCCGTACGCCACGCCGTGCACTTCGCGCCCGCCGCCCACGGCGACCACGAAGACCAGCATGTAGAGCAGGGCGGTGACGACCGGCGCCGCCAGCGTCTGCATCCCCACCTTCATGAAGCGCCGGACCTCCCGGACGTAGAGGGTCTTCAGTCCCTCCCAGTTCATCCCGCGGTAGACGCGCGGCTCCGGGGGCAGGACGGCTTCGTCGAGGGGCAGGTCTCTCATGCTCCCGATGTGCGCCGTGCGTGCGGGACGCGCAAGGGCGCCGCTTTCCGATTCAACATCTAGTTCCTGTGGATGACCCGCATGGCGCCTATTGTGGCCCTTATCGAGTTGTTTACTACTGATAGTGGTTGGTGAGCGGCGAGCTTCCTCGGCGCCACAATATCTAGTTTCGGTGCGCTGGGGCGCGCCGTGGACCCTCTGGGTGGGAGGCGAGAGAGATGGGCTGGACCGACGAACGCGTCGAACTTCTCAAGAAGCTCTGGCAGGACGGCCTGTCCGCCAGTCAGATCGCCAAGCAACTGGGCGGGGTCACCCGCAACGCGGTGATCGGCAAGGTGCACCGTCTGGGCCTTTCGGGCCGGGCGACGCCGTCCAAGCCGCAGCGCACCGTGTTCAAGGCCCCGCGTCCGCAGCGCCCGGTCGCGGCCGCGCCGTCGGCCCCGCGCCGGATCGCCGAGCCGGTGGCGGCCCAGCCGTCGCCCTCGCCGGTGCGCTATGTCGATGAAGCGCCGGGCACCGCCACGGTGCTGACCCTGGGCGCGCACATGTGCAAGTGGCCGATCGGCGACCCGTCGCTCGACAGCTTCACCTTCTGCGGCCGCCGGTCGGAAGAGGGCGGCCCCTACTGCCACGAACACGCCGTGGTCGCCTATCAACCGGCGCAGGCGAAGAAGAAGTCCGGCGCCGCCGAGCTGGCCCGCAGCCTGCGTCGCTACATCTGATCCGCTGAGGCGCCCGGTCCGCCGGGCGCCCGACATGCGGCCGACATCCGTTGGGGATGGGAGGCGCGCCCGAAACCGAAGCTGTTCCCAGCCTCCGGTCTCGGGCGCGCCTCTTTCCGTTTCTGGAGGATCGGGACGGCCGGCCGCCTCAGGGCAGCAGCGGGTCCCTGGTCGCCATCAGCGGTCGCCAGTTGCGGACCTCGGCGGTCATGATCCCGTCCTTGATCGCCGGATCGGCGGCCAGCAGGGCCTTGGCCTCGGCCGCATCCCTGGCCTTCACGATGGCCAGGCCGCCGCCCTCGGGCGCGGTGGACGGTCCGCCCGCCAGCACCACGCCGTCCTTGAACAGCTTGGTCATGTACATGCCGTGCGGACCCAGGCCCTGCACGCTGAGCGGCTGGCCCTGCTTCCACGCCGGACCGGCGCTGTAGACGAACAGGAAGTAGGTCGGCGGCGCCGGCGCCTGCGCCAGCGAGGGCGTGGCCGCCAGCGTCGTGGCGAGGGAGAGGGCGAGAGCGGTCTGGCGCAGCAGCTTCATGGCGTCACCATAAGCTCGGATAACGCCGGAATGAAGCGGCGCGCGTCAGGCCGCGTCGAGGGCCCTCGACACGTCGCGCACCAGATCGCGGGCGCCTTCCAGCCCCACGCTCATCCGCACCCAGCCCTCGGTCAGGCCGATCTCCAGCCGCTCCGCCTCGGGCATCGACCGGTGGGTGGTGGTGCAGGGGTGCGTGGCCATCGACTTGGCGTCGCCCAGGTTGTTGGAGATGTCGACGATCTCCAGCGCGTCCAGGAACCGCCACGCCGCCTCGCGGCTGCCCAGGTCGAAGGCCACGACGTTGCCGCCGCCGGTCATCTGGTTGGCGATGATCGCCGCCTGCGGATGGTCCGGGCGTCCCGGGTAGAGGGTGCGCAGGGTCTTGCCGTGGGCCGCCACGGCGTCAGCCACCTTGCCGGCGTTCTCGGTCTGGCGGCGGACGCGCAGGTCCAGCGTCTCCAGCCCCTTCAGCAGGACCCAGGCATTGAACGGCGACAGCGCCGGCCCGGTGTGCCGGATCATGTCCTTGTACGCCTCGGTCATCAGCTCGGCCGCGCCGAGGATGGCCCCGCCCAACACCCGGCCCTGGCCGTCGATATGCTTGGTGGCCGAGTAGACGACGATGTCCGCGCCCAGGGCCAACGGCTTCTGGAAGATCGGCGTGGCGAAGACGTTGTCCACCACCAGCTTCGCGCCGGCCGCGTGGGCGATGTCGGCCACCGCGCCGATGGCGGTGACTTCGAGCAGCGGATTGGCCGGGCTTTCCACCAGGAAGACCTTGGTGTTGGGGCGGACCGCGTTCTTCCAGGCGTCCAGGTCGGTGGCGTCCACATAGGTGGTCTCCACGCCGAAGCGCGGCATCCACTCCGACAGGATCCAGCGGCACGAGCCGAACAGCGCCCGGCCGGCCACGATGTGATCGCCCGCGCGCACGAGGCCCATCAGGGCCATCTGCACCGCGGCCATGCCCGAGGCGAGAGCCTTGCAGGCCTCCGCGCCCTCCAGCAGGGCCAGGCGGTCCTCGAACATCTGCGTCGTCGGGTTGCCGAAGCGCTGGTAGATGAAGCCCGGCGCGTTGCCGGCGAACCGGGCGTCGGCCGAGGCGGCGCTCTCGTAGGCGAACGACTGGTTCAGGAAGAGGGCTTCCGAGATCTCGCCGTGCTCGGTGCGCATGAGGCCGCCGCGCACCGCTCGGGTCTCGACATCCCAGTCGCGCGGGTCTTCAGCCATCATGGCCTCCTCTTGAAGAAAAGCAGGGCGCCTTGAACGCCCCGCCTCCGGCGCCGTCAAGGTCCGGTTTCCAATGGGCGGCTCCGGAATTGGGCTGGGCGCCCCTCCCCGGGCCGGGTTCGCGCTTCAAGCCTTGCCACGTCGCTGTTCTGCGGTAAGTGTTCGCCGCCCATGAGCGAATTCAACGCCCCGGGCATCCTGCCCTGCCAGTCCATCGAAGCCCTGATCGCGGGCGGCGCCATCGCATCGGCGACGCCGTGGGATGAGGATCAGGTTCAGCCCGCCAGTCTCGACCTGCGCCTCGCCGGCAAGGCCTGGCGCGTCCGCGCCTCGTTCCTGCCGCGCCACGGCACGGTCCGCCAGCGGATCTCCGAGGTCGCCATGCACGAGCTGGACCTCACAAAAGGCGCGGTGCTGGAACGCGGCTGCGTCTACATCGCCGAGCTGCAGGAGCGGGTGAAGCTGCCCAAGGGCGTCTCGGCCCGGGCCAATCCCAAGAGCTCCACCGGCCGCGTCGACGTGTTCGTGCGCGTGATCACCGACTTCGGCGACGCCTTCGACGATGTGGACGAGGGCTACGAGGGCCCACTCTATATGGAGATCGCGCCCCAGACCTTCTCGGTGCTGGTGCGTTCGGGCACCCGCCTCAACCAGTTGCGCCTCAAGGCCGGTACGCCGCCGCGTCTGCGGACCGAGAGCGTCGGAGTGGACCTGACCGGCGACATCGCCGGCTTCCGCGGCCGCCGTCACGCCGGGGTGGTCGACCTGGACCACGAGGACGGCCACGACCCGCTCGACTTCTGGGAGCCGCTGATCCCGCGCAACGGCCAGCTGCTGCTGGACCCGGGCGAGTTCTACATCCTGGCCTCCAAGCAGGCCGTCGAGATCCCGGTGCTGGAAGCCGCCGAGATGACCCCGATCGATCCGTCGGTGGGGGAGTTCCGCGTCCACTACGCCGGCTTCTTCGATCCCGGCTTCGGCACGGACGAGGCGCACGGCAAGGGTTCGAAGGGCGTGCTCGAGGTGCGCAGTCATGAGACCCCGTTCATCCTGGAGGACGGCCAGACGGTGGCGCGGCTGGTCTATGAACCGCTGACCGAACGGCCGACCCGGCTCTATGGCGAGAGCGGCTCGCACTACCAGCGCCAGGGCCTGAAGCTGTCGAAGCACTTCCGCCTCTGGACGCCCTGACGGAGTCCTTGATCTCGCGGAGGGGGTGGCGCGCCCGGGGCGGGCGATCCGCTGTGGGGGAGAGGGCAGACCGGCCAGGCCCCTGACGCGCCATGCGGTCCGACATCACGATCGCTTCGATCGCCAGAGGGGCCCGGTCCCGTACCGCTGAGATGGTGTGCGCCGGGCGCCTGCGCCAGGGGCCGCGGCGGATTTTCTCGGCGACCGCGGGTCGCATTCGCTTGGTCGCCCACGTCCGCTAATCCTAGGCTCGCCGAGTACGGGGGCGGGTGATGGGTCTTCTGAAAGCCGTGTGGAGCGCGCTCGCCGCGAGCGCCGCCGCCTTCGTTCTGGCGGGCCCGGCCGCGGCGGCCCCGGCGCTCTGGCGGGTCTCCGACGCCGACAGCCGCATCTATCTCTTCGGCACGATCCACGCCCTCGGCCCGAACCTTCAGTGGCGCACGCCGCTCTATGACCGGGTGCTGGGCGAGGCCACGACCGTCTGGTTCGAGGCCGACATGGACTCGGGCGATCCCGACACCATCCGTCTCTTGGTCCAGCGCTATGGGTCCGACCCAGACCGGCCGCTGTCGCGCAAGCTGGCGCCCTCCGACCTCACCGCGCTGTCCCGGCAGGCCGACCTGGCCCGCATCGATCACCTGCGGCCGTGGGCGGCGGCGCTGATGTTGTCCATGCGCCCGGTGCTGGCGCGCGGCGCCACGGTGGAGAAGGGGGCTGACGCCACCATCACCCGCGCGGCGCGATCCGACGCCAAGCGGCTGCGTGCTTTCGAGACGCTCGAGGACCAGGCGCGCATGTTCGCCGAGCTGCCCGAGGCTTCCGAGGTCCAGTACCTCAACGGCGTGGTCCGGGGGCGCAGCAAGGGGCCTCGCCTGCGGCTGCCGTTCCGCCCGGCCAGCCTCGAGGCGGCCTGGCTCGCCGGCCGCCTGGGGTCGGACGCGGTCGACGCCATGAGGGTCGAGAACCCCGCGCTCTATGAAGCCTTCCTGCGCCGCCGGAACCGGGCCTGGGCCGACACCCTGACCGACGAACTGCGCGGTTCGGGCGTCGAGCTGGTCAACGTCGGGGCCCTGCACCTCGTCGGCGATGATGGACTGCCGGCCCTGCTGGCCGCCCGGGGCTACAAGGTCGAACGCATACAGTAGCCGGCTGCGTGATCGGCGAGCCCGGCTCTCCGCGGTTGAGATCGGCGGGGATCGCGTCTAGGTGTCCGGCTCAGCTTGGTTAACCCGCAAGTCATCCAAGCCGCGATCCGGCCCGTATCCATGGAACGGAAGGCGCGGTGGCGGGTTTGCCGGGCCGATCCGAGGATGGCGCCGCGCTTGCTGTGCCCAGGCCGCGTTGTTTCATCCTGAGGTGTTGCGTCTTGTCGTTTGGTCTTCAGCGTTTCATGCGGTTCCTCGCGTCGGGGGGGATCGCCACCGCCACCAACTTCGTCGGCGCCTATGCCCTGCTTCAGGCCGGCGTCGCCGCCTGGATCGCCAACCTCGCCGCCTATGCCGTCGCCTTCGTGGTCGGCTACACGCTGCAGCGGGCCTGGACCTTCGAAGGTCAGCACCGTCATGGCGACGCCCTGCCGCGCTACCTCGCCCTGCAGGTGAGCGTGGCGGCCATCACCGCCCTGGTCGGCCACGTCGGCGCGCTGCTGCACATGCCCAACCTGATCATCGCCCTGGGATCGACCGGGGTGTCCGGCGTGCTGTGCTTCATTGGCACAAGCCTGTGGGTCTTCCCGCGCGGCGAAGCGGCGGCCAAGGCCTGAGGCGTGGATTCCGGGTGGCCATGACGGCGGAAAGCGCCGAAGGTCCGCCCCATGCTGCTCCTCGCCGTCCTCGCCGCCGTCAGCTCCGCCGGAGTCGATAAACAGGGCAACACGCTCTACCGCACGTCCGGCAAGATCGGCGACTGCTCGACCCAGGCCGCCAAGACCAAGAAGGACCCGTGCCGCGCGGCCGAGGTCCACTGCAACGAGCAGGGCGGCACGGCCGTCGTCTCGTTCTCCGTGGGTGACAGCCCCAAGGCCCCCGGCCAGATGATCGTCACCTTCCGCTGCAAGCTGCCGGCGCCCGCCTCCACGCCCAGCTGACCGCGCGGACCCTGCCCGCACTTGCGACCGCTCTCCGGGGCGGGTAGTGGAGACCCTGCCTGGGCGGCCCCTGCCGACCGCCCCGGCGCGCTCGGGCCCTTCGCCCGGCACGCGGGTGTAGTTCAGAGGTAGAACGTCAGCTTCCCAAGCTCAGACGCCACCAATGAATTCAACGTGCTAATCGTAAATCGCCGCTTTGCTCGGCTGAGCAATTTCAAGGGCTTACGAGGGCGCCGTAAACGCCTTCAGGGCCGAGGTTGCATGCTTTGTGGCTAGGCGCGCTCGCCTTTTAGGCGTATGGTTTCGCCCATCGCTGGCAACGGCCCGAGCCGTCAGCGCCTGAGAGGCGCCGAAAGAAGTGCTCCCGCTCGTACGCAGGGAGCCCCCATGCCTCTCTACACTCTCTATCCATGCCACGCGGACGGCACGTCACAGACCTTCGTGACATTCGACCTCACGGACGACGATGAGGCGTATGTTCGAGCCCTTCATGTTCTCGACCAGCACCCCAGCGCCGCACGCGTGGTGGTGTGGTGCGGCGAGCGGAAGGTTCGCGAGCGAGCCAGGGTGCATCCCGATTTGGCGGCCGTTCTTAGTCAGTCCTCTTCGAGCGGCCCTACGAGGGGCTAGGCCCGATCTTCCGCACGGTCTCTTCAAACCGCGCTTCGTCTTCGTCCGCCTCTAGCTCGCGGGCCAGGTCCCGGAACTTGTCGAGCTGGCACACCTAGTTGTCGTTGGCGCCGACCTCCCAGGGCTCAGCAAATGGGGTGAAGTCCAGGCTGTCGGCGAAGAGCGCGTTTAGCCACAGACCGCCGATGTCGTACTCGCCCAAGGCAGTAAGGACAGGCACCTGATCATCGTCCCATTCATGGTCCGGTGCCGGGACGGCCATCGCTCCACCATGAGGGTAGATGACGCTACCGCTGCCGATCTCGACCCATTCGCAGAGGGCTGGATCGCAGACCTCATCTACCCAGAACTCAAGATCATCCACATCCTCGACGCCGAAGATCCCGACGATCCAGTGCCCGTCGCGCAGCCGAACGAGGTAGTTGGGCAATGAGCATCTCCGAGGAGGTCTCAGCGCAGCTTAGGCGTCGTCTCGCAGCGGTTCGTGGGGGGCCTGCCCCATGACTGACCTACCACTCGCTCGGATCTGTATCGCAGTTGAGCTCGTGTCCCGCCGTGTCGACGACGACGAGGCGCAGCCCAAGAGCGGCCGCGGCGTCTCGAAGCGCCTGATGGTCCTCACGGGTCCAGGTCTGCTCGGAGATGCGGAGTGCCGGCCGCTCGTCCTTGATGGCGCCACGCTCGTTCATCCTCGCGACTCTGCTGCCGCTTCGCCTAGAAAGTCGACCTGGCTGTCAGTTGACTGGCAAGGCTTGTTCCGCGTTTGTTCGCGGAAATGGACCTGTCGCCCTTGCCCCGCGAGCTCATGGGATGAGCACCAAACGACCAGACGTGCTTTGCCGGCCGCCCAGCGAGCTGACTGCGCTGACGCTCTGTGAGATGCACCAACTTCGCTGGCGCCTTCGGGGTGTCTGCAACGCTCGTGGCTGCAATCTGGCTGTGAAGGTGTCGCTCCAGACGCTCATTCGCGTCTATGGCCCCGACAAAGCCTGGTGGGGAGAGCGGACACCGTGCCCGCGCGAGGACTGCCGCGGCGAGATCACCTACTGGGCCCAGTCGATCAGGAGTGGGTCTTGGAAGTGCATGAGTGACCCGCCCAGCGAGATCGCCGTCGCTCGATGGAAGCGGGATCGCGGCGATTCTGGTTGGAGAGGCGCGCGATAGAAACTTCCGCGCTGCGGAGAAAATTCGGTACTATGGTAGCGCTTCCGGGCTCAGTGACGAGCGCGCTCCCGACTGTCTAGGGGCTTCTTTGTCGAGGATGGCGATGCAGCGTTTGTTCGCGTTGATGGCGACTTTGGCGGCGTTGGCTAGCCCGGCTGCAGCACTATCCGTTCCCAACGGGTCGTTTGAGGCGGAAGCCGGGTTAGGCCCTCAGTGGACCATAAACAGTTCTCCGCTAGGCGGCGTGGCGACCAACGGCGATCTCTGGGGCTTTCCCAACGCGCCGGATGGAACGCATGTAGCCTATTTATTGCACGAACCGTACAGCGGCCCCTCGCTGACACAAAGGAACATCACTCTCACGGAAGGGTATCTGTACCGGCTATCCTTCTACATTGCTTCCGTCCCAGGTTTGGCCCGCGGAAGCGCGTTCGTAGCGATCAACGGGCTTGCCGGTGGCTTCTTCGAAGCGCCGGAGGATGGCAGCTTCGGCCGGTTCGAGACTGCCCCCTTCCAAGCGCAAGCCTTGAACACCATCGAGTTCAACTCCGGCTATCAAGGCAGGCCAATTCCGTACGCTAGAAACGGCTACGGACTGGATCTCGTCACCTTGATCGAAGTGGGGCCGGCGCCACCGCCTGGCATTCCGGAACCGACAACTTGGGTCATGCTCATTGTCGGCTTTGGTGCGACAGGTGCGGCAATCCGATGCGGAAGGTCGGGGCCTAGGCTTCCTTGGCCTCCACAAGCCGAACAACGCGCGTGAGACCCCCGGGATCTCGTTCGTCGACCAACATCACGCCTTCTGGCCCGAAACACACCGTATCGACGTAGGCGCCCTCGACTTCGCCAAAGTCGCCCGCCTCACTTGGCATGATGACGCGCATCTGTGGATCCAGCGCAGAAAGACGCTCGATCAACTCCCTCACCAGCATGTCCGCGCTCCTACGCTCGGACCGCCTTCATAGCGCGGGAGTAGACACCGGGAGAGGCGTAACTTTGCCCCCTCCCTTCTGCACCGATCGCCCCCCATCCCAGGCTTCAGGATCCACGAAAATGGCCCGCCAGTCGGGGCTAGCGGGCCAAGCTCGGTGATCGCCATCAAGGGGGGGTGTGGCGACTAGGAGAACTGTAGATCAGCTCCGGTGAAGGCCGCCTTACGATGCGGCCGCGAATCTGCGACCGGACGTCTCATGAAGCAGTACGCTGGCGACGACATCCGCAGGATCATGGCCGAGATGCCGCACGAGTTGGTGGAGGCGCTGCAGGCCCGCTACCGAGAGCACATGATCACCGAGTACGAGGCCCGCTGGTGGGGCTTCATGATGTTCGCCAGGACCGGCTCATACGAAGGCGACGAGTACAGCGTCACCGCCAACGGCACCGGCGACGTCTTCACTGAGAACGTGGTCAGCTACGTCCTGCAGGACCGGGCTGGTCGGGAGCGTCACGGGCTGAAGCGCCCGACTTGGCCGCCGGCCGCCCACTAGACGAGCCGACGGGACCTATTTGTCGAGCAGCTAGTCGATCAAGCTGCTAGAGCCTGCTGCCGGTGGCGGCGGAGTGCGGCGCCCACCAGTCCGAAGCCAGCGATCATGAGAGCCCATGTGGTCGGCTCGGGCACCGCTATATCCACGCTGTAGCTGTTGCCGCGAAGATTGAAGCCTACGTTAGGCCCAACGAAACCCAGGCCGCCGCCCGAATAGCCGTGGTTTGAACCAAAATAGCCGAGGATTTCCGCACTCGAACTCAGAGGTCGGTTCCTGGGAATGCCATCCGGCCCTACCAGTCCTGGGATATTATCAAAGAAAAAGGCGAGCTCAAGAAAGTGATACTGACCCGAATCGAGGCCGCCGTTCACATACTCGATGGGGTCCCATAGATAGTCCTCAATCTCGTGACCTCGGGCTATTGCGAAGGAGGCGTCACCCCCTCCGGCATAACCCCAACTATAGTCCAGCCTGCGAGCATAGGCGTCCCCTGGGCTGGCCCAAGCGTTGAGATACTGAGGAGGGGTGTAGGATTCTGACCAGATTGGGCTGACGAGGCTCCACGTAACCCCGTCTTCAGGCGCCTTCGACGTATCCACGCGGAACTCCGCATTGAACTGCGGGCCGAGCCCTTCCTGACCGTTTGGCCCGTACGTGATGACGTTACCCACAATGTTGATCGTGTAGACTAGCGCACTAGCCGGTCCGGCGGCCGCCGCGAGCGCAAGGCCGAAAACTGCACCTTTGAACATCGTAAACCCCCCACTTAACGGCGACCAAGGAGACGCGGATTAACCAGTCCGTCAAGCCAGTGAGTGCGCAGCGGGAAGTGTGCAACCTCGGGTAAGCTGGCGGTCAGCGGCACCCCGCGCTCGCCGCCCTTGGCTCCGTCAGCCGCGCATCGCGCTGTGCCCTTCCCGCCAGCAGCAGCTTCACCTGCTCGAAGAGATCGGCCGCGCCTCGTAGAGCCTCGGGCGTGTCGCTGTAGGCCGGCTCCGGCCCCGGATCTGCCGCGCAGGCGACCGGAACCGGGACCTTCACTTCCTTGGTCACGATCTGGGGTTCAGTCGGCGTCTGGCAGGCCGCCAGGGCGAAGCAGGCCAACAGGGCGGCTCTCATCGTGTCATCTGCTCGATCAACGCCGCTGCCGCCTCGCAGCGGTCGGCTGAGGCGGGCTCGCTCGCCCGGATTGTCCCGCAGAACATCAGCCATCCACGTCCCGGCGAAGGGCACGGTTTCCAAGGCAGATGCCGCGCTGTTCTTCCAGCTTGTCGGGTCGTAGCCGTCCGCCTTGGCGCGCTCGTATTCGCGCTGGCCCTCGTCCATCAGCGCAGCGCGGGCGGCTGCGTTGACCTCGAACTCCCGAAGCGGCTCGCCGCCCTGGCCCGTCGTGGCCTTGCGGAGGAACTGCATCCCGCCGCGAGGGCCGTTGCGAACGACCGAGCCGTCAGGCAGGCGGCGGGCTCCTTCGCCCCAGTCCTGCCAGTTGGCCTTGTCGCGATAGTCGCCGCCCATGAACTCGTAGCCGTCGACGATGTCCCCGACGTTGTACTTCGCGGCCATCTTTCACTCCGCCCAAGGTTGGCGGCGCGAAGCCGCGCGAAGTGTCCCGCCGGCGGGACGTTCACCCCCGCCGCTCCGAGGCGCGCGGTACTTCGCGGATGCTGCAGCACGAGCTTCCGCCAGCGCGCCCTGACCCGTGACATAGGTCTGGTCGACCACGACCTCGCCCTGGTCGTTGTAGCGGTAGCCAGGTGGCAGGCGCTCCGGGATGTCCTCCAGCGATCGGTACTCGCCGGACTTCGGGCTGTAGAGCCGCGGCCCCAGGCGCGTGTTGATGACGACTGAGTTTTCCGGTCGGCGTTCCTCCAGGCGCTGCTTCACGAACTCGTCCGGCGCCTGGCTGAAGAGGAACTGCGCCTCCTCGTCGTCAGGGTAGAGGTCCGCCGCCATCTGGTTGATGCGGGCCATATCGGCCTGCGCCTTCTCCTGGGCAGCCCGCGCGCGAAAGCCAGCCTGCACCCGCTCCAGCGAGCCGCCTCGGCCGCCCCGAAAGCTCGCGCCGATGTCGGACAGCGTGGCGCCGAGGATGGCCGCCTTCTGCGAGCGGAGATCCTGCTCGGCCTGAGGGTCGGGAGTGATGCTGGGCGCTTGGCGCAGCACCGTGCCCGCGCCGAGCTCGCGAGTGATCGGATCGTCCATGCGAGGATCGGTCCGCGCCACCATGGAGCGCGGCTCGGCCCTCACCTGGCGCGCCGAAGATCCGAAGAGGCCGCGCAGGCTCATGCGGCGATCCCGTCACTGAGCAGCCCGTAGGCCACCATCTTGTAGCCGCCCGGCCCCTTGGTGACAGCGTGCGGGTCGGTCTTCTCGATCTCCTGCGCGATGTACCCGATCCGGGAGACGTCCTTGGGTTCGCCCTTGTACCGGTAGGAGACGACGCGCCGTCCGCGAGCATCCCGCCCGACCGTCTTGATGTTCTCCTTCGTGCGCTTGTCCGAAAGCGCGGCAAGGGCCGCGTAGCCGCTCGCCGCGTCACCGGCGCCCTGCAGCAGACCGCCGATACTTTCCATCGCAGTGCCGAGCCCGCTTTCCTTCCCCTTCGACGTCGTCGTGCCGTCCGCCTGCGTGGTCTGACCCCGGAAGAGGCCATAGGGCTGCGATCCGTTCAGCGCTGCGATCAGGCTGAGCAGGTTGGCTTCCGCACCGAGTTGCTGGCGCTCGACTTCACGCTGCTGACCGCCCAGGTCAGAGAGGAGGCCGAGGTCCGCGCGCTCGTTCGCCGCGGCCGAGTTCGAAAGGTCGCCCAGGAGGCCCGTGCCGCGCAGCATGGCATCGCGCTCGGCAACGCTCATGCTGTTGCCCTGGCTGGCATTGAACTGCCGGTTCTGCTGCGTGCGGTCGAGATCGCGGCTGGCGAGCTCCGTGGCGCGGTCGAAGCCTTGGCTGCGGAGAGTGGCCTCGATGCCGGCGCGGTCCTGCGCCGAGCCGCGCTCGAACATCGCCCGCTCGATCGCGGACCCCGATCCCGAGAACTTCTGACCCCGGGCCTGCTGGGCGGCCAACGCAGCGCGGTTCATGCCGGCCGTCTCGTCGAAGCCCGCGAGGGTCGTGCCGACGACCTGATCCTCCCAAGGGTTCTGGTAACCCTCCAGGTCGGCGCCGAGGAGCGTCTGACCCGCTGACCGCTGAGCCACCATCGGCGCACCTGACAGGTAGCCAGCGCGATCGGTAGCCGCTGCCGTCGAGCCCTGCCAGCCAGCGCCCAGGCCGGCCGCTGAGCCGAAGGCCTCCCGCTGCAGCGAGGATTGCCCGGGGACCAACGTGGAGGCGTCAGTGTCGAGCAGGTTGTTGATGCGCCCCTGATACCAATAGATGACGACGCCCTTTGCGTTGCGCTTCACAACCCGGTGCGCACGGGGGAGCTTAACCGGCGCCACCGGCTTTCCGCTCTTTCCACGCTGCATATGCGGCGTCCGCATCGTCGATGGTCGTCGGCGTTCTTTCCGACAGTGACCTGACCATCTACACACGCGAGAAGCCTCAGTCGGCTCCGGTCACGCACGGTCCTTATGCGATGTCGGTCGGCGCCGAGGACGTCGATCTCCGCATCGACGGTCGGCTCATCTCGTGGAAGCTGTCCGGCAACTCGGGGCCGGCGGACTTCAGGCTGGGAACGCCGCTCGTAGAGGGCAAGGCGACGCGTCGCGCCAAGTGACGGCGGCCCTTCGCGCTGAATTTCATCGGTGCCGACCATGGATCGAGCGAGCCATCGCGATAGATGGGGAGACGACGGCTGAGGCTGTCCTCTGCGACCTCCTCGAAGGCCGGGCGCAGCTCTGGCCCTCCGACAA
The DNA here is from genome assembly GCA_040752615.1 of Pseudomonadota bacterium. Taxonomy (GTDB): domain Bacteria; phylum Pseudomonadota; class Alphaproteobacteria; order Caulobacterales; family Caulobacteraceae; genus Phenylobacterium. The sequence goes on along the minus strand of JBFMGV010000043.1, from coordinate 2,818 downwards.
CGCCTGCGTCGTCACCCAATGCGTGATCTCCCCTGAAGGCCCCCTAATCCACGCCTGGCTGGGCGGGGGTAAGCTTGGCGAGATGATCCAGCTTCGCGCCGGGATCGAGGCCTACGGGCGGGCCATGGGCTGCCAGTTCGCGACGATCGAAGGACGTCGGGGCTGGGATCGGCTCTACCGATCGTACGGGTACGCGCTGGAGGGCGGTGTCTTGAGGAAGCGGCTGTGAGCAAGAAATCCAGTTCGACCACGAAGACGAACCAGACGGTCACCGCCACGCCGACCAACCCCGAGTGGGTGACGAGCAGCGTTCAGGGCCTTCGCCGCCGCGGCGAAGCGCCGGCCTTCATCGTCTTTCGGGGCGAGACCCTCGCTGCAGCGTTCGCAGCCGAGAAGGCGGCCGAGGCGGAGATCGTCGAGAAGTATGGCGCGGCGCCGGTCGAAGCGCCTGCGGCCACCGTCCGGGATCTCATCACCAGATATAAGAAGGCTCCGGACGGGTGGGGCAGGGTGGCCGCCTCTACGCGCGCCACCTGGTCGCCGTGGCTGGACGCCATCTCGGACGAGTTCGGCGACATGCCGCTCAGAGCCGTAGCCGCGAAAGGCGTGCGGACCGACGTCCTGGAATGGCGGAACCGCTTCTCAGCGACGCCGCGCGCCGCCGACACCGGCATCCAGGTGCTGTCCCGTCTCTTCAACTGGGGGATGGGCTACGAGCTGGTCGACAAGAACCCTGCCGCCGGCATCGACGCGCTGTGGAAGTCGAACCGCGCGGACATCATCATCACGAAGGAAGAGCTCGATCTGCTGTGCGCGGCCACGACGCCGGCCGGCGCCCGAGCTTTCCGCCTGGCGGCGACGACAGGAATGCGCCGCGGGGACTTGATCGACCTCACTTGGTCAGAGGTGTCGGAGTTCTACATCGACCGGCCGGCGAACAAATCGACTACAGGCCGCCGGCTTCTGGTCCCCCTGACGGCTGAAGCGCGGGCCCTGCTCGCGGAGATCCGCAAGGCGAACAAGGCGCAGAAGGTCCCATCGACCTATGTCCTGTTCCACTCCAAAGGCGGCCAGTGGCAGAAGGACGGCCTCGGGGCGACCTGGAACCGTGCCGTGAAGAAGGCGCTGGGCGATGACGCCGACAAGCACTTCCATGACCTGCGAGGGTCGGCGGTCACGGCGTTCTGCAAGGTGCCGCTCACCGACGAGGAAATCGCGGACATCATGGCGTGGGAGCCAGAACGGGTGCGCGCGATCCGGAAGCGCTATGTTGACAGAAACAGGATTGTAGAGGGCATCATCGCCCGGATGGAAGGGGCGGAAGGCCTGCAGCAGCGGCGCCCCTAACTGCCTGGAAGTGGGGAAGTGCACGTGCCACGACCCGGCCAGGGCCTCGTATAGCGGGCTGCCTAAGCGAGGCCAACGGTGGGCCATAAGGTTCAGCAAGAGCAGGTCAAGCGCGCTGCCGAGTCTCTAGCTCGAGTGGAGGCCGCAGTTGCGGTGCTCAAGGCCGTTGGTCCAAAGCCAAAAGCGGAAGAGGCGCAAACCGTCCTCGACGCATGGTCGGACGTGCTCACCTACGGCAATCGTGTCTTCACTCGTCTTGAGCAAGGGGCGAAGGTCGGAGCAGCCAAGGGTTGGTTCGACGGCGTGAAGCATCTGCGCCGAACTGACGAGCTGCTTTCGTACATGCTTCACGCCCGAAATGCGGATGAGCATGGATTGCACTCCGTCGCTGACGACGTGCCGTCGTCCGTGACCGTCTCGGCTCCGCGCAACATGAGGGCGGGAGAAATGCTGGTACGACCAATTTTGGCAGACGAACCTGGTCCGCCCAATATCATCGGCTGGGAGCCAGGTCCGCGCGCCAAGGTCACAGAGTTCAAGCCGCGCCACATCGCACTTCGCGCCGTCTACGATCGTTCGGTTCGGTACGAGCTTCCGTCGCGCCATATGGACACCGACATCGCTGATCTAGAACCCGCCACGCTTGCAGACCTCTTCGCATCCTACCTAGCGAAGCTCGTTTTGGAACTTGGCGGAGTACCCAAAGGAGCGCTTGCCGCTCCCGATCCAGACGGTTAGTTGAGAACCCAGCCGGAACGGGGCGCGTAAACCGCGCTGTAAACCGCCCCGGCCCGATCGGCCTAAGTGCCTGATCTGCGGGTGTAGTTCAGAGGTAGAACGTCAGCTTCCCAAGCTGAATGTCAGGGGTTCGATTCCCCTCACCCGCTCCAATTCCTCCCATTTCATCCTCCGAAGACGCCGGTCCGCTGCGACGGGCCGTCGCGTCGCGTGGTTGACGGCGTCCTTCCCCTCCTCGCGCCCTCCTCGGCGGGGAGGGCGGTTCGCCCTCGGGCGGCGGCGATCTATCCACAGGCGGAATGGGCCGGGCCGTCATTTTTCTGAAAAAGTCGCTTGACCCCCGGAACCCCTCCTCATACAAGCCGGCCCTCGCCGACGGGCACTGCGGAAACGCGGCGCCGGCGGCGGAAAGAGGCGCTCTTGAGTTCGGTCCAAACGAACCCAAAAAGGTTCCTCGGCGCATACGGGATACTAAACCTTCGGGTCGCTCCCAGCGCCTGATCACCTCAAGGCTCTTCGGAGTGGGACCGGCTTGCCGGGACCAGGTCTTTGACATCGTTGAATGGAAAGAGAAACGCAGGCGGCGGCGTCTTGGCGATAGTCTTTAGGGCTATCAAACGACGCTGACTGTGACTGCGGTCTCTTTGAAGACACCATGAATATGGTCGTGGCCATTTGGTTGCGGCTAGAATTTGTGGGAACTCGTCAAAGAACTACGCAGACTATGCCAGCT
>JBFMGV010000042.1:0-69069 GCA_040752615.1 Pseudomonadota bacterium | reverse complement strand
AGGGAGAGGCGCGACCCGGAACGGTGTTAGCCCCCCTGCATCTTGCGGAAGAACTTGGCGGTCTGCTCGCCGCCGTTGAGATAGGCCTTGGCGCCCGTCTCGTCGGTGATCTTCGACCAGTTGTCGCGGATCGATTCCACCGTGGCCTCGCCGCCGAGGTACACGCCCTCGGTCTCGACGATGCGCGACAGGGCGAAGGCGCCCGCGCCGGCGGTCAGGACCGCGCCCGTCGGGGCGTCGTCCGAGCACAGGAACACGACGCCGGGGGTGACGTATTCCGGCTTCAGCTGGGCCAGCACCTGCTCGGGCATGCCGAGGTTCTCGGTCATCCGCGTGGCGGCCACCGGGCTGATGGCGTTCACGTGGACGTTGTTCTTCTGACCTTCCAGCTTCAGCGAGTTCATGAAGCCGACCAGGGCCAGCTTGGCCGCGCCGTAGTTCGACTGGCCGAAGTTGCCGTAGAGTCCCGTGGACGAGGTCGTCACGACGATGCGGCCGAAGTTCTGGGTCCGCATGATCTCCCAGACCGCCTTCACCGGCTTCACGGTGCCCATCAGGTGGACGTCGACCACGACCTGGAAGTCGGCGATCTCCATCTTGGCGAAGGTCTTGTCGCGCAGGATGCCGGCGTTGGCGACCAGGATGTCGATCCGGCCCCAGGCGTCCATGGCGTCCTTGACCATGCGGGCGACGCCGGCGTCGTCGGTGACCGACGAGCCGTTGGCGATGGCTTCACCGCCCAGCGCCTTGATCTCTTCCACGACCTTGTTGGCCGCGTCGGAGCCGCCGCCCGAGCCGTCGACCGAGCCGCCCAGGTCGTTGACGACGACCTTGGCGCCGCGCCGGGCCAGTTCGAGGGCGTGCTGACGGCCGAGGCCCCCGCCCGCGCCGGTCACGATCGCCACTTTGCCGTCGAAGCGGATGTCCGCCATCAGGATCCCCTTTGGAACAGGTGTTCGGAAATTCGGCGCGCGTTGTGCGGCGCGGCGCCGGTGGCGTCAAGCTGACCGAGGGGAACCGGCCTCAGGCCGCGGCGGCGTCGGGGACCAGGGGCTCGCCCGCCAGCGCCCGCTCGATGGCGGTGAACAGGCGCAGGGCGTCCAGGGGTTTGGGCGCGACGTCGTCCATGCCGGCGGCCATGTATTCCGTCACCTGATGCGACATGGCGTTGGCGGTCACCGCGATGATCGGGGTGCGCGGGCGGTGCTCGGCCGCCTCGGCGGCGCGGATGGCCCGGGCGGCGGTGACCCCGTCCATCACCGGCATCTGGATGTCCATCAGGATCACGTCCCAGCGGCCGGTGCGCCAGGCTTCCAGCGCCTGGGCGCCGTTGTCGACCATGACGGGGTCCAGGCCCGCCTGGCTCAGCAGGGTCTTGAGCACCAGCTGGTTCACCGCGTTGTCCTCGGCCGCCAGGATGCGGATCTGCGGTCCCTCGACCAGTTCGGGCGCGATGTCGGGCCCCGCGATCGGCGCGGCCTCCGCGACCCGGGGCAGGGGCAGGACGACGGTGAAGATCGAACCCTTGCCCTCCACGCTGCTGGCGCTGATCCGGCCGCCCATCTTCTCCGCCAGGGCGCGGCTGATGGTCAGGCCCAGGCCGACGCCGCCGTGGCGGCGGGTGGGCGAGGCGTCGCCCTGCACGAACTTGTCGAACAGGCTTTCGATCGTGGCGGCCGGGATGCCGACGCCGCTGTCGGCGACCTCCAGCACGATCCCGTCGGCGCCGTGCGAGACGGCGACGCAGATCCGGCCGGCGTCGGTGAACTTCAGGGCGTTGGCGGCCAGGTTGTAGAGGATCTGCCGCACCCGGTTCGCGTCGCCGTGGAAGCGGCCCTTGGCGGCCTCGTCGATGTGGAACTCGAAGGCCAGCCCCTTGGCGGTGGCCAGCGGGCCGAAGGTGGCCACCGCGCCGCGCGTCAGATGCTCCATGTCGAAGTCGGAGGCCTCCAGCTTCAGCTTGCCGGCCTCGATCTCGGAGAAGTCCAGGGCGTCGTTCAGCAGGCTGAGCAGGGTCTCGCCCGAGCGACGGATCACGCGCAGGCGGTCCTTCTGCGCCGGGGGCAGGTCGTCGCGCTGCATGGCCTGGGCCAGGCCCAGGATGCCGTTCAGCGGCGTTCGGATCTCGTGGCTCATGGTCGCCAGGAAGTCGGACTTGGCGCGGCTGGCGGCCTCGGCGGCGCGCTTGGCGGCCATCAGCCGGTTCCAGGCGCCGGCCAGCTGCGCGCGGACGGGCATCAGCAGGGCGACATAGATGGCCACCACCGCCAGCGGCGTCAGGGCGCCCAGCCATTCGCCGCGCGCCATGTGGCGGGCGAACACCTGCCAGCTCAGCCAGAGGATCACCGCGGCGTGCGGCGCCATGGCCGCCATCACCAGCCGGCGCGAGGCGTAGAGGCGCAGCACGATGTTCACGGCCGAGAAGCTGATCAGCGCCAGGGCGAAGAACTTGCTGCCGTTGTCGCCGAACTGCACCAGCAGCAGGGCCGCCAGGGCGTGCAGCGTCGAGAGGGCGAAGGTGACGGCCAGGCCCGGGGCGTCGTGGCCGAGGTAGCCGTTGCGGGCGACCGTCCAACGCTCGGCCAGGGCGGTGACGACATAGGCGGCGAGCCAGATGCACAGCCAGAGGGGCGGCAGGACCGGCGCGGCCACCACACCGATGAGGACCAGCATCACCAGCCGCCGCCACAGGGCGGGCTGGGACATCAGCTGTTCCGGCGCGAGGTCTCCCGCCGCCGCCGGTCTCGGGTCGCTGCTACGCATACGCCGTCTCCCCGGGGGGAATTAGACGGCCCAAGTCTTTAGCGAGGGTTTACGCGCCGAGGTTGTGACGATGCGCCGCTCGCTCGCGCAAGCGGCGCCGTCGTGGGTCAGCTGCGCGGGGCGGCCGCCGCTTCGGCCTGCTGCTGGCCGCGGACGAACTTCACGAGGATCCGCTGGCCCACCAGGAACGGCGCGCCGGTGGAGTCGACCACCACCTCCACCACGCGGTCGTCGGTGCGCTCGCTGGGGTCGTCCGACTGCAGCTTGCGGGCGCCGAACACGCCGGCGCGGCGCAGGACCTTGCCGGGATAGGTCTTGGTCGGGTCGCTCTCGGGCGACATCATCACGTTCTGGCCGATCAGCACGAAGGGCAGGGAGCCCTCGGCGATCTCGGCGCGCACGATGCGGCCGGCGCGCGGCTCCAGGTCGAACATGTTGGAGACGTTCAGGGTCGAGGCGCCGGCGCCCGGGTTGGCGTAGCGGCGCACGATCCGACCGTCGGCCGGGGCGCGGATGATCGACAGTTCCTGGTCGTAGGCGGCCTCGTTCGAGCGCGCCTCCGCCGTGGCGACGATCGCCTGCTGGGCCATGATCCGCGCCTCGGCCTCGCGCACGCCGTCGCGGGCCTGGTCCAGCTTCTGGGCGGCCACGAAGTTGCTGGGGGCCAGGCCCTCCAGGCGGCGCAGCTCGCGCTGGGCGGCCGAGCGCTGGACGTCCAGCAGCGCCAGGGCGGCGCGGGCCTGACGGACCTCGGCGCCGGCGCGGGCGGCGGCCAGGCGCGGCTCCTCGTCCTCCAGCCGCGCCAGGATCTGCCCGGCGGCGACGTCGTCGCCCTCCTGCACCAGCACCTGGCGGATCACCCCGGCCCGGCGCGCGGCCACCTGGATGATGCCGCCTTCCACGTCGGCCTTGCCGTTGGCGATGGCGGCGTAGGGGCTGGGCTTCACCTGGGCGGCGGCCTTGGCCTCCTCGGCCTTCTTGGCCTTGGCCTGGTTGGACATGACCATCGCGCCGCCGCCCCCGAGGACGAGCACGGCGACGAAGATCCAGACGAAGCGGTTGCGGAGAAGGGCGGGCATGGTCGTCAGGCCTCGATGAGCTCGGGATGGCGTTGGGTGTGGGCGGCGGCCGGGGCCGTGGCGTGGGTGATGCGCCGGTCGTCCAGGATCTTGCCGTCCTCCAGGTGGATGACGCGGTCGGCGTAGGCTTCCAGGCGCGGGTCGTGGGTAACGCAGATCACCGCCGCGCCGTGCTGCTTGGCGGCGCGCTGGATCAGCTTGATCACCACCTGGCCGTTCTCGCCGTCGAGCGCGCTGGTCGGCTCGTCGGCGAACAGCAGCTGCGGGTTCTTGGCCAGGGCGCGGGCGATGGCCACGCGCTGCTTCTCGCCGCCCGACAGCTCGGCGGGCCGCTGGTTCAGGCGGTTCTCGAGCCCCACCTCCATCAGCGCGTTGGCCGCGCGCTCGCGCGCCTCGGCCTTGGGCACGCCCTGGTACTTCAGGATGATCTCGACCTGCTGCAGGGCGGTCAGGGCGGTGAACAGGTTGAAGCCCTGGAAGATGAAGCCGCAGTGGTCCAGCCGGAAGCGGTCGCTGCGCCCGCCCTTCAGGTTCCAGATGTCCTGGCCCAGGGAGCTGACCTTGCCCTCGTCGGGCTTCAGCAGGCCCGACAGCGCCGCCACCAGCGTCGACTTGCCCGAGCCCGAGGGGCCCATGACCATGGTGACCTCGCCGTGGTTGGCGTCGAAGTCCACCCGCTTCAGCACCTCGATATGGCTGCGGCCGGTCTTGAAGCGCTTGTAGATGCCGCTGGCCACGATGGCCGGTTCGCCCGTTCTCATCGCAACAGTTCTCATCGCAGCAGGTCCGCCGGTTGGCTCTTCTTCAGGACGCCCAGGGCCAGCAGGCCGGACGCCGCCGAGATCACGAGCAGCAGGATGGAGACGCCGATGACCCACGGCGCGGGGAAGCCCATCGGCAGCCCGCCGTTGGTGGCGAGCAGGTAGACGCCGAAGGTGAAGAGCGCCGTCGCCATCAGGCCGACGATCCCCACCCAGAACGAGAGCTCCATGACGATCAGGCGCAGCGAGCCCATGCCGACGCCCAGGGCCCGCAGCGAGGCGAACTCCTTGATCGACGACAGCACCGCGCCCCGCAGGGTCTGGGAGGTGATCCCGACGCCGATCAGGAAGCCCAGGAAGACCGAGAAGCCGACGAAGATGCCGATGATCTGCTCGCCCATGATCGCGCCCTGGTTGGCGTCGGCCAGCTCCTGGCGGGTCCAGGCGCGATAGGCGCCCTTGGCGTCCTTGTTCAGCTGGTCGCGCACGATCCCGGCGCGGGCCGGGTCCTTGATGCGGACCATCAGCGGGCCCGTCTTGTCGCCCTTGGTCAGCATGCCCATCATCCGCAGGCTGTCGCGCGACATGGTGACGGACGCGTTGTTGATGTCGGGATAGCCCTTGAGGATGGCCCGCACGCGCACGGTCTTGCCGTTCAGCGAGGCGCTGTCCCCCAGCTTCACGCCCAGGCGGGCCAGCTGGCTCTCGTCGATGGCGACGGAATAGGGCTCCAGCAGCGCGACGCGGGTCTCTTCCGAGAAGTCGGTCGGCAGGTTCACCGCGCCCGGCCGGGTGTCGACCATGTTGACGTTGACGTAGGTGGTCACCGCCTTCTTCCCGTCCTTGGGACGGTTGATCCAGCGCCCGCCGTCGCCGTCGAACGCGGCGACCTCGGTCACTTCCGGATGCATGTAGATCTGCGGCTGCAGCCGGCGCGGCAGCGAGCCGCCGCCCGAGTTGATCAGGCTCTCCATCTTGGCCGGCAGGATCATGATGTCGGCGCGGCTGCGGTCGATGGTGGCGGTGGCGCCCTTCACGATGCCGGTGAACATCCCGACCTGGGCCAGGATCAGCAGGCCCGAGAAGGCGAGCGCCACCACGGCGGCGGTGTATCTGCGCCACTCGTACAGCAATGTTGCCAGCGCCAGAGACATGGTGACCGTCAGCCCTCACATACGAACGCTGGTGTCGGCGGGGCGCCGGCGGGCTTCCAGTTAAATCGGGGTAACGGGAAGCCGCCCGGAGCCGCGCTTGGCGCTCGTGCTTAAGAGGCCGCCGAGACAACTGGCGGATGCGGCGGTCGCGATTAAACCTTTGTAATCCGGGGCGACGGCCTGTCGCAGGGGCGGCGCAGGAATTCTTAAGGCCTTGGCGCGCATGGGTTCGGCTCAACTGCGACGCTTGCCCGATCCACGCCGACCCGAATGTACGTCACGCCCGTCAGCACTTCCGCGTATCCGACCCCCGTCACCAGCGTGCGGGCGGCGAGCGGCGTCACGTCGGCGGACTACGCGACGCGGATGGCGGAGTTCGACACCCTGTCGGCCGCCGTCAACGACACCAGCGGCCGGACCGGCGAGGCCCAGCGGGCCGAGGCCTATCAGGCGCTGCAGGCCATGTCCTCGGGCGGCCAGCTGGCGGGCCTCGACGCCGAGCGCCGCAAGGTGCTGGACCAGGCCACCTTCGACAGCGACATCGGCAAGCGGGCCCAGGCCCTGGGCAAGGATTTCGTCCAGGCCCTGAACTCGGCGCGCCAGGCCGGCGGCCCGCAGGCGGCGCTGCAGGCGGTGACCGGCCGCTTCGACAGCCTGTCGTCCTCGGACCAGGACCTGCTGTTCCAGACCACGATCAACGTCGCCGACCGCACGGGGGCCAAGCCCTATGCGGACGCCGGGGCCTGGCGGGCCAACATGGACGCCCAGGCCAAGGTGGTCGGCTTCATGAAGGACGCCGGCGTCGTCGGCGCGAACGGCGCGCTGGACCAGAAGGCCGCCCAGGCCAAGGCCGCCGCCGACCCGAAGTTCGCCACCGCCCTGCGCCTGTCGCTGCGCAGCGACAACAACTCCCCCGAATGGACCGAGGCCGTCGGCCAGTTCTTCGGCCGCGCGGCGCCGAAGGACCAGATCCAACTCTCCGACGCCGCCCGGGCCGCCCTCGCCGCGACGCCCGCCGCGCCTTCCGCCGCCGCCGCGCCCCCGGCCACCCCCTACCGCCAAGGCTCCATCGCCTCGATCACCGCGTAGAAGCGTTCAGCGCGGGACCAGCCACGGCCGCGCCAGTCCTTCGATGCCCGTGCTCATGATCTGGATGCCGATGCAGAGCAGGATGAACGCCATCGCGCGGCTGACGACGCGCGCGCCGGCTTCGCCCAGTCTGCGCATGATCGCGTCGGCCGACGCGTAGATCGCCCAGATCAGCAGGCCGTTGGCGAGCGCCGCCAGCGACAGGCCGACGAAGAAGGAGGCCGGGCTGTCGTCGGCCGGGCGCTGGGAGGCCAGGGCGATCGCGACCGAGATCGAGCCCGGGCCGGTCGTGAGCGGACTGGTCAGCGGGAAGAAGGCGATGTCGCCCTCCTGGCCGTCGGCGCCGGCCTGCGCATCGGCGCGATCGGCCGGCGCATCGGACGAATTGAGCAGGCCCCAGGCCATCACGGCCACCACCAGGCCGCCCGCGACCCGCAGCGCGCCCAGGCTGACGCCGAAGAACGTCAGCACATAGCCGCCCACCAGCATCGACCCCAGCAGCACGAGGAAGGCGTAGATCGCCACCCGGCGCGCCAGGGCCTTACGCTCGGCGTGGGACCGGTCGCGGGTCATGTTGTAGAAGATCAGCGCGCAGGCGAGCGGGTTGATCACCGAGAACAGCGCCGGAAACCCCAGCAGGAACGCGCCGCCCGCACTCTCGACGGGCAAGGGACCGAACGGCATGGCGACTTCCAGACTGTGGGCTCGGCGGGCGCGTTGAGGCTCAACGTCGCGACCGCTAGGGCCACGACGTCTAGCAGCCGATGGGTACGATACAACTCACGGGGCTAGCGATGGGGAGCGGGTAGGCATCCGCTGCCGCCAGGGCTCGATCAGCGCCCGAGTGGAGCGGACGTCGCCAAGGTGGGAGAAGGGTGGAAGGCGGCCTTGGTCATGCTGGCGCAAGCTACGCCGAAATTCATCGTCCCCGGAGCGAGCATGAGGACTTTCGGCGCAATAGTTCTGCTCCTCATTGCAGTGCTCCTAGGCCTGACCGAAGCCGTCGCCGTGTCGGATCCGACGGAATCCAAGATGGCAGATGGCTCGGATTCTCTCGGTGATCCGGCAGAGAGCTGAGCACAACACGCCGCCATCCTCTTCGCCATCATGGCTTGCGGAGGCGGCGCTCGACTGCTGCTTCGGACCCGCTTCAGCGCCACCTCCCAGCGTCATCCCGGCTTCGCCGCAGGCTAAGGCTGGGATCCATCGGCTCGGAAGTAAGGACGCTCGAAGCGTTGAAGCCCTGACGTCAGAGCATTTCGTCCCGCGTGGGCGGCACCATGCGTGCGAGTTCGGCCTTCGAATGGATCTCGAGCTTCCGGTAGATCGAGGCGATCTGGTTGCGAACCGTCGAATGGCTAACGCCCAACTCACTTGCGATGCGGCTATGCGTCCATCCGGCCGCGAACAGTCGCGCGACCCGCAGCTCGGCCGGGGTCAGCCGATGTTCCCGGTTCGCCGCAACGACGGTGAGGACGTGGCGCTCATCGCCTCGCGTGAGGCAAAACTCGAACCCCGCCTCGACAAGCGTCCCGTTTGGGGCGTCCAGGATGGGCAGGATCCTGGGAGGGATGATGGGACCGGCCCATTGCGGAAAGCCCGTCCGCATCGCCAGGCTGAACTCGTCGTCCGCCGCGTAGATGAGGCCTGCTCCGTCGATGACGGCGTTCGCGCCGGTTCCCAGGGGGCGTTCAGACCGCTCTCCCACCGCGGTCTGATAATAGTGCGCGATCTGGCGCTGCCGCCACGCGGCGGCCATGTGAGGCGTCAGGAGTTCCAGCGCGGCGCGCTCCTCCTCGGTGAAATGGGAGACGGACTCCGCGCGGAAGAGAAAGATGAGCTCGCCCAGGTCGGTGACACCGTCGGCCTGCACGGCGCCGAGTGCATGCTCGATCCCGGCGCGCGCGGAGAACTCGCGGTAGATCGGGGTCTGATGATAGACGGGCAGCGCCATTACATCTTCGTTGCGGAACGCGACGCCAGGGTTGGCGACTGCGGCGGCGCGGACGAAGTCTTCAGCCTGCCAACGCTCGGCGTACTCCGCCAGCATTCCGGGGTCATGATCGACAAGCGTGACGCTGATCACCGTATTCGTGGAGCGCAGTCCAGAGGCCCAAACCCCGGAGTCAAACGGGAGCACCGCGCGCAGGCGTTCCATAGACCTTCGCTTGAACTCGTCGAAGGGCACGACAAAGACGCCGCCGTATAGCTCGGCAATCAGACTGTGCAGCGCAGTGGAAATCGCTCAACTCCCTCCGCCCGCGAGGGGACACCACTTGGGCGTACTCGAAACCTGCGCCTCATGGGGCGCCTGCACTATTGAGGCGTGACCGGCCGCCGAGCAACCCTCGATCAACACGGGCGATCCGCAGCGGCGGGTCCCATCACAACGATGTTGGGAGCTGGCATATGCGTCTGATTTCGAGCGCCGCCTGCGCGGCGACTTTGGCGATGGTGTTGAGCTGCGGCGCCGCCCAGGCAGCGACGATCTCGGGTCTCTACAACACGGGCGTGGACGACGCCGGCGTCGCCTTGGCGGGAGGCAACGGTGTGGTGGACACCCACTACCTGATCGCCTCGAACGCGCCTGGCTACTTCAACAAGCCGGCCGTGACCTACTACAACGGGGCCTACCTCGCCGATGATGCGGATTCCCGGTGGGTCTCCCTGGACGCCGACGGCGTCCCCGACAGCGCGCCCAATGGCTCCACGACCAGCTATGGCTTCCTCTTCGACCTGACCGGCTTCGACCTGTCGACCGTGGTGATCTCCGGCGGCTTTGCCGCGGACAACGCGGCCGGGATCTCCTTGAACGGCTTCGAAATCAATCTCGTCGCCAACGGCTACACGGCGCTTACCCCGTTTTTGCTCACCACCGGCTTCAGGGAGGGGATCAACACGCTTGAGTTCACCGTCCTGGACTTCGGGGCCCCAACCGCCTTGCGAGTCGACAACTTGGTCGGTCGCGGAGAGCTTCTCTCATCCGGCGCGATCCCTGAGCCGGGAACGTGGGCGCTGATGATCGCCGGATTCGGCCTCGCCGGGTGTGCCTTGCGCCGCCGCAGCCGTACGGTCGGGGCCTAGTCCGGGCGCGCCAGAGCCACACCAGGTGTCATCGCGGTTTCGCCGCAGGCGAAGGCCGGGACCCATCGGCTACTGGGGGCGAGGGTGCAGCCTCTCCGCCGCGCGCCGTGATTGGCTGCGGAGCTGATGGCCGCCGGTCTTTGGACTGCGGCCAAAACCGGGATGACAGCCGAGTTGGTTGGCGCGGCCCATGTCCTCTAAGGGTCGCGTCCGGCAATTAGCTCAGCGCCGGAAATCGGCCCTTCGCGTGGTTCGTGGATAGAAAAATCACTACTCACACCGACCTGCGACCGATTCTGTCGTAGCGGCCTGTTTCACTGCTTCTCATGTCCTCGAGCGACGACATGGATGCGCGGCACGGCCGCATGCTCGCCGAACTGGCGGAGGCCGGCATGGGCGTGGCCCGTGGGCTCTACGCGGCCACGCGGCGCGAGCTGAGCAACGCCGACTTCGCCCTGCTGGCCGAGGCCTTCCACACAGTCTCCCGCTCGATCCGCCAGACCATCGCCCTCGAACTGAAGCTCAAGCACGAGCCGCGCCAGCCGGCGCAGCCGAAGCCCGAGCCGCCCGCGCCCCCGCCCGCGACCCCACCGCCGTTCCCACGGCCTGAGCGCCCCGAGCAGGTCTACTGGAACGAATACGAGCGCGCCGACTGGGACGAGCCCCTCGACGCGGCCCTCGGCGCCGGCGACGCCGCCGCCATCAACGACGCCGTCGCCGCCAGCATCGCCCGCATCCAGCGCGACCTCGGCAAGGCCCAGCGCGTGCTGGTAGCCACCACCGCCTGTCACCCTGGCCGCAGCGAAGCGGAGAGCCGGGACCCAGTCGTCCCGACGCCTCAGACACGCCCTCGAAGACGAAGCGCACTGCTGTCCACATCCAGCCCCCTGGATCCCGGCGCTACGCTCCGCTTCGGCCGGGATGACACCGGCGGGAGGGACAAGGCTCCCAAGCCACCCTGGCGAAACTCCACCTAACCAACTTTCTCGCCGACCCAGCCCCAACCCACGGACGGAGCCCACTCCGCCCGCGCACCGCCATGTCCGCTCTCCTCCCCCTACGGGTGAGGAGACGGGACCCGGCATTGGCGCGCGCCCGCCCATGCGACCCACGCGAGGGGGGAATTCGACCAAACGCCCCCGACACGCGTCGCCGCGGCCATGCAGCGCTTGCGCTCCTTCCGCTTTCGGCGTGGATTGGCCGATCAGGCCGCCGACTCGTGGCGGCGCATCGGGGGATGCGGGAAGTTGGGTCTGGAAAACGCGCAGAGCCTGGTGGGCGTCGCGCTCATACTGCTGGTGTGCTGGGCCGTGTCGGAGAACCGCGCGCGGTTCCCGTGGAAGCTCGCCATCGGCGCCATGCTGGTGCAGGGCCTGCTGGTCCTGGCGCTGTTCGGCCTGCCCGCGCTGCGCTCGGCGCTGCAGGGCGTGGGCGTGGCGGTGGACGGCCTGGCCTCCTCGACCCAGGCGGGCGTCGCCTTCGTGTTCGGCTTCCTGGCCGGCACCCCCAACCAGCCCTATCCCCTGACCGACGCCGGCTCGCTGTTCGTCTTCGCCTTCCGGGTGCTGCCGGTGATCCTGGTGGTCTGCGCGCTGGCCGCGCTGCTCTGGCACTGGAAGATCCTGGTCTGGATCACCCAGGCGTTCGGCGTGGTCTTCGAGCGCACCATGGGCCTGCGCGGCCCGCCGGCCCTGGCCACCGCCGCCACCGTCTTTATGGGCCAGGTCGAAGGCCCGATCTTCATCCGCAGCTACCTGCCCAGCCTGTCGCGGTCCGAGCTGTTCATGCTGATCGCCGTGGGCATGGCCTGCGTCTCGGGCTCCACCATGGTGGCCTATGCGACCATCCTGAAGGACGTGCTGCCCGACGCGGCGGCCCACGTGCTGACCGCCTCGATCGTCTCGGCGCCGGCGGGCGTGCTGCTGGCCCGCATCATCGTGCCCCGCGACGCCGCGATCGAGACGGCCCAGGCCTACGACCCCCTGGCCGCCAAGAAGTACGACAGCTCGATCGACGCCCTGATCAAGGGCACCACCGACGGTCTGCAGATCATGCTGAACGTCGGCGCGACGCTGATCGTGTTCGTGGCCCTGACCGCGATGCTCAACAACATCCTGGGCTCGTTCGGCGACGTGGCCGGCGCGCCGCTGTCCGTGGAACGGGGCCTCGGCATCCTCTTCGCGCCCCTGGCCTGGGCCATCGGCGTGCCGTGGCATGACGCGCCGACCGCCGGCTCGCTGCTGGGCGTGAAGCTGGTGCTCACCGAGTTCACTGCCTTCATCAAGATGGGCTCGATCCCGCTGGAGGCGATGGACCCGCGCTCGCGCGTGCTGATGACCTATGCGCTGTGCGGCTTCGCCAACATCGCCTCGGTGGGCATCAACCTCGCCGGCTTCTCGGTGCTGGTGCCCGAGCGGCGCAACGAGATCGTCGGCATGGTCTGGAAGGCCATGATGGCCGGCTTCCTGGCCACCTGCCTCACCGCCTCGATCGTCGGCCTCCTGCCCGCGTACCTGTTCGGAACCTGACGGTCACGCCGCGTCAGCCTTGACCGGCGCGGCCCAGGGGACACCCTTCGCCCAAAGGAAGGGAGGCCTCCGATGAAGCTCTACGACACCCCGCTCGCGCCCAATCCGCGCCGCGTCCGCTGGTTCATGGCGGAGAAGGGCATCGACGACGTCGAGGTCGTGACGCTCAACCTGATGCAGGGCGAGCACAAGACGCCGGATTACATCGCCAAGGCCGGCCTGCCCAACGTGCCGATGCTGGAGATGGACGACGGGACCTGCATCACCGAGTCCCTGGCCATCTGCCGCTATCTCGAGAGCCGCTATCCCGAGCCCAACCTCTTCGGCCGCACGCCCGAGGAGATCGCCTTCGTCGAGATGTGGACCCGCCGGGCCGAGATGCTGGTGGCCACCCCGGTGATGATCGGCGTGCGCCACACCCACCCGGCCATGGGCGCGCTCGAGCAGCAGGTGCCCGTCATCGGCGAGCACAACCTGCAGACCGCGACCCGGGCCATGAAGGTGCTGGACCGCCGGCTGGCCGAGAGCGAGTGGCTGGCTGGCGACCGGCTGACCATCGCCGACATCGTGGCCTTCGTCGGCGTCGACTTCGGCCGGATGATCAAGTTCAAGCCGCCCGAGGAGATGACCCGCGTCTGCGACTGGGCGGCCCGGATGAAGGCCCGCCCGGCCGCGGCGGCCGGCATGCCCCAGAAGGCCGCCTGACGGACGCGCCCGAGGGAGCCGCCTGACGCCGGTTCAGAACAGGTAGCGGGCGAACCCCTGCAGCCTGTCCAGGTCGCCGCTGACGCCGCTCTCCAGTTCGCGGCGGCCGTACATGTACTCGACGCCCACGTCGAAGCCGCTGAGCGGGGTCCAGACCAGGTTGGCATGGGCGCTGTAGGCGGCATGGTTGGCGGCGGGTCCGGCGGCGGCCGGATTGTCGACCACCTGGGCCGACCAGGTGACGGTGCTGCGGATCACGTCGGTCCAGGCGTGGCGGTACGAGACGAACCCGGCGGTGACCGGGATCGCTTCCAGCTGGCCCGTGGCGTCCACGGCGGCGTCGTTGGCGAAGTTCAGGCCGACGTAGCGGCCGATGCCCTCGCCGGTGGTGGCCATGAAGCGGATGTCGTCCCGCTCCCCCACCTTCAGCCGTCCCGAGGCCGAGACGCCCCAGCCGATGGCGCTGTCCTTCAACGGGCCCTGTTCCACCGACAGCCGGCGCGCCAGGCCGGCGAGGGCGAACTCGCCGAACGGCCGCTTCACGTCCATCCGCGCCACCAGGTCGGGCAGGGCGTTGTCGTCGGCGACGATCCGCGCGCCGCCGCCGAGGGGCGTGACGGTCGATTCCGGGTTCTCCAGCGCGACCGAGAAGGCCCCGCGCGTGTAGCGGACCTGGGCCTGCCGCACGAAGACGGTGCCCTCGGTGGGACCCAGGTAGTCGGCGGTCTCGGGTAGCACCGCCACGTTCTGGAACGTCGACCAGTCCTGGCCGAACAGCCAGCCGTCGACGCTGACGTAGGCGCGGCGCAGGGCGAAGTTCACCGGGTTGGTGGTCCGCGCGTCGGTGGTTCCCGGCAGGGTCTGGAAGTCGCCCTCGATCTTGGCGTGGACCGTGTGGCCGCCGACCTTGCTGTTGGCCGCCATCCACAGGCGGGTCTGGCGCGCCGACAGGTCGACCTTGCGGCCCTCGCCGTCGCCGGCCGTGGGGATGGCGCCGGGCAGGTAGAAGTCGCGGACCAGGTCGCCGGCCGGCGGGTCGCCCCGCTGGAAGTCGCTGACCATGGCGTCCAGCTTCACGAAGCCGCCGAAGCGGAAGCTGGGCGCGCTGGGCATCGGCGCGGGCGCCGGCATGAGCGCGGCGGTCCGCACGGGCAGGGTGGCGATCGGCGCGGCGGCGGCGGTGGTCGCGGCGGCCGGCGCGGGCTCGCGCTGGTGGGCCAGCTCGGCCTTCACGGCCATCAGCGCGGCCTCCAGGTCGCGGACGCGGGCCTCCAGCTCGGCATTGGTGGCGGCGGCGGCCAGCGACGGGCAAGCCGCCAGCGCCGCAGCCAGCGCGAGGCGGGCCGCCAGGTGTTCGACAGTCATGATCGGTCTCGGGTCCTGGCCGCGCCTCAGGCCGCGCGGCGACGCGACGGCGCGGCGGCCGAAGCGCCTTCCGCGCCGAGCTGGAAGCGACCCATGAGCTGGGCCAGGTCCGCGGTCTCGTTGCGCAGCGAATGCACCGCCGCCGTGGACTCCTCGACCATCGCCGCGTTCTGCTGCGTCGTCTGGTCGATGTGGGTCATGGCGATGTTCACCTGGCTGAGGCCGTGGGACTGCTCCTCGGCCAGGGTGGCGATCTCGCGCACCAGGCCGTCGATCTCGCCGACCTTGGAGACGATGTCCTGCAGCGCCCCGCCCATGGTGCGCACCAGCTCGACGCCCTCGCCGATCTGGTCGGTGGACTTGCCGATCAGCGCCTTGATCTCGCGCGCCGATTCCGCGGAACGCTGAGCCAGGGCCCGCACTTCCGAGGCGACGACCGCGAAGCCCTTGCCGGCGTCGCCGGCGCGAGCCGCTTCCACACCGGCGTTCAGGGCCAGCAGGTTGGTCTGGAAGGCGATCTCGTCGATCACGCCGATGATCTGCTGGATCTGCTGCGAGGAACCCTCGATGGCGCCCATCGAGGCCACGGCGCGCTCGGCGACGTCGCCGCTGTAGTGCGCCTGCTCCTGGGCGACGGCGACGGCGGCGCGGGCCTGGCTGGCGCCGGCGGCCGAGCGGCTGACGGCGTTGGTCAGCTCGGTCAGCGCCGCGGCGGTCTCCTCCAGGCTGGCGGCCTGCTGCTCGGTGCGGCGCGACATGTCGTCGGACGCGGCGGCGATCTCGTCGGCGCCGTTGCGGATGCCGGTGGTGTTGGACTGGACCACCTGCATGGCGTCGGCCAGTTGCACGAGCGCGGCGTTCAGGTTCTCGCGCAGCACGGCGTACTCGCGCGGGAAGTCGGCGCCGACGCGGATCGTCAGGTCGCCGGCGGCCATGCGCGCGGCCACGGCGGTGACCTCGCTGACCACGTGCTCCTGGATCTTGGCGGCGGCGCGGGCCTCGGCCTCGCGCTCCTGGCGGGCGGCCTCGGCGGCCTCGCGCTGGGCGGCGGCTTCCAGCTCCAGGCGGTCGCGGTCGATGGCGGCGTCGCGGAAGACCTGCAGCGCCTGCGCCATCTGGCCGATCTCGTTGGTGCGCTCGGCGAACGGGACCGGGCTCTCCTTGTCGTCGTTGGCGAGCGCCGTCATGCGCTGGGTCAGCGTCCGCACCGGCCGCGAGATGGTGCCGCCGAGGACGGTGGCGATGGCCGCCACCACGAACAGCAGGACCAGGCCCACGCCCGACAGCTTCAGGGCGGCCTCGCCGACCGCGGCCTGGATGTCGTCCACATAGACGCCAGAGCCGATCACCCAGCCCCAGGCCGGCAGCAGCTTCACGTACGAGATCTTGGGCTGCGGCGCCTCGCGGCCTGGCTTGGGCCACTGGTACTCGACGAAGCCCTCACCCTTGGCCTGGGCGACCTTGGTCATCTCCAGGAACGGCGGCTTGCCGGCCGGGTCCTTCAGCGTCGAGACGTCGGTCCCGTTCAGCGCCGGCTTGAAGGGGTGCAGGATCATCCGCGTGTCGAGGTCGGTGATCCAGAAGTACTCCTGACCCTTGTAGCGCATGGACTGGATGACCGACTTGGCGGCCGCCTTGGCCTGCGCCTCGGTCATCCGGCCCGCCTTGGCCTCGGCGGCGTAGTGGGCGACCACGGAGGTGGCCGTCTCGACCTGCTCGCGGGTCTTCTCCGCGATGTCGCGGTGCATGGTGCTGGACAGGATCAGCAGGCCCAGGCCGATGGCCACGGCCAGGCCCACGCCTGCCAGGACGACGACCAGGCGCAGCCTGGCCATGATGGAGAGGTTCTTGAACTTCGACACGCCGCGCCGATCCCGGATGTGGGGGAGGGGGCCCCGGTTGATCTCGGGCGAGTGTGGGGCGTCCGAACCTTGACCGAGTGGTAAACGAGCGTGGGAACAGACAGGTCATGCGGCCGCATGCCGCACTGCAGCATGGAGTTCAGCCGACAAAGATCAATGACTCGGACTCCAGCGTTACTGAACGTGGCGTCACGATTTCCTGGGTTTCAGTCCGTCAGGACCTGCGGCCGGTCTTCTTCAGAACAGCCGAGAAGCTCATCATGGTTCCCGAAGGAGCTGTGATGAGCCCGCGCACGAAGACCATGCTGCGGCCGGCCTTCACGACTTCCCCGGTGCACTGGACGATCTCGCCAGGACGCGCGGTGCCGACGAATTCGCCGTTGAAGGTCGCCGTCACCGCGTGGTGATCCTTGAGTTCCTCGCGCGCGATCACGAACAGGCAGAAGTCGGCGAAGGTCATGACGCAGCCGCCGTGCATGAAGCCGCCGCCGTTCATGTGCTTGTGCTCGGCCTTGAAGGCGCTCACCGGTCGCCCGTCGTCGCCGACCTTGAAGTAGAACGGTCCGGCGAGGTCCTCATACGGATCGCCGCCCGGATACCAGGACCAGCCGGCCCACTCGCCCTCGGTCACCGTGGTGAGCTTCGAGACGTAGGTCGTCTCCGTGTCGCCGCCGTCCATTTCCCCTCCGCACCCGTGCGCGAACCGTTTGCCGACCGCGCCTTCAAACACTAGTTTGCCGGCCCGCTTACAGCCTATCTGGGGACGTGACCATGCTGAGCCTGATCCTCGCGCTCGCGCTGGCCGATCCGTCGGCCCAGCCCGCCGCGGAAGCGCCGCCGCCCGCGGCCGCGTCCAAGCCCACCGACGACCGCCCGCCGGCCGACATCAGCAAGGCGGTCGACGCCAACGGCGTGCCCGCCTGGGCCAAGCGCAAGCGCAAGGAACCGGTCCAGGCCTGTCCGACCAAGCCGAACATCGGCGTCGAGACCTGGCGTGAGCGCTATGAGAACACCGGGACCAACCAGCTGAAGCCGCGTCCCGACATGAACACCTGCCGCTGACGGCGGGCCGAAGACCAAAGTCCAGAAAACGAGAAGGGGAATATCCGCATGGCGCTCGACCTCGAGACCCGTGAACAGCTGATCGAGACCGTTCGCCGGTTCGTGAGCGAGCGGCTGCGTCCGCTGGAGGCGAAGGTCGCCGAAGACGACGCCATGCCCGACGACGTGATCGAGGAGATGAAGGGCCTGGGCCTGTTCGGCCTGTCGATCCCGGAGGAGTTCGGCGGTCTCGACCTGTCGATGGAGGACGAATGCCTAGTGGGCGTCGAGCTGGGGCGCACCAGCCCGGCGTTCCGCTCCGCGTTCGGCACCAACGTCGGCATCGGCAGCCAGGCGCTGGTGATGTTCGGCACCGACGCCCAGAAGGAGAAGTTCCTGCCGGGCATCGCCTCGGGCGAGATCATCACCTCGTTCGCTCTGACCGAGCCTGAGGCCGGCTCGGACTCGGCCAACGTGCAGACCCGGGCGACGAAGGACGGCGACCACTATGTCCTGAACGGCGCCAAGCGCTTCATCACCAACGCCAACAAGGCGCACCTCTTCACGGTGATGGCCCGCACCGACCCGAACAAGCCGGGCGGCGGCGGCGTCTCGGCCTTCCTCGTCGAGCGTGACAGCCCCGGGCTGACGGTGGGCAAGTCCGAGAAGAAGATGGGCCAGCAGGGCGCCCACGTCTCGGAGGTCTTCTTCGACAACGTTCGCGTTCCCGCCGCCAACATGATCGGCAAGGAGGGCGAGGGCTTCAAGGTGGCCATGCAGGTGCTGGATCGCGGCCGGCTGCACATCTCGTCGGTCTGCATCGGCGTCGCCGAGCGCCTGATCGCCGACTGCGTGGCCTACGCGTCCGAGCGCAAGCAGTTCGGCCAGCCGCTGTCGTCGTTCCAGCTGCTGCAGGGCATGATCGCCGACAGCAAGACCGAGGTGCTGGCTGCCAAGGCGCTGACCCTGGAGACCGCGCGCAACCGGGACGCCGGTCAGAACGTGACGATGGAGGCCGCGGCCGCCAAGTATTTCGCCTCGGAGATGGTGGGCCGGGTGGCCGACCGCGCGGTGCAGATCTTCGGCGGCGCCGGCTACATCGCCGACTACGGCATCGAGCGCTTCTACCGCGACGTGCGCATCTTCCGGATCTACGAGGGCACCAGCCAGATCCAGCAGGTGATCATCGCCCGCGAGACCCTGAAGCGGGGCGGCTGATGGACCCGGTCGAGACCGTCATCTTCGATCTGCTGGCCAAGACCCCGGCCGGCAAGTCCATCTCGCCCGACGACGTGGCCAAGGCGATCAACGCCGAAGGCTGGCGGCGGGAGCTGGGCAAGGTGCGGGCCGTGGCCATCGGCCTGGCCCGCATCGGCAAGCTGGTGATCCTGCGGCACAACAAGCCGGCCGACCCGGACACCTTCAAGGGCGTCTGGCGGATGCGCCTGCCGCAGGAAGGCGATGTTGCGCCGTCCGTCGATGCCGACGAATCCGAGGACTGACGCAACGTCGTCATTTTTCCGGGATTAAGGGGCGGGCTGTATAGTCCGCCCTGACATGACCCGCATCGTCCTCGCCCTCCTGCTGCTGACGCTCTCGGCCTGCTCGCCCATGCTGGCGCAGCAGCCTCTGACGCCGGTCGCCGGCTTCCAGGGGCCGCGGATCGAGGACGGCGCGGTGGTCAGCTTCGACGGGGCGCGCCTGGGCCTCAATACCTGGACGGCGCGGACAGGCGAGCCCTGGGCGGTGGTGGTCGCGGCCCACGGCATGAACGACTACGCCAACGCCTTCCACTATGCCGCCGAGCGTTGGGCCGAGCAGGGGATCACCACCTACGCCTACGACCAGCGCGGTTTCGGCCGCTCGCCGGGGCGTGGCATCTGGGCGGGCGACGACCTGATGATCCAGGACCTGCGCACGGTCACGGCCCTGGCGCGCGCCCGGCATCCGAACGCCATCATCGCCGTGGTCGGCGAGAGCATGGGCGGGTCGGTGGCCGCCGCCGCCTTCGCGACCGGCGAGCCGCCGACCGCCGACCGGCTGTTGCTGATGTCGCCGGGAGTCTGGGGCTTCAAGGCCCAGCCGTTGCCCAACAAGACCCTGCTGTGGCTGGCCGCCACCTTCACGGCGGCCAAGGTCTACACGCCGCCTAAGTGGGTCACCGACCGTGTCTCGCCCACCGACAACCGCGAGGAACTGGTCCGCATGGGCCGCGATCCGTTGATGATCTGGGGCGCGCGGTCCGACACGCTCTACGGCCTGGTCCGGCTGATGGACCGGGCGGCGCGCGAGGTGGGCGACGACAAGCTGCCGACCTTCTACCTCTACGGCGCGCACGACGACATCATCCCCAAGTCCGCCGCCTTCAAGGCGGTGAAGGGGCTGACCGCCACCGACCGGTCGGCCTACTACGACGCCGGCCACCACCTGCTGACGCGCGACCGCCAGCGCGAGGTGGTGATCGCCGACATGTTGGCCTTCATCCGCGATCCGAACGCGCCGCTGCCCTCCGGTGCGCCGCCGATCCCCGGCGCCGCGACGCCGGCGGACGGGTCGCGACAAGCCGCGGGGTTGTGATGTGCCCCAGGTAGGCGTATCTCCCGCGAAATTCCTCCCCCGGAAAGCAGAGTTCACGGCATGACCTTGTTCGATTCGCCGGCCTTCGAGGGCCATGAGGGCGTCCACGCCTTCCACGACGAAGAGACCGGTCTGAAGGCCATCGTGGCGGTCCATTCGACGGCGCGCGGCCCGGCCGCCGGCGGTTGCCGCATGTGGCCCTACGCCACCGCCGCCGAGGCGCTGGACGATGCGCTGAAGCTCTCCCGGGCGATGTCCTACAAGAACGCCATGGCCGACCTGGACCTGGGCGGCGGCAAGAGCGTGATCATCGGCGACAGCCGGACCCAGAAGACCCCGGCGCTGTTCGAGGCCTTCGGCCGCGCCGTCGAGGGCCTGGGCGGCAAGTACTGGACGGCCGAGGACGTGGGCGTGTCGGTGGCCGACCTGACCCACGCGCGCAGGAACACCCGTTACGTCGCCGGCCTGGAAGGGCATGACGCGGCCTCCGGCGATCCCAGCCCGGTGACGGCCGAAGGCGTGTTCCGCGGCGTGCGCCTCTGCGTGCAGCGGGCCATGAAGCGCGATCTGGACGGCGTTCGCGTGGCGATCCAGGGCGTGGGCAACGTGGGCGGCTACCTGGCCCGCAAGCTCCACGCGGCAGGGGCCAGGCTGGTGCTCACCGACGTCAATGCCGAGATGCTGCGCCGCGTGGCGGCCGAGACCGATGCCGAGATCGTCGCGCCCGGCGCGATCTTCGACGCCGAGGTGGACGTCTTCGCGCCCTGCGCCCTGGGCGGCGCGGTCAGCCTGGACACCCTCTCGCGCATCCGGGCGAAGATCATCGCCGGCGGCGCCAACAACCAGCTCGCCGACGCCGACGCCGGTCGTGAGATCTTCCGCCGTGGGATGCTGTACGCGCCCGACTACGTGATCAACGGCGGCGGCATCATCAACGTCGCCGGCGAGATCCGGGCCCTGGAGCGCGGCGAGGCCTTCGACCCGGCCTGGGTCGACGCCAAGCTCGACCGCCTGACCCTCACCCTGGAAGAGGTGCTGGAGCAGGCGGTGCGCGAGCGCCGTCCGACCAACGAAGTGGCCAACGAGATCGCCCGCGCCCGCATCCAGGGCGCCGCCGAGAAGCGCGCGGCCGCCTAGCCGCGCCGCGCCATCCAGGCCTCGCGGGTCAGCAGCCACGTCTCCTTCATCTGCTCGCCGCTGACGAAGCGGCGCGGCGTCAGGTCGATGAGCGTGGCGCCCTGCTTGGCCTTGATGCGGTGCGAGCCGTGGTTGGCCTGCGCGTTGGTCAGCCACAGGTGCGGCCACGCAAGGACCTCGAAGGCGTAGCCGGTCACCGCCTCGGCGGCTTCCATCATCAGGCCCTGGCCGTGCAACTCGGGGTCCAGCCAGAAGCCGCGCATGTCCCGCCGCTCGCCGTCGTCGGGCCAGAGGTCGATCCGGCCGCGCAGCTCGTCCGAGCCCTTCAGCGTGATCGCCCAGAACATCTTCAGGCCCTGTTCCCGCAGCGCCAAGCACTGGGCGTAGTTCGTGGCCGCGCCGTCGTCGGGATAGGGCCAGGGCACCTCGGCGTGTAGCCAGCACACGACGTCCCACTGCGGGAAGATCCGCTGGATCGCGGGGACGTCCCGGGCCTCGAGCGGGCGCAGGATCAGGCGCTCGGTCTCCAGGACCGGCGTGGGCGGCAAAGGAACTATGGGATCGGTCATCTCCGTCTCGCTTTCGGTGAGAGCCGGAGGCCGGGGCGCGCCTTCCTTATGATCGAACAAACCCCGGCCGGTCCGGCGGGGTCTGTCGGGAAGGCTAGGCTGCGATCAGACGCACGCGACCATCCCGACGCCCCGCGAGGGCGGCGCCGTTGCAACCCTGCGGGGCGCAGGATGGATTGGTGAGCTGGCGAACCATGTTCGCGATTCTAGCACACCGCGCCGGGGGCGTCAGTCGCGGAGGTGTGGCGTCGACAACCTGAAGCGCCGGCCGAGCCGGAAGAGGATCACGCCGGCCAGGGCGGGAAGGCCGCCGAGGATCGCCGCGGCTCCGAGGATCATCGCCACCAGGGCCGCGTCGTCGCCGTTGGCGAGGCCCAGCAGCGCGCCGCCGGCGAACAATGCGCCGCAGCTCCCGCAGAGCGCCGCGATAAGGGCGCCCACGGCCATCAGGCCCGCGCCCAGGTAGCGCCGCACCGGGGACGTCATGGGGCTTGGTCCTTCTCGTCACTGGACAGGGTCAGGTCTCCGATCCGGCCGGACCGCGGCGGGCGGCGAAGACGACGGCCCCACGCGAAGAGCAGGACGCCCAGCAGGGTCGGTATCCCTCCGACCACGAGGAAGATCGGGAACACCTGGGCGACGTCCCCGAGGGAGTCCAGCGACTGGGCGATCATCGCAATGGTGATGACCAGGGTGCAGCTTCCGCACAACGCCGCGATCAGTCCGCCGACGGCCATCATGGCCGCGCCCACGAACCGCAGTTCGGGAGATGCCTGTGGTCCGGTCACCGCAGCCGCCCGCGGGCCAACGCGGTGGCGCCCGCCGCGCCCGGTCGGTAGAAGGTGTTGAAGGTGTCGAACGGGATGATCTGGCCGTCAGGTTGCACGAAGTGGACGCAACTGCGCTTCACCGTTCCCAGGTCGAAGTTGAAGCGGTCGAGGAACTGGCTGACCACGACGCGGAACGTGTTCTCGTAGGCGACCTCCTGCGGGACGGAGGCCTCGGGAAGACAGCATAGCAGCGAGGCCAGCTTCTCGGACGTGTTGCCCTGGGCGGTCGAGAGCGACAGCAGCTCGAACACCTTCTCGCGCAGTTCCGGGTAGCTCTCGAAGGTCACCGTGTTGGGCGCGGCGGCGACGAACAGCTCGCGCGGCAGGAGCGAGGTGACCGGCCGCACGTCGCGGTCGCTGCGCAGGCCGTAGCCGATGCAGATCTGGTCCGGATTGCAGGGCAACGGGATCAGATCCTCGAGGGCGAAGACGCCGGCCTCGGCGATCCGTCGGCGGATCTCGGTCAACACCATCCGGTGGCGGCGGCCATCGAAACCGTCGTTGCGACCCGCATCCTGGATCGGCTGGAACGTCACGCCGCGCACGCAACGCCACTCCAGGGCGAAGCGGACGATGTCGGCGATCTCGTCGTCGTTGACCCCCTTCTTGAGGGTGACGACCAAGGTGGTGGAGATCCCGGCGCGCTCAAGGGCGGTCAGAGCCTCGACCCGGACCTTCGACAGGTCGGCGCCGCGCAGCTCCATCAGGGCGTCGCGCTTGAGGCTGTCGAACTGCAGGTAGACCTCGAACCCGGGCATGTAGGTCGCCAGCCGGTCGGCGAACCCAGGCTCGCGGGCGATGCGCAGACCGTTGGTGTTGATCATGAGGTGCCGGATCGGGCGGGCCCTGGCCGCGTCCAGGATCGCCCAGAAGTCGGGGTGGATCGTCGGCTCGCCGCCGGAGAGTTGCACCAGGTCGGGTTCGCCCTCGGCTTCCACGATGACGTCCAGCATCCGCTCGATCTCGGCGAGCGGCCGGTGCGTGTCGCGCTTCGTCGAGCTGTCCGCGAAGCATACGGGGCAGCTGAGGTTGCAGGCCTCGTTCACCTCGACGATCGCCAGGCACGAGTGCTGTTCGTGGTCAGGGCACAGGCCGCAGTCGTAGGGGCAGCCGTGGTCGGTGCGGGTCGCCACGCTGAGCGGGCGATCGCCGGGCTTCAGCCAGTCGCGCTGGGACTTCCAGTAGGTCAGATCGTCGGCGATCAGCGTCTTCTGCACGCCGTGCTCGCGGCAGCGCTTCAGGAGGAAGACCGCGTCATCCTCGCCGATCACCTTGGCGGGGACGAGCTCCAGGCAGGTCTCGCACAGGCTCGTCGTCTGTCCCAGGAAGAGGTAGGGCGCGGCCTTGCGCACGCTCGCGGGCGAGGTCGCCGCGCCAGTAGATCCATCCATAGACGACCAATCCCCCACACAGGACGTGGAAGAGATTAAGCGGGCCGATCAACCGTGGATAGGGTTTGAGGAACTCCCAGCCGAAGCGCGTCGCGCCGTACCAGACGCAGAGAGCGTAGAACCCACGCCGCATGGCCCAAGGCCGCCTTCGGGCGAGGCCATGCAGGTAGACCAAGAGGAAGGCGGCCATCGCCAGGCTCTCGTAGGCCTGGACCGGGTGGCGGCCCAAGGCGTCGCCGAGATCCACCGCCCAGGGCAGGTTGGTGGGCGCGCCGTAGGTGCCGTCCGGCAGGCCCGCGAAGAGGCACCCCCAGCGTCCGACGACCACCCCGAGCGCGAACGGCCCCACGAACATGCCGCCGGTGGAGCCGTTCACGCCGCGCAGGGCTTTGTAGATCTCCACGCCGACGATGGCCCCGATCAGGGCTCCGACCACGCTGTGCGACAGGGCGGGCGTCGCATCGCGCAGGCTGGTCAGGGAGCCGGCGAGCCACGCCCCGGGGATGGCGCCGGCGACCAGGGCGGCGAAGTACCCGCCGTCGACCTTGCCGGCGACTTCGGCGGTCATCTCGCGCAGCCGCCAGCGATAGAGCACGAGGCTGAGCCCCATCCCCGCGCCCCACGCGGACAGGTCGAACAGGACGTGGGCCAGGGGCGAGGTGGGGACCGCGATCATTCGTGCGCATCAGCGCAGGGGAATCGCGGCCGCTCAAGGCGGCGTCAGGCGGCGGGCGGGGCGTCGAGCTGGGGCGCGAGGCTCATGGACGGCTGGGCGACCTTGCGGCGCGCGGCGGCGGCCGTCTCGGCGTCCTCGTCGGTGGCCTCGAGACAGGCGTCGATGGTGCAGATCACGCCGCTGGCGGGGTAGGCGATCTCGACCTGGCCATTGAGGTCAGCGGCCAGACCGCGCTGGATCAGGCGGGTGCCGAAGCCGGCGCGGGTCGGCGGCGACACGTGCGGGCCGTCGACCTCGCGCCAGGCGGCGTGGAGATCGCGCCGGCGACCAGACCGCGAGATCTCCCACGAGAACTCCACATGCCCTTCCGGGACGGAGAGCGCGCCGTACTTCACGGCGTTGGTGGCCAGTTCGTGCAGCGCCAGGGCGATAGCGATGGCGGTCTTCGGCGGGACGCGGATGGAGGGCCCGGACAGCCGGATGCGGCCCTCGCCGAGGCCCACGAGGAAGGGCTGGGCGGCCTGGGCGGCGATTTCGCTGAGATCGGCGCCCGACCACTGCTCGTCGGTGAGGACGTCGTGGGCCTTGGAGAGAGCCAGGATGCGAGAGGTGAGGGTCTCGCGGGCGCGCAGCGACATCTCCGCGCCACGCATGGTCTGGGCGACGATCGACTGAACGGTGGCCAGGGTGTTCTTCACCCGATGGTTCAACTCGTTGACCATCAGGCGCAGGTGACGCTGGTCCTGCTGCTGGCGCACCACGGCGGAGCGCAGGGCCTCCAGGCGATCGCGCGCCTCGTACTGGCGGCGGCGGCCGCGCAGGGCGGTCTGCGCCATGCTGATGAGGGTGGTGGGGTGGAACGGCCGCTCCAGGAAGCTGACGTTCCCGAGCGCCTGGGTGAAGCGCATGACCGCGGGATTGCGCTCCAGCCCCGCGCCGCGCCGCGCGAGGATGATCACCGGGAAGTCGGACCAGGGCGGCTGGCTGTCGATCCACCGCGAGAGGGGGGCGTAGTCGTCGGCGACCAGGGCTTCCTCGACGATCAGCGCCAGACCGGCGCCCTGGGCGCAGGCCCGGGTCAACGCCGCGAGGTCCGGGCAGACGCAGGTCTCGAGTTGCGCCTCGCCGAGGATCGACTGGGCGACCGCGGCGTCGCGGCCGAAGGGCGCAAGGATCAGGGCCCGCCGCGAGCCGTCTGCCGTCGCCGGGCTCATTCGTCCACGCCGTCCATGAGGCGGCCGGTCTCGCCGACGAAGTCTGGCACGCCCTTCAACACGCCCTGGAACTGGCGCAGGGAAGCCCCGAGGGTGATGCCCCGTTCGTCGATCTCGTACTCGCGGATCGATCGCTCGTGGGCGCCGGCGCGCTTCTTGACCACCGAGATCGCCCGGCGGACCTCGCCCATGGCCTCGAAGTAGCGCAGCAGCAGCACCGTGTCGGCCAGGTAGGTGACATCCACCGGGGCCTTCATCTCGCCGACCAGGCCATGCTGGGCGACCGTCAGGAAGGTCGCCGCGCCCTGCCGGTTCAGGAACTGGAGCAACTCGTGCATGTGGAGCAGCAGGTAGTGCTCCTCAGGCATGGCGGCCTGGTAGCCGTTCAGGCTGTCGACCACGACGGTGGCGGCGCCGGACTTGGCCACGCAGTCGCGGACCCGGGCGGTGAACTCGCCGGGAGAGAGTTCGGCCGCGTCCACCTGTTCCAGCAACAACCGGCCGCTGTCGCGCAGCGACTGCAGGTCGATGCCGAACGCCCGCGTCCGCTCGATCAGCAGCCCGATCTCCTCGTCGAAGATGAACAGGGCGGCGCGCTCGCCCCGCTGGATCGCGGAGAGCGCGAACTGCAGGCTGACGAGTGACTTGCCGGTGCCGGCGGGGCCCAGCACCAGGCAGCTGGTCCCGCGCTCGATCCCGCCTCCCAGCAGGGCGTCGAGGCGCGGGATTCCGCTGGAGAGCCTGCTGCGGTCCACCAGGGCCCGGTGCTCGGCGGAGACCAGACGCGGATAGACCTCAAGGCCGCCGGTCTTGATCGTGAAGTCGTGGTAGCCGCCCCTGAACCGCCGGCCGCGGTACTTGGTCACCCGCATCCGTCGACGCTCGGCCCCGTATTCGGGCGCCAGCTCCTCCAGGCGGATGACGCCGTGCGCGACGCTGTGAACCGTCTTGTCCGCGACCTCGCCGGTGAGGTCGTCGAGCAGCACCACCGTGGCGCCGTGCTTGGCGAAGTAGTGCTTCAGCGCCAGCACCTGTCGGCGATAGCGCAGCGAGCCCTGAGCCAGCAGGCGGATCTCGGACAGGCTGTCGATCACCACCCGGCTGGGGCTGGCGTCCTCGACCGCCTCGAGGATCATGCGCGTCGTCTCCCCGAGTTCCAGGTCGGACGAATAGAGCAGGCTCTGCTGTTGCTGTTCGTCGAGCAGGCTTTCCGGCGGCGCGAGCTCGAAGATGTCGATGCCGGCCAGGTCCCAGCCGTGGGAGGCGGCGGTGTCGCGCAACTCGGCCTCGGTCTCGGAGAGCGTGACGTACAGGGTCTTCTCGCCTGCGGCTGCGCCGGCAAGGAGGAAGCTGAGGGCGGCGGTGGTCTTGCCGGTGCCGGGGCTGCCTTCGAACAGGAACACGCGATTGCGCTTGAGCCCGCCCCCGAGGATGTCGTCGAGCCCGGCGATGCCCGTGGGCGCGTCATCGGCAAGGTGCGCCGCCGGTGTCGTAGCCATGACTCCTCGTCGTCATCCGTCTGGCCGGCCGCAGACAGGCCCCGCCCCCAGGGCACACAACACGATCTGGGGCGATCGGTTCCCGGCTAGGCCGTGAGGCGGGCCCGAGGGTCGCGGACGGCGGCGAAGAGGATCAGAAGCGCGGCGCCCAGGAAGCCCAGCGAGGCGCCGAAGACGATGTCGTAGCCGAAGAGGTCGGCCATCCAGCCCCCGGCCAGCGGGCCCAGGGTGGCGGTGATGCTCTCGGCGGTGGCCGAGACGGCGATGCGCATGGGGAGGTCGTCCCGCTCGCCGAACTCCAGGATCATGGTGTTGGCGGCCATCATGTAGCCAGCCTGGGCCGCGCCCAGCCCCGCGAAGGCGGCGAACATGGCGGTGACGTCGTGGATGCTCATCAGCAGCACGGTGGAAGCGATCCAGCCCACCAGCGACAGCAGCAGGACGAGGCGGAAGCCGGTCTTGTCGCCGAGGTAGCCCCACAGCAGGTTCGAGGCGGTGTCGGCGCCGAGGTAGGCCAGGGACAGCACGCCCAGGGTCGCGCCGTTCAGGCCGATCTGCTCGCCGACGTAGAGGATGTAGAACGGCGAGGCGACCCGCGCCGATGTCGCCAGCATCTGCACCAGCAGGAAGAAGCCGTAGGCCCGGTCCTGCCGGATGAGGGCGGGGAACTCGCGCAGGCGGTCGCGGAAGCGGGCCTGCGGCCGCGTGGTGGGCGGCTCGGGCTCCCTCATCAGGATCTGCAGCGCCCACAGGCCCAGGCTGGTCAGCCCGAAGGCGAAGACGAAGGTGGTCGAGTAGCCGTTGCCGAACAGGTTCGGCCCGATGAAGTACTTGCCGGCGACCCACGCCAGGATGGCGGCGATCAGCCCGCCGGTGGCGTTGCGCCAGGCTTGCAGGCGGCCGCGGCGGCTGATCGGGATCACCTTGGACATCAGCAGGTTGAAGACCACCCGCTGGGCGCCCATGAACACGCCGAACATCAGCATGAAGAACAGCAGGGCCACGACCAGCGGCTCGTCCTTGAGCAGCCAGCCCGAGACGCCCATGCCCAGGATCGCGAGGCGGCCCAGGCTGCCCATCCAGACGGCGGCGGGCATCACCTTCTTGCGGTGCTCGACCTTGGTGGCGCCGAAGATGGGCGAGATCACTCCGCCGACCTGCTGCAGCGCCAGGCCCAGGCCCACGATGGCGTTCGAGCCGGACACCAGATGGAGATAGGCGGGCAGGAACGTGGGTGCGTTGACCAGCCGGAAGCCGGTCATCCCCAGCATGCCGTGAAGGTAGTGGCCGGCGTAGTTGCGGCGCAGGTTGTCCCAGACGAACTTCTCATAAGCCGCTTCCCGAGCGGCGAGATCGTCCTCGGGTGCGTCCGTGGCGGTGGCGGTCTCGGCGACGTCCGGCGTGGAACTCAACTCGGCCTCAAGCCCGCGGCGCAGGTCTGTCGCCTGCGTCCCCGGCCCCTCCCTGGGTGACTGAAATTCGAATTTGCGGTCCGCTATGCGCCCGCTCAACGCTGAATGCTAGGCCCATTCGATCCGGGCGCAACGCTTATCGGGACGCCTCTACGCGATCGCGCGGCAGCTTGACCGCAGTGGCCGCGCCGCCGCTAAAGTCGGGCGCGCGATTCAGAGGGGACGGCGATGCGGCGGTGGTTTCTGGGAGCGGCCCTGGCCGTCGGTCTGGGCGGTGCGGCGCAGGCGGCCGACTTCGTGGTGGTGCAGTCCAGCGATCCGGCCATTGCCCGGGGCGCGACCTATGAAAGCGGCGCGCTGATCCAGCTCGCGGCGGGCCAGTCCATCGTGCTGGTGGACACCGCCGGCCAGGTGACACGGCTGGTCGGGGGGCCGCGCGGCGCCGTCGTGCCGCGCATGCAGGTCGCTAGCATGAACGAGGAACGGATGGCGGTGCTGAAGATGCTGGTGGCGCCTCCGCGGATGCGCCGGTCCGGTCCGACGCTGCCCAACTGTCCGCAGGCCGACCTCGGCACCATCGACGGCATCTTCACCGTGGCGCAGGTGGACGGCTGCCTGACCACCGCCCGCACCGCCTTCGACGCCTATGTGGAAAAGGCGCTCAAGCCGTAGCGCCTGAGCAACAGGGCGCAGGCTCCGGCCGCGCCCGCCAGACCCAGCAGCATGGCCCACGACAAGGGCAGGCCCGCCGCGGCCATCACCGCGGCCGCCAGGCATCCCGTGCCGCAGCCCAGGTCCCATGCGCCCTCCGTGGCGATGTGGAAGCGCAGGGGGCAGGGGGAGGCCTTGGCCAGGTTGTAGACCGGCGCCATCAGGTTCGGCAGCCACAGGGCCACGACCAGCGCGCCGGCCGCGTTGGCTGCCACCGCCAGCCAGGGCTGGCCCAACGCCAGGGCCCGAAGCGTGAGTCCGGCGGCCGCCACGGCGCAGGCGGCCAGGACCGCCCTCCTGCCGTGCCCCAGGTCGATCAGCCGGCCCACCACGACGCCCGAAGCCGCGCCGATCAGCCCCGCCAGCGCCATGGCTCCTCCGTAAGCGGCATAGCTTTCCCCGAGGGTGATGAAGAGCCCCACCTGCCAGACGTAGTAGTAGCCGGCCGCGAACCAGCCGTCGGCGAGCAGGAGCCGCATTCCCGGCGCGGCGGCTCTCAGCGCCCCGGGAGCCTCCGGCGCCACCGCGACCTCCGGCGCGCCCAGCAGCGGCAGGACGGACAACACCTGAACCGCCGCCGCGCCGCCGAACAACAGCCAGGGCCCGCCGGTGAGGATCGCCCACGCGCCGATCAAGGGCGCGACGACGCCGGCCACGGCGCTCAGCGCCTCGCGCACGCCCACCTGGCCGCCGCGATGCTCGGCATCGCCGATCGAGGCGAAGTAGGCGTGATACGAGGTCCAGTAGAGGACGCTGCCGGCCGAGGCGACGGCCATCGAAGCGGCCAGAACGAGTCCCGGACCGTCGACGAAGGGCAGGAAGAGGAACATGGCTGCGTCCACCGCTGTGCCGATGATCAGCGTGGTGCGAAGGCCGACCCGCCGCGCCAGCGGCAGGACGATGGGGCGCAGGACGAAGCGCCCGGCGGTCATGGCCGCCATGGCGGCGAGAACCAGTGGCGCGGAGACGCCGGCCCGCAGCAGGTAGACGAGGACGAAGACCCCGCCGGCGTTCTCGGCCAGGGCCTGGACGCCAGTGTGGAGATTGACGCGGTTCACCGCGTCGTTGCCGAAGAAGCTCATGTGAGGAAGCCCGAAGCTCGGATGACACGCGAGCGGGCGCGGTCCCGCGTCAGGCGGGCGGCCCGCGGCTCAGCGGGGCGGTGTCAGTCGCGAAGGCGCTCGGTGCACATGGCCGAAGTAACGCACGGCTCCCGGCGGCGGTCTAGATGCGCTTGTATTCCAGCTTGGAGCCGTCCTCGAGCTTCCCGGTGAGGCCCGTCCAGTTGCCGGCGGCGTCATAGAAGTCGTCGATCTCGGCGTCGCCGCGGATGCGCCAGTGTCCCGGCTTCACCTTGGTGGCCGTCACCTTCAGCAACTGACCTTCCTGCTGGTTGAACAGGGGCTTGCCGAAGCTGGCCTGGTTCCAGTGGCTGAGCGGCACGGCGTCGGCGGGGCCGCGCACAGCGCCCTTGGGACCGGCGATCTGCACGTATCCGCCCATCTGGCGGCCGCTGGCCTTGTAGACCTTGCCATTGCCGTTGGTGGTCGTCTCGACGCTGACCCACTTGCCGTTCGACCATTTCTCAACGGCCGAGTGCTTGTACTTGTAGACCGGGACCGGACCGACCTTGACCGTGAGGGCGACGTCGGTGGCGACGGTGCGGGCGTCGTCGTCGCCCGAGAAGCTCATCTGATGCTCGCCGACCTTCGTCCCGTTGCGGAAGACGGCGAAGGCCATGCGTCCAGGCGGCCCGGCCAGCACCGCGCTGGGCGCCAGGAAGGCGCTCGCGACACCGAGGACCAGTTCGCGGCGCGCCAGCAGCAGGCGTTCGGTCATGCGTCAGTCCCTTCGGCGGTCGAGCGGGGCGAAATCTAGCGGGAAGTCCGCCAGGTTCCAGTCCCCAGGCCGCGACGGATCGCAGCGACCAGCCAGATACGCATGCCGGACCGGATGGATGCAGCTCTCAGTGGCCGGGACGGGGCGTGAAGCTGCGCGGCTCGCGTTCGGGCTTGGGCTTTTCGCGCGGGGCCTTCTGGCCGTGCTGGGGCGTGGCGGCCGACTTGGGGAAGTTGAAGCCGAGGCCGCTGCCTTGCTGTTGCAGACCACCTGTCATGGGGACCTCCTGGAGGCGCGGCGAATCAATGACTCAGGCGGCGGCCGGAAGCGACTCGGCCGGGCGCACATCCACGTGAACGCTGAGCCGCGCCTGGCCTGGATCTCCATAGATCGAGCCTGAGATCGGAGCCGCCTCGGCGGGGGTGCGGGCCACAGCCACCGGGATCAGGTCGCCGCTCTCGGCCAGGGCGTTGGTGGGGTCGAACTCGGTCCAGCCCAGTTCCGGCAGGAAGACCTCGCACCAGGCATGGGTGGCGCCGGCGCCCCGGACACCCTCGTCGGGACTGTAGAGGTAGCCCGTGACGAACCGCGCCGCGTAACCCAGGCGGCGCAGCGCCTCGACCATCAGCCAGGCGAAGTCGCGGCAGGTGCCGGCGCCCAGCTTCACCGTATGGGACGGTTCCTGCGCCGCACCCAGATCGCGGGCCTGATACTCGAAGCCGTCGTGGATGGCCTGGTTCATGCGCAGCAGGAAATCGAGGGCAGGCTCGTGCGGATCGCCCACCATGCCGCGCAGCCACTTCAGCAGCTCGCCATCGTCGTCGCTGCTTTCGGGACGGATGAAGGGCCCCAGGACGGCGCGGTCGGCGGGCGCGTAGACGATCGGCGTCGCGGTCTGAGGGTCCCGCACCTTCGGGTCCGAGAGAATGGCCGGGAAGCGCTCGATGAGCAGTTCGCTGACGATCGACAGACGCGCCGCCTCGCCCTGGGGCGTGAAGCAGCAGACCGAGTTGCCCAGCGCGTCGTAGAGCCAGCGCACCTCGCCGGGCGGCGAGACGGTCAGCGTCGCGTCGACCACCCGGATCGCGTGGCTGTCGCGCGGCCGCAGCAGCATGCGGTGCGTCGCGAACGAGACCGGACGCTCGTAGTCGTAGATGGTTTCGTGGCGGATCGAGAGCCGGGGCATCGCGCGGGAAACACCAAGCCAAGGTCCAGGTTCCGCCCATTGCGGCCAAGCCGCGCGCATGCGACGCCAGCGCCATGACGACGACAGACGTGATCGTGATCGGCGGGGGCCACAACGGCCTGACCTGCGCCGCCTACCTCGCCGCGACGGGCCTCAAGGTGACCGTGCTGGAACGGCGGGGCGTGGTCGGCGGGGCGGCGGTGACCGAGGAGTTCCACCCCGGGTTCCGCAACTCGGTGGCGAGCTACACGGTCTCGCTGCTGAACCCCAAGGTGATCCGCGACCTGGAGCTGCCGCGCCACGGGCTGAAGGTGCTGGAGCGGCGGATGTCCAACTTCCTGCCGCTGGACGGCGACCACTTCTTCGTCGGCGAGGGGCGGACCAAGGCCGAGGTCGCCCGGTTCTCGCAGAAGGACGCCGACCGGCTGGACGCCTACGGCGACCGCCTGGACCGCATCGCCGACGTGCTGCGCGAGATCGTGCTGGAGACCCCGCCGAACCTGGTGGAGGGCGGCTTCGCTGAGGCGCTGCCCGAACTGCTGAAGAGCGCCAGCCTGGGCCGGCGGCTGTCGAAGCTGGACCTGAGCGCCAAGCGCGACCTGCTGGCCCTGTTCTCGCAGTCGGCCGGCGACTGGCTGGACGGCTGGTTCGAGAGCGATCCGATCAAGGCCGCCTACGGCTTCGATGGCGTGGTGGGCGCCTACGCCAGCCCCTACACGCCCGGCACGGCCTATGTGCTGCTGCACCACGTGTTCGGCGAGGTGAACGGCAAGAAGGGCGCGTGGGGCCACGCGGTCGGCGGCATGGGGGCGATCAGCCAGGCCATCGCCGCCTGCTGCCACGAGCGCGGGGTCGAGATCCGCACCGACGCCGAGGTGGCCGAGGTGCTGACCGAGAAGGGGCGCGCGGTCGGCGTCGTCACCGCGGCCGGGGAGACGATCCGCGCCGCGCGCGCGGTGGTGTCGAACATCCATCCGCGGCTGCTCTTCCAGAAGCTCGTGGATCCCGGCGTGCAGCCGGCCGACTTCCGGGAACGGATCGACCGCTACAAATCGGGTTCGGGCACATTCCGGATGAACGTGGCGCTTTCGGAGCTGCCGCGCTTCGCCGTCGCGCCCGAGCCGGGCGATCACATGACCGCCGGCATCATCATGGCGCCGACCCTGGACTACATGGACCGCGCGTTCATGGACGCCCGGACCCAGGGATGGTCGAAGGAGCCGATCGTCGAGATGCTGATCCCGTCCACCCTGGACGACAGCCTGGCGCCGGCGGGCCAGCACGTGGCGAGCCTTTTCTGCCAGCACGTGGCGCCGGACCTGGGACCCGGCCGCTCCTGGGACGACCATCGCGACGAGGTGGCCGACCTGATGATCGCCACCGTGGACCGGCATGCGCCCGGCTTCGCGGCCTCGGTGATCGGCCGCCAGGTGCTGTCGCCGCTGGACCTGGAGCGCAAGCTGGGTCTGGTGGGCGGCGACATCTTCCATGGTCGCCTGACCCTGGATCAGCTGTTCTCGGCCCGTCCCGTCCTCGGGGCGGGGGATCACCGGACCCCGGTGATGGGGCTCTATCAGTGTGGCGCCGGCACGCACCCGGGCGGCGGCGTCACCGGCGCGCCAGGCCACAACGCCGCCCGCGAAGTGCTGAAGGACGTGAAGCGCCGGCGGGTGTAGGGTTCACACCACTCCCATTCCTCCCCCGTCGGGGGAGGAATGGTGTCGCGTTGTGAACTTACGCCTTCGACGCGATCCAGCGTTTCGTCTGAGCCTCCAGCACGCCCAGGGGCAGGGCGCCTTGGCCCAGGACCATGTCGTGGAAGCCCTTCTGGTCGAACTTGCCGCCCAGGGTCTTCCGGGCCTCCGCGCGCAGGGCCAGGATCTTGACCATGCCGACCTTGTACGAGGTCGCCTGGCCGGGGTTCACGAAGTACCGGCGGATCTCCGAGCGGATCTTGCCCAGGGGCTGCGGCGAGTTCGAGGTGTAGAACTTCAGCGCCTGTTCCTCGCTCCAGCCCTTGGCGTGGATGCCGGTGTCGACCACCAGGCGGATGGCGCGCCAGATCTCGCGGCCCAGCCGGCCGAAGTCGCTGTAGGCGTCGGTGTAGAAGCCCATCTCCTTGGCCAGCAGTTCGACGTACAGGCCCCAGCCCTCGATGTAGGCGCCATAGCTGTACTGCCCGCGGAAGCGCGGCAGGCCGGTCATCTCCTGGGCCAGCATGATCTGCATGTGATGGCCCGGCCAGCCTTCGTGGTAGCAGGTGCCCTCGATCTCGTAGGTGGGCGTCGCGGCCGTGTCGGCGAGATGGACGTAGAAGACGCCCGGACGCGAACCGTCCGCCGCGCCGCGCGAATAGTGCGCCGCGCCGCCCGGCTCCTCGCGGAAGCTCTCGACCCGCTTGACGACGAGCGGCGCCTTCGGAATGCGGCCGAACTGCTCGGGCAGGCGGGCGCGCATTCCGGCGAGGTAGGCCTCGGCGGCCTTCAGATACTCGGCGCGGCCGGCGTCGTCGTTCGGGACGTAGAACTTCTTCTCGCTGCGCATGTAGACGAAGAAGTCTTCCAGCGGGCCGGCGAAGCCGATCTTGGCCTTCAGCACCTCCATCTCGGCGCGGATGCGCTTCACTTCCGCCAGGCCCAGGTCGTGGATCTGCTCGGCGGTCATGTCGGTGGTGGTCTGCTGGGCCAGCATGGCGTCGTAGTAGGCCTTGCCGTTCGGCAGGGACCCCACGCCCTTCGGGTCGGCGGAGGTGGCGGCCTTGTCGGCCTCGAGCCAGGCGCCGAGGCGATCGTAGGCCGGCTTCATGCCGCCGGTCATGGCCGCGGAGACGCCGCCGATGAACTTGCCGGCCTGGGCCTGGTCGATCTTTCCGGCCTGCAGCAGCTTGCCGATCTTGGCCTTGGCGTCGGCGAACAGGGCCGAGTCCTCGCCCGGACCGAACGGACCGCCGCTGGTCAGCCGGCGGACCTCTTCCTGGGACTGTTCGTACGAGAAGCGCGGCATCCGCACGCCGGCGGCGGCGGCGGCCTTGGCGCGCCCGACGGCCTCGTCGATCGCCGGACCAATCTTTTCGACGCGGGCGATGTAGGCGGCCATGTCGGCCGGCTCGTCCACCCGGTGGGCGTTGATCATGAAGTTCGGCAGGCTGGTGTGCGGGCCGCCCCGATCGAAGATGTAGCCGTGGCCGCGCCAGCGCTCGGCGCTCTCGGCGCGCTCCAGTTCCAGGGCCCACATGTCGTAGGAGACCCGGGCGTCCTCGCCGAGGGCGGCGCGGTCGAACTTCGCCTTCATGCGCGCGACGCTGTCCTTGCGCCACGCCAGCTTCTTGCGGGCCGCGGCGTCCGAGCGGTCGTCGAGCTGGTCCTGCCTGGTCTTGAGGCCGAGGCGCGAGAGACCCTCTGGGCTCATCTGCAGTTCGGTCTCGAACTCCGCGTCGAGGAATGCGGTGAGGGCCTTGTCGGCCTCGCTCGCCGTCGCGGCCCGCGCCATCGGCGCCAGCGCCGCGGAGGTGGCCAGGCCCAGTCCGAATTCCCGCCTAGAAAGCCGCATGTGTCACGCCTCGTGAATTACCCGGGCGGAGGCGTAGCGGGCTTTTCGGGTTCGCGACAGTGGCGGACTTGCTCAGTTACGCCTCTGCTTCCCCCCGGTCGGCCGCCAGCATCATTTCCGCCTTCAGCAGCGCGGTTTCGGTCAGTGTCTCGTCACGCAGGTCGGCCAACCGCGCTACCAGGGCGCGCTTCTGCTCCTGCAGGCCGGCGAGCAGGTCGGCGATCTGGCGGCTGGGGTCGGCGGCGCCGTTCTTCAGCGTCTCGATCAGCGCCAGCAGGGCGGTGTGGTCGCGATCGAGCAGCCCCGCCATTTCGGCCAACGCCTCCGCCCGACCCATCAGGTGGTGCAGGCGCGCGGACAGGCTGAGCGAGGGCATGGAGACTCCGAGAGGCGGTACGGCCAAGCTCTCTAGGAGGGTTCGCGCCTCGGGCTTGATTGAACGCGCCAGTTGCGGCGACGCGTCGCAGTTTCACGCGGCAGGCGAAATCCGGCGGCGTCGCGCGCCTGGACTTTCGCCGAACCGGGCGCGGTGCCAGTGATTGAACGCGGCCTGGCTTTGGAACCCGAGTTGGGCCGCGACCTCGGCCAACGGACGGGCCGAGGCTTCGACATAGACCTGCGCCATCCGGCGGCGGGCGTCGTCCAGCACCTCGGCGAAGGTGACGCCTTCCTCGGCCAGCCGGCGTTGCAGCGTCCGGACGCTGAGCCCCATCAGTTCGGCCACCGCCGCGCGCGAACAGCCGCCTTCCGGCAGGGCCAGGGTCACGGTCTCCAGCACCTCGTGGGAGAGCAGGCGCGGATTGGCGGCGGCCAGGGCCTGGGCCGCGCGCTCGGCCTCGAAGCCGGCGACGGCGTCCGCGCCAGGCAGGCTTCGGTCGAGATCGGCGGTCTCGATCACCAGCCCGTCGAAGAGTTGGTCGAAGGCGACGACGGCGCCGCCGAACACCCGCTGGTGGTTCTGGGTCGCCGCCGGCCGGCTGTGGCGGAAGCACACCAGTGAAGGCGCCCACGCCTCGCCCATGATCTCGCGCATGTTCCGGTACAGCACCGCCACGGCCATCTCGGCCGACTGGCGGATCGCTGGGCCGGGGGTGCGGCGCAGGACGTCCAACTCCAGGATCGTGGCCTCGGGCGCCTCGGTGATCTGTAGGCGCATGGCCTCGACCTGGATGACCATATAGGCGGCGATCTTCTCCAGGGCGGCGCGCAACGTCGGCTGGCTCTGGGCGACGGTTGCCAGCACGCCCCAGTTGGCGATCCGCCGCCGCTCGGCCAGCAGCAGCCCGAAGTCGTCGGCTCCGGCGCGCACGGCGGCGCCCAGCAACCGCGCGCCGACGTCGACGGGGCTCATGCCCTCGGGATCGGAGAAGATGGCCGGATCGATATGCGCCGCGGCGATCACCGCCTCAGGGTCCAGTCCGAGGTCCCGGAGGAGTTCGCGGGCGCCGGTGAAGGCGCTGTTGCGGATGCGGGGCGTGGCCACCCGCCCAGCGGCGCGCCGTGGCAGCATCAAGTCAAGCTTGATCGTCGCTCAGCTTCCGCCCAACCGGGCGTTCCGGCGCGGAGGAGTCGGTGCGGACGCAGGACATGAACTCGCCCACCGACGGACGGGTCGTCGGGGCTGGTGCGCGTCGGGTCGGCGCGAGGCCGAGAAGGCGGGCCAGGAAGGCGAACGGTCGGGGAGTCACGGCGGCGCTCGTTGGGCGGGGCGCGCTCCATACCGGCGAAATCCAGCCGCGCTTGTTCGATCGTGCCAAATCCCGACATACGTCGATGACATACTGTCGCACTCCCGTCACGATCGGCGGATGAGCCTCATTCCGCTGCCCGCGCAGCCCGCCGATGTCGACTGGCCGACCGTGGATTGGCCGACCGGACCGCTGCCGCCGAACCTGGATCGCGGGACGTTCCAGGCGCTCGTCGACCCGGTCTTCGCGAGCCCCGATCCGGTCGGCGCCACCCACGACCTGCTGATCGTCCAGGGCGGCCGGCTGGTCTTCGAGCGCTACGGCGACGGACACGGGCCGGCGACGACGCAGCCCTCATGGTCGATGGCCAAGAGCATGACCCACGCGCTGGTGGGCATGCTGGCGCTGGACGGTCGGATCGAGGTGGAAGCGCCGGCCGACGTCCCGGAGTGGCGGGAGGCGGAGGGGGACCCGCGCGCGGCGATCACCTTCGAGCAACTGCTGCGCATGTCGAGCGGACTGGCGTTCGTGGAGGACTATGTGCCCGGCCACGTCTCGGACGTGATCGAGATGCTGTTCAACTCCGGGAAGGGCGACGTGGCGCGCTATGCCGCGTCCCGGCCACTGGCTCACCCGCCGGGCACGTTCTGGAGCTATGCCAGCGGGACCACCAACATCGTGGCGCGGGCGGCGGCCAGGGCTCATGGCGGTGACTTCGCGGGCTACATGCGCGAGCGGCTGTTCGGCCCGCTGGGCATGATCAGCGCCACGCCCAAGTTCGACGCGGCCGGCACGTTCATCGGCTCGTCCTACTGCTTCTGCACGCCGCGCGACTTCGCGCGCTTCGGGCTGCTCTACCTGCGCGACGGGATGTGGGACGGGCGGAGGCTGCTACCCGAGGGCTGGGTGGATCACGCACGCACGCCGACGCCGCAGCAACCGGGCGTCACGGAAGGCGCGTACGGCGGCCACTGGTGGCTGGACATGTTCGGACCGGGCAGCTTCTCGGCCAACGGCTACGCCGGGCAGTTCATCGCCGTCGCGCCCGACCTGGATCTGATCGTGGTGCGCAACGGCGACACGCCGCTGGAGAAGAAGGACGACCTCAAGGCCTGGATGCAGGAGGTCGTCCGGCTCTTTCGCTAGCGGTAGGCCGGCGGGTAGCCGGCGCCCGGGGTCGCGTAGCGGTCGCGCAGGCGGTCGAGACGGCTGGCGCCGGGTTGCTCCACCCCGGCCACGAAGACCTTCTCGGCCCAGCTGGAGGTCTCCAGCGGGTCGCCGTTCCACAGGACCACGTCGGCCGCCTTGCCCGGTTCCAGCGAGCCGATCCGGCCGTCCTGACCCCATATCCGCGCGGGCGTCAGGGTGATGCCGGCCAGGGCCTTCTCGTACGGCAGGCCGTAGGCGACGGCGAGACCGGCGTCGAGGCGCTGGTGGCGCATGTTGTTGAAGTCGCGGACGCCGCGGATCGCCACCTGGACACCGGCGGCGTTCAGTCGAGCGGCATTGTCCAGACGCGAGCCCAGCAGCTCGAACGCCTCGGGCAGATCGGCCTGGGCGTCGACGATCACCGGGACGCCGGCGCGGGCGATGTCGCCGGCCACGGCCCAGCCCTCCTCGGCGCCTTCCAACACGATCCGCACCTTCTCGTCCGCCGCCAGTTTCAGCGCCTGGCGGATGTCGGCGGCGCGGGAGACGCGGACCAGCAGCGGGGTGCGGCCCTGGACGACGGGGATCAGCGCCTCGAGGTCGACCCGCGTCAGGCCGAACTCGCGCGTCTCGCCCCGCTCGAAGGCGGCGCGGTTGCGGGCGAGGGCGCGGGCGTCCTGCAGGGCCGAGCGGGCCAGGACGATGGCCGCGCCGCGCGAGCCCCCGGCCGCGCGAGCCCCGGATTCGCCGAGGTCGAGCACCACCGCGATCTTCGCGGCCTCGACCGGATCGGGATCGCCGTCCTTCAGGCCGACGAAGGCGGCCTGGCCGGCGAAGAGGGCGGGGTCGCCGCCGCCCGGAACGCCGGCGGTGAAGTCCTCGTCCTCGACGCCCTCGTGGGCGTGCGCGCCGCCTCCGCCGCCCCGGCGGACAGGGGTGACGGCGGCGCTGGTGACGCCGGTCTGGCGGGCGACGCCGATCATCGGCGACGCCGGGTTCACCACATACTGGATGTCGAAGCCGGCCGAGAGGTTGGGGCCGGAGCCGTCGTCGCGGCTGGACGAGACCCCGGCCACTTCGGAGGCGGTGAGATTGGTCGACGGAGCCACCAGGCCGGGCGTCACCACCCCTCCCTTGGCGTCGATCACCCGCGCGCCGGCCGGAGCCGTCACATTGGCGCCCAGCGCCACGATCACGCCGTCGCGCATCACCAGGGTCCCGGACGGGATGGCCGGGCGGCTGACGGGCTCGATGCGCGCGTTGACGATGGCGATCGTCTCCGCGGCGGCGGGCAGGGCGGCGAAGGCCAGGACGGCGACGGCCGCGGACGCGAGGATCTTCGAGGCGGACGGGCGGGTCATGGGTGGAAGGCACCTTCGCCCGGCTGACCGAGCTCGAAATCGGACTTGGGCTGGTAGCGCGGATCGCGGCGATCGTAGATCAGCGCGCCGTCGACGTAGACCTGCTCGGCCAGGGCGTAGACGCTGAACGGATTGCGCGTCCACAGCACCACGTCGGCGCGCAGGCCCTTGGTCAGGCTGCCGGTTTCGCCGCCGACCCCGATGGCCTTGGCCGGGTTGGCGGTGATCCACTTGATCGCCTCGGCGGCGGGCACGTCGATGCCGATCCGCCGGCCGGCGGCCATGGCGATGGCGGCCTCCTGGTTCAGGCGCTGGGTCATGATCGGATCGTCCGAGTGGATGACCACGCAGGCGCCGTTCTTCGCCAGGATCGCGGCGTTGGCCTCGATCCCGTCCAGGCTCTCCATCTTGAACCCGCTCCAAGAGGCCCAGGTGGCCGAGCAGACTTCTTCCTTGGCCAGCAGCGGGGCGACCTTGTAGGCCTCCACCGCGTGGTGGAACATGGTGATGCGGTAGCCGAACTCCTTGGCGATATCGAGCATCACCGCCATCTCGTCGCCGCGATAGCAGTGGTTCTGCACCAGGATCTCACCGCGCAGCACGCCGGCCAGGGTGTCCAGCTTCAGGTCGCGCTTGGGCGGGTCGGCCTTTTCCTTCTTGGCGACCTTCTCGCGGTAGTCGTCCCACTTGCGGGCGTAGTCGGCCGCTTCGATCCAGTCCTTGCGGTAGCCGGAGACATTGCCCATCGGCGTGGCGGGCGTGCGCTGGCGGCCGCCGTAGACGCGGCTGGGGTTCTCGCCGCAGGCCATCTTCAGGCCATAGGGCGCGCCAGGAAACTTCATGCCCTGCATCGTCACCGACGGCACGTTGCGCACGGTGACCGAGCGGCCTCCGAACAGGTTGGCGCTGCCGGGCAGCACCTGCAGGGTGGTGACCCCGCCGGCCCTGGCGCGATTGAAGCCGGGGTCCTGGGGCCAGATCGAGTGCTCGACCCAGACGTTGGCGGTGTTGGGATCGGTGACTTCGTTGCCGTTGCTGCGGCCCAGCGAGAAGACGCCGACGTGGCTGTGCGCGTCGATGATGCCGGGGGTCACCCACTTGCCGGATCCGTCGATGATCGTCGCGCCCTGCGGGACGGGCGTTTCCGGTCCGCCGACCGCGGCGATGCGGCCGTTCTCCATGACCACCACGCCACGTTCGATCTGCTGGCCGGTGGCGGTCAGGACCGTGGCGCCGACCAGGGCCGTCGTCTTCGACGGCAGGGGCGCGTAGGTCGAGGCGAAGGCTTCGGGCGCGGCCGGGTCCAGGCCCTTGCGCAGCGGCTTGGGCTCGGACTTCTCCGGAGCCTTGGCCTGCGCGGTCTTCGTCGGCCCCGAACTCGTGGCGCAGCCGGCCGCCAAGGCCCCGATGGCTGCCGCCAGTGCGATCCGCGAAAGCCCGCCCGCGAGCCTCCGCCCAGTCTTCAGACGCAACATACGCCCCCGTCCCATACCGAAGCGGCGGACTGTGGCGAAGGTTCGGGCCCACGGCAATGGCTGCTCGACCGTTCGACGCATCGGACTTGCGGACGCCGCGAAACGCCCTGCAGATCGCCGGTTCCTGAACCTGCGGCGCCCTCCGATGTCGTTCCTCACGCGTCCCTTCCGTATCAAGCCAACGGTCCGCGAGGCCGTGCAGTACACGCTGCCCGTCTGGCTGACCGGCTTCCTGTTCATGGCGGTGATCACGGCCATGCGCCCGGAGGTATCGGGCGCGGGCGACTGGACGGCCATGACCATGGG
The DNA here is from genome assembly GCA_040752615.1 of Pseudomonadota bacterium. Classification (GTDB taxonomy): domain Bacteria; phylum Pseudomonadota; class Alphaproteobacteria; order Caulobacterales; family Caulobacteraceae; genus Phenylobacterium. The sequence continues at coordinate 27,069 of JBFMGV010000042.1, read as the reverse complement.
CCTGATCTCGGCGCTGATCGTGGCGATGCTGCTGTATCAGGCGTTCCGCCTGGCGGCGGACCGGCCCGCGTGGCTGGCCTACGTCATCGTGGTGGTGGCCGTGGGCGCCTGCGCGGCGCTGCAGGGGATCGCCGACTACGCCGGCCAGTACTTCGTGGCCTCGCTGACGCCGGGCATGCTGAAGCCGCCGCTGGACATGTGGGCGTTCACCATCACGGCCTTCTTCTATGTCTGCCTCTACAGCGCGAACGCCGCGCTGCTCTGGATTTCGTTCGCGAACCGGGTCGCCCGTGAGCAGGCCACGCGCCTTGCAGAGGCGACCGCCGAGGCGGCACGCGCCGAACTGCGCGCCCTGCGGCTGCAGCTCAATCCGCACTTCCTGTTCAACAGCCTGAACGCGGTGGGCAACCTGATCGCGGCCGGACGCAGCGAGGAGGCGCGGACCACGGTGCAGAACCTGGCCGGCTTCCTGCGAGGCTCGCTGTCGGAAGCGCCGGACGGCAAGATCGAACTGGCCGACGAGTTCGACACGGCCTGCGCCTACCTGGAGGTCGAGACCGTCCGGTTCCCGGATCGGCTGGACGTGGAGGTGAGTTGTCCGGACGATCTGCGCGACGCCCTGGTGCCGGACTTCCTGCTTCAGCCGATCGTGGAGAACACGGTGCGCTACGCCCTGAGCGGCGCCAGCGAGCCTGTGTCGCTTCGGATGGCGGCCCGGCGTGACGGCGAGGAACTGGTGCTGCGGGTCGAGGACGACGGCGTGCGCGGCGCCACGACGGGCGGTGGGCTTGGGATCGGCCAGGCCAACACGACCGAGCGGCTCAAGGTCATGTACGGCGGGCGCGCGGCGATGACGGCCGGCCCGCAGACGCGCGGGTACGCCGTCGAAATTCGCCTCCCACTAGAATTCGTCGCCTGACCGTCCCGGTTCGGCTTGGATGACCCCGGTTGACCGCAGTTCGGCTGCGCGTCGCACCGCCGCGCCTTAGCCCCGAACCCATTCCCCGGAGCGGGTTTGTGAAGAGGGTGCGGTGGTATGAAACGAGTTCTGATGTCGGCGCTGCTGAGCGCCTGTTTGTCGGCCGGGGCGGCCGGCGCGGCGCACGCGGTGGCGTTCCCGCTCAACAACGCCTCGTTCGAGCGCGACGTGGTCGCCGACAACACGTCCCGGCCGATCATGGAACGCTGGGCGCGCTTTGGCGGCGCCGGCACCTGGAACCCCCCGGCGACGAGCTTCGGCTCTATCCCGAACGGCGTGAACGTCGGCTACGTCGACTCCATTCGGGTCGGCGTCCCGCAGACGGGATCCTTCAGCCAGGGGATCGGGTCGGGCGTCGACAGCAGCAAGATCTACACCCTGAGCGCCGACATCGGCCGGGCCATGGAGTATCGCCTGACGAACTTCGCCATGGAGATGGTGCTCGGCGACGTCGTGCTGGCTAGCGCCACCTTCGGCGAGAGCGACATCGCGGCGGGCTCGTTCCGCCGGCTGACCCTGCAGTATCAGTCGGACCAGGACCTGACGGGATCGTTCTTCATCCGCTTCCGCTCGTTCTACGACCCCGCGCAGGGCGTCTACGACCGGATCCGCAATCCGGAAGGCTATCGTCTCGTCGCGATCGACAACGTGGGCTTCGACATCAGCGACGCGCCGGTGGCGGCGGGGGTGCCCGAGCCGGCGACCTGGGCGCTGATGATCGGCGGCTTCGGCCTTACCGGCGCGACGCTGCGGCGTCGGCGGTTCGCGCCGGTCGCGGCCTGACCGTTCAGTGGGCCCGCAGGCGATCGGCGTCGGCGGGTCCGCTTTTCCTGCATCGAAGAGGGCGGCGCTGTCCTAAGACGGTACTGTGGAGCGGCTGAAGGTCTTCATCGTCGACGACGAGCCCGTGGCTCGGGATACGCTGCGCGCGGCGCTGTCCGGCATGGACGACGTCGAGGTGGTGGGCGAGTCCAGCGGCGGCGAGCCCGCCGTCGAGGCGGTGAACGCGGCCGCGCCCGACATCGCCATCCTCGACGTTCAGATGCCGGGCCTCGACGGCATGGAACTGGCCCACCGCCTGGCAGGCCCCCGGCGTCCAGAGATCGTCTTCCTGACGGGGTTCCAGGAGTACGCCGCGCGCGCCTTCGAGGTGGAGGCCGTCGACTACCTCATCAAGCCGCTGCAACCCGACCGACTGCGCGCCGCCATCGATCGGGCGCATCGCCGCGCCCGGGCCCGCGCCGCCGTGGAGGAGGTGGCCGAGATCGAGAACGCCGCCGCCACGACCTATGAGTCCGAGCTGTGGGCCCCCGACCGCGAGGGCTATGCCCGGGTGCGCGCGACGGCGATCGAGTGGGTCGAGGCGGCGGGTGACTACGCTCTGCTGCACACCTCGCTCCGCAGCCACATGCTGCGGGTCACGCTGTCGGGTCTGTCGCGGCGGCTCGACCCGCGTCTCGTGCTGCGCGTCCACCGTTCGGCAATGGTCGCGCCCCGGGCCGTGCGGCGGGTCACCCGCAGCCGCAACGGGCGGCTCATGCTGGTGCTGGAGTCGGAGGTCACCGTGCCGGTCGGCGACGTCTATCACGACGACGTCGTGGCGGCCCTCGGGCTCTAGCCCCCGATGATCCAACCGGCGGGGAGGGTGCTCAGCGAGACGCCGGCGAGGACGAGCTGGGTCCCGTCCAGCGTGACGACGGTGTCGCCTCCCACCTGGGCGAGCGTGTAGCTTCCGCCTCCCGTGACGAGGACCCGGTCGCCCTGGCCGACGCTGAAGTCGGTCACCCGGTCCACGCCCGCACCCGCGAAGGTGTGGAAGGTGTCGGCCCCGGCGCCCCCGGACAGGGTGTCGTCACCGCGATCGCCCGACAGCCAGTCGTTCCCAGCATCGCCGCGCAGCACGTCATCGCCCTGGCCGCCGCGGATCACGTCGGCTCCGTCGCCGCCCTCCGCCGTGTCGGCGCCCAGGTTGCCGAGGACGAGGTCGTCGTCCTCGTTGCCCAACAGGCGATCGTTGCCTTGGCCGCCCACGACCCAGTCCTGGCCGAAGCCGCCGGCCACGGTGTCGTCACCCTGGTTGCCGTGCAGGTCGTCGTCGCCGTTGACGCCGAAGATCTGGTCGTTGCCGGAATAGCCGCGCAGCACGTCGGCGAACATCTGGCCATAGACCTCGTCGTCGCCGAGCAGCAGGCGCTGCCGCAGCGAGGCCTCGGCGTTGACGTCGCCCCAGTCGATCAGGAAGTCGACGACGGGCGTGTTCAGGCCGTCCAGCATGAAGCCGTCACGGTCGGACTCGTAGACCAACCGTTGGACCGTGCCGGCCGCGGGAAACCAGCCGGCGGCGCGCGGCGCGAAGCCGTCGCCCACCAGGGTCAGGCGCTCGAACGTCTGATCCGTCGGGACGTTGAACATCTCGACGATGCGGCCGCTCTCGATGCCGCCGTCCCAGAACCGCGTGAGGTTCATCCGTTCCATGTTGAACGGCGCCTCTTGGGTGACGAGGAACATGGCCATGCCGGCCTCCATCGCGAATGGGGCACTATCGGCCTGATTGAACGATCCCGCCACCTTGCGTTGAAGGGCGCCGTCGAAAGCCTCCGTCCGACCTTTTCGCCACGGCTCCGCTTGCGTGAACAAAAGTGGAACATTAGGCTTGGCGAATGGCGGTCCTCGACCTCAAACGCAAGCTGGCCATCCTCTCCGACGCCGCCAAGTACGACGCGTCCTGCGCCTCCTCGGGCAGCGTGAAGCGCGACTCCGTGGGCGGGAAGGGCGTGGGCTCCACCGACGGCGGCATGGGCATCTGTCACGCCTACGCGCCGGACGGGCGGTGCATCAGCCTGCTGAAGATCCTGCTGACCAACTTCTGCGTCTACGACTGCGCCTACTGCGTCAACCGCGTCAGCTCGAACACGCCACGCGCCCGCTTCTCGGTGGACGAGGTCGTCGACCTGACCCTGGGCTTCTACAAGCGCAACTACATCGAGGGGCTTTTCCTCTCGTCGGGGATCATCCGCACGCCCGACTACACGATGGAAGAGATCGTCCGGGTCGCGCGGACGCTGCGGGAAGTCCATGACTTCCGCGGCTACATCCACCTGAAGGTGATCCCTGAGGCCGCGCCTGCGCTGGTGAACGAGGCCGGGCTCTACGCCGACCGCGTGTCCATCAACATCGAACTGCCCAAGGACGAGAGCCTCGCGACCTTCGCCCCCGAGAAGGACGTGGTGGGCATCAAGAAGGCCATGGGCGCGGTGCGCGTCTCGGAGGACGCGTCCAAGGAGAAGGGCCGCAAGGCGCGGCCGCCAAGGTTCGCGCCGGCCGGCCAGTCCACCCAGATGATCGTCGGCGCCGATGCCGCCACCGACGGCGCGATCCTGAAGCGTTCCGAAGGACTGTACGGCGCCTATGGCCTGCGCCGGGTTTACTATTCGGCCTTCTCGCCGATCCCGGACTCCACCTCACGCCTGCCCTTGCAGAGGCCGCCGCTGGTGCGTGAGCACAGGCTGTACCAGGCCGACTGGCTGATGCGGTTCTATGGCTTCGAACGCGCCGAGATCATCGGCGAGGGCGAGGATTTGGACCTGGAGGTCGACCCCAAGCTGGCCTGGGCGCTGAGGAACCGGGGCGAGTTTCCGGTGGACGTGAACACCGCCGATCGCGAGCGGCTGCTGCGGGTGCCGGGGCTGGGCGTGCGCGCGGTGGATCGCATCCTCGACGTCCGTCGCTTCAAGCGCCTGGAACTGGCCGATGTGAAACGGCTCAGCCGAGGCGTCGAGAAGTTGAAGCCGTTCCTGGTGACCGCCGATTGGTCGCCCGGCGCGCTGACCGACAAGGCCGACCTGCGGGGGCGCGTCGCGCCTCGTCAGCTGGATCTGTTCTGATGGAGGTGGCGCGGCTGGCGTCCGAAACCGACCTGGCCGGCTGGCGCGAGGCGGCGCGGATGCTGCGCGCGCGGAAAGTGCGGCCGGACGCGGTGCTCTGGACGGTCGATGGGGCCGGCGACCTGTTCCAGCCGGAGCCACAACGGGAGCCGCGCGGCGGCGGGGCGTCCTTCACCGTGCCCAAGGCGTTCGTGGACCTCGCCGCTCAGGTCGTCTTGCACCGTTCGGACGAGCGGTTCGCCCTGCTGTACCGGTTGCTCTGGCGGCTGCAGGATGAACCCAACCTGATGCACATCGCCTCGGACGCCGACGTCTCGCGCGCCATGGGTCTCGCCAAGGAGGTCAGCCGCGCGTCGCACAAGATGAAGGCCTTTGTCCGCTTCCGGCTGATCGAGGACGAGGATGGCGAGTCCTATGTGGCCTGGTTCGAGCCCGCGCACCGGGTGGCCGAGCGGACGGCGTCCTTCTTCGTCGAGCGTTTCGCGAACATGCGCTTCTCGATCCTGACGCCCGACGCCTGCGTCCACTGGGATCGGGAGCAGCTGCGGCTCACGCCCGGAGCGGACCCGGCCGATGCGCCGCGCGAGGACGCGCTCGAAGAGTACTGGCGCACCTACTACGCCTCCATCTTCAATCCGGCCCGGTTGAAGGTCGACGCGATGCAGAAGGAGATGCCCAAGCGCTATTGGAGGAACCTGCCCGAGGCGGCGCTCATCCCCGAACTCATCGCGCGCGCCGAAGGGCGGACCGCCGACATGGTCCGCCAGGCCCCGTCGGAACCCAGTCGCCGCATCGTGAAGGCCGCCGTGCGCGCCAGCCGCGACGCGCCCTGGGACGGTCAGGCTCCGGCCAGCCTGGACGAGGTGACGGCGGGCGTCGACCATTGCCGCCGCTGCGACCTGTGGCGCGACGCGACCCAGGGCGTCCCCGGGGAAGGGCCGGGTCCGGCCCGTCTGATGTTCGTGGGGGAGCAGCCGGGCGATCAGGAGGATCTGGCGGGGCGGCCGTTCGTGGGGCCGGCGGGCCAGGTGTTCGACAAGGCCCTGGCGGCGGCCGGGGCTCCGCGCGGGGAGACCTACGTCACCAACGCCGTGAAGCACTTCAAGCACGAGCTGCGCGGCAAGCGGCGCATCCACAAGACACCAGGCGCGCGCGAGATCTCTGCCTGTCGGTGGTGGCTGGACGCCGAGCGGCGGCTGGTCCGGCCCCGGGTGATCGTCGCGCTGGGCGCCACGGCCGCCGAGGCCGTGTTCGGCAGGGCGATGCCGATCGGCAAGTTCCGCGGGCGGGCGCTCCAGCTTCCGGACCAGGCGCAGGCCGTGGTGACCTATCACCCTTCATACCTGCTGCGCCTGCCGGACGCGGCGGCCAAGGCCGAGGCCTATGCGGCGTTCGTGGAAGACCTGAAGCTGGCGTGGTCGCTGGCGGAGCGCGCGGCGGCCTGACAGGTCAGACGGAGCCCTTCTTCTCGATCACCAGGATACGGGCCTCGCCGATGGGCGTCGCGAAGTGCTCGTCGCCCACATCGGCGATGAAGAGGTCGCCGGCCTGCAGGCGACGCAGCTTTTCCTCTCCCGCCTCCCGCCAGCGCATGTCGACCGCGCCGTCCAGCACGACGAAGACCTCGGCGCCGTCGTTCACGTGCCAACGATAGGGTTGGTCGGTCCAGTGCAGCCGCACGCTGGCGCCCTCGATCTCGGCGAGGTCGCGCGCGCCCCAGGCGCGGTCGGCGGTGAACGTGCGGGCGTCGGTGATGGGCTTGGCCATGCCGCGCATGTGGCGCCTGGGACGGCCCGGCGCCAGGGCTCAACCCAGGCGGCGCGCCCGGATCGCGTAGCCTCCGCCCAGCAGCATGGCGATGACGCCGGCCGCCAGGAATGCGGCCTGGTAGCTGACCGCACCGGCGGTGAGGCCGAACGCCAGCATGAGCACGCTGGTCCCGCACTGCATGACGAACCCCTTCAGCGAGGCGACCGTCGCGCGGGTCTCGGGCCGCAGCAGGTGGTGAAACTTGGCGTCGGCGTTGGTGTCGGCCAGCCAGTAGAGCGTCACGAAAGCCATCACGAGGAAGATCGACCAGGTCTGGAAGGTGGCGGCGCCGATCGCGAGGCAGGCGCCACCCGCCAGCAGCAGGAGGCAGAGCGTCGAGAGCGGCAGGCTGCGCAGCCGGTGCGCCTGCCAGGCGGCCACCGCGCCAAGACCCGAGATGGCGGCCATGAAGAGCGCGATCTGCGGCTTTGTCAGCCCGACCTGCAGGCCGAACAGCTGCCAGTAGTCGGCGCAGGCGAAGGTGACGGCCTGCATCCCGGCGATGAACAGCAGCAGAGGCGGCACGCCGGGGCGGCTCGCCGCCTCCCTCGCGCCGCCGATCAGGTGACCCAGGAAGTCCCAGCGACCGGTCGCCAGCACCCGGGGCGCCTGGGGAATGGTGAGCGCGGCGAGGGCGGCGACCACCCCCGCGGCGACGCTGGCCCAGATCAGCAGGTCATAGCCGACCCCGGCGACGGCGGCCGCTCCCAGCGAGGCGGCCATCACGCCGGCGAACCGGGCCGCCTGGGTGCGGCCGATGACGGAGACGTACTCGGTCTGGCGCTTCATCGCGGCCAGTTCGTCATAGACCAGGGCCTCGAAGCAGCCGGACAGCGAGGCGCTCTTCATGCCCCAGAGCGCCAGGCCGACCAGGAAGCCCCAGAAGTTCGGGAAGGCGATCCACACCACGAAGCCGGCGGCGCGCAGCAGCTGGGCGATCGCCAGGATCCAGCGGCGTGACCAGCGGTCGGCCAGCACGCCGCAGGGCGCCTCCAGGATGACGCCCACCACGGACCACGCGGCGAGCACGATGCCGATCTGGGCCGGCGTCAGGCCGCGCTCGGCGAACATCACCGTGTAGAACGGGGCGATGAGGACGAAGCTGTCGAAGAACCGCAGCGCGCTGGCGCTGAGGAGAAGCCGTCTCACCTAGCGGAGGAAGCCGGCTTCAGCGAAGTCCAGCATCCGGCGCAACAAGGCGTCCACGTCGCCTTCCCGGGTCACGCCGCCGGACAGGTGGTGCAGGCGATCGAACTCGGCGAAGCGGTTGTTGTGGACGAGGCCCAGGCAGAAGTGCAGGCGCCAGTAGACGTCCTCGCGCGGCAGGTCCGGGCGGGCGGCGATCAGGGCCTCGGCGAAGCGGGCAAGGTGCGAGACGTCGTTGCGCAGCACCTCGCGCATCTCGGCGGTGCCCTCGGATCGCGCGCGGATGATGAACTGTACCGAGATCTGCCTATCGTTGTCCGGCGCCGCCCAGCGCAGCGGCGGGGCGAAGTAGGCCTCGAGGATCTCGCGCACCGGCGGCTTGCCCTCGTGGCGCGCGGCGGCCTCGTGTAGCATCCGGGCGCGCTCGCGATTGAGCTCGCTGGTGCGCCTGCGGAAGATCTCGAAGAGCAGGGCGTCCTTCGAGCCGAAGTGATAGTTCACCGAGGCCAGATTGACGCCGGCCTCGGCGGTGATGTCGCGCACGGACACGTTCTGGAAGCCGTGCAGCGCGAACAGCCGCTCGGCGGCGTTGAACACCGCGGCCTTGGTGGCGGCCTGGGCCTCTTCGGTCGCGGGCGGGTCCTGGTGAATCAGGGGATCGGTCATGCGAATCCCTTAGGTCGTGACAAAGCTTAGGTCTAACGCCGATAGACGCCAAACCCGCGCGATTTCAGCGCGCTAGCTCCTTCATCGCCTTCTCGAGCCCATCCAGGGTCAGCGGGAACATCCGATCGCCCACCAACTGCTTCATGACGCCGATCGACGGGGTGTAGTCCCAGTGGCGCTCGGCGGTGGGGTTCAACCACACCATGTGCTCATAGATCTGCGCCACCCGATCCATCCAGATGGCGCCGGCTTCCTCGTTCCAATGCTCGACCGAGCCGCCCGGATAGGTGATCTCGTAGGGGCTCATCGTGGCGTCGCCGACGAAGATCACCTTATAGTCGTGCGGGTACTTGTGCAGGATGTCCCAGGTGTTCAGCTTCTCGGCGTGACGACGCCGATTGTCCTTCCACACGCCTTCGTACAGGCAGTTGTGGAAGTAGAAGAACTCCATGTTCTTGAACTCGGCGCGGGCGGCCGAGAACAGCTCCTCGCAGATCTTGATGTGCGAATCCATCGATCCGCCCACGTCCAGGAACAGCAGGACGCTGATCTTGTTGCGGCGCTCGGGGCGCATGTTGATGTCGAGGTAGCCCTTCTCGGCCGTCCCCTTGATCGTCGCGCCCATGTCCAGTTCGTCGGCGGACCCGTCGCGCACCCATTTGCGCAGGCGGCGCAGGGCGACCTTGATGTTGCGGGTGCCGAGCTCGACCTGGTCGTCTAGGTTCTTGTACTCGCGCTGGTCCCAGACCTTGATGGCCCGGCCGTGCCGGCCCTTGTCCTGGCCGATCCGCACGCCTTCGGGGTGATAGCCGTTGGCTCCGAACGGCGAGGTGCCGCCCGTGCCGATCATCTTGTTGCCGCCCTCGTGGCGTTCCTTCTGTTCCTTGATCCGCTCGGCGAGGGCTTCCATCAGCTTGTCGAAGCCGCCCATGGCCTCGATCTGGGCCTTCTCTTCCTCGGTCAGGAACTTCTCGGAGATCTTGCGGAGCCATTCCGCCGGGATGTCCGCGGCGAGGTCGCCGTCGCCCACGTTCTCCAGCCCCTTGAATACATGGCCGAAGACGCGATCGAACTTGTCGAGGTTCTTCTCGTCCTTCACCAGGGCGGCGCGCGACAGATAGTAGAAGTCGTCCACCGACCGGTCGATGACGCCCTTGTCCATCGCCTCCATGAGGGCGAGGTACTCCTTGAGCGTCACCGGAAGCTTGGCTTCCCGCAGTTCGGTGAAGAAGCGCATGAACATCGGGGAAGGCCCCTAGCCTCGAACGTCTGTTTGAACGTCGGAGGATGGGGCCACGGTTCCCCGATGTCCAGTGCGGGCGATCAGCGCTTTTCGGAGTCCAGCGTCGCCATCTGCGGCGCGGGGTAGCGTTCGCCGGCGGCGGAGCCCTTCGGGACGGCCGCTTCGAGGGCGGCGACCTGCTCGGGAGTCAGCGCCGACTCGAAGGCGTCCAGCGCCTCGCTGAGCCGCTCGCGCTTGCGGGCGCCGACCAGCGTGACGATGTCGTCCCCCTTGGCCGCGACCCAGGCGATGGCGGCCTGCGCGGGGGTCATGCCCATGCCCTCGGCGGCGGCGCGCAGGGCGGCGACCAATTGCATGTTCTTCTCCAGGTTCTCCCCCTGGAAGCGGGGCGCGATGGCGCGCAGGTCGAAACCGCCCTGGCCGCTGGAGGTGGCGTGGCCGCTGATCAAGCCTCGGGACAGGACGCCATAGGCGGTGATGCCGATGCCGAGCTCGCGGGTGGTGTCGAGGATGCCGTCCTCCAGGCCCCGCGAGATCAGGCTGTACTCGATCTGGAGGTCCGCGATGGGGTGTACCGCCGCTGCCCGGCGGATCGTCTCGGAGCCGACTTCGGACAGGCCGATGTGGCGGACATAGCCGGCCTTCACCATCTCGGCGATGGCGCCGATGGTGTCCTCGATGGGCACGTTCGGGTCGAGCCGGGCGGGGCGGTAGATGTCGATGTGGTCCACGCCCAGCCGGTTCAGCGTATAGGCGAGGGCGGTCTTCACGGCGTTCGGGCGGGCGTCGTAGCCCAGCCAGCCGCGATCCGGCCCGCGCTGGGCGCCGAACTTCACGCTCAGGACCAGCTCATCGCGCGGCAGGTCCCGCAGGGCCTCGCCGATCAGCATCTCGTTGTGGCCCATGCCGTAGAAGTCGCCGGTGTCGATCAGGGTGACGCCGGCATCCACGGCGGCCCGGATGGTGGCCAGGCTCTCGGCGCGGTCGTTCGAGCCGTACATGTCGGACATGCCCATGGCGCCCAGGCCCATGGCGGACACTTCGGGGCCGGTCTTGCCGAGTTTGCGGGTCTGCATTGGTGGTCTCCTCGTCTGGTGGCGAAGAGGTAGCGCTGGAGATTGCGCGCGATAATCGGCATTGTTTCGCACGTACTGTGCGGAATTGCGAACAATGGACCGTCTCGATCTCGACGCCCTGGACAGCTTCGCGGCCATCGCCCGGCATCGCAACTTCCGGCGCGCGGCGGTGGAGCGCGGGGTCTCCGCCTCGACGCTCAGCCAGACCCTGCGCGAGCTGGAGGCGCGGATGGGGGTTCGCCTCTTGAACCGCACGACCCGCAGCGTGGCGCTCACCGATGCGGGGGCGGCGCTGCTGGCCCGGCTGCAGCCCGCGTTGCTGGAGATCGGCGAGGCGGTGTCCGAGGCGCGTTCGGCCCAGGCAGAGCCGCAGGGCGCGCTGCGGATCAACGCGCCGCCGCCGGCGATCGAGCTCACGCTGGCGCCGCTGATCACCGCCTTCCTCGCTGCCTATCCCGCTGTCCGCGTGGAAGTGACCGCCGAGGTGGGCTTCGTCGACATCGTCGCCGGTGGGTATGACGCCGGCGTCCGCTGGGGCGAGAGCCTGGCCCAGGACATGATCGCCGTGCCGTTGGGCGGGCGTCAGCGCTATGCGGTGGTCGGCGCACCCGCGTTGATCGAACGGGTCGGCCTGCCGCGCCACCCCCGCGACCTGCTCGATATGCCTTGCCTGCGTCAGCGCTTCCCCAGCGGGGCCGAGCCGGCGTGGGAGTTCGAGAAGGACGGGGAGACCATCAACCTTTCGCCCACCGGGCCGTTGGTCTCGACCCATGGGCCCCTGCTGCACAGCGCCGCGCTGGCGGGGCTGGGCTTCGTCGCCATGTTCGACGGCTGGGCGGACGCGCATGTGCGTGAAGGGCGGTTGGTCGAGGTGCTGGCCGACTGGCAGGAGAGCTTCCCGGGCCCGTTCCTCTACTACCCCAGCCGGCGGACGATGACCTCGCCGCTGCGAGCGTTCGTGGACTTCGTGCAGGCGCGCCGGTCGGCCTAGCGCCGAGCCTAGGCGGGCGCCGTCTCCAGCGACTTCAGCTTGCGCCACACGGTCATGCGCGAGACCCCCAGGCGGCGGGCGATCTCCACGGGGCCGACACCCGCGCGTTGCAGGGCGAAGATCTCGTTGGCCTCTGCTGTCGGCCGGCGGCGGCGGCCGTTGCTGGCGGGCTCCAGGGCGGCAACCGCTTCCAGCGCCGCGCGCAGGGCCATGCCGGGCAGTCCCTGGCTGGAGAGCTCCGGTTCCAGGACCGTGAGGCTGGCCTCGCGGCTGTCGAGGCGGTCCAGCACGTCGAGCAGCCCGCGACCGCTCAGCGACAGTCGGTCCAGGCCCGCGACCACCAGTTCGTCGCCGGGGCCGATGAACTCCATGATCGAGGCCAGGGCCTCGCCGCCGAGGCGCGCTTCCTCGGCGCGCACGACCTGACAGCCCGCCGCCTTCAGAGCCGCGCTGTCCTCCTGCGCCGTACCGTCGCGCAGCCGCACGTAGCCGATCCTCAGCATCCCCACCGCCGGTCCGAAAACTTCACGCCCTTCAACGGCGCCAGGGTCCCAAATGGGCGGGGCCGCGCCAAGACAGCGCGTTGTTAATTCGAGGCAATGATCGCGCGACGAGCGGTCCAATTGGGGCCGAAATGTGTCGCGCGTCGGCCGATTGTGGCGGCTATCGGGAGAAACTCTCCCCGGACCTCCGGAGGATGAACTCCAGGTCGATGGTCTGGCCGACGTGGAAGTCGTACTCGCCGGCCTTTTCGAATCCCTCGCGACCGTAGAAGCGCTGGGCCCCGAAGTTTTCGGACCACACGCCGATCCAGACGTCGCGCGGGCCGTCCTTCTGCAGCCAGGCCATCACCTCGTCGAAGAGGCGCTTGCCCAGTCCGCCGCCCTGCGCCTGCTTGCGGAAGTAGATGCGCTTCAGCTCGCCGCAGGCGGGCGTCACGCCGTCGTGGGGCAGGCCACAGGCCCCGGCGAGGGCATAGCCCACGGCCACGCCGTCCGCCTCGACCAGCCAGGTCGCCTTGGCGGGATCGGCCAGGTCGGCCTCGGTGCGCGGCAGGTTGTAGGCCTCCTCGAGATAGGCCTCGAGGTCGGCGGTCGGATAGAGGTGGGCGAAGGTCTCGCAGAAGGTCTCTGCGCCCAGGGCGGCCACGGTCTGCGCATCGGCGGGACCTGCCCGGCGGATCACGGGTTCACTCATCGGCTGGCGGCGAAACTCGGGTTAGGATGAAGCATGACCGTCGCGCTCTACACCCATCAGGACATGTTCGACCACCGTCCGGGCGAGGGGCACGCAGAAAGTCCCGAGCGGCTGCGCGCGGTGATCGACGTGCTGGAGGACTCCGACCTCGACCTCGCGCCCAACGACGCGCCCCTCGTGGAGCAGGCGGACCTGCTGCTGGTCCACGATGCAGGTTTCCTGGAGCTGATCGAGCGTTCGGCGCCGGTCCGGGGACGGGTCGAGCTGGATCCCGACACCTACATGTCGCCGGGCAGCCTGCTGGCGGCGCGGCGCGCGGCGGGGGCGGTCGTCCAGGCCGTGCGGGACGTCGCGGCGGGGCGCTCCGATCGCGCCTTCTGCGCCATCCGCCCGCCAGGGCACCACGCCGAACCGCACCGCCAGATGGGGTTCTGTCTGTTCTCCAACGTCGCCGTGGCGGCGAGGGCGGCGCAGCTGGCGGGCCTGCATCGGGTGGCGGTGGTGGACTTCGACGTGCACCACGGCAACGGCACACAGGCGGCGTTGGGCGGTCGGCCCGACCTCTTCTTCGCCTCGATCCAGGCCTGGCCCATGTGGCCCGGCACCGGCCACCCGTCGGAGCCAGTGGCGGACAACATCGTCAACGAGGTGTCGCCCGAGGGCGCCGAGGCCGGCGTCTGGCGCGCGGCGTTCGAGCGGCTGATGGCCCGGGTGGACGCTTTCGCTCCGGATCTGGTGCTGGTCTCCGCCGGCTTCGACGCCCACCGGCGCGATCCGGTCAGCCACGGCAGCCAGTGCCTGGAGGCCGAAGACTTCGCCTGGGCGACTCGCGCTATCGTCGATGTCGCCAATCGGCATGCCAAGGGTCGGGTTGTGTCCTCACTCGAGGGCGGGTACGACCTCGAAGCTCTAGGCCGTTCGGCCCTCGCACACGTGGGGGCCCTGGGCGAAAGGTGAGGGGCAGCGCGCTGGTGCGTTCTCGGGATCGATAGCCGTCTTGACCGCCGAAGTCCCCAGACCGGCGCCGCCCATCCACGGCGCGATCGTGCTCGCCCGCCACGGCGAGCCGGCGCTTTCGCGCAAGGTGCTGCTGTCGGCGCGGGAGTACAGCGCCTTCTGGGCCAAGTACGAGATCGGCGGCATCCTGCCCGACCAGGCGCCGCCCGAGCGGCTGCGGAAGTTCGTGGCCGAATGCGGCGCACTGGTGTCGTCCACCCGGCTGCGCGCGATCCAGAGCGCCCGGACCATGGTGGGCGAGCGTGAATTCCCGCACCACGAGATCCTGATCGAGGCGCCGCTGCCGCCGCCGAACTTCCCCTCGTGGTTCAAGCTGTCGCCGCGGATCTGGGGTTTCGTGGCCCGGGTCTGGTGGTGGTATTTCAACCACCACGATGGCCAGGAGAGCCGCGCCGAGGCCGAGGCCCGCGCTGACAAGGCCGCCGCCCTGCTGATCGACCTGGCCGCCGGCGGCGAGAACGTCGTGGTCCTGGCCCACGGCTTCTTCAACCACCTGATCGGCCGGTCTCTGAAGAAGCAGGGTTGGCGTCTCGCCGAGAGCGAGGGCTACAAATACTGGTCGATGCGGCGCTTCGAGCCGAGGTGAGCCCGCCATCCCCATGACGGGGAAGGAAAAGAGCGTGGATTCCCCGCCGGCTCCCCACTAAAGATCGAACCATGTCCGAGCCCGCCGACATCTCCGCCATGACCTTCGAGACCGCTCTGGCCGAGCTGGAGCAGATCGTCTCGCGGCTGGAATCCGGCCAGGCGCCGCTCGAGGATTCGATCCGCATGTACGAGCGTGGCGCGACGTTGAAGGCGCACTGCGAGTCGCGCCTCGAAGCCGCCCGCCTGCGGGTCGAGAAGATCGTGATGGGCGCGAACGGCGCGCCCGGCGTCGAACCGGCCGAGTTCGGCTGATGGATCTCGGTCAGCGCGTGGCCGAGGCGGCGGACCTCGTGACCGTCGCGCTCGACGAACTGCTGCCGCGCGGGGAGGGCCCCGAGGGGCGGCTCACCGAAGCGATGCGCTACGCGGTGCTGGGCCCCGGCAAGCGCCTGCGCACCTTCTTCGCCCTCGAGACGGGCCGGATGTTCGACCTGGACGAGGGGGCGGTGCTGCGCGCGGCCTGCGCGCTGGAGTGCATCCACGCCTACAGCCTGGTCCACGACGACCTGCCGTGCATGGACGACGACGACATGCGGCGCGGCCGGCCGACGGTCCACATCGCCTATGACGAGATGACCGCCGTGCTGGCGGGCGACGCGCTGCAGACCGCCGCCTTCGAGATCCTCAGCGATCCCGACACCCACCCCGATGGTCATGTGCGCGCCGAGATGGTGGCCCGGCTGGCCGCCGCGTCCGGCGCACGGGGCATGGCCGGCGGTCAGATGATCGACATGCTGGGCGTACGCGAGGACCTGGGCGGCGTCGCCCGGATGCAGCGCCTGAAGACCGGCGCCCTGATCGCCTGCGCCTTCGAGCTGCCGCTGGTGATCGCCCGCGCACAGGACGGCGAGCGGCACGCCCTCATGAACTTCGCCCACGACCTGGGCCTGGCCTACCAGATCGTCGACGACCTGCTCGACGCCGAGGGCGAGGCCGAGGTGCTGGGCAAGGCGGCCGGCAAGGACGCGGCCAAGGGCAAGGCGAACTTCGTCACCCTGCTGGGCGTCGACGCCGCCCGCGAACGCCTCGGCCTGCTCAAGACGCAGACGAAATCTCACCTGGATCCGTTCGGCCGCCGGGCCGAATTCCTCCGGGCGAGTGTCGATTTCGTGCTAGAGCGCCGTCACTGAGATACCAAGGACTACCGCGTACATGCCGCCCGTCACGCCCCTGCTCGATACGGTTTCCTCGCCGGCCGACACCCGGGGCTTCTCGATCCCGCAACTGCGCCAGCTCGCCGACGAACTGCGCGCCGAAACCATCGACGCGGTCTCGCAGACCGGCGGGCACCTGGGCGCGGGCCTGGGCGTGGTCGAACTGACGGTCGCGCTGCATCACGTCTACGAGACGCCGGCGGACATCCTGATCTGGGACGTGGGCCACCAGGCCTATCCGCACAAGATCCTCACCGGTCGCCGGGGCGGCATCCGCACCCTGCGCCAGGGGGGCGGCCTCTCGGGATTCACCAAGCGGTCCGAGAGCGAGTACGACCCCTTCGGCGCGGCGCATGCCGCCACCTCGATCAGCGCCGCGCTGGGTTTCGCCGCGGCCCGGGACGCCAAGGGCCAGGACAACAAGGTCGTGGCCGTGATCGGCGACGGCTCGATGAGCGCCGGCATGGCCTATGAGGCCATGAACAACGCGTGCGGGACGACCAGGCAGCTCACCGTCATCCTCAACGACAACGACATGTCGATCGCCCCGCCGGTGGGCGGGATGAGCGCCTACTTCGCCCGGCTGGTGTCGGGCGGCGGCTATCAGAGCCTGCGCAACCTGGGCAAGTCGGTGGCCAAGGCCTTCCCCAAGCCGCTGCAGGAAGCCGCGCGCAAGGCGGAAGAGTATGCCCGCGGCATGGTCACGGGCGGCACTCTGTTCGAGGAGCTCGGCTTCTACTACGTGGGTCCGATCGACGGGCATGACATGGACGCCCTCGTCCACGTCCTGCAGAACGCCCGCAAGATCGACGACAAGCCGGTGCTGGTCCACGTCGTGACCCAGAAGGGCAAGGGCTACGCTCCGGCCGAGAACGCCGCCGACAAGTATCACGGCGTGGCCAAGTTCGACGTGGTCACCGGCCAGCAGGCCAAGGGGCAGGCCGGCGCGCCGCAGTACACCAAGGTGTTCGCCCAGGAGCTGATCAAGCTGGCGGACCGCGATCCCAAGATCGTGGCGATCACCGCGGCCATGCCCTCGGGCACCGGCCTTGACCTGTTCGGCCAGAAGTTCCCCGACCGTACCTTCGACGTCGGTATCGCCGAGCAGCACGCGGTGACCTTCGCCGCCGGCCTCGCCGCCGACGGGATGAAGCCGTTCTGCGCGCTCTATTCGACCTTCCTGCAGCGCGGCTACGATCAGGTGGTCCACGACGTGGCGATCCAGGGCCTGCCGGTGCGCTTCGCCATCGACCGGGCGGGCCTGGTCGGGGCTGACGGCGCGACCCATGCCGGCTCGTTCGACATCGGCTACCTCGGCGCGCTGCCGGGCATGGTGCTGATGGCGCCGTCCGACGAGGCCGAACTGGCCCACGCCATAGCCACGGCTGCCGCCATCGACGACGCTCCCAGCGCCTTCCGATATCCGCGGGGCGAGGGGACGGGCGTGATCATCCCGGACAACGCCGCGCCGCTCGAAATCGGCAAGGGCCGGATCGTGCGCGAGGGCACGGCCGTCGCGATCCTGTCGTTCGGCGCGCGCCTGGGCGAGAGCCTGAAGGCCGCCGACATGCTGGCCGCGCGGGGTCTTTCCGCCACGGTGGCCGACGCGCGCTTCGCCAAGCCGCTGGACATCGACCTGCTGCTGCGGCTGGCCCGCGAGCACGAGGCGCTGATCACGGTGGAAGAGGGCTCGGTCGGGGGCTTCGGCGCCTTCGTGCTGCACGCCCTGGCCCAGCATGGCGCTCTGGACCGGGGTCTCAAGGTGCGCACCCTGACCCTGCCCGACGTCTTCCAGGATCACGACAAGCCCGAGGTGATGTACGCCCAGGCCGGCCTGGACGCCGAAGGCATCGCCCGCGGCGCGCTGAACGCCCTGGGCATCGACAACGTTTCGGCCAAGGGCCGCCGCGCCTAGGCTCTCGCGAGTCTCAGGCCGTCCGGCTGGCGCCGCGTCGCAGGGCGTCGGCGCCGATGCCGTCCATGATGCGCTGGGCGAAGGCGGGGGACAGCCGCGCGATCCGCAGCAGAACCCGGTTCGAGGCGCCCAGCACCCGCTCGGCCACGCCGGCCTCGGCCGCCCGGACGAACCGCTCGGCGCTCCAGGCCAGGCTGAACGGCTGTGGTCCGCGCAGGTCGGCGCTGCCGTTGTCCATGTGAGGCGGCGACAGGATCTGGATCGAGACGCCGTAGCCGGCCAGTTCCCGCCGCGCCGACCGGGCGAAGGTGATCAGGGCGGCTTTCGAGGCGCTGTAGTTGCCCAGTGACGGACAGCCCACGTAGCCCAGCGTCGAGCCCGTCGCGACCAGCCTGACCCGCTCGCCCGCCGGCTTGTAGGCCGCCGCGGCCTGGCAGAGGCGTACGAAGCCCAGATAGTTGGCGTCCAACTCCTCGCGCAGGGTTCGGTCCAGCTGGTCCAGCACCGGTCCCTGGTAGACCCGGGCCGCGCAATAGACGATCAGCTCGGGTGCGCCGCGCGTGACGAACAGGTCGTGCAGGGCCGCGTCGAAAGCATCGGGGTCCGAGGCGTCGACCGCGCGGAAGTCGGCGAACGGCCCGGCCTCGTCCGGCGCGCGCCGCGCGAGACCCACCACGTCGCGACCTCGTCGCCGCCAGATGTGCGCCATCTCCAGGCCCAACCCGCGCGACGCGCCGATGATCCAGACCTCGCCGGCCATGCTGGCCTCCGCTATGTTGACAGCAGCAACTTGC
Source organism: Pseudomonadota bacterium (assembly GCA_040752615.1). GTDB lineage: Bacteria > Pseudomonadota > Alphaproteobacteria > Caulobacterales > Caulobacteraceae > Phenylobacterium. The sequence goes on along the minus strand of JBFMGV010000042.1, from coordinate 8,550 downwards.
GTTTGACGAGGTATGTTGTCAATGACAACTTCCAGGCCTTACCACCACGGCGACCTGCGCCGTCAGCTCGTCAGCGTGGGCGAAGAGGTGCTGGCCGAGCGGGGCATGGCGGGCCTCAGCCTGCGAGAGGTCGCCCGGCGGCTGGGGGTGTCCCACAACGCGCCGTTCAAGCATTTCGCCTCCCGCGAGGCGCTGCTGGCGGCCATGGCCGAGCAGGGGTTCGCGGACCTGGTGGCGCGCCAGGCGGCGGCGGAAGCCGATGAGCCCGAGGCCGGCATCCTGGCGCGAGGGTTGGCCTATGTGACCTTCGCGCTGGAGCGGCCCGCGATCTTCCGGCTGATGTTCTCTGGTGAAGTGGGCGCCGAGCGGCATCCCGATCTGGCGGCCCGGGCCAGCGTCAGCCTGTCCGAGATCGCCACGCGGATCGGCGAGGTGTTCGGCCCCGAGAACGCGGAGGACGCGACGCTCAGCGCCTGGTCGTTTGTGCACGGCCTGGCCCACCTGCTGCTGGACGGCCAGATCCCGCCTGTGCTGCGCGCGGGGCGTTCGGATCAGGAACTGGCCCGCGCCGTGCTGGGCGCCATGGCGCACGGGCTGGGCTACGGCGGAGCCGAGGATCCCGTGGCCTAGAAATCCCAGGCGCAGGCAAATCCTGCCCGGGCGCCGTCCTGGCCCAGCGGCCCCTTGTCGCCCGCCGCGCGGAACTTGCAGCCGTTCTTGGGCGGCGTAGAGAGATCGAACCTCGGGTCCTTGCCGATCCGCCCCTGGCGGCTGAGGTCCAGTCGGGGGGCGTCGCCGTCACGGGCGGCTCCCGCTTGAGCCAGTTGGGTCGCGCAGCGCTCGCGCTCCTCGCGACTCTGTCGCGGGGGATCGCCCGGCCGGCATCCCGCTCTACCCCGCAGCGCACGGGCGATCCCGTCGCCGGGGTCGGCGGCGCCCTGCGACGGCGGGACGGGGAGGGCCTCCGCTTGCCCGGGCGCCGTGACCGGTGGGCGTGGCGCGATGCGATCCCGCGGCGGATCAAGGGCGGGAAGCTCGGTCGGCCTCTGGGCATCGGGAGGCGATCTGGACTGCAAGGTCACGAGCTGGACGTTCACGACCGGCGCTTCGGGCGCGACGGTGTCGCGTCCCATCAGCCATATGGCGAGGCCCAGCAACAGGCCGTGGGCCGCCAACGAACCGGCGCCGGCCGCCGTCCATACCGTCCTGCGGCGCTGCTCCCCACGCATCCCGTGCATCCCCAAGCCGGTGAAGCTTGTGCGCGAGGAGGCGCGGCGAAGCGGGCGGAATGAGGGCGTCGGCAAGGCGAAGCTTCGTCGGCGGCGCCCCCAATCGGGTGAGGGAGGATCGGTCGCCACGGTCTAGCTTCGCGCCGCCTCGCGGAAGGCGTCCGTGGCGCTGTGCCCGGTGGGGATTTGGGGAGTTCGGGATGAAGTTGTTTGTGTCTGTCGCCTTCGCGATGCTGGTCGCGGCGGGTCCGGTCTCGGCCGCCGCGCTCGTCAATGGCAGCTTCGAGCAGCCAGGGACGGCCAGTGCGGTCTATCTCACCGCCGGAAGCACCGCTCTGCCGGGATGGACCGTGGTGGACTCGACGCCGGGCGGCGACAACGAGATTCAGTACACGAACACCAACGCCTACAGCAGCTTCGGCGTGGTCGCCTCGCACGGCGCCCACTTCCTGGAACTCACCGGCGTGATCGGTCGCGGAAAGGGTGTGAAGTCGGACGCGATCGATACGGACCGCGGCGCCACGTACCGCGTCGCATTCGACATCGGCGCGTTCTTCGTGCGGGGGCAGGGCAGCTACGGGAACGTCACCCTGGACCTGCTGGTCAACGACGTCCTGGCGGGCAGCTTCACCAACGTCCTGGACCTGACGACGCCCGGCTCCGACTGGCAGCGCTTCAGCTACGACTTCGTGGCGGCGGGACCGTCGGTGCGCCTGACGTTCCTGGCCAGCACCGCCCTGACCTCCAGCAACCTGGGCGCTGGCCTGGACAACGTGGCCTTCGACCTTGTGAAGGTGGCGCCTCAGCCCACGCCGACCCCGGGCGGCGTGCCCGAGCCCGGTGTCTGGGCGCTGATGATCCTGGGCTTTGGCGTGGCCGGAACGGGGCTGCGTCGCCGCCGCGCCGGCCTGGCCGACGCTTAGAATGGCGAGAAGCGTTCGATCAGGCTCTGGCCCGACGGGGTCTTCTGCACGCGGCTGATGTCGCCGCGGCCGCCATAGCTGATGCGCGCCTCGGCGATCTGGGTGTGGCGGATGGTGTTGGCCGAGGAGATGTCCTCGGGACGCACGATCCCCGCCACCGTCAGTTGGCGCAGTTCGGCGTTGGTGCGGACTTCCTGGGTGCCCTGGATCACCATGTTGCCGTTGGGCAGCACGCCGGTGACGACCGCGGCGATCGTCAGGCTGATCTTCTCGGCCCGGCTCACCGCGCCCGCGCCGGCGTTGGAGGTCGAGGAGTTCGTTTCGATGGCGTTCGCCGGATCGAAGCCACCCGGCAGGATTTTCCCGATCGTCGACTCCAGGCCCAGCAGGTGCGGCGCGCCGGCCGTCATGCCGGCCGTGCGGCTGCTGGTCGTGGAATTGGTGGTGCTGGCGCTGTCGTCGATGTCGATCTGCACCGTCAGGATGTCGCCGATGCGGCTGGCGCGCTGGTCGTTGAAGAACGCACGGGCGCCGGTGCGCCACAGCGAGTTGGCGCTGGCCGGCTGCGGCACGCCTTCCCGCGCGGACGCCATCGGCATCAGGGCCTGCTCGCGCGGCACGAGGGCGGCGGGGTAGCCGACGGGCGCGAGTTCCGGGCCCTTCACGGCCTCCTGGACGGTGGAGCAGGCGGCGAGGGGGCTCAGGAGGGCGGCGAGGGCGACGAGGCGCAGGCGCATGGGCGGGGCTTCCTTCAACGGAGCGCGAAACGAGTGGAGCGGTTCAGCTTCAGCTGTTCCGCCGCGGGTCCGACCGCCGCCGAGCCGGGTCCGGTGACCACGGCCTGGACGGTCTTCTTCGACGTGACGTTCTGCACGTTGATGGTCTCGCCGACGCCACCGCCCGAGAGGGCCTTGGCCTGTAGTGACAGCGAGATCCCGTCGTTGTCGTAGGTGAGGGTTACGATCTCGTTGGCCTTCACGACTTCCGGGGCTGCGACATCGCGACCGGCCACCGGGGCGCCGGCGCGCAGGGCGCGGCGTGCAGCCAGGCCGATCAGGGCGTCGGGGTCGCTCGGCGCGTCGGCCGGGGCCAGGGCCGCCTTGGCCCATACCAGGTCCTGCGGCTGGATCATTTCGCCCGCGCCGATGCTGCGGGCCCAGGTCAGCACGTCGACATTGCCGCGGACGGCGGCCGCGGCCGGCGCGCCCGGGGCAGCGACGGCGGCGCCCGAGACGACGATGGTGCGCAGGCCCTGCGGGTTGGTCCAGTCCAGGCCGGCGCGCGCGGCGGTCGCGCGGACCACCTGGGCGTTCAGCACCATGGAGGCCCCCGTGCGGTGCGCGACCGGTACGGAGGCGGCCTGACCGGCGCCGTCGAACAGGTCGCCCAGGGTCACGAGGCCGTCGGTGTCGACGGTCTGGGCCTTCAGCAACACCGGCACGCCGGCCAGGGCCGGGGCGGCGGCGAAGGTCGCGACGGCGGCGAGCAGGGCGAGCGCCTTCATCAGACTACGCCTTCACCTGGTTGGCGGTGGCGAGCATGTTGTCGGCCGTGGAGATCACCTTCGAGTTCATCTCGTAGGCGCGCTGGGCGACGATCAGGGCGGTGATTTCCGCCACCGCATCGACGTTCGAGGCTTCGGTGTAGCCCTGGACCAGGGTGCCGACGCCGACGGCGCCCGGCGTGCCGTTGGTCGGCGCGCCCGAGGCCGCGGTCTCCTTGTAGAGGTTGTCGCCGAGGGCCTGCAGGCCGCCTTCGTTTATGAACGTGGAGAGCTCCAGCTGGCCGACCACGCTGGGGGCCGTCTGGCCGGCCTGCAGCGCCTGGACCTGACCCGTCTTCGAGACGGTGACCTGCACCGCGTCGGCCGGGATCGTGATGGCCGGCTCGATCAGGTAGCCGTCCTGGGTGACCATCTGGCCCTGGTCGTTGACGGCGAAGTTGCCGGCGCGGGTATAGGCGGTCTCGCCCGAGGGCATCAGCACCTGGAAGTAGCCGCGGCCGTCGATCGCCAGATCGTACGGGTTGTCGGTGCGGGTCATGGAGCCCTGGGTCTGCACCCGGTAGACCGCGCCGGCCTTCACGCCCGCGCCGACCTGCACGCCGGTGGGCACGATGGTGCCCTGATCCGACGACTGCGTGCCGGCGGCCTCGAAGGTCTGGTAGAGCAGGTCCTGGAACTCGGCGCGCTGCTTCTTGAAGGCGACCGTGTTCATGTTGGCGATGTTGTTCGAGATGACCTCGACGTTCATCTGCTGGGCGGCCATGCCGGTAGCCGCGGTGCGGAGCGCTTGCATTGGTCGTTATCCTCTTACTGAAGCTTGCCCAGGCGCTCGACGGAGCGGCGCGACAGTTCGGCTTCTGAATCGATCATCTTGGCGGTGCGTTCGTAGGACCGGGACACCTCGACCATGCGGGTGATCTCGATCACGGGCTTGACGTTGGAGCTCTCGACGTAGCCCTGCCGGACCTTCGCCTCGGCGGCGACGGTGGGCTGCTGGTTCGAGGTGTTGCGGAACTGGTTGTCGCCGGCCTTCTCGAGCACGCCGGGCGTGGCGAAGTCGTACATGCCGACCTTGCCCACCCGCTCGTTGCCCTGGCTCAGGGTGCCGTCGGCGCCCACCGAGACCTGGCCCTTCTCGGGGTCGATCTGGATCTCGCCGCCGGCGTCGTCCAGCACGGCCTCGCCCTTCTGGTTCACGAGGCGGCCGTTGTTGTCGACGGTGAAGCGGCCGTCCCGGGTGAAGCGGGCGCCCTGGCTGTTGCGCACCTGGAAGAAGCCTTCGCCCTCGATGGCCATGTCCAGGGGATTGTCGGTCTTCACCAGCGAGCCCTGGCCGAAGTCACGGGCCACGCCGTCGGGCGAGACGAACTTCACCGGCCGCGGGCCGCCGAAGGTGTAGGCCGGCTGCTGCGGGTCGGTTTTCTGCATCATCGACTCCACCTTGAAGCCGGTGGTGTCCATGTTCGCGATGTTGTTCGCGATGATGTCCATCTCCTTGCGCAGGATCATCTGCTTGGAGAGGCCGACGTAGATTGCGTTGTCCATTAACGCGGTGTCCGTTTGGTGCGACGTTTCGGCCCTTCCCGATGCAAGGTCCGGGCCAACTGAAAACGTCATAAAAATCAACGAACAAGAAAGTTAACGCGCTGCCGGCGGCGAAATCTGCCGGGCAGGAATCGGGCCCGTTAGGAATCGTTAAAAACCGCTTCTTAACCAAAGACCGCCATTCCTTGGCCTGCACGAATTCCAAGGAACGCGCGCGTGGCGAAGAAGGAAAAGAAGCCGAAGGAAGCCGAGGGCGAAGCGCCCGAAGGCGCCGAGGGCGCCGAAGGCGAGGCCGGAGGCAAGAAGAAGCTGCCGATGAAGATGCTCATCATCGCGGGCGCCGCTGCGCTCGTGGTGCTGGGCGGCGGCGGCACGGCCGCGTTCGTCTTCCTCAAGCCGAAGCCCGACGAGGCCCATGCCGAAAAGGGCGGCGAGAAGAAGAAAGAGAAGAAGAAGGAAAAGAAGGAAGAGAAGGGGAAGGGCAAGGAAGGCGAGAAGGGCGCGGCCGTGGTCCGCGAAGGCCCTGATGGCGTCGTCTTCTACACGCTGCCCGACGTCGTGGTGAACATGCAGACCGCCGACGGCCGCCCGACCTTCCTGAAGCTCAAGCTCACCCTGGAGCTCCCCGACGAGAGCGCCGTGGAGGAGCTGGATCCGGCGATGCCGCGCCTACAGGACATGTTCCAGACCTTCCTGCGCGAGCTGCGCCCGGAAGACCTGGCCGGTTCGCAGGGCAGCTATCAGCTGCGCATGGAAATCCTGCGCCGTGTGAACCTGGTGATCGCGCCCGGCAAGGCCAACGCGGTCCTGATCGAGGAGATGCTGATCAACTAGCGCCCCGCGCTGTTGCATCCCGATGACCATGGCCGACGAACCCGAAAACACCTTCGACAGCGACGCCCAGGGCGGCTTCGAACCCAGCGGCGAGACCGATTGGGCCGCCGCCGCGGCCGCGGAAGCGGCGTCGGCCGAGCGCATCCTGAACCAGGACGAGATCGACAGCCTGCTGGGCTTCGACCTCTCGGACGACGAGATCTCGGAACGCACGGGCATCCGGGCGATCATCAACTCGGCGCTGGTCAGCTACGAACGCCTGCCCATGCTGGAAATCGTCTTCGACCGCCTCGTGCGGTTGATGACCACCAGCCTGCGGAACTTCACCTCGGACAACGTCGAGGTCAGCCTCGACAACATCAGCTCGATCCGCTTCGGCGATTACCTGAACTCGATCCCGCTGCCGGCGATCCTGTCGGTGTTCCGCGCCGAGGAGCTGAACAACTACGGCCTGCTGACGGTCGACTCGAACCTGATCTACTCGATCGTCGACGTGCTGCTGGGCGGCCGTCGCGGCACCGCGGCGATGCGGATCGAGGGCCGTCCCTACACCACCATCGAGCGGGTGCTGGTCCAGCGGATGGTCGAAGTGGTCCTGGCCGACGCCAAGGAAGCCTTCGAGCCGCTGACCCCGGTGTCGTTCACTCTCGACCGCCTGGAAACCAACCCGCGCTTCGCCGCCATTGCCCGGCCGGCCAACGCCGCGATCCTGGTGAAGCTGCGGATCGACATGGAAGACCGCGGCGGCCGCATCGAGCTGCTACTGCCCTACTCCACGCTGGAACCCATCCGGAAGATGCTGCTGCAGCAGTTCATGGGTGAGAAGTTCGGCCGCGACAACATCTGGGAAGGCCACTTGGCCACCGAGCTCTGGACGACGCACGTCGACGTCCGCGCCGTCCTCGACGAGCAACAGGTCAGCCTGAAGAAGGTGCTGGAGCTCAAGGTCGGCGACACGCTGATGCTGAACGCCGGCCCCGAAAGCATGGTCGAGCTGCGCGCCGGCCAGATCCCCCTCACGCGCGGCCGGATGGGTCGTCGCAACTCTCATATCGCCGTTCGGGCGGAGGCGCCGCTTTCGCCTTCCGCGCGGCGCGCCGTCCAAAGGATGTGACGCATGAGCCTGATCGCCATCGGCATGAACGTGCTGCTCGCGGGCCTTCTGATCGCCGCGATGACGGTGGGCATCCGCCTGAACCGCCGCCTCAAGGCGCTGCGTGACAGCCACGAGGGCTTCGAAGTCGCCGTCCGCGAGCTGAACGTCGCCGCGGTGCGGGCCGAACAGGGTCTCGCCGACCTGCGGGCCGCCACCGACGAGGCGGTCGACCTGCTCTCGGACCGGATCGAGAAGGGCCGCGCCCTGGCCGCCAAGCTGGAGAAGCTGGTCGCCTCGGCGCCCGAGCTGCCCCGCGCCATGGCGGCCGAGCGTCCCGCGGCTCGCGGCATCCCGCCGGTGGCCCCCGCGCCGCGCGAGGCCAGCTCCGAGGATCGCCTGGGCGCCCTGCTGGCGATCGCCCGCAGCCGCCTGGAGAAGGCCGAGCGCGAGGCGCCCGAGGCCCAGTACGGCGCCGAGCCCGAGTACCGCGCCGAGCGCGAACCGCTGGTGGGGCGCGCCCCGCTGCCGGGTCGCCGCATCGCCGCCGCCACCCCTGACGACGACCTGTTCGAGGACGCCCCGCTGGCCCTCGACCGCATTGCCGGAGCGCGCCGTTGAAATCCGTTCCCCGCATCCTGCCGCTGGTCGGCGTCGCCATGGGCGGCGTCCTGGCCGTGAACGCCCTCTCCGGTGCGCGCGACCTGCCGTCGCTGCTGTCCGGCGCTCAGGCCTTCGCCGAGGAAGCCGTCAAGGGCGGCGACGCCAAGGCCAAGGGTGATGCGCCCGCCGCCAAGACCGGCGAGACCGCGCCCGATGCGGCCTCGGCTGGCCTGCCCGCCGCGACCATCGCGCCGAAGACCGTCTGCGCGCCGACCGCCGCCGAACTCGCGAAGCAGGCCGGCCTGTCGCCCGCCGAACTGCAGGTGCTGCAGAGCCTGGGCGCCCGACGCGGCCAGCTCGACGCCCGTGAGAACGACCTGTCGACCCAACTCGCCCTGATGGCGGCGGCCGAAGCCAAGCTGGACGCCAAGATCAAGTCGCTCAACGGCCTCAAGTCCGAGGTCCAGGGGCTGCTGACCCAGGCCGACACCAAGGAACAGGCCGAGATCGACCGCCTGGTGAAGGTGTTCGAAGGCATGAAGGCCAAGGACGCCGCGCCGCGCCTGGCGGCACTGGACGACGCCGTCCTGATCCCGATCGCCGCCAAGATGAAGGAGCGGTCGCTGGCCGCCATCGTCGCGCAGATGCAGCCGGCTCAGTCCAAGGCGCTGACGGAAAAGCTGGCGCGCCGCTTCTCCGACGCCAAGGCGGCCGCCGAGAAGGCCGCCGTCGCCGAACAGACCGCCGCCAAGCCGGTGCAGCAGGCCGAGGCCGATCCGACCGCGCCGAAGAAGCAGGCCGCCGCGCCCAAGGCTCCGC
>JBFMGV010000041.1:0-7109 GCA_040752615.1 Pseudomonadota bacterium | reverse complement strand
TCGGCGGCGCGGGCCTCGTCCTTGGTCAGCCGCCCCCGGATGGCGAGGGCGGCCGGATCGTCTTTCGCCTCCGCCAGCCCGGCTTCCCTGAGCAGCCGCCACGCCTCGGCGAGCGCCCCGGCGTTGGCATGTGCGAGTACGAGCGGAAGTACGGACTGCGGAGGCAAATCAGGAACTCGAACGAATGCTGCGGATCAGGGCGGATTAGGGAAACCCTCGGTGCCGTCGTCCGGCACGTCAGGGTCGATGATGATGGGAATCCGGTGGCCGCCCGGGACCTTGTCGGTCATCAGATCGACGAGGAAGTTCATGCCGCGCCCCTTGTGCCGCTTCCGGTATATGACCCGGAAAAGGACCATCTGGGACTCGTCAGCCGCCTCCAGTTCTTCGAACCGCTTCACGACCCCGTTGAGGGTCACATACCTCAGGTTGCCGTTGAAGCCGTACTTCTTCTTGTCCTGGCCGGGCGGCGTGAACGGCTCGTCGGCGACCTTTGTCGTGACGGCGGGGTGTGAGGTCGAGAACCGCCAGCCGTCCGCCCGGTCGAGTTCGAGGATCACCCAGCTCTGTTCCAGCACTTCGAGCGTCAGGTCGTAGTCCGGCTTGTCCGGATAGGTTGAGCCCTTGTTCCAGAGGTCGGAGGCGATCTGAGAGGCCTCTTCCAGGCTCTCGGCCCGCAGGCTCGGATCCGTGAGCTCCTCCTTGTAGATGTAGATGCTCGCTGTCGCGCTCTTTCCAGGGTTTCCGTCGCCCCGCAGGACGTAGTGCTTGACCGGTTTTGGCCCGGACCACACGACGTTCGTGAACTCGGGAATCTCGTATCCGACGCGGAAGAACTCGCTAGTCATGGCGGCCTGCGCCCGACCACATTTGGTCTGATCTCACGGACATGGTTTGGAGCCCCTTCAGAGCGTCCTCGAGAAATGCATGGACCTCCCCGGGCCCCGCCTTCGCCGGATCGACCGCGCCCGCGGTGACGCGAGCGAGTACGAGCGGAAGCAGACACCGGGGAGGCAAGGCGAAGGTCTACAAGTAGACGGTCAGGCTGTTCTTCTTCGAAGACCCGCCCAACGACTTCCGATTGGTGATCTTGCTTGGGAAGCCCTCGGTGCCCGTCTCAGGAACATCCGGATCGATCGCGATCTCCGCCCACTTCCCATTCTTCTGCAGGAATTCGACGTGGAAGTTGAACCCTTGAACCGCATCGGGCTCCCCCTTGGGAGGACGACTGACCACTGTGAAGTAGGCGATCGTGCAGCCCTCCGGGAAGTCGGAAAGCCGGTTGCCGGAGTCGTCGACGTGCCATGCCCCATGGTTCTGGTCGCCGTACGCGCGCTTCGCGGTGATCGCGGGCTTGCCGTCCCGGAACTGCCAGGCCTTGTCCGGATCCAGCACGACGATGACGTGGGTCGGGGCGTCCACCGGTATGCCCAGATGGCTATCGCTATTCGGATCAGGCGCCTTTGTGCCCCAGGGCTTGGGCGGCGGCTTCTTCACCAATTGCTTCAGGAATTTCTTGATGTCGGTCTCGCGGTGGATTTCCGCGTCCGACAAGGTGAACTCGAGCGTCGTGTCCGTCGCGTCAAACGTCAGACGCACGACAGTAATGTATTCAATCGGCACGTCTTTCTGATTCATGTAGTAAGATATGTCATTCGGCATTTTACAATCCCCCAATTGTTGAAGTGAAATCTACTTGTTTGCCGAAACAACCGCCTTTTCCTTTGGCGCGTTGGAAGCATCTTCAAAGAATTCAATCGCAGTAACGAGGCGCGCGCGTTGCGCGATCCAGTCCGCGTTGTCGGGGTCGAAGCGCAGGAGCCTGTCGATCTCCTGCTTTGCTTCGTGCACGCGCTTCTTCGGCGTGTCCCAGTAGCCAAGGCGGACCTCGACGCCGGCCAGTTCCCGTTGGAGAACCGTCCAGACAGCCTTGAGGCGCATGTTTCGCGGGTCGCGCTGTATCTCGCCTTCCAGCAACCTCTCCTGCTCCTGCCGCTGCTGCATCGAGCCCTGGAGATTGCCCGCGGCGGCATACGCCTGCGCCATCCAGGCGTGCCGATTGATCAGGTCCTGAGAGAGCTTCTGCGGCGCCGGCGAGAGCGAAATCGTCTGCTTCATCTGATCCAGGGACGCAGCGCAGCGGGCCAATGCCTCGGCGACCGCGACAGGCTTCCTAAGCGCGAGCGTACAGAGATTGCCCTCTGCGTAAGCCAGCTCGCGGCGGTAGCGCGCGTTGTCGGGATCTTGCGTGACGAGCGTGCGCGACAGCTCGCGGTAACGCACCCAGGATGATTCCGCCTCCCGCCCGCCCTTCCGATAGGCGTGATAGCCCAGCCAGTATTCGCTTTGGCCGTGCGCCCACACGCGCTCGGGACTCGCGGGAGCTTCCGCGAGCAGTCGCTTCGTCAGCCGCGCCGCGGCCCGAAACTTGTCCGCCGCCCTGCCCTCTTCGCCTCGGCTGAGTTCGTCCTCCCCCATCGCCAGCAGGATCCGCGCGTAGCGCATCTGGCTCTCGGGCGGCATGCGGGGCACGTCCTGGCCGGCGTAGTAGTCCAGCGTCCGGTCGTTCACGCTGGCCAGCACGTCCAGCCGCCCCACGCCCTTCAGCCGGTCGCGCAGGTCGGTGAGCATGAACTCCACCAGGTCCTCGGCCTCGCCGCGCTGGCGCTGGGCCTCGGCGCGCTGCAGGTTGGCCTCGGCTTCCTGCGCGAGGGCCACGCCGCGCTGGCGGCGGACTTCGGCGCTCTGCCTGAGGACTTCCAAGGTCTGCCGCTCCGCCACTTCGCGTTGACGCTCCGCCTCGGCCCGCTGGCGTTCGGCCTCCACGCGGGAGGTCACGGCCAGGGTCGTCAGCAGGGCCATCGCTAGCACCGAGGCGAAGGCCGCCCCCGTGACGGCCATCACGTTGCGCAGCCGCCGCTGGGCGTCGCGCTGGATCAGCTCGTCGACGCCCAGGCCGATCACCCCCGCGACCAGCTTCAGCAACGCCAGCCGCGGCCCGTCGCCCTCGCGCCGGAAGTCGGCCGCCAGGGGCTCGATCAGTCCGCCCCGGGCATGGGTCAGCGCCTCCGGGAACGCCGCGCCGGGCTCGCCCGCGATCAGCGCCGCCAGCACCGGCCGGTCCGGGTGCAGCTCGCGGAACAGCTCGATCTCCCGGGTCACCCACGGCGAGGCCTTGGCGTTGGGCGAGCAGACCACGATCAGCGCCCCGGAATTGGCCAGGGCGTGGCGGATCTCGTGGGTCAGGTCATGGGCGGCCGACAGCTCCTCGCGGTCGCGGAACACCGGGGCGACGCGCTTCGGCGCCACGCCGCGCAGCGTGACGCGCCCCACCAGCCGGCGAGGCACGGCGTAGCGCTCCAGCCAGCGGTGGATCCGCCGGCCGAACGCCTGATCACGATGGCTGTAGCTGACGAAGGCGCGATACCGCGCCTCGCCGCCTTGAATCTCCCGCACCGCAACGCCCCCGAACGCCGCTCATCGAACGGTGACAGACCTTTGGGGGCGGCACAACGTATTCGCGCGTTTAATCGACCTACGCGCGCTGCGAGACGACGAACCGGCACATCGGACCCGCGCGGCGGGCCCGACGCGCCAGGGCGCCTACAGCAGGTCGCCGCCGCAGGCGCCGGCGGTGGTGCCGTCGGCCTTGAACGCCTTGATGACGTTGCGGCCCACGGTCCAGCGGTGCACCTCGTCCGGCCCGTCCACCAGGCGCTGCGAGCGGATGTGGGTGTACCAGGCGGCCAGCGGCGTATCGCGGCTGTAGCCCAGGGCCCCGTGCAGCTGGATCGCGGTGTCGACCACATGGTGCACCATGTGCGCCAGATAGACCTTGGCGATCGAGTTCTCCTGCCGCAGGTCCATGCCGTGCTCGGCCTTGTAGGCGATGTGCAGCAGCATCAGGCGCGCGATGTAGAGCTGGCTGGCGCACTCGGCCATCATGAACTGCACCGCCTGGCGCTCGTCCAGCTTGCGTCCGAACGTCTCGCGCGTGGTCACGTGCGCCGCCGCCAGGTCCAGCGCCCGCTGGGCCATGGCGATGTTGTGCATCCCGTGGCGCAGGCGGCCGTAGGCCAGCCGGTGCTGGCCCATGTTGAAGCCCTGCCCTTCCCCGCCCAGCAGGTTCTCGGCCGGCACCACCAGGTCCTTGATCTCCACCTCGGCGTGTCCGCCGCCCATGATGTGGCTGAGCGGGCTTTCGGCGGCCATGGTCGGGATGTCGCGCACGATCCGATAGCCGGGGTTCGGCAGCTCGACGATGAAGGTCGAGAACTGCTGGTGGCGCGGGGCGTCCGGGTCGGTCCGGGCCATCACCACCGCGATGTCGGCGGCCGTGGCGGCCGACGAGAACCACTTCTCGCCGTTCAGCACATAGTTCTCGTTGCCGTCCTTCACCGCCACGGTGCGCATCCCGGTGGCGTCGGCGCCGGCCGCCTTCTCGGTCATCGAGTAGCAGACCCGCTTCTCACCGTTCAGCAGCGGCTTGAGGTACTTCTCCTTCTGGAACTCGGTGCCGTGCGCCAGCAGGGTCAGGATCGTCGCGTCGTCCGGCCCCTGGCTGTTCATGCTGAGCGCGCCCAGGTGGCTCTGCCCCAGCTCCATCTGCACCAGGGCGTTGGCCAGCGGGCCCAGCCCCATGCCGCCGTACTCCTTGGGCACGAACGGCAGCCACAGGCCCTGCGACCGCGCCTTGGCCCGCAGCTCGGCCAGCACGGTCTTGTAGCTCTCCTTGTCCACCAGCCGCTTCTCGGCCGGGATGCATTCGTCCTGCACCCACTGGCGGACCCGCTCACGGACCTTCTTGGCGTCTTCCGGAATCTCGAAGTCGATGGCCATGGCGGCGCGTCCCTACCCGTTTTTCGAAGTTATGCCCCGAGCCTGAGACGGCGCCCCGGCGGCAGGCAAGCGCTTTCGATGAGGCCGCCGCGCCACCGCTCCAATCTCCTCACCCGTAGGGGAAGCAAGGACGCCGCCCCACAGACTTTCTGCACAGCGCCCGAGAACCCCTCGCTTTGACGTCGCCCCGGAGTTGGCGTTCCCTCAGCGCGCTCGGAGGACACGAACATGACGATGCAGGTCAGGCCCCTCACCCCCACCATCGGCGCGCTGGTCGAGGGCGTGGATCTATCCCAGGGCGTCTCCGCCGACCTCGCGGGCGCCCTGCGGGCCCAGCTGCTGAAACACCAGGTGCTGTTCTTCGAGGACCAGCATCTTTCCCCGGTCCAGCACCGCGACTTCGCCGCCCGGTTCGGCGCGCTGCACACCCACCCGCTCTATCCCGGCGTGCCCGAGGCGCCCGAGTTGTTCATCCTCGACAACCACAAGGAAAACCCCACCGACAACGACGCCTGGCACACCGACGTCACCTTCATCGAGACCCCGCCGATGGGCTCGATCCTCTATGCGAAGCTGCTGCCGGAGAGCGGCGGCGACACGGTCTGGGCCAATATGAAGGCCGCCTACGAGGCGCTTTCACCGACCTTCCGCGACTTCCTGGCCGGCCTCGACGCGGTCCACGACTTCGCGCGCGGCTTCCCGGCGCGGGGCGTGGTCGCCAAGTCCACCGGCGCCGACAAGCACGCCCAGGCCGCCGCCGACCATCCCCCCGTCCTGCACCCGGTGGTCCGCACCCACCCGGAGACCGGCGAAGACGGCCTCTTCGTCAACTACGGCTTCACCGAGCGCCTGAAGGGCCTGCGCCGGCCCGAGAGCGACGCCATCCTGAACATGCTGTTCGCCCACGTGCAGAAGCCGGAGTTCCAGGTCCGCTGGCGCTGGAGCCCCAACGCCATCGCCTTCTGGGACAACCGCGTGACCCAGCACTACGCGGTCAACGACTACCTGCCCCACCGCCGCATCATGAACCGCGCGACGATCCTGGGCGACCGCCCCTACCACCGCTCACGGATGCCGGCCGGGGTGCGGCAGGCGGCCGAGTAGCCGCAACCCATCCGGCGCTGACTTCGACTTTCCGTCTCAAACTTCACCGTGGCCTCCCCTGCAGGTTGAACCACGTCGACCGCCCGATTGACCGCCCGAAACCCGCATGTTCCGAGGCGTCGGAGTGTTCAGAGTCGGGGCGGGCAAGATGAAGATCAAACACCTTCTGGGCGTCTGCGCCCTGGCGGCCTCCATGGCGCTGGCCGCGGCGGGCAGCGCCAGCGCGCTGATCTACGAGCAGGTCTACACGGGTACGGTGAGGCCGGTGTTCGTGGGTGGCGCAATGTTCGGCGGCCTTACCGGTGGCGAAGACTTCACGGTCAGGTTCGTCACGGACACGTCCCTCGGTTCGGGCGTCTTCAACGGCCCGCAAGGCCTGACGATCGAGGGCGGCCTCGTCACCGGCACATCGGCTCCGGTGTCGGCGTTCGTCACGGTCAACGGCTACACGTTTGATTTCGTCGACAGCATGCGGGGTTCGAGGTCGCAGATCCTTTCGAGCGGCGGCCAGTTCAACACGACCAATGTGATCGACCACCAGTCAAACGACAGGTCCGTCAGTATCATTGCTACGATGGCGGCCACGAACCCGGGGGCCCCCGTCACCTTCTCCACATCCTACGATGTGTCGTCGTTCGCCGATCCCGCACCAAATCTGATGCTGCTTGGGGTCCTCTACGACTACGGCGTCTTCCTGGAGATGGACGTCACCTCGGTCTACGGCCGCGTGATCTCGGCCGCCCCCGAGCCCGGAACCTGGGCCCTGATGATCCTCGGCTTCGGCGCCGCCGGCGCCACGCTCCGCCGCCGTCAGACCACCGCGGCGGGCTGACCCGGCGGCGAAGTCGTCAGGATTTCGAACCACGGATGAACACGAAGGGCGCAGCCGGCCCCTTCCGTGTCCATCCGTGTTCATCCGCGGTTCCCGGTCTCCTTTGTGTGAACCGCGACGTACGCCAACCTCACCCTTCCGCGTTCTTCCGCGCCTTCCGCGGTTCCCTCCCGACGGCCTCGCCGGCCCCACGAAGAATCCGCAGCTCTCACACCCCACCTGCGACCGTTTCTGTCGTAGGGCCGTGTTTTCCTCGGGAGCATGACCGAGGCCGACCTTTCCACCGATCCCGTGATGGCCCTGCTCGCCGATACGGCGAAGTGGGATGCGCAGC